>JAGLTS010000099.1 GCA_023135165.1 Phycisphaerales bacterium | reverse complement strand
ATCATGATCGGCGGCGCGCCGGTGACGCAGTCGTATGCTGACGAGATTGGAGCCGACGCCTACGCATCCGATGCCGGTGCCGCGGTGAACATCGCTCGCTCGCTTGTGTCATCGTAGCGGGGCGATCAGAACTGCTTGCTCCATTCCGCGATTGACTCGACAGGCGCCAGGCCGACGGACTCGTAGGCTCGATGTGCGGGCTCGGTATACGAGGTGGTGTCCGCCCACTGAGCGCCGAGGTCGCGGCTGCGGCGCATCCCTTCAAGCATGATCGCCCGGGACAGGCCTCGCTTCCGATGGTCGGGGTGAACGCCCATCGGTTCGATGATGCTCAGGCGGTTCACTTCGTCCAGCCAGAACGTGCACACGCAGGCGAGTTGACCATCCTGCGCTTCGATACACAAGTCCAGTTCGGGTCGATACTGCGGCGCGTGCATGCGAGGACACGTCGATTGCACCGCGATGTCCCGGCGCTCCTCCGGCGAATGCGATGGGTAGTCCGTGATCCAGAGCTTGCCGTAATGCGGGAAGATCGCACTGAGCGAGTCGACGTACCTGCGCTTCTCATCCAAGTCACACCGCATCGCCCGCATCTGGTATCCATCGGGAACTGGCGGTGAGGGAATGGGTTGCTCCAAGGATCGTCTACGATGCTGCGCAATCTGATGGCGGCACTGATAGCCGCGATCGGTCAGCAACTCCGCGCGCTGCGCATCCCATTCATACACTTCCATCTGGAGCGGCCAACTGTCCTTATTCGGCGGCCTGCGATCCACGTGCTGGCGCTCGGACCAATCGAGCATCTCAGGTTCGAGCTGACGGAAGCGAGGATGCGCCTGGAGCGCATAGCCACTCGTTCCCTCGCGAACCACCAGGCCGACCAGTTGCTCATCCTCTTCCCACACGCGGATCTCAGACTCCCAATCCGGTTTGCGAGCAGGGTCGGTCTCGGCGTAGTTCGAGTAACGCAGATTGACCCAACGGTCGATCAGCCAGTTGTGTGGCCGACCGAGCATGGCGTAGGTCTCGGCGAGGAACTGCGACACACGGTCCAGGTCGCGTTTGTCTGCGTAGGGGCGTGATGTGGTCGCCATGACTGTTCCCATGCAATGGTTCGGTCCTCGTGATGCGCGCCTGCGAGGCAATCATCCTACAGAGCGATCACTGCCCGGTTGCGGGTCCGCCGGCCGATGCGTGACTTCGCGACCGGAGCGCTGTTGATGAGCAGCCTCGCGCCGACTGCCTGGTAGAATCGGCGTAAGATGTCGAGCGGTGGCATAGGTAAGGCACTCAGCTGTGCAGAACACGACGGTGCGTCAGGGCTGGATGATGAGCGAACCGCACAAGATGAAAAAAAGCAAGCGCCTACGGGCCAAGGATGCGCGGGGCAGGTCGGTGACGCTGTTGGACCCGGTCGCGATGTACCTGCTGCGTCAGCACGATGTGATCGACGCTGACACGCTGCGCGCCATCGCTCAAGAGAAAGGCGTGCGAATCTCGGGAAAGGAGCGAGGCGCGCTCACTATCAGCGTGATCGCACTGCTCCTGGTCGGAGGCTTGTTCACTCATTCGCTCATCATGGATGGATTCCGTGACGCCCCCTATGCCAAGACTTCCGCCATGTTGTACTTCTCCGTCGTATTCCTCGTGGTCTGGCACTTCCTGAAGCGGGCGCGCTTCAGCCACATCGCCGCCGCGATGCTCAGGTACTCGCGCTGCCCGCATTGCGGCTACGACGTGACACATCTGCCTACCGATCCGGATGACGGGATGACGGTCTGCCCCGAGTGCGGCTGCGCGTGGATGCTCGGTGCGAACGCCCGGACATCGCCGGATGAAGAAGAAGGGTCGGACGCCGAGCCGACGCGGGTGTAGCGATGCGCTTCAGGCGGATCAGCCGTGGGTTGGCAGCGTCAGTGTGAGGCACGCGCCGGGCGAGACGCATCCGTCACATGCGAGGTCCCCGCCGAGGTCGCGGGCGAGTCCGCGCGACAGGGCGAGTCCGAGTCCCACGCCGGGGATCGTGTGGCTCGGATCACCTTCACCGCGCTCAAATGGTGCGAAGATCGCCCGCCCTTGATGATCGACAATCGTGGCATGCCCTTCTGAGTTGATGGTGTTGTCGTACTTATTCCATCGACGTCAGCGGGGCTTTTCCTCCGCCACACGCTCCCCAGAACTCAAACCGCTCGGTTTGTGCACATAGCCCGGCCATCTTGGCCGGGCCTCCTCGATCGCCTTGCGAGCATGGCGTTACGACGCGCGTCAGTGCAGTAAACAGCCCCACGCCGCCTCCGCGTCGGGGCGTTCTGGATCAGGACGGTGTGACAACGTCGCCGAGTGCTGCGGCGTCGATCGTTGACTCGGCGGTCAACTCCAGTACCTCCAGCCGATTGAAGGCATCCTGAGCGGACGTGCCGACGACGAGGATGCCGGCGTTCTCGATGATCGCGGTCGGCCGATCGAGCGACACGATCTCCGCGATCCGCTCGGGTCGCTCGCAGAACGCATCAAACGACACGCGCGCCACATCGCGGAGCAGCAGGGCACTCTCGCCCGTGCAGCGTGCGTTGAAAGGTGCATTGCTCACGCTAAACGCAGCGGCGCTCGCCGGGGCGGCGCGAATCACCGCGCCGATCTGTGCGTGCTTCTCGTAGATCGCGCGGTGCATCATCACGGTGCTATCTGACGGCATGCCGCTAATGCACGCCAACTCACCCGGCCGGATCGTCGCCCGATCTGCATCGTGCGTCGTGATGAGGAACGCATCCCCTCCCAGGCGTGCGGAGAACGTGCCCCACGCGCTCGTGATGAGATGACGCCGGTGCGCTCGTCGAACCAGTCGGCACACTTCTCGCCGAAGAGCGTGCTCGCCTTCATACATCGGCTGCAGGTCGGCGTTGGGTTCCCAATCCAGTCGCGCATGGTCGATCTGCTCGACGGTGAGGCGCTGCACACAGCCGAGCCGATGCGCCGCGATGAACGTCCGCGCGGTGAACTCAAGCGTTTCGAGACGGGCGAACGCTTCGCGCAGGTCGGCGCCGACGGTGACGACGCCATGATTGTCAAGTATGGCGCACACAGCGCCATCCGCCAACGTGCGGGCGACCTCGCGGGCGAGCGCATCGCTGCCGAACGGCTCGTACGGAACTCGGCGAACCGTTCCACAGATGCGGTGGGCGTGGGCGAGGATCGTCGTGTCGGGGATCTCGTGGCAGATGCTCAGTGCGACAAGCGCAGCGGGATGGGCGTGGACGATCGCTCGAACATCAGGCCGATCGCGGCAGATCCGTTGATGAAACGGATGCTCAGAGGACGGCTTGCCATCTCCCTCGATCGCCCCGTCGGCTGTGATGCGAACGATGTCCGCGGGCTGCACACGAGCCTTGTCAAGCCCGGAGGGTGTGATCCAGAGATCGCCTGCCTCATCTCGGCAGGAGACGTTGCCGCCTGACATGGTCGTCATGCCGTAGCGATAGATCCGCCGCATCGTCGCCGCGACGTGCTGCTGAACATCGGCGAAATGGCTGCGGTCTCGTTTCATCGCGGAAATAATCGGCCCACGGGCAACTGTGAGGCAAGCGCAGTGTATCGCCGTCCGTCAGCGGGGACCATCAGTTAGCATCACCGGTAGCGTCCCGCACCATGCGAGCGCATCACATCGGGAGCACGACATGAACGTAGATGGCACGCCGTATCGATCAATCACCCTGGCGAGCGACGGCTGGTCGGTTGAGGTCGTCGATCAGACGAAACTGCCTCACGAATTCATCATGGCCCGCCTGACGACTCTGGATGATGCAGCGAGCGCGATCCGCACGATGGTCGTTCGCGGTGCGCCGCTCATCGGAGCCACCGCTGCGTACGGCCTGGCGCTCGCGCTGCGCAGCGATTCGTCGGATGCGTCGTTGTCCACAGCGTGTGATCTGCTGCTGCAGACCCGGCCGACGGCTGTGAACCTGCGCTGGGCGATTGACGCGATGCGGGAGGCGGTGGCGGCGCTGCCGGAGACGGAGCGAGCTACCGCGGCGTACCGGCGGGCAGCGGTGTTGTGTGATGACGATGTGGCGACGAACCGCGCGATCGGCAAGCACGGGCTTGGCCTGTTGCTTGCTCTGCACGACAAACAGCGAGGGGATCGGCTGAACATCCTCACACATTGCAACGCAGGCTGGCTCGCAACCGTGGACTGGGGCACCGCGCTGGCGCCGATTTACATGGCACACGATGATGGGCTCCCCGTCCACGTGTGGGTCGACGAGACGCGCCCGCGCAACCAAGGTGCGAACCTCACCGCATGGGAACTCGCGCAGCACGGCGTTCCGCACACGATCATCGCGGACAACACGGGCGGCCACCTCATGCAGCACGGCCTGGTGGATTGCTGCATCGTCGGAACCGATCGCACCACCGCATCGGGCGATGTCTGCAACAAGATTGGGACGTATCTCAAGGCGCTCGCTGCCCATGACAACGGTGTGCCGTTCTATGTCGCGTTGCCCGGCACGACGATCGACTGGTCGATCACGGACGGCGTCGATCAGATCCCGATCGAAGAGCGGGATGCGCGTGAGGTCACGCAAGTGACCGGCCGGGACGACCAAGGGTCACAGGTGACGGTCACGATCGGTCCGGCGGGCAGCGCCGCAGCGAACTACGCGTTCGACGTCACACCGGCGCGCCTGGTGACGGCACTCATCACGGAGCGCGGACCGTGTCCTGCGAACGCGGATGGTCTGGCAGCTTTGTACCCCGAAGCGGCGGGCCATACAGGCCAACCGCAGGAGAGAATCCGCAACGAGACGGATCTGATGCCGTGACCAACACGGGGCACACGCGAGCAATCTTGCTCAATCGTCGTCCTCTTCTTCCTCCTCATCACCTCCGACATACCCGAGCGAGCGCAGTCGGCGAGCATCCTCATCCGACATCGGCTTTTCGGTCTGTTCGGGCCGTTTGGGCAGGCAGTCCAGTGCTTGCAGCTCCTGTCGCATACGCATGACGATCTCCGGCGAGGCCTGCGCCAGGTTGTGCGACTCGTCCGGGTCCTGCGCCAAGTCAAACAGTTCGCTTTCCTGATGATGCATGAAGTGATGGATGTACTTGTGGTCGCCGATGATCAGCGAGAGCAGCATGTCGGGCTTGCGATCGACGAATCGGATGGCCGGGTCGAGCGTGGCGAAGCGGTACATCTTCAGATCGAGCGCATCGCTGTAGATCGTCAAGCCTGGGTCCGGCGCGTCAGGCTCAAAAAGCGGGACAAGTGATTGACCATCCATCGCCGGCTGAGCCTGCGCATCGAAGCCCGCCACATCAAGAATCGTCGGCAACAGGTCAATCGACCGCACGTTGTGGGGCACACGCCGCCCGGCCGGGACCGACGGCGCCGCGACGATCATCGGCACGTGGATCTGCTCTTCGTACAGGATGCCGTGCGTCCACCAGTCGTGATCGCCCAAGCCTTCCCCGTGATCGGCGATGACCGCGATGACGGTGTTATCGAGATCAAGCTTGTCGAACAGCCGGCCGATCTGCTGATCCATGAAGCGGATCTCAGCGTCATAGAGCGAGCGCAGCTTCTCTTGCTGCGTACCCGTGAGCGCCGACGGGTCGACAAAATCGGTCGGCGGGACGACCATCGGATCGTGCGGGTCGAAGTAGTGAACCCACATAAAGAACGGGTCGTGCTGCTTCTTGAGCCAGGCAAGCGCGAGGTCCGTCGTCTTGTCTGCACGGCGCTGGTTGAGGCCCGTGTTGATCGTGCCCTGCTGCGAGACACGGCCCTCCTCGGGACCGGTGAGGAAGTCCTGGTCGAAGACATCGAATCCCTGGTGCAGGCCGAAGCGTTTGGCGACGGGAAACGCGCTGACGAAGGCGGCGGTGTCGTAGCCGGCGTCATGGAAGAACTCGGCAGCCGTGGTGCACGAATCGGGAAGCGTCGTCATCTCGTACCCGTGCAGGAATCGCAGCCCGTGGTTGTAGGTGTGCAGCCCCGTGAGAATGCACGCATGTGAGACGGGCGTCACCGACGCTTGAACGTAGGCACGCTCGAACAGGACGCCCCGCTCGGCAAGGCGGTCGAGGTTCGGGCTTGTCGTCTCCGGCCAGCCATAGCAACTGAGATGGTCAGCCCGTGTGGTGTCGATGGTGATGAGCAACACGCTCGGGCCGGCGGCGATGGCAGCGGGGGGGCTTCCCGGTTCATCCTGCGGCTCGCTGCGGTCGCAACCCGTGGGCAGCATCAGTGCAGCGGCGAGCAGGGTGGCGATGGTCTTTCGGTTGGGTGAGCTGAGCGACACGGGTTCGCCTTTCCGCGGGCAGGCAGCCCGGCGTTTGAGCAACGTGGAACCCACATTGTCGGGTCACAGACGGTCCGCCACAACAGCGCCGGCACCCCGCGCGGAATCCATGCGACCGGGACTTGGTATCTTGCGGGCTGCGCGGAGATGTGATGCTGACGCTTCGACGAGATTCTGAGGCCCGGGCATGGCGGCGGCGCGGCGCCACGTTGCTCAAGGCTGCTGCGGCTTGCGCCTTTCTCGCGCTCCTGCATCGGCTGGATGGGGCGGATGACTCGGCCCAACAGGCCTACATCGGCCCTGGGGCTGGTATCGCACTGCTCGGGTCGTTCCTCGTCGTTCTGTCAGCACTCATCTCAGCGGTCTTCTTCGCCCTGACCTGGCCGATCCGGTTCATCTGGCGGGCGCTGCGAGGCAGGCGGGCATACGCCAACGCCCACGTCAAACGCGTCGTCGTTCTCGGGCTGGACGGCCTCGAACCGACGCTGACCGAGCGATTCATGGATGAGGGTCGGCTGCCCAACCTCGCCAAGCTGCGTGATGCCGGCTCATATCTCCACCTTGGCACAACGTACCCGCCGCTCTCACCCGTCGCATGGTCCTCCTTCAGCACCGGCGCGAACCCGGGCAAGCACAACATCTTCGACTTCATCTCCCGCAACCCCACTACATATCGGCCGACGCAGTCGTCGGTCAGCATCCGCCCCGGTGGGCGCTCGCTTCGGCTTGGCCGATACGTCATCCCGCTGAGTCGGCCGCGGATCACCGGCCTGCGCCGCAGCAAGCCCTTCTGGACCGTCCTTGGTGAGGCGGGCGTCTTCAGCGCCGTCTTGCGCGTTCCCATCACCTATCCGCCGGACCGATTCCACGGCGTGCAACTCTCCGCGATGTGCGTGCCCGACCTGCGCGGGACGCATGGCATCTTCTCGTACTTCACTGAGTCCGGCACAGACGGAAGCACGACGGATGGCGAGGTCGGCGGCGACGTGATCCAAGTCGAGCGAAACGGCGATACCGTGCGATCGTTCCTGCGCGGGCCTGACAACACGTTGCGAGCGGATCATCCCGAGCTGCGCATTCCGTTCAAGGTTACGCGCAGCCGCAACGGGTCGGTCGTTCTTTCCGTGAACGGTCAAAAGATCCCGCTCACGCCTGGTCGGTTCACGGATTGGGTCCGTGTTACGTTCCGCCCGGTGCCCGGTCTCGTGAAGGTGCGCGGCGTGTGCCGATTCCATCTCAAGCAATTCGACCGGCCGTTTGCGATGTACTGCACGCCCGTCCAGATCGATCCGGACAAGCCGGTGATGCCCATTTCGCATCCGCGAGTGTATTCGACGTACCTGGCGCGCTTGCAGGGTACGTTCTCAACACTCGGCTTGGCTGAGGATACGTGGTCGCTGTCCGAGAAACGTATGACAGAGGACGCGTTTCTCACGCAGGCATACGGTATTCATGCGGAACGCGAACAGATGTTCTTCGACTCGCTTCGGCGCATCCGCAGAGGGCTTGTCGTGTGCGTGTTCGACGGCCCGGACCGAATCCAACACATGTTTTGGCGGTTCATCGACGACGATCACCCCGCGCTGCGGAACGGCGACCGTGCGGCGCACGAGCATGTCATCCGCGAGATGTATGAGAAGATGGATGACCTCGTCGGTCGCACGGTTGCCGCGATCGACGATGATACCGCCCTGTTCGTCATGTCGGATCACGGTTTCAAGCCGTTTCGGCGAGGTGTGGATCTCAACGCGCTGCTGCGCGAGCACGGCTACCTTGCGCTTCGAGACGGCGCGGAGGTTCCGAGCGGCGCGTACCTCGCTGACATCGACTGGAGTAAGACGAAGGCGTACGCGCTGGGTTTGGCGGGGATCTACATCAATGAGCGCGGCAGGGAAGGGCACGGCATCGTTTCACCTGGGAAGGAGAAAGATGAACTGCTGCGCGAGCTCTGTGATCTGCTGACGGGTTTGCGCGATGATGAGTCGAATGAGGTCGCGATTCACGAAGCGGTGCCGCGTGATCGCGCATACCACGGGCCTTATGTTGACGCGGCGCCGGACATCATCGTCGGCTATCGCAGCGGGTATCGTGTGTCGTGGGATGCCGTGATCGGGAAGTGCGGGCCGAGCGTGTTCAGCGACAACACCAAGGCGTGGAGCGGCGATCATTGCATCCACCCCGAACTTGTGCCCGGCGTACTTTTCAGTAGCGAGAAGCTCAACGGGCGCGGTGCGAACATCATCGACGTGGCGCCGACCGCGCTCGAACTGCTCGGCGTTGGGAAACCGAAGTATATGGATGGGAAGTCGCTACGATGCGTCGAAGAACGTTCCTAGAGATCATGCTGTCAGCAGCGGGGAGCACCATGCTCTGCGCCTGCGATGACTTGCCACGTAGCGGGGGCGCTGCTCGCCATCGTCGTGTCGTGGTGCTCGCCTTCGACGGGCTGGATCCGCGAATCGTGCGAGGGCTGATGGATCTGGGGCGGATGCCAAACTTCACCGAGGTGGCGCAGCGGGGCGGGTTCACATCACTGGCGACAAGTACGCCGCCGATCACGCCCGTTGCGTTCTCAAGTATTATCAGCGGTACCGACCCGGGCACGCATGCGATTTTCGACTTCATCCACCGTGACCCGAATCCCGCCGGTTCATCCCTCGCGGTGACGCCGTACTTTTCGCTTGCGACCACGGTGGAGGCGAAGCACGATTGGGCGCTGCCGCTCGGGGCGTGGCGTCTACCGTTGTCGGGTGGTACGGCCAAGTCGCTCCGCCGCGGACCGACGTTCTGGGATGCGCTCACGCAGCGCGGCACGGATGTCGGTATCTACCATCTGCCCGGTACGTTCCCGCCTCCAAGCGCTGTCGGCGACGGTCAACTGCGATGCCTCGCAGGCATGGGCACGCCCGACTTGCTCGGCACTTATGGTGAATTCACAGTCTTCGCCACCGATGAGCGAAAGAAAGGTCGGCGCGTCGGCGGTGGTAAGTTCGTTCGCCTCGACCTGACCGATCATCACGGCACGGCCCTGCTGGAAGGCCCGGTCAACTTCCTCAAGGAACTCGATGACGCAGGCAAACCGAACATCCTCACCGTCGAGATTCGCATCACACGTGATCCCGAGTCGGCTGTCGTCAAGATCGAAGTCGGCGACGAACTGATTCTGCTTGCCGAAGGCGAATGGAGCGACTGGGTCCACGTTGACTTCGAGACGGGTATTCCCTGTTCCACAGCTCTATCCGCAATGCAGGCCCCGACATCCATAGGCGGAATGGTGCGCTTCTATGTGAAGCAAGTCCATCCCGAGCTGCGCTTGTATGCCAGCCCCGCGAACCTCGATCCGATTCAGCCCGCCAACCCCATCAGCACGCCCCGCAGCCTGGCGCGCGACCTTGCGAGGCGCAACGGCCGGTTCTACACGACGGGCATTCCGGAGGATACGAAAGCCCTGAGCCGCGGCGCCCTGAACGAAGATGAATTCCTCGCGCAGACAGATCTTGTGCTCACCGAGAAGATCCGCGAATACCATAGCGCGCTCACTGAGTCCGATCGCGGCTGCCTCTTCTCATACTTCGGAACGCCCGACCTCGTCCAGCACATGTTCTGGCGAGACCGCGACCCCGATCACCCTGGTAGACTGCCCGAGCAAGGCGATCGGTACGCCGACGTCATCGACAATCTTTACATTCGTATGGATCAGGTGGTCGGCGAAACGCTGGCGACACTCCGCGATGACGATCTGCTCATGATCCTCTCCGACCACGGCTTCACGACGTTTCGGCGAGAGGTCAGTATCAATACGTTCCTCCTTGAGAACGGCTACATCACACTGATCGATCCGAGCAGGCAGGGGAAGACGGAGTACTTGCTCAATGTGGACTGGTCGCGAACGATTGCTTATGCAATGGGACTGAACGGCCTGTACATTAATCTCGAAGGCCGAGAGAAGTACGGTATTATCTCCACCGAGGAACGCCAATCGCTGCTCGACGAGATCAAGCGCAAGCTCATGGACCTGCGTGATGACGACGGATCGCGCGTCATCGAGAAGATATATCCCGTATCGGAGCTTTACCCGGATGCGGACCCACACATTGCGCCTGACATGATCATTGGCTACGCGGAGGGCTACCGAGCAAGCTGGGCGACGGCATTGGGCGGCATTCCTCGCGAAATCATCGTCGACAACCGTGATCGCTGGAGCGGCACGCACTGTATTGCACCACATCTGCTTCCGGGGATTCTGCTCGCCACCGAGCCGATCGCCGTGGATGATCCGACGCTGCTTGACATCGCACCGACAATCCTCGGTGCGTTCGGCGTCAAACCGCCGGCGCCAATGAAAGGCCGACTCCTTCTCGCATAATCGAACCCGCAACGACGGAGCGCATAGCGAAACATGTTCTCTCACAAGATCAAGATCGACAAGGCTCTGTACGAGCGATTGGCGGAAACGGCGGAGGTAGCGGGCTATGCCTCAACCGAGGAGTTCATCACGCACGTGCTCACACGCGAGGTCGAACGCCTCGAAGAGACATCCGATGATCAGCACGCCGAAGATCAATTGCGGGGGCTGGGGTATATCGAGTGATACATGCAATGAACAGAACGGCGCGACTTGGTGATGGGTGAATGAACACGATCAACGCACTACTCACGAAGGTCGGCGAACTGATCCTCGCCCCCGCTACAGACTGGCCGCCGATCATCACGCTTGTCGTGTGTTCGATCGTGGCCGGCGTTGTAATGACGATCGTCTTTCGCTTCACGTCGAACCAGAAGGCGTTGCGCAGCATCACAAATCGAACGCGGGCGGAACTGCTCTCACTGAAACTCTTTCGGGATGATCTGGGCGTTGCGCTGCGCGCTCAGGGGCGCCTGTTGCGGCTCATCGGCCTGCGTTTGGCGTACTCGCTCGTTCCGATGGCGGTCATGGTGATCCCGTTTGTGATCGTGCTCACGCAACTTGCCCTGCGTTACGAGCACCGTCCACTTCGCGCGGGCGAGTCAGCGGTCGTCGAGTTGCATCTCTCACCTGCGGATTGGGAGAAAGGCCGCGACACGGTTCTGGATGTGCCGACCGGAGTGACGATCGAAATCCCGCCGCTGCGCGATGGCGCAGCCCATGCCGTCTACTGGCGCATTCGTGTTGATACGGATCAGGTTGAGCCGCTTGGTTGGCGAGTGGGCGATACATCCGTCGAGAAGCGATTGACCGTTGTTGGGAGCGAGAATCAACTCCTCACGGTGAATCCTCGTCGCGCCGGGCCGGGCTTATGGGATCGCATCGCGCATCCCGGCGAGCCTGCGTTTGCATCCGACTCGCCCGTGCAAGCGGTTGTGGTCAGGTATCCCGATCGCGTGACACCGATCTTTGGGCTGCGCATCGCGTGGTGGGTGACGTTTCTGGTCGTGTCGATGTTGACCGCCCTGGTCGTTCGGCCGTTTCTCAAGGTGCAGTTCTGACCGGTGCTTGATTCTCTTGGAACAGTCAGCCGTGCTACCCGTCCGATTGCCAGAGATCAATGCGACGGCGCTCGAAGATGACGACAAGCACCGCGATCACCATCGACGACACCGCGATGCCCGCGAACACGTCGCTGAGGAAATGCCATGCGATGATCACACGGCTGAGCGCAACGGCGACCATCAGCGTCAACCACCAGACGCAGCGGCGCGGGTGGAACAGGCACAGCGTGAGACACACCGCAGCGATCGTGGCGGCGTGCCCGGATGGAAACGACGCGGCGTCCGGGCCGTCGCAGAAGAGCGTGAAGCCGAATCGGCCTTCGGTGAGGAACGGGCCGGGTCGGGGGCGGTAGGCGATGAGTTTGACGGCGTTGACGATCGCGCCGGCGACGACGATGGCACACCATGCGAAGGCGCAGCGATTGGCTGCGATGCGGTGTTGCGGCCGTCGGCGGAGGATCACGAACAACACCGCCAGGCCGACGAGGTAGGGCAGCCCGAAGCCCAGTTCGGTGATGATGCGCCACGGCAGCACCACGCCGGGAGAAAGCTGATCGACGGCGCGCGTGATGGGTTTGTCAAGCAGGTGGTAGCTGAGCGGGCACGCTGCCAGGAGCAGGCCGGCCAAGACGATTGCTATTCGTGGAAAGCGTGAAGGAGGCATGGTGTGTAGCGAGCGATCGGGCCGGCGCCTGTGGCGAGGGTCAGTCTTCGAGCGCCGCGATGTCCGAAGCGCAGATCAGGCCAATTGGTCGTTCGTGCCGCTTGCCGTGCTCGGTGATGATGACCGCTTCCAGTCGCCCCGCATCGCCCCGCTGACTGTACATGTCATCCACATCGTCAACGAGCGCCTCGCGCGACACGAATGCGACACGGTCCCTGCGAGAATCCACCGCAAGCACTTCCGCGACGCTCACCGCCGAGGCGTCGATCTCAAGCCTGCCTCCCTTGAGCCGACCCGCACACCAACGTGTGAACCCGTTGGATGTGAGCAGGCCGACGAATCCCTCCTTGCCATACACGGGGAAGCGTGAGTAACCACTGTCCTGCACGAGGTTCCACGTGTCAGCGAGCGACTGATCAGGCGAGAGTGTCAAGACCTTCCGCTGAAACCGTGGGATCACGCGCTCCGGGTCGAGCATCCGCTGCTCGATTCGCTCAAGATCCAGAACCGTCTCTTCATTCGGCACGGCAATGAACATCTCATCGGCTGTGCGGTTATGCACGATCGCGTTGCGGAGTTCACCGACCTCGAGCAGGAAGTCAGCGAACCTGTGGAACCGCTTTTTCCGCCTGCTCGCGATGCGCACCTTCGCAGCGAAGCTGTGTCTTCGTCGGCGGGGCTCTTCGTCGAGCAAGTCGCTCAGCGCATGGTCGATCCGGTTGTATGCAGCAGCGAACCGATCAACACGTTCAGATTCGGTCATGTGATTCGCCTCCGTGGCCCCACTGTTTGGCGGTAGTATCCTAACGGCATGGACCAACACACTGCTGCATTCCGAGAAGCGTTCCCGCGCGTGCTGGTCGTGGCGGCGGTGGCGCGCGAGCTGGCGCCGTTCGGCGTCACGGCTCCGAAAGTCGGTGACTGGGAGCCACAGCGAGCCGGCGACGGCGTCTGGGCGGTCGTTAGCGGCGTCGGGCGGGCTAACGCGGCGGGGGCGACGGCGTGGAATCTGGCGAGGCAGCCATACGACTGCGTGCTGAACGTGGGTGTGTGCGGGGCGCTGCCGGGGACCGGGCTGGAGCTGGGCGAGGTCATCGCGGCGACTGAGTCTGTCTTTTACGAAGAGGGGTTGGCCACGCCGGGTGGGCATCAGGACATGACGGGGCTCGGCTTTCCGCTCGGCGACTTCGTCGGCAACCGGGTCCCCTGCTCCGACGCGCTCAAGGCCCATATCGAGCGAGCAGCCGACCGCGCGGGGCCGATCGCCACGGTTGCGACGTGTTCTGGGACGGATGCGGCAGCCCATGCGGTGCGGGACCGAACCGGCGCGGTCGCTGAGGCGATGGAGGGGGCTGCGGTGCTGGCGGTCTCACAGCGTCTGGGCATCCCGGCAGGCGAGATGCGGGCTGTGAGCAACACGACCGGCGAACGAGAGAGGCAGGCGTGGGACATGCAGCGGGCGGTCGATCGGCTCGCCGGCGCGCTGCGGAAGCTGCTGGACGGCGATCAAGCGTGAGGTAGCGATCTTTCGGACGTTGGCCTTCCCGTCGATCCAGTCGGCAAAGGCATCGCGGCCGCACGTGAATCAGGGTCCGTCTGGACCGGAATGCTAAACCAGGCAAGGGGTTCCTCCGATGCCAGTCACACGGTCCGGTTGCAGCCGCGCCGTGTGCCGACCGGTGCCGTGTTATCGGCTCGGCAGGAGACGGAGTGAATATGGCGTTCAATGTGCTGAAACGCGACGCTGGGTTGATCGGGATCGACTTCGGCTTTTCCAGCGTGAAGGTGCTGGGGCTGTCGAATGACGATTCCCCGGTCATCGCGCGGATGGGCCAGATCGAGTTTCCCGACACGATCCGCGACGATGTGAACGAACGCCTCGCGTACGCCCGTGAGCACCTGTCCTCGCTCATCAGTCGCCTGCGCCTCACCGGTGCACGCGCCGCCTGCTCGATCCCCGCCAGTCGAACCGTCATCCAACACTTGCAAGTGCCTCGTTGTGAGGACTCCCAATTCGAACAGAACTTCCGCGAGCAGTTCGCCGCGACGGCCGGCTGCGATCTGAACAGCATCGTGCTGCGCCACATCGTGATCGACGGCGAACACCGCCGATCGCAGAGCCAATGCGAAGTGATCGGCATCGCGGTCAGCAGAGACCTGGTGATGAAGCTCGTTGAGTTGGCCAAGGCATGCCGACTCCGCCCCGTGGCCATGCACGCGGAACCGCTCGCCGTGCTCCGCGCCTTTGACCACATCACGCAGCACCGCACCGATGACGAACTCACGACCGTGTACCTGGACATCGGGGCGGGTGCGACGAAGGTGCTCATCGCGCACGGCCGCTCGCCCGTCTTCGCCAAGGCCATCCCGGTGGCGGGCAGGCAGTTCGACCAGCGCGCGTGCGAGCAGGTCGGCGGCGACCTGACATTGGCGCGCAAGCACCGGCTCGCATCGTCAACATTCATGCGAACAGACGGGGTCGGGCAGCCACAGGCGACCCACGATGGGCGCGATTCAGCCGCAGTAGCGGCGCGGCGCCAGGCGCTCCACGCAAGGGCGGACGCCGCACCCTCAAACACGGTCTCACGTGAATTGACGGCCGCTGTCGCGGAGCGGTGCGCCGGCAACCTGCCGCCCGAGATGCGCTCGCCCGACATCAGGCACGCCCCACAGGCCGACCTCGCCGATCCGCTCGCGGTCGATCTGACGGAGCTGCTCGACACGTTGACGGACGACATCTCGATGTGTCTGCGTTACCACCAATCCAAGTACCCCGAGCGCCGGATTGACCGAGCGATCTTCCTGGGCGGCGAATCGGTCTGCGCGGACCTGTGCCAGTATGTGGCGAAACGGCTTCGGCTCAGGGCGCACCTGGGCGATCCGCTGGCCCGTCTCAGCCGGCACCCCAACATGAAAGGCGAGGGGATCCCGCCGGCGCAAGCGTATCCGGGTTGGGCCGTCCCATTGGGGCTTTGCGTCAGCCCGACGGATCTGTAGCCGTGTCCTGTGAGGAAAACGCATCATGAGTGCTTTGAAGCAGAATCAACGCTACTCGAACAGCGAGAGCAGCTTCCTGCCGGAGGACTACGTCGAGCAGCGCGCGGAGCGGCGCACGAACATCATCTCGCTCACGCTGTTCGCCGTCGTCATGGCAGCGGTCGTCGCCGCTTTCCTTGTGACCAACCGCCAATGGAACAGCGTCAAGTCGCAGCAGCAGGCGATCAACGTGGCGTACACCAGCGCCGCCAAGGAGATCGAGCAGCTCGACCTGCTTCAGTTGCAGCAGGAAACGATGATGCACAAGGCCGAGCTGACCGCGGCGCTGATCGAGCGTGTCCCCCGCTCCGTGCTTCTCGCTGAGCTGATCAACCGGATGCCCGACGAGGTGAGTCTGCTGGAGTTCAACTTGGAGGTCGTCGAGCCCAAGCACGCTCGCCGATCCTCGAAGAAGTCGAGTGTCGAAGACCTCGGCAGCCGTCGAAAGACAAAAGGCGATGCGAGTGAGGATCAAGAGGAGCAGCGCATCGAGGTGCCCCGCTACGACACGAATCTTGAATTGGTCGGCGTCGCGCCGACCGACGTCGAGGTGTCGCAGTACATTTCGGCGCTGAACGGCTGTGAGCTGCTTCACAGCGTCACGCTCAAGTACTCCGAGAACTCGATGGTCGACGAACGACTCGTTCGCGAATTCCGCATCCACATGGAGCTCAACCCGAACGCCGATGCGCGGCAGATCGATCCGATGCTCGTGGAACGGTCATTCGACTCACACCGGGCCGCGGACACGCTGAAGTTCGGCGAGTTGCCGCAGGCGCTTCTCGATCTGGAAAAGAAGCTGGGACTTGCCGGTGCTGACACCGGGCAGGAGGGCGATTGACATGCGATTCGGATTGCGAGAAATCGTGTTCTTCCTTGTTCTCCTTGCCGTCCCCGCAGCGAGCTTCTGGTTCGTGTTTCGACCGAGGAACGCGGAGATCCAGCAGGCGCGCGAGGAGATCCGGGAGAAGCAGGCGCTTCTGGACGAGCTGCGTGACGCGACAAGTCAGACCGCTGACCTGGAGCGCGCCAACCGTGAGATCGCCCAGGCCATCGAGGTCATCGAGGACAAGCTTCCCAGTCACAATGAAGTCGAAGTGATCCTCCAGGACGTCTGGAACGTCGCCAAGCAGTGCAACCTCGAACCGATCAGCGTTCATACGAGCGACCCCAAGCCCATCGCGCTGGCGATGGAACTCCCGCTGGAGATGAAGATCATCGGTGACTTCGACGGCTTCTATCGGTTCCTGCTGCTCGTCGAGCAGATGCCTCGCATCACCAAGATGCCTCAGTTGGAGATGAAGCGCACGAGCCAAGTCAATGGGTTCATGGAAGCGAAGTTCACGCTGAGCATTTGCTTTGAGCCGACCTCCACCGCAGGAGTCACGCCATGACCGATCTCAACACGACCGATCTGACGCCGACACCGCTGACCGACTCATCCGACGAAGGCGTCGTCTCACCGCTGCCGGGGCTTGGACCGCAGGAACCGGCTGGCGGTGACGATCTGCTGCTTGCGGGAGATGCGTCCGCCAAGAGAAGCCCCGTAGCAGGCGCGCTGCTCATCGTCATCGTGATGCTCGTCGCGGTCGGCGCGCTGTTCGCCATGCGCCACATCGGCACGCACGGGAAGCTGAGCTTCGTCGAGATCGACGTACACATCCCGACGCAAGTCGCCTCCGCTGAGCGGTTCGACGATGTCATGTCCGACATCCGATCCGCAAGCGTCGAAGTACAGGTTCCGATCGAGCAGGTCAAGAAGAACCCCTTCTTTATCGAAGAGGTCGATTCATCGGGCGTAGCGCCCATCGACGACGACGGTCCCACTGAAGAGGAAATCGAGGCGCAGCGAAGGACGAACGCAATCCTCACCGCGTTCGACTCGCTCAACCTCCAGAGCGTTTCCGGAGGCGCTCACCCGCTTGCCATCATCAACAATGAACTCCGCCAGATCGGCGACACCATCGGCGGTTTCTTCATCATCCGCGCCATCAACGACCGCGCCGTTGATCTCACCACCGACGATGGTCAAGCGTTCCAGTTGTCGCTCGGCGATGAGGGCTGACACACCGACCACACGGCGATCCGACGGAGCAGGCTTGTGGCCAAGCGACTGAACATCGACAGCCTGATGAACGAGCTGGGCATCGACCAGGATGGGTCCAAGCCCGCGCATCACCCTACGAAGCCGGGATCTCATCGTGTTGACAAGGCGGAGCAGTCGTTCTCGCCGCTCCCGGCTGTGTCATCCGGGCAAGTGCCTTCAGGGTTCGGTGCGGACAGTGCTGCCGTCGATGAGTTGATGCGAGACGACCCGGCGGTGCCCGTGCAGCCGGCTGCCACGCAACACTCATCGGTGGGCGATTCGCTGAGCGACCTCTGGGCGCCATCATCAGAGGATGAAACGCAGCAGATCGACCTGGCCCGCCTGCTCGTTGAGCGAGACGTCATCACCGAAGAACGGCTGGCGACGGCTGAGAAGGTCATCAAGCAATCCCCTGGAAGGAAGCTCGAAGACGTTCTGCTCGAACTCGGCGCCGACGAGACCGCGCTCCTCCAAGTTGTGGCCGAAGTGAACCGCCTCGATTTTGAGCGAATCGACCTGAGCGGCGACGGCCCGCAGTACGACGGAACGCTGCTGCAGCGCCTTGGCGTCGAGTTCGCCAAGGACAACCTGCTCATGCCGCTTCGCCGTGAAGGCAGTCGGGCGGTGATCGGAACGACCAAGCCGGATGACATCTTTCTGCTGGACGAGGTGAGGCGCAAGCTCGGCGGGATCCCGATCAAGCACGTGCTCGTCCCCGCATACGACATCCGCGGCGTGCTTGAGATGTTCGCCGAAGAAGAAACCAGCGATGTCGACGTTGTTGATGAGATCCTCGGTGACATCGAGGAAGACGACGTCGAAGTTGTTCAAGAGAGCGCACAAGAGGTTGACCTTGAGCAGCAGGCGGGCGAGTCGCCCGTCATTCGTTACGTCAACTACATCATTCAGACGGCATTCAAGGACGGCGCGTCGGACATCCACATCGAGCCGGGCGAGAAGAAACTCCGCGTGCGCCTGCGGATCGACGGTGTGCTCTACGAAACAATGAACCCGCCGCACTCGATGAGTGCAGCCATCACATCGCGTCTGAAGATCATGGCGAACCTGGACATCGCGGAACGACGATTGCCGCAGGATGGCAGAATCCGCTGCGTCGTCCAGGGCAGGAAACTCGACTTGCGCGTGTCAACGCTTCCCACGGCGCACGGCGAGAAGCTTGTGCTGCGAATCCTCGACACCAAGTCCATCAGTGTCGGGCTCGACGAACTCGGCTTCGACGACAATACGCTCCAGATCTGGAAGAGCAGCGTCGCCCAGCCGCACGGCATCATCCTCGTCACGGGCCCGACCGGCTCGGGCAAGACCACCACGCTCTACGCATCCCTGCGCCAGATGGATCTGCAGCGACTGAACGTCTCCACCGTCGAAGACCCCATCGAGTACCAGGTTTCGGGCATCACGCAGACGCAGACCCACGAACGGATCGGCGTGACATTCGCCATCGCGCTTCGCGCGCTGCTCCGTCAAGATCCCGACGTCATCATGCTCGGCGAGATCCGCGACCTCGAAACCGCCACCATCGCGATCCAGGCGTCGCTCACCGGCCACCTCGTGCTCAGCACGCTGCACACCAATGACGCGCCCTCCTCGGTCACTCGGCTCATCAACATCGGTATCGAGCCGTTCCTCATCGGCGCCGCGGTCAACGTCGTCCTCGCCCAACGTCTCGTCCGGCGTGTCTGCGCCAAGTGCAAGTCGATCGATGCGCCGCCGGCCGACCTCGCGGAGTTCCTTGTGATGAACGGCCTGCCGTCCGACAAGATCGTCACCGCCAACGGGTGCGAGCGGTGCAGGCAGACCGGGTACGCAGGCCGAGCCGGGTTGTACGAACTGCTGGTGCTGGACGATCAGATCCGAGACGTCATCACGCGAAGTCCCAACGTGACGGAGTTCCGCCGATTGTGCCTGGAGCGAGGCATGGTCTCGCTCCGCCAGGATGGGTTGACGAAGGTGGGGCAGGGGATCACGACCGTCGAGGAAGTGATGCGCGTCACAGAGGCGACGATCTGACCGTCCACACACGGTTATGGGCCTCCCAGACGAACCAGTCGCGAAGGCTTCGCTCATCTCCGCAAAGCGCCCGTAAACCGCATCTTGTTTCACGCCGATGGTTCCACCGGTTGCCTGCCGCGAGGATGCCGGTGCGTACTCGGACCTTCGTCGACGGGCGTGGAAAAATACCATGAAACTCGAAGACATACTCAGGACCGCACACGAAAACGACGCATCAGACATCCACCTGATTTCGGGCCACCCGCCCATGATGCGCGTTCACACAGTGGTCACGCCCATGGACTACCCCGTCATCACGCCCGAGTCCGCGAAACGCATGTTCGAGCACATGGCGACGCCCGAGCAACTCGCCACGTTCGAGGAGAGTAAGGACGTTGACTTCTCGCACGAAGTGCCCGGCCTGTGCCGATACCGCGTCAATGCACACATGCAGAGACAGGCGGTCGGTCTGGCGATGCGAGCGATCAAGACCAAGGTCCCGCCGCTGGCCAATCTGAACCTCCCCGAGGTCATCAGCCGGCTGACCTACCTGCCTCGCGGGCTCGTCCTGGTCACGGGTGACACCGGCTCGGGCAAGTCAACGACGCTCGCCGCCATGATCGAGGCGATGAACACCCGTTATCGGAAGCACATCATCACGCTCGAAGATCCCATCGAGTATGCGTTCGCTTCCAACAAGAGCGTGATCGAGCAGCGTGAACTCGGCGCCGACATGCCCACATTCGCATCCGCGCTGAAGCACGCTCTCAGGCAGGACCCGGACATCATCTTCGTCGGCGAGATGCGCGACCTCGAGACCACCGCCTTGGCCATCACCGCTGCGGAGACCGGCCACCTCGTTCTCAGCACGCTGCACACCGTCAATGCATCACAGACGGTCGAGCGCATCATTGACATGTACCCGGCGAATCAGCAGAACCAAATCCGGTCGATGCTCGCCAACACGCTCCAGGCGGTCGTGAGTCAGACGCTGTTCAGCCGCGTCGACGTGCCGGGCATGGTCCCCGCCGTCGAGGTGCTGCTCTGCACGCCCGCGGTGCGAAACATCATCCGTGAGAGCAGGACGTTTGAGATCCCCAACGTGATCGAGACAAACCGGTCGATCGGTATGTGCTCGCTGGATACGAGCATTGCTGAGATGTACTTCAACGGGATGATCGGCCGCGAGGACGCCATCGCACAGGCTGCCTTCCCGGACAAGCTCGAAAGGCAGCTCGTCGCATAGTCGAGGCGCCGATTGGAGAGGATGAACGTGCAGTGACCGCATGCAGGAGAAGGACCTGAGATTGTCACGCCCGCCGATGCGGTGAGTTGACTGAGGATTAGCCGAACATGCCCCATTATCGCTACCAAGCGCGTTCAGCAGACGGTTCAATGCAGTCAGGCGTTCTCGCTGCGGACAACGCGGTGACGGCGGCGACGATTCTGCGCAATCAGGGGCACCACGTCCTCGCACTCTCCTCAACAAACGCGGGCGCCATGAGCACCAAGTCGATCAAGGACAAGCTCAAGGCTCTCAACGTCGGTTCAGGACCGAGCACAAAGGATATCCTCGACTTCACGACGCAACTCGCCGTGATGATCCGTGCAGGCATCTCGATTCGCGCTGCCCTGGACGGCATCGCGGACCAGACCGACAACATGATCTTCCGGCGAATCCTCCTGCAGATCAAGGGTGATGTCGAGTCCGGCAAGCAGTTCTCGGAAGCCATTGCGAAGCACCCCAAGCTCTTCAGCCTGCTGTACATCAACATGGTCAAGGCGTCGGAGATGTCCGGCTCATTCGCGAGGATGCTCGACCGCATCGCCGTCTACATGGCGCAGCAGATCGAGACCCGCAAGATGGTGATCGGCGCCATGATCTACCCGGGCATCATCGCCACCATGGCGGTCAGCGTCACCGTCTTCCTGCTCACCTTCGTGCTCCCGAAGTTCGGCCAAGTGTTCAAGGGCAAGGAGGAACTCCTTCCCTGGGCAACCACATTTCTTATGGGTCTGTCCGACTGGATGGTCGCATACTGGTACATCCCGCTGCTCGCCGGCGTTGGGTCGATCGTGGGCATCATCGTCTTCTCCAAGACGCCCTTCGGCAGCCTGACGATCGACCGGATGAAACTCATGATCCCCGTCCTTCGCAGCATGTTCCGCTCGCTGTACATCAGCCGAAGCCTGCACACGATGGCGGAACTGCTCAATGCAGGCGTCCCGATGCTCGACACGCTTCGGATCACGGGCGACATCAGCGGCAACTCGCTGTACCGATCCATGTGGCAGACGGTCCGCACGAGCGTCAAGGAAGGCAAGAAGATCGCGCAGCCGCTCCAACGGACCACGCTGCTCCCCAAAGCCGTCATCCAGATGATCTCAGCGGGTGAAGAGTCCGGTAAGCTCGGCGAGGTTCTCTCGGAGATCAGCGTCTTCTACGCCAAGCAACTCAAGGACAACATCAAGGCGGTGACCTCGATGATTGAACCGATCATGATCATTGTGATGGGTGCGGTGGTCGGTTTTATCGCGATGGCCATTATCTTGCCCATCTTCAAGATGAGTTCCATTGTTTCGTAACCGATGCTGTATGGCGAGGTTATGTGCGCAGTCCAGGGAATGTAGGGGACTGAACGGAGGCTTGGGAGATCGAGCGATGCCGATCCTCACAACGACGTGTACCCGCAGGCGGGCAGGCAACGACGCACCGGCGCGCGCCGCTGCTCGCCGAGCGAGGCCGGCGTTCACACTTCTTGAGACCGCGCTCGCCACGGTGATTCTCGGAACCGGCGTCCTCGCCATCGTCCAGGCTCAGCAGTACTTCTACCACCAGAACGCCTGGTCCACCCAGACATCCACCGCCACGTTCATCGCATCGGAGCTGCGCGAGCTGCTCCATCGCATGCCGCGCCATGATCCGATCACGGGATTGGACGCATGGGGTCCGGAAACTGGTGAGGCGGGACCTGAGGACTACGACGACCTGGACGACTTTGACGGCTCGGACTCCGCTGGAACAACATGGGAAGCGCCATGGCTGGGAGAGGCAACCGGGCCGATCGACTCACGCGGTCGAGTCATCCTCGACATGCAGGGTTGGTCACAGACCATTGAGGTTGTGAACGTCGAGCCCATGTCCATTTGGACCGAGCTCGGTGACGGCACATCGGACATGGTCCGCGTCACTGTGACGATCTTCTACCAGGGTGAGTTCGACGCAGAGCAGGATGAAGTCACATCGCTGACATGGATCAGTCGGCGCTAACGGAATCCATGAGGAACGACACGAAGGTCTTGGATTGACATTGGAGGAGGCAGCCCGTCGGGCACATGGAGCAACGCATGAGCGCCACGCCGACAAATCGACCACACCGCCGATCCACGCGACGGAGCAGGCTGCACGTTGACCGCGAGGGCATCGCATCGGTTCTTGCGATGATGTTCCTGGTTATCTTCAGTTCACTTGCCGCGACGATGGGCATTGTTGCGCAAGGCAATCTGCGGACAGCCCAGACCCACCTGCAGGTGAGTCGAGCGCTCGCCGCAGCAGAGGCGGGTCTTACCTTCGCTGAACGACGCCTCGAACAGACCTCGCGTCGATTCATCGCTGACCGCGGCGAGATCTCCGAGCCCTTCGCCGAAGCGCTTTGGATGGGAACGTACGGCACATCGTTCGGCACGGTCGTGGTTCGCGACCCGGAGAACTTCGACGAGGCGACACCCGCGGTCGGCATCGCTGATGCCCTCGCCAACGCACATGCGGCGGATGCACATCAGGTCTACGGCTACGTCCCGAACGACGATGAGCTTCCGTACATCGATCCCGAGACGGGCATCCTCATCACGCGACCCATCTCGTTCGAATCGTCGGGCGAACCGAACTTCCAAGTCTTCTACGCACCCCTCGACGATCCGCGATTCGTGCGGGTCACGGTCATCGGCCGCGACCAAGGCGTGGAGCGCGTCATCAGCATCGACTATCAACTCGCGAAGCGCCTCAAGTTCGCCATCCTTTCTCCGAACCGCATCATGCTCGGCAAGAACGTCTACGTTCAGGGGAACATCGGCTCTCGCTATGACACGCTCGACGTCGCGCACGGCCATCCGATGGTGACCATCTGCGACTTCGCCGACCTTTCCTCCGACCTCGACGATGCGCTCGCCATCTTTCATGGAAGCATCGCGGAGTATGACGCGGACGGCGACGGCAGGCTGCGCGTCGGACACAGCGCTGAGGGACTCGGTATCCCCGACGGCATGGCTGACCTCGACGGGAACGGGTACGTCGACGCATTCGACCTTTTCCTCGCAGAGTTTGACGCGGGCAGCCCCGACGGACGGGTTGTCTACGACGAGTCCCTCGCGCAGGATGCGGGCCACGGCTCGCTCAGCGAGGAATTCGACGTCGATATGGATCTCGCCGGTCTGCTCGATCGCACGAATCCCGACCGCAATGCCGATGGCTGGATCAACGGGTACTTCGATCAGAACGGCGACGGCTACATCAGCAGTGATGAGTTCGCCGCACCTCCCGGTTACACGGGTTCGTATCCCAATGACAGCGAGCTGGCTGAGGACATCGCGCTTGGGTACAGCGATGGAATCCTCGACCGATACGACGACTACACCAAGATCCAAGGCTCGCTCGGGTTCACCGTCTCGGTTCAGGACTGGGAGGATGCTCAGAGCGACGACTGGCAGAGCTTCGTGCACGGCCCGATCAGACCGGACCGCTACGACTATCCCGTCGAGTTTGAAGTCGATGAGGATGAACTGCTCGCCATCGATCTTGCTGACTTCACCGACAGTCAGAACGGAATCGTCGACATCGCCGCCACCGGACAAACATTCGCCGCTCAGGTCGCGGCACAGGGCGGGTCGAGCGAATACATCTGGGAGCGCATGCCATACCGCTCGCCGGGCTTCTATGACTGGTACCACCGACCCGTCTACCGCGACATGACGTTCCACAACGTCCGCATCCCGATAGGGACCAACGGCCTGTTCGTGGGCTGCACGTTCATCGGCGCCACCCACGTCCAGACCTTCAACGGAAACGCCTACTACGCGGATGGGACGCCGGCCACCGGGAATACCCATATCAACTGGAACTTCTACGGCACGAAGGAGTACGTCTCCGGAGCCTACGTCGACAAGTACCCTATCCTCGATAAGTACGACGTCCCGGAAGGCGATGAGTACCTGTACACCAACTATGACGACCTTCCCGAGGCGCTCTACCTGAATCTCGCGGACATCGACGATCGTGACTTGCGGGTCAGGGACACCAAGGAACTCTCCAACAACATTCGATTCCATGACTGCGAGTTCCGAGGCAGCGTCGTCACGGATGCGACCGCCACATTCACGCACGTGCGGAACAAGCTCCAGTTCACCGGCGGCACGGTGTTCCATGAACCCTCCATCGGCGACGACGTCACGGAGGCGGAGTACGATGAGCTTCGCAAGTCGTCGCTCATGGCGCCGGGCTACTCCGTCGACATCGGCACGTTCAACAGCCCTGGCTCGCAGGATGTCAACCTCCGCGGAACGATCATTTCCGGCATCATGGACATCCGCGGCAACGCCACGATCATCGGTTCGCTGCTGATGACCTATAACCCGATATCTGGTGAAGGACCGCTGGTGTACGGCGGCAATCCCGCCAACTTCAACTCGACCTTTGGCTACTTCGGGCCGGACGACGGCGACGGCGAATCACTCTCGCCGCACACGTTCACCGACACCGATGGCGACGGCATTGTCGACGTCGGCGAGGACTACGACGGTGACGGCATCAATGATCCGTGGGAAGGCTACGGCAGAATCAGCATCATCTACGACCCCATGCTCGATCTTCCCGACGGCCTGATGACGCCCATCCAGATCTCGCCAGACCCGAGCAGCTACTGGGAGGGTCCGAGATGAGAAGCGACCATCTCCACGTTACCGCCGGCCCACGCCGAAGCCGTGCCGCGTTCAGCATGGTCGAGCTCTTGATCGCGCTCGCCATCAGCGCGACGCTCCTCACCGCGACGATGGTCGCACTCAGCGCATCCTTCAAGAGCTACCAGCTCACCACTGAATCCGCATCCACGCACGTCGTGTCACGACTCATGATGCACAGGATGCTCGCGATGGTCCGCACGGGTACCGAGTTCGGCCCGTTCCCGGCCAACCCGCTTACGAATCCGACCATCACCAGCGACTACCTCACCATGAGGACCGAATCGGGCCAGTACATCGAGATACGCTACAGCGCCGGTGATGAGGAACTCAACGTCGTTCTGAACCCAGGGGAGGTCGACGAAGAGATTCAGCCGATGCTCGGAGGCGTGTCGGCCTGCTCGTTTGAACTGACCTATGACGTCGGCCCGAAACTCCGGCGGGCGTCCATCGACATCACCATTGAACCGAACGACGATGTTGATTTGGCTATTGAGGGGAACGAAGGCGTTCCGCCCATCAGATTGGTGTCATCAGTATCGCCGAGGCGATTGGAGTAGGCCCGACCGACGCGCCTGCTCGTGTTTGTGACGCTCGACTCGGTGACTGCGGAGGGAGACGGATGTATCGCAAGCAAGCATTCACGCTCATTGAGATTCTCGTCGTCGTGGTGATCCTGGGTATCCTCGCGGCAATCGTCGTCACGCTCTTCGGCGGGGCGACCGAAGACGCCGCTGTGAGCACCACACAGACCCTCGTCAGGACGATCCAGGGCCAGGTCGCCTATCAGTACTCCAGCACCAACCAGATCCCCGACGAGATCGACCCGGCATGGTTCCAGAGCGATCTCGACACACACCCATTCGACTCGGAACACGACTACCCGGTCTTTGACAACGATGCCGCTGCGACGTCCGACATGATGCACCCTGCTGCCAAGATCATCGGCCAAGGCGCGGGCGCCAACGGGTCCTTCTGGTTCAACCCATCGAATGGCATGGTCCGTTCACGCATTCTCGATCAGGAAGATGATGCGGAGAACATCAGTCTCTACAACGCTGTGAACAACTGCAACGTCGACTCGCTGGACCAGACGACGAACTGAGCTGGCATGCATCCGGCGAGGCCGGCAGCCGATCGTCGCACGAGGCAGAAAAAAACGGACGCCCTGCCGGAGAAGGCAGGGCGCCCGACCACATCGACTCAAGCTCACGACGGCGAGGCCGTCGTCAGTGCTTGCGGCGCCGGCTGAACAGGCCGATTCCGGCCAAAGCCAGGGGCGCCAAAGACCCCGGAGAAGGAATCTCCACAGAGGTAAACGACTGCGATATCCCCATGAACGCACCGCTAATGTCTACGTTAAAGCCCTCATCCGTCAGGAAATCGCCGACATCACCGCGGTTGCTTCCCAGTTGAGGCTCGGCCTCCATTATCCCGAAGCGCGTGTTGGGGGGATCCATCTCATCCCACTCGAACTCGACATACCCCGTCGACGGAAGTGGGATGTAGCTCGTGAGGCTGATGACGTAGTTGAAGAACCCTTCCTGGCCGGTCAGGTTCACCAAGTACGAACTGACCTCGTTGAAGCCCTCGTCAAGGAACCGGACGTTCAGCAGACCGTTCGCCGATCCACTTCCCCCGAACCCAGCTCGGAAGCTGTGCGTCACGAGCGCCTGCGGCTCCGTGATGTACGCGGCGATCGTGTAGTCATCCATAAGGGCGCCGATCGGCGGGTACTCGGTCGCGAAGTTCGCGTTATCGCCATCGATGTCGATGCCTTCGAGCGCATCGTACACCACCACCGGATCGTCGGAACGAAGGTATGTTCCGAACGGGTCATCACTGAACTGCGACTCGCCGGTGACGGGGTCGGTGAGAACGTACTTGACCTGCGGATCTGGATCCGCCGTGACCATGCCGCCGGCAAAAGCGACCATGACCAAACCAATGGGTATTTGCAGCGGCAACTTCATCTATGCTCGCTCCTCTCGGTACGACAGCGTTGACCGTCAGTGCCCTGTGCAGATCACTGACAACCGTTCCGAGCCGCCATGCAAAAAACGTCAGCAAGCTGACGTGGATCTCCGGCGACTCAACGCAACACTCGAATTGTCGGAAAGGAGGTCGACCAACGAAGTGGCGTTCGGTGGGCGCGACTCTTTTCCCTGTGCAATAGCGTCCACACACGTGGACACATGGAATATAGCCGCAATCCACGCGGACACAACCGGTTTTGTCACACTTGCCGGCAAAAAATGCGGAAGCGTGGAATGGGTCCGGATATCCATCGCCTGCAACGGCCCACGACGGTCCAGGTCCCCTCGTCCCTCAGCCTCGCTCGGCAGGCGGGGCGGGCATCATGTCGCCCACTGAGAGCCACCGGACGTGCGCAGAAAGAAAGCAGGCATCCCGTGACGCCTGCTTTCACTGTGATCGCGTCGAGAAGGGGCCGCGTCAGTCGTCGAGGGCCGCGTCGAGCATCCCGAGCGCCGTGGCGCTACCCATCAGGAACTCACCCGGATCGAGCTGAAGCGCCGCCATCGGGATCATCGGGTCAACATAGAACGCCAGGGTTCCCGTCCACGCCCCAGGGAGGTTCTCGGTCATGATCGAGTCATCCTGAGCAAACGGATACGGGATGTTGGTCATGCTGGGGTTCGAGGCGTCGGCTGCAATCGCATCGATCTCACGGAGGCCGAACGTCTTCGCCAGTTCCTTGGCGACGACATTGGCGATGGCGTTGCTCAACTCCTCCTCCTCGCCGAGGCCCAGGCCGAGCGGCGCGAACTTCGGCATGAAGACCGCGACCTCCTGGTTCGTGTTGCTGTTCCGCACGTCAATGCCGTTGTTGAAGGCGTACTCGATGTTGTCGCCGAACGCAGGCGGCGCGAAGCTGGACGACAGGAACACGGTCGTGAAGTCCTGATTCTCGAATGCGGCGGAGCTTGTCGCGAAGGTCACATCCACGCTCGCGAAGATGGCGTTCAGCCTGGTCATCACGGTGGCGATCACCGTGCTCTCCTGGCCGGCGAAGCCGACGACGTTGAGGTCGAAGCCGTCCAGTTCGGTGGTGCCGAAGACCTCAAGCCAGTCGAGCGTTCCGCCACCCAGCTCGAGCAGGACGTTTTGGCTGCCGCGCGTCGGCGTCAGGCCGTCGCCGGATGTCACCTCGACGGAAAGCGAGTAGTCCGACCGCTGGTTGCCCTGGACCATGATCGCGTAGATTCTGCTCGCACCGGGCGTGCCGGGCGTCGTGTCCGGATCGCCGGGCAGCGTTACGGAGTACGAGAAGTCCGCATCACCCGTGAGTCGATCGCCCACGGCATTGATCGTCGGGGCCGCGATGAGCTGCGCATCGGTGAAGTGCGAGGCGTTGGTGACGTCGAAGACAGCCAGCTCAACGCCCGGCGTGTCGCGCAGCGGGCTGGTGTTCTGGCCCGTCGCGATCGACTCGATATCGGCGCCGAGTTCGGACAGCAGCAGCGAGACATCCACGATGGAACCGGGCGGAAGTGGATTGCCGTTGTTCAGAAGGAACACATCAGCGTCGTTGATGATCTCGTCCGGCCGACCCGTGAACCCGGCGAAGCCGATCGACGAGTTGACCGTGACAGGCCCCGCTGCGGTGTCGAGCAGGGTTCCAATCGGGTTGCTGGCTGTATCGAGGAAGCCCGTATCGCCATCACGGAAGTGGAGGATTTCAAGCGTGTAGTCGCCCACATCCGCGATACCCGGATCGGCCAAGATCCCGCCGTACGGCAGGATGCCGTGTGAGATCATCGACGGAGGCCAGTTCGGGTACGGCGATCCGAACACATAGGCCGGATCGGCCACCGCCCGAGCGACCACGGTCAGGTAGTACGTACCCGGACGCTGGAAGACATAACCATCCTCCAGTGAACCAGTCGCCAGCGATCGACCGCCGGCTTCGCCATCGCCCGCTCGGACGACATCCACGTTGTAGTCGGATGCGTCGCGAAGCGTCACATAGAAGTCGCCTTCAGCGAAGACCGTCCGTATGCGCACGACGTCCCCGGCCTCCACTGTGATCGCGTATGCATCAACATCCAACCGCTCCGAGAAGAACAGCGGGGTTTCATCGGGGTGATTCCCGATGATGCCGCTCAGCAGCGTCACTTCGTTGATCGGAATAATGCCGGTGCTCGTCACGTCGGTCGCGCCGTACAACGTCGCGAATAGATCGTCCGTTGGGTCGATGGGCGTGTTGTTGTCATCGAGCGTAATCGTGATCTGTGAGAGTCGATCGCCCGCGTCTCCCACGATGACGCCTCTCTCGTAGTCCGGCTCGGTCGCATCGCCGTTGGCGAATCCGTCGCCGTCACCATCCAGCGTCCCGCCCGCGGTCCGGCTGGTCAGCCCGCCAGCAGCAGGGTCGGCCTCAATGGTGATGAGGTACACGCCCGGAGGACGTTCATCCACGCCCGGGCCTTGATCCGGCGGATCGGTCGATTGACCGACGTGAGGCTCAAACGCGATCGCCACGGTCCGTGTCGCATCGTCGTATGTCAGGAAGTAATCCGTGCCTTCGACAAGCGTGTTGGGCGTCGCGGCGGTCGAACTGATCGTGATCGACGATGAGAGCGTGCTCGTATCGACATCCTGATTGAACGTCACATATGTTGTGTAGGAATCGCCATCCAGGACGGTTCTGAGCTCGGCCACCTGCACGGGCGTGACGTCCGTATCGACATTCTTGACGACGAAGTTCCCCGAGCCGAGCGTCTCGTACCCAGCCACGGTGACTGGAGCGACTGTTCCGGTCGCCAGGACGGCGTAGCTCTCGCTGCCGATGTTGCTGCCGGTCCCCGTGCCGCCGATCGTCACGCGTCCGATGTTCGACAGGCCGGGCGCGTAGACGTCATCGCTGGTTCCGTGGAAGCCGTCGGCTCCGCGTTGGATGCCCGCGACGACATCCGACCGCGTGAAGTTGCCGCCGACGTTGACAGAGTGGACATTACCGTTGGACAGCGCATCGTCGCCGCCGCCGAACGCCCCATTCGGTCCGACGTCGAAGCCGGCGAGGAAGAACGAGTCGTCGGTGTTTCCGGTCACGCGAGCTGGTCCGAGATTGTCCCCTGCAGAGACGATGCCGCGGTACGCGCTCGTCGCGTTGAAACGCTGGATGTCGCCGCCCGCCCGCACCGTGCCCTGGAACGCCGCCGCAGTGACGGATGTGATGTCATCGGTCACGCTCACGATGCCGGTCCACACGCCTGCGATGAGAACTGAGCCAGCGGCTTCGGCATTCATCATGCCGGCGAATCCGCTGGTGATCTCCGCGCTGCCCAGCTCGCGGGTCGTCAACGTGCCTGAGGTGAACGTCGCGGCGGTGAAGTCATCAAGCAACTCGGCAAACACAAGCGTGCCCGTCGTGTTGATCGTGCTGACGGTGAAGCTGTCCACATTGCCGTCGAAGGCGACGCTGTCGGTGTTGACCAGATTGCCGTCGAACAGCAGATCGCCGAATGAGCGGTCCTCCGCAGCGGTGATGGTCAGCCCGCCCGCATCGGACGCCAAGTGAGCGAAGCCCGTGCGATCTTCCACGCCCGCCACGCGCAGCACGCCGTTGACGGTCAGGTTGCTGTGGTCGTCGCTGCCGTAGATGTCAAGGCGTGAGAGCCGGTCGTCCGCGGAGAAGCCATTGCCGGTGTTGTCGATGATCGTCGGCTCAACGAAGCCTGGACCGGCGTACGTGATCGTCAGCGTGAGTACGCCCGGTGCGCCCGAGTCCGGATCGTTCACCGCGAAGACATAGGTGCGAACCGCAGCCGCGCTGATCGCATCGCTGGTTGGTATGGGCACCGGAGGGCTGAACGTCGTCTGGCCGTTGAAACCGGGCACCGTGGGAGCCGACGTGTCGGCACGGATGAATGAGTTCAGCACCGCGCCGCTCGCCGTCACCGTGTCGATGACGGACAGGCCTGGCGCGACCGAATCGTCAACGAGCGCATCGGGATCTGGATCGACCGCGCCGTCCAAGCCGACATCCCAGCCGGCAAGGGCGTTGACGCGCGTCGCGCCGCCGGCAAGCGTGAGCGTATCGATGTCGCCGCTGGTGACGGTGTCATCACCACCGCCGAGAGCGCCATCCGCCCCAAGCGATTCGAGACCGGCCACGAAGTTGACATCCGTCGCCAGTCCGCCGACGTACGCCTTGGCGATCCGTTCACCTGCCCCGATCGTCGTATTGGTGAGACTGCTGCGGGCGTTGAATGATGTGATCGTGTTGCCCGCCATCAGGATGAATGAGTTGACAGCTCCGGTGAACGTCGCCTGTCTGATGTCTTGATCGCTCGTGACGCTGCCGCCGTTCACCGTGCCGTTCACCGAGAAGCTCTGGATGTCATCGTCGGCGTAGACGGTTCCGGCGAACGTGCCGGTCATGGCGACGCGGTTGATTCCGCCATCCATCGCGACAAGCGAGGCGGCGGCCCCGACAGCGCCGCGGAACGCGAGCGTTCCGATGCCGCCGGACCGCGACTCGATCGTGGCGTTGAACGCGCCGCGCGAGTCGAAGTGGTTGACCGATCCCGCGAAGACATACGTCGCGGTTGAGGCGGACATCGCTGTGCCGTTTCGCGTGACGACATCGCCGATCTTGACGGTGCCGGTCTGCGCGCCTTGGACACGGATCTCGGTGTAGATCTGCCCGCCGCTTGCGTCGATCTCGTGCAGATTATGGGTGGCGATGATGATCTCGGTGTCGGCGTCGGCTGGGAGCAGCGCGGGGTCGGTGCCGAGATTCTCCCCGGCTCGCATCAGCACGATGTCGCCATCCACGTTGTACGAGCCACGGATGTCCCGGCCGGCGGTCACGTTGTACAGGTGCGCCTCGCCGGCCTTGAAGGTGGTCAGGCTGACGTTGACATCACCGGTCTTGGCTTGGACGAGACGGATCGGGCCGGCCGACTCGATCGTGGCGTTCTCGATGCGCGTTCGCGCGACGATCCGCCCGATTTGGCCGTCCGTGCCGTCTGATCGGATAAACGTGTTGTAGATCTCGCCTTGGCGGACCTCGACGCGGTCGATCGGTCCCGCAGCCTCGATGCTTGTGGTCCGGATCGCCTCGCCTGCCCGAATGCGGTTGATGTCGCCCGCGGTGAACTCGCTGGCGAGGATTCGACCCTTCGCATCGACGCGCATCAGCGTCGTGCTCACGCCGACTTCAGTTCGGACAATGTCGTATGCCTTGAGATTCGTCAGGTCGCCCGCGATCTCAATCACGAGGTCCGTGATGTTGCCGTTCTTGCTCGTCAAGATCGAATCGACGTTGCCGGTGGCGAGGATGTAGTTCGAGTTGATGACCGTGTTGTAGTCGGCGCCCGCGCCCTCCGGCAGGTACGGGTCGAAACGAGAGACCGTGTCGAGCGGATTGTGCGGCGACTCATCTAGCCGGCCGTTGACCAACGAGTTGCGGAACTCGGCTGCGCGGATGCGCGTGATGTCGTTCCTCGCGTGCGCGATGCTCGTATCCCACGCACCTTGTGTGCTGTCGATTTGATTGATGTTGCGTGCGACGAACATCGAGCCGAAGATCATGCCTCCGCCACTGATGCGGACCCGGTTGATATCGCCGGTGAACATCCCTCCCCATATATCGCTTGGGTTCATGAACCAGTCGTTGAGGCCGCCGCCGGAGATCTCGGCCCCCATGAGCGATGCGCCGCCGGTCAGGTAGACGCGGTTGATGGAGACGGCCGCGAGGCGTGCGATGACGTCGTCGGCGGTCGCTGCGCCTGAGAACTGGGTTCCCGCCGCGATGACAAGCCCCTCGATGTCGTTGCCGACTCCCTTGCCGGTGATGCGATTGATGAAGTGGTCTGCGAAGATGCCGGCCCGGGCAAGATGCGATTCGCCCTCGTGCATCAGGCCGGAGCCGATCTCAACGCGGTTGATGTTCTCGGCATAGACCGATCCGATGATGCCGTCGTATCCATCGGGTTCGAGTTTGTTGTCGGCGTTCGCGGTGAGGCGGTTGAGATCGCCGTTCTCGACGATGACATCACCGGCGGCGCCGGCGAGACGAACGCGATTCACGTCACCGTTCCGCACGACCAGCCCGTCAAGCCAGTAGTCGATCGGCGACGCTTTGGCGATCAGTTGGCCGCCCGTCAGCGATAACAGATTGACGGTCATCGGCGCTCCGACAATATCGTCACCGGTGTCGCCGGTGACGATGCCGAGCGAGGGTCCAAGGCGCGTCGGACC
>JAGLTS010000098.1 GCA_023135165.1 Phycisphaerales bacterium | reverse complement strand
CGAGCCGTCGTCCTTCAGGCCCAGATTGTGATAGTTGCCCGCCGCGACAGACACGAAGCCACCGCTCAGATCAACGCCGACAACCTGAGATCCCCAGCCGACGATTGACCCAGCCGCTGCATTGGCAGTGTCCGGGGCCGCGATGAGCAACGAGACCAGCGCGACAAACGCAGTCACCGCCGCCTTCCGCGTTCGACAGATCCGGCCGTCTGATCCGCGCATCATGTGTTTTGACATTTCTTCAGTCCCCATTCTTTGCGCTGTGTGCATTACAAGCGCATTGCATCCCGCCCAAAGCACAACGAGATGCCCACGGCGTTGCAGGTCAGCACGTAGTTAGAGTAGCAGCAATCACCGTAGAAACAAGACAAATACCAGCGAGCCGAGATTCCTCAGTTCACGCCGTCCGACTGCGCCGCCGGACCGTGTTCGCCCTTTGTATAGCGCCCCCCCGCTGATCCACCCTGTTTTCAAGTTATTTCCGGTCTTACGGGCTGAAACAGGGGACCGCCTTGCGTGCCCAAGGGGCTTTTCGGCCACGTTTCTTATGATGGGCGCAGATGGGAATCCCCCGGCGGAGCCGGGGGCTGGGGGGGGTGGGGGGGGAATGAAAAAGCGCCCGGGGGTCTGACCTCCCGGGCGCTTGGGGCAGAAGCGACTGCGATGGGTGCTCGCAGTGCTTTGATTACGGGGTTGTCAACGTCGCGCCGTCCGTGACATCATCGACCCATGCGCAGCCCGGCCGACACCAACCGAAGTCCAGCGCATCAAGCCCGAAGTTGGCCAAATCCTCCAGCGGGGAGCACACGTGCAGCAGTTGCAGGTTCCCCCGCACGATGTAACCGCGATCCGAGAGCAGATCGCCGTCGTAGATGTAGCCGAGCATCGCGTCGTCAAAGCTGTCTTCGACGGAGAACCAGATCTCGCCGTGTGGACGGATGTAGACCGCATCGAGGCCGAGGTCCGGGCAAGGCTCGACATCACAGATGGGGTGGAAGTTCTCAAGCAGTTGCGCATTGCTGCGGATGATCTCGCCGTTCTCGGCGAGCAGGTCGCCGTGCTTGATCGGGCAGTCATACAGGGCTGAGTAGAAGTCTTGCTCGACGGAGAAGAGGAAGCCGCGAACGGTGTCGGCAGTCGTGTCCACATGGACCGCATCCAGGCCGACATCCTCATTCGTCAGCGGCTGGAATGCGTCGATGAGCTGCTCGTTGGTGCGAACGATGATGCCGCTGTCGGCGAGCAGGTCGCCATCACTGATCGGGCCGAGCGTTTCGCTGAAGATCGGCTCCTCGATTGAGAAGAGGATCGGTCGGAAGCTCACGTTCGTGACTGCGTCAAGCCCGAGGTCGGGGACGGGCGGCATGACGCCCATGTTCTGCATGAGGTCGAAGTTGCGGCGGACGACGCATCGCCGATTGCTGAGCAGGTCGCCGTCGCTGACCGGGTTGAAGCCGCCTGACATCCCGGATGTGAAGCCGACCTCTGTCGAGAAGAGGATTTCGCGCAGGCAGTGTGCCCTGTGCGCGACGATCGACATGGACATGCCGGCATCGGGGATTGGGCCGTTGTCGCCTGCGAGCACGAGCACCTGCTCGCTGCCGTAGCCTTCCATCATGAGGGGCATGGGCACGGGCAGCGGGCCGTCCGGCGTCGTCAGGTACAGGTCAACGTACAGTTCCCCCGTCAGCGGATTCCACCACCCGCCTGAGATGATCGACGGATCGAGCACCATCACGAGCGGGAATGGATAGGGCAGCACATCCGCAGCGTCGGGGTACCAGTCCGTGGCGATGAACCACGCATGGCGCACGATGACCTGAAGGCAGCCCGGATGGGCAGCGTCGGCGGTCGGCCCGAGCTGCAGCGCGATCGAGCCGTCCAGCGCCGCAGTGTAGGTGCCGGTGAAGAGGTTGAACGTCACATCGCTCTCTTCCTTGTCAAGGTCGTAGACAAAGCACCGGACGAATGATTCTTGATCGACGGGTGTGAACGTTTGGGCCTGTACGTTGCCCACACACGTCGCCACGAGCAAGAGCAGTGAAGTCAGCAGCAGTCCTGGGTTTCTCGCATACATGGGTTCTCTCCTTGCTCAGCTCCCCGCCGCGCCCGCTCACGTGCCCGTGCGCCCTCGGCGAATCGGGCGTTTGCGTCTCCGCACGGGTGTGGCGATCAGCGGCGGCGGCCTGCGGGTTCGTCAACATTGAATCACACGAATGAGACGCACTGCGCAGCTTTACCCCGCGCCGCGTGACTGCAAGGATCGATCCGCGTTTTTGCAGTGCGCAACGAACCGATAGAACAAGTGGTGAAAACTTCGCGCGATGTTGGCGTCCTCGCGCCACCTCACCGCAGCGCCTTCGACGGATTCAGGAGCCGTCCCCCTCACCGCCCGCCTCCAACGCATGCCTGCACGTGATCGCGATTCCCAACAGCGTCAGGTGCGGCACGATCTTCTCAACAAACGGATCGTCGGCGAACAGCGCTTCGGCATCACCGCCCGTCGCGATGACCTGCGGGTATGACCCCGTGTGCTCGGCATAGCGCTCCGTCAACATTCGGATCGCGCCGCGCAGGCCGTGGTGAACGCCATGCATCATGGCCCCAGCCGTGCTGCGCCCCCACGGCTCGTCATCGGGAGGCGTGTACGTCAGGTCGGGCAGCAGTGATGTATGACTGTGCAACGCATCAAGCTGGAGCTGCGCGCCGAGCAGGATCGCGCCGCCGCGAAATACGCCATCGCTGTCGACGTAGTCCACCGTGACCGCCGTCCCCGCGTCAATCACGACGCATGCGCGCTCCGTCACGCCGAACGCGGCGAGCGCGCCGAGCAGTCGGTCGACGCCGACGCTCGTCCCAGGTTCAAGGTTGGTTTCGATCGGAACGGGCAGATCCTCGCCGATGCGAAAGACCTCCGTATCACACGCCGCCTCCAAGCCGGACAAGAGCCGGTCGCTGACGGCGGTGTTGACCGACGCCATCGCCATCGCAAGGCGCGTGTCCGCGTCGGCTCGCTCCTTGCGCCAGTGCGCTGCGATTCGGTCGATCGCCTCGCTCGGCTCCGCGTTGGACACATAGAGGACCTCCGCCGGTTCGCTCGCGTGCTCCGCTTCGATGCAGGTGAATTGCGTGCGGGAGTTCCCGACGTTGATCGTGAAGAACTTGACATTCACGTTGGCCATGACCGGTATTCCAGTTGCGCGTCGGCGCCGGCGCGCGTTGTGTCCTTGAGTTTCGCAAAGAGCCGGCGTGCGACCGGGCCGACTGATCCGTCGCCGACTGCGTGTCCATCCACTTCGATGATTGATGCGACGAACGTTGATGTGCCTGTGAGGATCAGCTCTCGCGCCTCGCTGATCTCGTCAGCCCGGATGGTGCGCTCGATGATCGCAGGCTCCATGCGAAGGACGAGATCGCGCGTGATCCCCTGAAGCATCACGTTGCTCACGGGCGGTGTCGCGATCTCGGGTTTGCCCGCTCGATCGAACACGAAGAAGACGTTTGTGGAGCCGGCTTCGGTGACATACCCGGCCGACGCATCGGACTCATCGCGCCGGATCAGGATTGCCTCATCCGCGCCGCGGTCGGCAGCGGTAATCTTCGCCAGCACGGTCGGCAGCAATGAGATGGACTTGATGTCGCATCGCAGCCACCGCTCATCACGATGCGTCACCACGCGCAAGGCGGCAGGGGCGTTGATCTCATCGAGCGATGCGGACGGCACGGCGAAGCCGAACACGGTCGGCGTGATCCCATCCTGCGGCAGGTGTGCCCGTGGAATCGACACGCCCCGCGTGATCTGCCAGTACAGGAAGGCGTCCCGCAAACCATTGTGTTCCAGCAGCTCACGGCTGAGCGGGATGATCTGGTTCGGATCAAACCCGCCGATCCGTGTCGCCGCAAGGCTCGCCGCCAGCCGCTGCACATGCGCCCCGCCAGCGACAATTCGGCCGTCGAACGCCCGTAGCGCTTCGTACACACCATCGCCGAGCATGAAGCCGCGATCGAACGGGCTTACGTGCGCTTCGCCGGCGGGCAGAAACGAGCCGTTCAGGCAGACGATCATGTTGTGGGCAGGTTCGGTCACTGGTCAGTTGGGTGGGTATGATCCGGGCATGGGTGCGGTCATCATCGACGGAAAAGCCCTTGCGGCACGTTACCGCGAGGAGGCAGGCGAGAAGGTAGCTCAGCTTCGCGCGCGGGGCCACTCCGTTCGGCTGGATGCGGTCCTGGTCGCTACCGAGGATCGACAGTCCTCATCACGGGTCTACGCGGAGAACCAAGCTGCCCGCTGCCGGGAACTGGGCATCGACTATCGGCTGCACGAGCTGCCCCACACGGCGGGATACGACGAGGTCGCAGGGCGCGTGCTGCTGCTCAACACTGACGATGACGTTCGCGCGATCATGGTGCATCTGCCGCTCCCCGATGGCGTCGATACGCAGCGCATTCAGGCGCTGATCGACGCTGAGAAGGATGTCGAGGGTGTCAACCCCGCGAACATCGGCAACGTGGTCTACGGCAGAACATCGCTGGTTCCCTGCACGGCGCTCGCTGTGCTGAGGATGATCCAATCGACGGGGATGGCCCTGCAAGGCAAGCGCATCGTTGTTGTCGGGGCGAGCGACATCGTCGGCAAGCCAGTCGCGGTGCTGCTCATGCGCGAGCTGGCGACGGTCATATCGTGCAACAAGTTCACGAAAGACCTGGCGGAACTCACGCGATCAGCGGATGTGCTGGTCGTCGCGACGGGTAAGGCGGGGCTGATCACCGCCTTGATGGTCAAGCCCGGCGCCGTGGTGATCGACGTGGGGATTCACCGTGTGACCATGCCGGACGGCTCGCGCCGCCTCGTCGGTGACGTCGCGTTCGATGAGGTGCGGGAGGTGGCCGGCCACGTCACGCCGGTCCCCGGCGGCGTCGGGCCGATGACCGTGTCGATGCTACTCGTGAATCTGATCAACGCCGTCGAGCGCCGAATGCGATAGAACACCTGCTGGGCGATCAGGGAACGCAGCCGTAGTCGGCGAGGAGGATGCCCAGGTCGGACTGGTCGGTGTCGCCGTCGTTGTCGAGGTCGCCGGCTGCGCTGATGCCGTACGCCGCGAGGAGGATACCCAGATCGGACTGATCCGTGTCACCGTCGCCATCGAGGTCACCTGCGCACGTTGCGGGCTGCACTGCAACATAGTGCGTCGCATCATCCAGATTGATCCAGCCGATGTTCTCGCCCCATGCGTAGCCGTGGAACCGATGGTTGGCGGCATCGTATCGCGCGCCTTGCGTGCCGACGTACGGCATGGTGTTGAAGTTAATCCAGCCGATGTTCTCGCCCCACGCGTAGCCGAAGAGGTAGCCCGTCGTGGGATCGACGTTGACGCCGAAGTCGGAGCTATCGACATTCGCGTAGTACGTGCCGCCTGCCGGTGAACCGTCGCCGACGTTGATGTAGCCGACGTTCTCCGCCCAGATGTAGCCGCCGAGGAACGTCTGGCCGACGTTGACGCCGTCCACCGCCCCGTTTGCATCGCGCCAGTTGGTCCAGCCGATGTTCTCGCCCCATGCGTACTTGTGGTTCTCGTCGATGTTCGAGTCGGCGCAGACGGCGCCGGCGAAGAAGCCGATCGCAAGGGCGGGCAGCACCAGAGACATGTTGTTTCTCATGTCACGTTCCTACCGAGTGACGGATCCGTTCGCCGCTGTCACCGGCCGCGTGCGCCAACATCGTCCTGGAACACGATGGCCTCCGGCACCCATTCCCAGGTGATGCGCTGATAGGCGAATGAGACCTTCTCGAGATGCGCGAACATCCCGCTGCTCTGAACGGGCATGTCCGTCTCGATGACAGTGACGATCACATTCTCAAGCGTGATGGTGTAGTAGAGTTCGGCCTCGCCCGGCGCCTCACGATACATCTTGATCTCGACCTCGGGGATGTGCTGACCGGTCGCCCAGGCCTGGTAGAGCAAGACCGTCGCCTTGTCGATGTTCTTGGTGATCGTGAGTTGGCCGTGCAAGCGAATGCCGCTCGGCTGACCCTGGTCATCGACCGGCATGTGGACCATGTGGGAGAGACCGATGACCTTGACAGCGTCCGGATTGTCGAAGACAAGGTCGCTGCCGGGAATGCCGTCGATGAGCGCAGCGCCGACGTAGCGTTCGTCGCCGACGTCGCCTGGGATGCAGCCGCCGAAGCAGCCGCCGCTTCCGCCGCCGCCACTTGCCAGCGCCGCTTCGTGGATCTCATCGAGCGTGTGCATCGTCGGCGCGACGGGGCCGGCAGGCGGGTCCAGGTCGCCGGCCACAGCCAGCCACGCGCCGCCCAACGTCAGACCAAAGCACCCAAGGAGAATCAGCAGTCGTGGTGTGTTTCGCATCACATACGCTCCAGAAAAGCCCGCTCACCGACCGCGACCCGGGCAGGTACAGCGCAGCCGACCGGTCAAACGGAAGCATCAACTCGTGAGGAGGGTCCGGGCAGTACGTCTCGGTCCGCCGGCCTGCGGTTGCCCGCAGCGCCCTTCTGGCAAGACCTCCACCTCTTGAGCGTCGGCCGGAAATGCCGAGTTGTCAAATGGAAAAGGGCTCCCAGTCGCGAATCGTGACGATCAACTCGCACCGCTGAGTTCGGCTCCCCGCAGCCGCCCGGTCATCCGCGCGGCACAAACCTATGCACGACAACGGATAACGGCATCACCGCGGCGCTGTCCGCTACACGTGCGACCGCCGGCCATGCGACACCTTGTGCCCGTGTCCTCTACACTGCCCTCACGAGATAACCCTCGACGCCATGAGGCAGCCATGACCCGGATGAAGCCATCGCCGAACGTACCCAAGACGCCGCCGACCGTGCATGTCGAACGCACACCGCCCGAAACGCCGCTGGTGGATGTGATGAACGGGTCGGCACGATGGGAGGCCCGCGTGCTCGACCATGGCCTGATCGCGCTGCTCGACGTCATGCCTCGCCTCGTACCCGAGGGCCAGACCGCCGACCACGCCATCGTCCAGGCAGCCCGCGTGAGCTACGGCCAGGGCACGAAACGCCTCAGCGAAGATCGCTCACTGCTGCGCTACCTGATGCGCCATCGGCACACCACGCCGTTCGAAATGATCGAGTTCAAGTTCCACGTCCGCCTGCCGATCTTCGTCGCCAGGCAGTGGATTCGCCACCGCACCGCGAGCGTCAACGAGTACTCGGGTCGATACTCGATCATGCCCGATCGGTTCTATCGTCCCACGCCGGCGGATGTGCGCGAGCAGTCGGCCGGGAATCGTCAAGGCGGTGATGCGCCGATCGACGCCGCGACGGCAGAGCGGTTCCTGCGATGCCTCGATCGTGCTGAGTCGATCTACGAACAGTATGAAGAACTCACCGGGCAGGGCGTGGCTCGTGAACTCGCCCGACTCGCGCTGCCGCTCAGCACGTACACCGAGTGGTACTGGAAGTGCGATCTGCACAACATCATGCACTTCCTCTCGCTTCGGCTCGACGAACACGCCCAGCACGAGATCCGCGCGTACGCACAGGCGATGGTCTCGCTGATCGAGCCGATCGTGCCGGTGACGATCGAGGCTTTCCGGGACTATCGCCTGGAGGCGGTGCACCTGACCCGCTTGGAAATCGAAGCAATCCGCGGCGACAACGAACTCGCCACGACGAATCGGCGGGAACGCGCTGAGTGGGACGCCAAGCGAGAGACGCTTAGGCTGTGAGCGCTGCGCTCCTATGAGCCGCCGCGCACGACTCGCGCGCCTGATGAGGATGACGACGACCTGGATCTCGTGTTCGATTTCGTCGCGGTCACTTCGCCCTTGGCTCGCTTGCCCGGCGTGGCGCCACCTGTGTCCGGCGGCGGGGGCATGCCCTCGGCGTTCAGCCCACCCTGCTTGGGCGCGCTCAGGTGGGCGGTGGCCCCGCCGGGCAGGTGTTGCAGCAGGAGCGACTCGGGTCCGCCGCCGCCCGTGAACTTCTCGATCAGGGTCGGTGCCTTCCACAGGCCGATGCACATCCCAACGAGCATGATGGAGAGTTTGATCGTCTTCCGCTTCAGTCTCGCCTCACTCATGTGGGCGACATCGACCGGACAACGGTGTAGAGACAGTGATGGGTGGGAAATGCGGCCAGCGCACATCGGCTCGGATCGGTCAGGCGAACGATGCCGGTCCCGCGCTCCATGCGGGCATGAGGGCGAATTACCCGTGTGAATCCGCTTGACAGGCGTGCGCACGGGGGCACGGCGTCCGCTTACTCCTCATCGTCGTCGCCGAACGAGGGTTCGAAATCGAAGGGTGACATCCCCACGAAGGGGTTCTCGTAGTCATCCTTCTCAAGAATCGTGCAGATCTCATTGTCCTCGAGGGTCCGGAAAAAGGCCTTCGCCTGGGTCTCGAAGTCATCCATGCTCGGGGACCATTCGAAACGGATTCCCCACTGTCTGCATGCCTTCCATTGGGCCCTTTGGATCTGCTCGCTGAAGTCGTCGGGCACCATCCCGCCCCCGCCGTGCTGCCAGCGGTCATCGGCGAGCAGTTCATCCGGGTCGCATCCTTCGCCGTACGCTTCCAGCTCGAACTGGAGGGGAGCGAGCAGGAAGAGCATCAGGCAGTCGAGATAGAACTCGCCGCCCATCGAGGATGCATCGACGAACTGCATCTCGACGCACCCCTCGTCGTCGTACTCATCATCCGCATCGTCAAGGTCGGCGTCGGGAAGATGGGGGTCGAGCCAGTCAGAGACCGGCCCCTGCCCGCCATCGTCACACGACCACTCGTTGCCATCTTCTTCGTACACATCCGCCTCGTCGAGGTGATCACCATAGGCATCGCCGAGCATGGCTGCTCCTTTCCATCCACCATTCCAGCAACCGGCACAGGGGCCCACCAAGCGTCCGGCCAAGCTATTCTGCCACCAAAAACAGTGGAATACTAGGAGAATCGCAGGCGAAATCCACTCGATGCCGCCAGAAACAGCCCCTCGCCGCCGACCATCACCGATTTGGGGGGTGCTTCGTGCCGGTTATCGGAACTTGTCGACCATCCGCGTCGCCAGCTCATCGCACCGCTCGTTCTCCGGATGCGAGGCGTGGCCCTTCACCCAGAAGCAGGTGATCTCGTGCACCTCGCGCAGATCCGCCAACTGCTCCCAGAGGTCCATGTTCTTGACCGGCTTCTTTGCCGCAGTCCGCCAGCCGCGTTCGATCCATGCGTCGAGCCAGTCCCGCAGCCCGTGCACGACATAGGTGCTGTCCGACCACAGCTCGACCTTGGATGACTCCTTGAGCGAGCGAAGTCCTTTGATCACCGCGGTGAGTTCCATGCGGTTGTTGGTCGTGTCGTGATTCCCGCCGCTCTTCTCTCGCACCTTTCCCGAGGCGGTGTATCTGAGAAGAAACGCCCATCCGCCCGGCCCGGGGTTGCCACTGCAAGCGCCATCCGTGAAAAGCTGCACATGTGGTTTCCTCATGGTGGCGACACGATAGCGACTTGCGCCGGCGCTTGCCCTCACGGTCTCGCATCAGGTGCTCCTGTCTTGATCGAGTGGCGACGCGACGGCGACCTGGCGTATGTGCTGCAGGTGTTCACGATGTCGGAAGTCGCTCACCGTCTCCGCAGAATCGCGGCCCACTAGCTGCGCAACCCATGCCTCCCGCGCGGCGGTGACTCACGTTCGTCGAGACCGCGCGCGTGCTCTGGCGTTGTTACTCTGGATCGCCCTTCGCATAGCACGGTGCACCGCGAAGGGATGGCACTCCGCTCTTCTCCTCTGCGAGGTGAACAGAATGAAACCGGACGGAACACCGTCGAGTCATTGCGATGTGGCCAGTTTGGTCGAGCCCATGAGACGCCCGGCGATCCTGATCAGGACAACAACTGACGACGAGTCTACTTCGTACTTAGGAGGCCTCCCGCCCAACTACCAGGGCTTCACCTGGCCTGAGAGAGATGGACGACCTCTGGCTTTCTTGGCGTGCATCGATCTGGCGAACGTAGGAAGCTCAATGGACTGGCTGCCTCGCATCGGTCTGCTCCTGTTCTTCTACGACATGGAGACCGAGCCCTGGGGATTCGACCCGGAGGACCGGGGAGGATGGTCCGTCATTCACGTTCCGGACTCCTCTGTGATTCGAGGGAACGCTCCAGAGCCTGCCGGGCTGGACGAGTGGCGGATCAGACGGCGTTCAGTTCGCTTCGAGAGTGTCAATGCCTCCATCGTGCGAGGAGGATGAACTCAGCAAGGTCAGTTTGTCCGATATACAGATCGAAGCACTCGATGAGCTGCGCGCCTCGCTCTACGCAGGCTCCCCCAGACACCAGATTGGAGGGTATCCAGCCCCTATCCAGAGCCCATGCATGGATATGGAGTGCCAACTTGCGTCTCACGGGTTGTACTGCGGCGATGCAACGGGCTACCAAGATGCCAGGGCGGTGGGGCTGGGGTCGGGCGCTTCGGACTGGAGACTCCTGCTTCAAATGGACTCGGACGATGATCTCGACGCCATGTGGGGGGATGAGGGAATGGTCTATTTCTGGGTCAGGGCCGAGGATGCGAGCAAGGGGGACTTTGACAACGCGTGGCTCATCCTACAGTGCCACTAACCAGAAGGCTTGAGCCCGTCCCAGCCGAAGAAGGAATGTGAACGATGAACGTGGCGCATCGAAGTCTGCAGCGAGCCGGGCAGGATCACGCACTCGGTGGCGAAGCGCGAGTGTTTCGCGGATTGACGACGCCCCGCACGGCCCTTGTCGTGTGGGGCGTCGTCGTACTTGGCTTCGCCGGCCTGCTGCCCGCATCGGTGCATGTCGTTCGCCGTTGGCCGACTCGCGTGGTTGTTGAATATCTCGATCATGCCCCTGGCATGGATGAAGTGCATCAGTTCATCAGGTTCACTCGTGACGGCGCAACCGGTCCGCGCATCAACGAGGCAGGCGATGTGCTGTTCATCGCGGGGTTCTGCGAAGAGCCATGGTATCCCGGTTACATGGGTACGTCGGGTGGTGGGGCATGGGTTGTCGGCCCGGATGATGCATGGTTGGTGGCATCCACCCACACGCAGGTTCCCGGGTACCCGGAAGGGGTCATGTTTGGTCCTTCGTTCTCTTCATGGAACAGCCTCGGCCAAGTTCTCGGCGGAGTGTGGCGATGTGATGAGAACGGCGAACCGCTCCAGCCCAATCAGATGGATTTGTGGATGGCCGACCGCGTGGAGGGATTCTCCCAGATCGTAGCCGAGGGGCTGGGTCCGGTCCCGGGTCTGGGGCCGGAGTCGACGTTCTCCTGGTTCAACGGGTTGACGATCGGGAATCACGGCATCGCGTTCACCGGTCATGCGATGGGCATCGGTACGGGCGGATACGGATTGTGGGCAGGCCGTGACGGCACGCTGGAACTGGTGGCCATCGGAGGCCAGCCCGTCCCCGGCTTTGATCCGGGGTTCGTTTTTTTCTGGATCACCACGGAATACTATGGACCCTACTACAACGATGCCGGTCAGGTCCCTTTCTCAGCGCTGATCACTCACGACGATTACCCGAGTTGGCTTTGGGGAGGCGTGTTCCGCGGCGATGTTGACGGGGTGACGCTCATTGCGGGACACTACCACGACATGCCTGGCATGCCGGGCACCCACCTCGTGATTGGTGAACCGGACACGTACATTGACGCGGCGGGAAACGTCCTGTTCCGCGGAGTGATCACGGGCGGAGGCGACGACCCGTTCACTGACGCAGTGTGCTTCCTCCATCAGGATGGTGAACTCACGATCCTATGGCGCGGGGGCGAGCAGGTGACCGGCCTGCCCGAAGGCGTCTACTGGGATACTCCCACCAGTCCATTCATGTTCACCGATGACGGTGATATCTATATGGTCGGGTGGATGCAAGGGCCTGCGGTCCGGGACGGGGCGAATACTTATCTCTTGCGTCGTCACGCCGGAGGGACCGAGTGGCAGACACTGCTGGTCGGTGGAATGCCGGCCCCTCGAGTGGAAGCCGGTGTGACTCTCGACGGCTTCTATGATGCCTTCTTCGCCAACAACGAGGGCTACTTCGTCTTCGGGGCCGAACTCGAGGGACCGGACCTCTTGTCTGGTCAGAATGACTATGCAATCTACCTGGGCTATCCGGATGGCACGATCGAGATGGTCCTGCGAGGCGGGGACTGGCTGGATGTCTACGGCGACGGTACGAAGCTCTGCGAGATGCTGCATCTCAAACTCGCTGAGCGTGAATCGCGTTTCGGCAAAGGGGAGAGCCCGTTCAACGACAGCAACGAGCTTGTCGTTGGTCTTATGAATTGGGATGGAATCGACGAAGGCATCTACGTTCTGACGCTTCCGGAAGAACCGGTTTGTCCAAGCGATCTGAACGGCGATACCCTGGTCGATCAGTCGGACCTGGGATGCCTTCTCGCCGCATACGGGACAAGCCCAGCCGATCCGTACCACGAACTACAGGCCGACATCAACCGCGACGGCTCGATCGATTCGCTGGACCTCGGCATACTCCTCGCCGCGTACGGCAGGCCTTGCGAGTAGCGGTGAGCGAGCTCGCACATCCCAGGACAGAGCCGGCAGCGCGGTTGTCCGATCGGCTACAGGACGGCGGCGACGGCTTGCTCGTGCGCGGTGTTGTAGAACCTCACCAGATCCGCCCAGTCGAACGCGCCGGCGTGCTGCTCCGCCGCGTTACGCATCTTCATCCGCTCACGACGATCAAGACCGCAGAAACGCAGCATGATCCGCGCAAGTTGGGCGGCGCTGTCGTGGAAGTCCCGACTGCGCCGATCCACGATCCACATGCCCCAGTCATCGTGGTCGTCGAAGTGACGCTGCACGTATCGGCCGAAGCCGGCCAGATCGCTCGTCACGGCTGGGATGCCCGAGGCGATGCACTCCAGCGGCGTATACCCCCAAGGCTCGTACGCTGATGGGAAGACGCCCAGGTGACAGCCGCGGACGAACTGCTCGTACTCCATCTTCCACAGCGGGCTGACCGTCGAGATGAAGTCGGGGTGGTAGACGACCTTGACGCGATCGTGCTGCGCGTTGAAGAGGTGCAGGTGCTTGACGTGGCCTAGCACCAGGTCGCCCGCCTCATCTTCCAGCACGTGCGTCACAACAGGCGGATCGCCGCCTTGGCGCCACGCCTGGATCGTGCGCTTGAGCCGAAGCATCCAGTACTCATCGACAAGCCCGTCGAGTTTGGGCGTCTGGCCTGCGACCGCGTGCTCGAAGAATCGTTCGCCGACCTGTTCGATGATGGATCGGCAGGTGTCCCGCATCTCGCCGAGCACGGCCCGCCGCTCCAGGCATTCGCTGATGATCTGGCGTGTCGGTCTGCGTGTGATGATGAAGAAGACGACGTTCGTATCGAGGTCGGAGGCCTTCAGTTCCGCGTTGAGCCGGGCGCACGCTTCGAGGCAGAGGTCGAATCCCTTGTTTCTGGGTTCGTATCGGCCGGATGTGAAGAAGTAGCGCGTCTTGTCGAGGTCGAAGCTGTAGCTCGGGAAGAAGTGCCCACGGATGAAGCGGTGGATGCGCTCCTTGTTCTCTTTGTGGAGGTACTGCAGTTGGTGGAGCGCTTCGTAGCGCGTGACGTTCAGCCCGTTGGGGAGATACACATCCGGCGTTCGGCCGAGCAGGTGCGTGCACTCCTCGCCTGTCACTTCGCTGACGGTCGTGAAGATATGCGCCCCGTGGGCACAGGCGCGTTCCAAGCGGTGGATCGGCTCGATGTTGAGGTTGCGGGCTTCATCGGCGTCGTTCAGGTACGGAAGCTGGTCGTACAGGCCCGAGCGACTGGATGCGATGTATCGGCCGAGGATCGTGGCGTGCGTGGTGAAGACGGTGGCGACGGGGAGTTTCGCTCGCCGAATCAGGGGGATCGCCATGCCGCCCATCCATTCGTGGAAGTGGGCGATGAGCAGACGGGGCGCGTAGTGCTGAGAAAGGGCGGCGAAAAGCTGATACGTAGCGTCGGCGAACATGATCGCGCCGTCGATGAGCGGGTCGTCGGGCGTCTCGACCGCATGATCTTTCCAGAGCTGGTACTTCAACTCGCTGAGCCGATCCTGCGATGCGTGATGGCCCAGGAGGATGACGCGAGGCCGACCGGAGATGAGCCATCTGCCGTGGCGTGCGGTCAGGCCAGCCTGCTCGAGCGCCTCGAGCGCCCTCGCCATCGCTGACGGAGGCCGATGCGCCTCGAACTCGACCTGCGCGGAGTGCTCGTTGTCAGGCCCGACGAGGCAGTATCGCGCGTTCCACTGCTCGACCATGGCGGGCGCCTTGCTGCGGAGCACCTGGTAAATCCCGCCGATCTGGTTGCACACCTCCCACGCGACCTCAAAGAGCATCGGAGCGCGCCTGCGATTGTTGTTCAGTACGGTCGGTCGGGCCGGTGACGCGGCGACCGATTCCGTGGGTGGATCGGCACGTTGTGGTCTGGGCGGGGAGGAGGGAGGCATCGGTGTTGGTGCATCCTGCAACGGTGTGGCCTCTGTCGGATCGAGCACGTCGGAGCGGCACAACCAACATCGACCGGAGATGGATGCGCATTCAGTCGTGTCGCGACTGAACCCCCAATCACCGGCCGGGTGTCCAGCGGTGCGTCATCCACCTCGCGCCGCCGAGTCGGCGTACAGCGCTTGTGTATATCCTAGCGTGGCTCGCCGTGAGCACCCAGTCACGTTACGATCCGCCCGTGGATGCGCCAGCCGTGACCGTCAGCCGGATCGAGATCCATCCCAAGCACAGGGCGGATGACCCACGCGCCAGGGCGTTGCTCGCGGGCGCCGCTCAGACCGGTTCCGCGCTGACCGACGCCGTGAGCACGCGCGTCTACCTGCTCAGTGGCGATCTCGACAACGCAGCGCTGGCCCTCGTCGCTGAAGGACTGCTGGCCGATCCTGTGACGCAGCACGTGGTCATCGGCGCCACGCCGACGCCTGCCGGGTTCGAGACGATCGAGGTTCACCCGTTGCCGGGCGTCATGGACCCCGTCGCCCAGTCCGCAGCACGCGCGATCGAAGAGATGATCGGCATCCCAACCGACGTGAAGACCGGCTGGCGCTACGACATGGCGGGCGTCACACAGGACCAGGCCCGGCGCCTCGCAGCCAAGCTCCTGGCCAACCCGGTCATCGAGCGGATTCACGTCGGAACCTACCTGCCGGACCGATTCCCCACCGGCGAGCCGCGCGAGCCGCGCATCACCCACATCCCGATCCGCGAACTCGATGACGCAGCACTGGCCCGGCTGAGCCGTGAGGCGCACCTGTTCCTGAGCGTGCCTGAGATGCGGGCGATTGCCGAGCACTACCGCGAGAAGGGGCGCGAGCCGACCGACGTCGAGCTTGAGACGCTCGCCCAGACGTGGTCCGAGCACTGCGTACACAAGACGCTCAAGAGCACGATCCGCTACGAGGGCGACCTTGCAGGCGATGTGATCGACTGGACGAACCGGCCCGGACACGAGTTGCAAGCGAATGGCACGGTGCTGATCCACAACCTGCTCAAGTCCACCGTCGCAGCCGCCACGCACGAACTCATCGCCGACGGCCTGGATTGGACGCTGTCCGTCTTCGTGGACAACGCGGGCATCATCCGCTTCGACGATCAGCATGCGGTCTGCGTCAAGGTCGAAACGCACAACCACCCCTCAGCCATCGAACCGTACGGCGGCGCGGCGACGGGCATCGGTGGGTGCATCCGCGATGTGATCGGCACCGGGCTTGCCGCGAAACCCATCGCCTCGACCGATGTCTTCTGCGTCGGCCCGCCCGACACAACCGATGTGCCCGCCGGCTGCCTGCACCCGAAGCGCATCCTCACACAGATCACGGCAGGCATCCGCGACTACGGCAACCGCATGGGCATCCCCACCGTCAACGGCGCGGTCTACTTCGACTCCGCATACGTCGGCAACCCGCTCGTGTACTGCGGTTCCATCGGCGTGATGCCCATCGACCGCGTTGAGGGCGACGCCAACCCGGGCGATCACATCATCGTGCTCGGCGGCAGCACCGGGCGCGACGGCATCCACGGCGCGACGTTCTCGTCGGCTGAGCTCACTGATACGCACGCTGACGAGTTCTCCCACGCTGTGCAGATCGGAAACGCGATCGAAGAAAAGCGATTCCTCGATGCGATCCTACAGGCGCGCGATGCGCTTGACGGGCCGATCTACAGCGCGATCACCGACTGCGGGGCGGGCGGATTCAGCTCGGCTGTCGGCGAGATGGGCGAAATGCTCGGGGCGACCGTTCACCTCGAACGCGCGCCGCTCAAGTACGAAGGACTCAGCTATACCGAGATCTGGATCAGCGAGGCGCAGGAGCGCATGACACTCGCCGTCCCGCTTGACAAGATCGACGCCTTGCAGCGGATCTGCGATGCCGAGTCCGTCGATCTGTGCGACCTCGGCACGTTTGGGACACCCAACCGCGAGCTTGTTCTGAACTGCGAAGGCATCGAGGTTGGTCGGCTCTCGATGGAGTTTCTGCACCACGGCCTGCCGGACACACACCGCAGCGCCAAGTGGCTGGCGATCCCCACAACACCCACATTTGCCCCAAAGTCGTCACCCGACCCGACTGACATCACTGACATGCTGCACCGCCTGCTCGCGCACCCCAACATCGCAAGCAAGCATTGGATCATTCGACAGTACGACCACGAAGTGCAGGGTGGCTCGGTCGTCAAGCCGCTCTGCGGACCGGATGGCACAGGTCCATCCGACGCGGCTGTGGTTCGCCCGGTGCTCACCTCATCGCAGGGGTTGGCCATCGCTTCTGGCCTGGCGACCGGGTTCGGGCACCCCGATGTGGCGGGCGACCCGTACCTCATGACGCTCGCGGCGATCGACGAGTGCGTTCGCAACCTGGTGTGCGTCGGCGCTGATCCGACGCGCATTGCGATTCTCGACAACTTCTGCTGGCCGAGCTGCGATGACCCCGAGCAACTCGCCTCGCTCGTTCGTGCAGCGGAGGGGTGCTACGACGCCGTCAAGGCTTACCGCACGCCGTTCATCTCAGGTAAGGATTCGCTCAACAACCAGTTCACGACCGACCGCGGCGAGACGATCCGCATTCCGCCGACGCTGCTCATCACCGGCGTCGGCATCGTGCCGAACGTGCGACGATGCGTCACGGTGGACGCCAAGCCGGAGGGCAGCGTGCTGCTGATCGTTGGATCGACCGGCGATTGTCTGCGCGGGAGCCATGTCGCTGCGGTTGATCCTTCGCTTGGCGAATCATCACGAATCCCAATGACCGATCTTGCGCAAGGTCCGCGCGCCGCGGCGGCTGTGGCTGAACTGATCCAGCGAGGTCTTGTTCTCGCTGCGCACGATTGCTCGGACGGCGGGCTGCTCGTCGCCGCTGCTGAGATGGCGTTTGCAGGCAACACGCAGGGGCAGCCGATCGGTTTGGAACTGGATCTCGACGGACTGCCCGGCCCGGCGGATCGCCTTGTCGCGCGAGCATTCGCCGAATCTACCAGCCGGTATCTGCTCCAGATCCGGCTAGGCGATATTGAGCACATCAAGGCGGCGCTGGCGGACCTGCCTCACGCTGTGATCGGCACGTTCAGTGCAACGGGCAGGCTCACGCTCCCCGCCGCGGATGTGGATGAAGACCTCGCGGACCTGCAGCG
>JAGLTS010000097.1 GCA_023135165.1 Phycisphaerales bacterium | reverse complement strand
ATAGATGCAACTCCTTGGAGCCGCCTGGGGGAGCGCCGGAAAGGCAATCACACTCGCTCGCAGGTTATCCCCGTTCGCGCATTCTCCCCGCAACGCGCGCATCCCTGTACATCTCGCGTACATCAGGCCAGCCCACACGCTACGACTTGGCGATCCCGCATCAAAGAACCATAATGCCCCCATGTCCACCCGACTCACTCCCGGGGATTCCGTCGAGCGCTGGGCGGGGAGGTGCTGCCGATGACCGGGGATCGCACAGAACGTCTCAAGAAGTTCGTCACCTGGGTCGCCGAGAACATCACCGGTGACGAGAAGGGCCAAGCCCAGATCTTCCTTGACCGACTCTTCCAGGCATTCGGCCAGGGCGGCTGCCTCGATGTCGGGGGCACCCCCGAGTTCCGAATCAAGAAGGCGAAGGAGGACGGGGGCGGGACCGCGTTCGCCGACTACGTTTGGAAGCCCCACGTTCTCATCGAGATGAAGAAGCGCGGCGAGAATCTCTCCAAGCATTACCGACAGGCATTCGACTACTGGACGCGCCTGGTCCCGGGCCGTCCGCGCTACGTGGTCCTCTGCAACTTCGATCAGTTCCAAATCTACGACTTCGAGGTGCAGCTCGACACGCCCGTCGACGTCGTCGCCATCGAGGATCTCCCGCAACGGTTCGGCCCGCTCGCCTTTCTCTTCCCCACCAACGAGACGCCGATCTTCGGCAACAACCACGAAAAAGTCACGCGCGAGGCCGCAGACCGACTAGCCCTGCTGTTCAACAAGCTCACGACCCGGGGCGTCGAGCGCGACGTGGCCCAACGCTTTGTCCTTCAGGCGCTGGTCGCTCTCTTCGCCGAAGATATCGGCCTGCTGGAACAACACACGCTCGAACGCACGCTCGCCGATTGCGCCACGCCGCAGGCGGCCTATGACCTCCTGGGCAACCTCTTCGTTGAGATGAACACCCCGGGCAAGACGCCCGGCGGGCGGTTCAAGGGTGTCGATTACTTCAACGGCGGCGTCTTCGCCCAGCCCGTCCGCCTCGAACTCTACGAGGATGAAGTCGCGCAGCTCCGCGAAGCCGCCAGGGAGGATTGGTCCAAGGTCCGCCCGGAGATCTTCGGAACGATCTTCGAGCACTCAATGGGCAAGACGGAACGGCACGCCTACGGTGCCCATTTCACCTCCGCCGTGGACATCATGAAGATCGTTCGCCCCACGATCAGCGAGCCTTGGGAGAAGCTCATCGACTCCGCCAAGTCGATCAAACGTCTCCGCGAACTGCATCAGCGCATGCAACGCTACACCGTGCTTGACCCGGCGTGCGGCTCGGGCAACTTCCTCTACCTCGCCTACCGCGAGATCAAGCGACTCGAACAGCGCCTCCTGGGTCGGTTCGCCGAGGTCTCCACGCGCGCTGACGAAAAACAGATGGGCTTCTCATTTGTCACGACCAAGCAGTTCTTCGGCCTGGACATCAACCCCTTTGCCGTGGAGCTTGCCAAGGTGACGATGATGCTGGCCCACAAGCTGGCCATCGACGAGCTTCACATAGATGAGCCGCCTCTGCCCCTTGATAACCTCGATGACAACATTGTCGCCCGCGACGCTCTCATGACTCTGGATGATGACGACCAGGCCATGATGACCCCCTGGCCCGCCGCCGATGTGATCATCGGCAACCCGCCGTTCCTCGGCGCGAAGCGCCTCAAGCCCGAGCATGGTCCGGACTACGTCAACGCCGTCCGCAAGCTCTACCCCGATGTGCCCGGCATGGCGGATTACTGCGTCTACTGGTTCCGTCGCGCCCACGATCATCTGCCCCAGTGCACAGCGGATGATCCCGTCGCCGGCCGGGCGGGCCTGGTCGGCACGCAGAACATCCGCAACAACAAGTCGCGCGAGGGCGGACTTGACCATATCGTCAAGACAGGCACGATCATCGAAGCGGTGGACAACCAGCCGTGGTCCGGCGAAGCGAACGTACACGTGTCGATCGCCAACTGGGTCAAACACCCAACCCCATCAGCCCCCGGCTCCGCCGGGGGGTTGCTCATTCCCGACAAGCGTAAGCTCTGGTTCAAGGTCGATCCGCCGCCTGGCGCGAAGAAGAAGCGGGCGCGAGGTCAGGGACCGGCGACCAAGCAGTACGAACTCGACTTCCGCGAAGCCGACCACATCAACGCCGCGCTGTCGGATCAGACGGATGTTAGTGTGGCCATTGCTCTCACGTGTAACATCAAACTGCAATGCAGCTTTCAAGGGGTGGTCCCTGGATACGATGGTTTTGCGGTGACGCATCAGAAGCGGCGCGAACTGATCCGGCTTGACGCCTGTAATGCCGAAGTTGTCCGTCCCTGGTTGATCGGACGCGACCTGTTGACCGGAGACGGCACACCTTCCCGGTCGATCATCGACTTTGGTTCACGTGATCTTCTCGACGCGCAGTCGTTTTCCGCCCCATTCGCGATCATTCAGCAATCCGTACTGCCCGCTGTAATAGAGACCGCTCGCAAGACAATGGGCAATATGCAATCTGCTCGCGAGGAACATTTAAATCGCTGGTGGCAGTATTGGAACGTGCGATCGCAGCTGCGCGCACGCTTTGTGGGTATGGGGAGATACCTTGCGTGCTCACGTGTGACCAAACGCCCCATTTTTGCATTCGTGTCCACCGGTATTGTCCCAGATGGCGCCCTCCAAGTTTGGCCACTAGACGATGATTACAGTTTCGGCGTAATCCAATCGAACGCGCATTGGGAGTGGTTCTTGGCCAACTGCTCAAAGCTCAAGAGCGACTACCGATACACCCGCCGCAGTGTGTGGGACACGTTCCCGTGGCCGCAATCTCCGACCAAGAAGCAGGTCGATAATGTTGCAATTGCAGCAGCGGGCGTTCGCCGCGCGAGAGAGCTAGCGATGCGATCAACGTCTGGAGGACTCCGCGCGGTATACCGAATGCTCGAACTGCCCGGCAAGCATCCACTCAAAGAAGCTCACAATCAATTGAACGCCGTTGTTGCGGATGCATACAACTGTGACCCCAAGCGGAGCTTCCTCGAGCAACTACTGGAACTCAATCATGAAGTGGCTCTGAAAGAGAAAAAGGGCCAGCTAGCCACCGGTCCAGGTGTTCCCAAGAGCTATGGTGATCCATCATTATTGAATACAATGGAATGTATCCAGTTGGATTAGAGCTGCAGTATTAGTTAGCAGGTCATCTATTGAAAGGGGCAGCATGTCTTTGATACACCAGCCTGAGAATACGACCATTGCGATGATTGCGAACCACTGTACCGCCGGGACTTCGCACTTCACCGCCGCAGTTGCTTACACAACATTCTCCGGGGTTAAGCTGTTGACTGACGCCTCGCGATTGCACGAGTCACAGACAATCGCCAAGAGATTTCTTGTTGGTATCGATTGGTACCGTTCCGAGCCATCGGCACTTGATGCCTTGCAGGCTCTAGCACACAGTGATGTCCGAATCGTAGACGGCTCCTATCTAGTCTCAACGTCAACCTGCCAACCAAGAAGAACATACCATCCCAAGGCATATCTGGTGAAAGGCACATCGTCGGTCCTGATTGTGGGATCTGCGAATCTCTCGCGTAACGGATTGAAGGAGTCGATTGAACTATCGTTGTCAACATCCGAACCGCAGGCTATATCACGATTCGATAAGTGGTTTGCAGCTCAATGGACACAGGCGGCCCCCTGGCAGAGGATCAGAAGCGGCTATACCGAGCAATATGCTGCTGCGAAGAAGCGCGACTTCGTTGTTACTGACGAGGATGACATCCCTGACCGAAGGGTGTTGCGGATCCGGTGGGTGAATGCTGATCCTGATCGCCTCAGACTACTTCGAGCCGCACAGAAATTGTGGATAGATGTTGGAGGTCTCCACAATCGAGACTGGCAAGGGCTCCCGGGAACTGATCTCCAGTTCAGTCAACTCACGCGAGTGTTCTTCGGCGCACCAGCCAGGATCGTCCCGGGCAACACGCACCTTCTCGATGTTGTGCTAGAGATGGCCGGCGCTCAGCAGCAAGTACGTCCAATGACGTTCAACAGATCAAGTAGCATGGATCGTCTATCCTTGCCAGTGCCAGGCGAGAGGGGCTGGCCGGATCAGTATGACCGCGAAACTCTTTTGTTCACCAAGTCAAATGTCAGATCGTTTACGGTCAGATTGGCTACAGGTCGTGATCGTGCGAGATGGAAGCGACGTAGTGCCGCGCATGGTTTCTGTATTTCGATGCCACAACGTCAGCGCGAGTGGGGTGTTTTCTGAATCGCCGCAGGCCGAATGTTCGGCGTATGCGCGATGAAGCGCTTGAGAAGATCAGCGGTGGCTTGCGCGCGGTCTACCGCACCCTCGAACTGCCGGCAAGAACCCGCTCAAGGACGCCCATGCAGCCCTCGACAAGGCTGTCCTCAAGGCCTACGGCTTCTCCGCGAAGAAGGATCTCCTCAAGCAACTGCTCGATCTGAACCACCACGTCGCCGCACAGATCGAGCGAGGCGAAGATGTCACCGCGCCGGGCGTGCCGCCGGACTTCCCGAATCCCGAGTCGCTGATCACCGACGATTGCATTCGGCCGTAGTGGTTGATTGTGTGGCGAACGCATGGGGACGCCGATCCCCCGGCGGAGCCGGGGGCTGAGGGAGGGGCGGTCAACGTGTTCGCCGGGCCACCCCCGTAGCCCCCCGCTCTGCGGGGGGAATCGACCACCCCTACCATCTGTGACGGCGTGATCGGTGGGCGTTTGGTGGGTGTTGCGTTCCGCGAGCGAACCTGCGGGCTGGACCGGCGTAGAAGCACCATGACGTCGGCTTTCGCGACCAAGTCTGTGGCCCTACACTCGCCCAGGTGCCGACTAACACGGCAAGGCACAGCTGCGGGGGCTGGTGAGGCCCGACGAGGCCGGGCGAAACGCGGATCTCATGTGAACACACGGACGGATGAAGAACTGCTCTGTGCGTACCGCGAAGGCGAGAGCGAGGCGTTGCGCCTGCTCATCGAGCGGTACCGCTCCGAGCTGTTCAACTTCCTGGTCCGCTTCGTGGGCAATCGCGCAGCGGCGGAGGATGTGTTCCAAGAGGCGTTCTTGCAGATCCACTTATCGGCGGATTCCTTCGACGCCACACGCCGGCTGAAACCGTGGCTTTTCACAATTGCCGCGAACAAAGGCAGGGACTACCTCCGTAAGCACCGCAGGCAGGCAACCATGGAGCTTTCCGCTCCGCTGTCGAGCGAGGACGGCTCGGGCGAGTTCATCGACCTTCTGGAAGGCGACGTGCCCCAGCCGGACTCGGGGCTTGAGGGTGACGAGTTGGCATCCCAGGTCCGCCAGGCGGTTGATTCGTTGCCTGCTCATCTGCGGGAGATCCTGCTCTTGGCGTATTTCCAACGGTTCAACTACAACCAGATCGCCGAGGCGCTCGGCATCCCGCTGGGTACGGTCAAGAGCAGACTTCACAGTGCGGTGGCGACGTTCAAGCGGAAGTGGGAAGCGATCGACGAGACACCGGATGCGTGAGTGTGGGCCGGATGGCCAAGAGGTGCAGGCGATGAATCAGATGAACGAACCGATGCTCAATCCCGATGACGCCCAAGCGGTGGACCGCCTGGTGGAAGCCGGGTTCGACGCCCAGGCGGCGGTGAACGCTGAGCCTGCGAGACAACGACGGATCGAGCGGGCGGCAGCGTTGCTGGCGGCGCTCGATGCTCTCCCCGATGAGCGGGCGGGTGATGATCTTGTGGATCAGACGCTTGCTCGCATCCAGTCGGCGATCGACGGTGAAGAGCAGCAGCGGCGGTTCGACACCCAGGCGGCGGCATTGGCGACGGGCCCGATCCGCTCACGCTGGTCGCTGGGACTTCGCGAACTCGCCGGCGTCGCGGCTGTGATTCTGCTCGGCCTGAGCGCGCTGTGGCCACTCATGAATGGATCGACCAGCGTGGACGGCCCGTTGTGGGATGCGCCCCAGGGCACGATCACAGCGGGGTTCGCCGGTTCCCAGGCGATGGAACCGGTCGGTCCACCCGCTCGGTCGGGGCAGCCGCTGGTCATGGTGGACAAGCACAACCCGCTCAAGGCGATCATCATCATCAACGATCAGCCGCGGGAGTTCCTCATCAGCAGCCGATGGCAGGACCGTGTTGTCCGCTATCCGGATGGGACGGTCAAGAGATTCCGTCAGCCTGTGTTGTTGTTTGAGCCGGTGGATCGCACGGCGAATCCCGCCGATGCCGCGTCGCCGTAACGTCGGAGCGAATCGCAGCCGAGTCGTGGATGATGATCCGGATTCGCGGACGAAGCGCTTCTTCGACAGCCTATGGCGTTCTGGGGGGGTCGTGGGGGTAGGCGTTCTGTTCGGATGTATCCCGGTCGGGGAACAGCCGGTACTCCTCCTCGAAGGTCGGCTGGATGTCGTACCGCTCGCTACCGATCCCTGACGCTGAGATGACACGAGTCTCACAGCCGAACATCGTTGCGGTGGCGACGGATGCGATGACAGCCGCCAGTATGCGACCCGGCCGGTCTGTGATCTTCGGTGTACGCAACATCTGATGCATGCTCCGTTCGACACTCACTCGCGCGTCAGATCGGCGTGAAGCGCCACCCGTGCGGGTTGAACCGGGCTGATAACCGCTTCACACACGACCCAGCCGGTGGCGCGTCAACCGACCGTCCCATCCGAACGATCCATCATCGTACGGCCGAAGTAGCCGAAGGGGCAACAGATGGCGAGGGAGCGAAACCTGGCCTTGGTGTGGATCGCGATCGGGCTGATCGCCGCTGTCGGTGCGAGCCGGCTGCCGAAGCCCGCGCATGGTGCTCCCGGGTCGGCAGCGCCTGTGTCGTGGCGACAAACCGTCTCACCGGCGCAGGTCGAGGAGATGCTCGGCTCGGCGTTCACCCGTTACACCACAACCCACTTCGTCGTCTTCTCGGACTGCGATCCGGCCTGGTCCCAGTCGCGGGCGGCACTGCTCGAACGGGCTGCACATCAACTCCAGCGCGTCTGCCGCCGAATCGGCATCGCGCAGGCGCCCCTTCGTGAACGTCTCGTCTGCATCCTCTTCGACCGCTATGACGACTACTGCGCATTCGCAGCGTCGCAGGACGGCGTCACCGATGCGTGGATCGCCGGGTACTACGCAAGCAGATCCAATTGGGTCGTCTTTTTCAACGACAGCGACTCACCTGCGATTCGCCAGGCTGAGCAACAACTCGAAGCCGTCGCGGAGCAGGCGGATGAGCTGCGGGACCGGTCGCACCAAGCCGCCCGTCGTGGGCAGCGTGACGAGGCCAGCCGCCACCGTGATCGATCAGACGATCTTCGCAGTCAACTCGCCGACGAACACCGGCGTCTTGAGGATGTCGTCGCCAGCGCGTCGATCGCCAAGACTGTTCATGAGGCGATTCATCAACTCGCCTTCAACACTGGCGTGCAGTCACGCAACCACGAGTATCCCTTTTGGTTCACCGAGGGTTTGGCCACGTGCTTTGAGACCGATCAGCCCAACGCGGCATTCGGCCCCGAGCATGAGTGCGACAATCGGCGCCGTGCATTCGACGATGTGCTCCGCGCCGACAGACTCCTGCCGCTGCGCGACTTCATCCAACTCACCGACGTGCCGCGGGGATCACTCGATACGGCGGAGGTCATGTACCCCCAAGCGTACGCGCTGCTCGCCTACATCTATCGCACGCAACGGTCGGCGCTGGGCGACTATCTGCGTGCGATCCAGCGAGAGCCCGCAGGGCCGATCAGCCCCGATCGGCAGATCGAACTGTTCGAAACGTACTTTGGTCCGGTCGACAAGCTCCAGCGACGATGGCTCAAGTACGAACGAAACCGCTAATGCAAGTCGTCACGCGCGCTCACCGGCAATCGCCTCGATGAGCGGCTGCAGATGCGCCTCATAGTTGCGGTATCGGCCGACCGATTTCGTGTAGATCGGCTGGCGAACTTGATCGTAGCTGAGAGTCCGCACAACGCGCTGCGTCTCGTGAAAGCGAAGGCACGCGTCATCCCACGCCAATCCGGCGAAGTCGATGAGTTGCCTCGCAGCACCGTCCAGATCCGCCACGACATCCTCGTATGCGACATCGAGAATCGGCAGATCAAGAACCGTGTGCCAGTGCGCCATCAGACGCTGGTATTGCAGATACTGCCGACCGAGCGAGGAGAGGCTGCGTGAGTATTGGTGGCGAGGTCCGAAGTCCTCGAAGTAGCATGACAGACACGTATCCAACGGATGCCGTGTGCAGTGGATGATGCGCGCCTGCGGGAAGAGCAGGGCGATCAAACCGAGGTGCAGGTAGTTCTCCGGGAACTTATCGGTGATGCGCGTCGAGTCCGGTGAGAGCTGCGCGAGTTGGTCCAGGTGCGATCGGCTGATGTCGTCGAGGATCGACGGCGTCACGTGCTGCACACACGCCGGGTAGCCGCCGTCCGAACGGAGCCGTCGCGGCAGCGACTTCGCAATCAGCCTGACATCGTCGAGTTCACCGGCCCCGTGTACGCAGGGGTGGCTGGCGAGGATCTGTTCGACGAGACTCGTCCCGGAACGAGGCATCCCGACGATCAAGACGGGCAGTTCCGACCAGATCGACGCGCGCGGCAGGGAGGCTAGGCGATCCCGCGAGAATGTTGTGATGTGCGAGTCGACCGTCTGCTCGATGCGATCGCTCGCGTCGGGAACGCGCCCGATCGCGTTTGCCTGGCCGGCATAGCGGAATGCCTCGTCATATCGCCCCTCGGCATCGCAGAGCTTCGCCATCATGTAGCAAAGCTGATTGCGCTGAAGCGGCGTCAGATCCGAGCGGAGCAGCGTCTCGATCCGGTCGATTGCGTCGATCCGATCGCCCATGTGCGGCGCGACGCGACCGTACGCCCAGATGATGCCGGGATCGGGTGGGTCGGCGCTGAGATGCGGATCAAGGGCGCGTCCCGCTTCATCATGGCGTCCCAGTCGTTCGAGCACGAGCGCCAGGCCGGACGCCGCATCGACGTGATCCGCGTCGGCTGCCAACGCCCGGCGATACGTCTGTTCCGCATCCGCAAGGTCATGATTGTTCAGTTGCAGTCCGCCGAGCAGCGTAAGCCCCGCAGCCCATTTCGGCTGCGCTTGAACACGTCTGTGGATCTCGTCAATCACCTCGGCTGGCGTGCCTGTCTGGGAGAGCGCAGCGATCAGTGCGTGGTAGGCGTCGATCCGCGTCGGTGCGACGGCAGTGGCCTTGCGCGCAAGGTCCGCCGCATCGCGCACGCGCCCGGTGCGCAGTGCGATCGTGCTGAGCGAGCAAAGCACCTCGCCGTTGCGTGGCTGCTTGCGCAGAACGCTGCGGTAGGCCGACTCCGCCTGAGCCGAGTCGCCTCGTCGCAGGTACTGCTCCGCTTTCTTGAGAAGTTGCGCGATGTTAGCCATGGTGATAAACCTCAGCGATTGTAGCGTTCGGTGCGCAAAACAGCCGCCTGCGACATGCAGACGGCTGGTGAGTTCACGTGCGTGTCAGGTTTAGCGTGTTACGGCGCGAAGACCTTGGCGATGCGCTCCATCGCCCAGTCGATCTCTTCCTGCGTGATGATCAGCGGCGGGGCGAGACGTAGAACGCTCTCAAGCGTCTCCTTGGTGAGGATGCCCTCGTCGAGGAGCTTGAGGACATAATCGTGCGCGCTGCCTGCCTTGGGGTCGATCTCGATGCCGATCCACAGACCGCGTCCACGGACCTCCTTGATCGCCGGGCTGTTCAGCGCCATGATGCGCTGCATGAACGCCGGGCCAAGCTCAGCCGACCGTTCGATGAGATGCTCATCCTGAAGCACCTTGATAGCGGCGCGAGCAACGGCACACGCGAGCGGGTTGCCGCCGAACGTGCTGCCGTGATCGCCGGGCTTGAAGACGCCCATGATCTCATCGCTGCCGAGCACCGCGGAGACGGGCATCGTGCCGCCGCCGAGCGCCTTGCCGAGGATCATCATGTCGGGGTGTACGCCATCGAAGTCGATTGCGAACTTCTTGCCCGGCCGACCGAAGCCCGCCTGAATCTCATCGTCGATGAGGAGCACGTTGTTCGCCTTGCAGATCTCCAGGCACTTGCGCAGGTAGCCGTCGGGCGGAACCTGAATGCCGCCTTCGCCCTGAATCGGCTCGACGAGGAACGCCGCGGTGTTGGGCGTGATCGCCTTCTCAAGCGCGTCGGTGTCCGCGTACGGAATCGACTTGAAGCCGGGCGTGAACGGGCCGAACCCGTCGCGCGCCTGTGTGCTTGATGAGAAACTGATGACGGTCGTCGTTCGGCCGTGGAAGTTGTGGTCGCAGACGATGATCTCCGCCTTGTCCTCGGGGACGCCCTTGACCTTGTAGGCCCACTTGCGAGCGGTCTTGACCGCGGTCTCGACCGCTTCGGCGCCGCTGTTCATGGGCAGCACTTTGTCGAAGCCGCAGAATTCGGTGATCTCCTTGCAGAACAAGCCGAACTGGTCGTTCTGGAACGCGCGGGCGGTGAGCGTGAGCTTCTGCGCCTGCTCGATGAAGACCTGGGTGATGTACGGATGGCAGTGGCCAAAGTTCAGCGCGCTGTACCCGCCGAGCATGTCGAGGTACCTGCGTCCCTCTACATCCTCGACCCAGCACCCTTCGCCCTTCTTGATGACGACCGGCAGCGGGCCGTAGTTGTGAGCGCCGAACTTGTCGACGATCTTTGTGTGCTCCGCAGTGGTCATGGTGGGAACGCTACGAATCGTGTCGGTTGCTTGTGTTGTTGTCATGGTGCACCTTCATGGGTGAGATGTTTGCTTGGGGTCATCTCCGCGAACGGAGCGTGATGCAGTGGAGAGCGGTTACTTGAAGACGCCCTTGACGGCCGCTTCGAGCACCGCGGGATTCTTCGGGGCCAGTTCGTACCGCACACGGACGGACGGCTTGTTGATCGTGATGAGTTTGCCCAGGTCGATCGGCGTTCCGATCACGACGACATCACACGGCACAGCGTTGATCGACGCCTGGAGATCCGCGATCTGCTGGTCGCCGTAGCCCATCGCAGGGAGGATCTCGGTGAGGTGCGTGTACTTGTTGAATGTCGCCTTGATCGAGCCGACGGCGTAGGGCCTGGGATCGACGATCGAAGCAGCGCCAATCTGCTTGGCGGCGACATAGCCCGCGCCATAAGTCATCTCGCCGTGCGTCAGCGTCGGGCCGTCCTCGACGAGCAGCACCTTCTTGCCCTTGACCAGATCGGGCTGATCGATCGTGCAGGGTGAGGCGGCGTGCAGGATTTGCGCCTTCGGGTTGAGCCGACGAAGAGCGCCATCCACCTGATCGACCTCGCCGGGACTGGCGGAGTCAACCTTGTTCAGAATGATCATGTCGGCGAGGCGAACGTTCGTCTCACCGGGGTAGTACGCGGTCTCGTGCCCGGCGCGATGCGGGTCGGCGACGGTGATGTACAGGTCCGGCTTGAAGAAGGATGTGTCGTTGTTCCCGCCGTCCCAGATGACGACATCCGCTTCCTTCTCAGCGCTGCGGAGGATCTGTTCGTAATCCACACCGGCGTAGAGCAGGTTGCCCGCCTGGATGTGCAGTTCGTATTCCTCGCGCTCTTCGATCGTGCACTCGTGCTTGTCCATGTCGGCAAGCTCGGCGTAACGCTGGCACGCTTGCTTGGCCAGGTCGCCGTAGGGCATCGGATGACGCACGACCGCGACCTTCTTGCCCATCCTCTTGAGGATCTCGCACACGGCCCGCGTCGTCTGGCTCTTGCCGCACCCCGTCCGCACGGCACAAATCGCGATGATCGGCTTGCTCGATTCGATCATCGTGTCTTCCGGGCTGAGCATCATGAAGTGCGCCCCGGCTGCGTTGACGCGAGCGCCCAGGCTCATGACCGTCGTGTAGTTCAGATCGGAGTACGCCAGCACGCAGAGCTTGACATTGTGCTCAGCGATAAGCTCCTCAAGCTTGTCCTCGGCATGGATGGGGATGCCGTTGGGGTAGTCGTCGCCAGCAAGGACAGGCGGGTACATTCGGCCGTCGATGTCGGGGATCTGCGTGGCGGTGAAGGCGACGACGCGGTACTCGGGATGATGCTTCCAGTAGACGTTGAAGTCGTGGAAGTCCCGGCCGGCGGCGCCCATGATGATGATGTTGGTTCTGGTGTCAGTAGCCATAACAGTCCCTTTGCGGGTCAGAGATTCGATTGGTTGTCAGATGGGAAACGATGCGCGCAGCGGTCAGGCAGCCCTGCGTTGCGACATCTGCGCTCCGCGGGCGATGTGGTTCTCACGCTGGCGAATCACGCATCTCACGTGGCACCTCGCTGATCGAATCAGGAACATCGCCGCAGCCCTCCATTGCATCGCTCGGTCTCGAAAAGAGACGGGCGAAAGCGGCCTGAACGGTGGGCCGGTGGAATCATATCCTCGCCTCGGCCCCGGAGCAATCACGGCCCGGCTGACAGCGCAATGTCGTGTTATAGGCTGCGGGAAGCGGGTATTGCAGGCCGCATCGCTCCGTTTTCAGTACTGCTTGCGCCTGCGGGCGGTGGGGATGCCGAGTTGGACGCGGTACTTGGCGACGGTTCTGCGGGCCAGGTCTATGCCCCGTTCGCTCAACTGTTTCTTGAGCGCATCGTCCGAGAACGGCGCGTCCTTGTCCTCGCCGTCGATGATCTCCCCAAGGATGGCCTTGACCGCTTCCCACGATTTGTCGCCGCCGCTTTGTGTTTCCATCCCGCCGGAGAAGAACTGTCGCAACGCCAACACACCGCGCGGCGTCTGAACCCACTTGTCGGAAACCGCGCGTGAGATCGTCGCGACATGCACGCCGAGCTGATCCGCCACCTGTGTCATCGGCAGCGGCCGAAGGTGTTGCGGTCCGAAGTCGAAGAAGTCGCGCTGCGCCTCGAGCACAACACGGATGACGCGCATGAGCGTGCTGCTGCGTTGATCAACCGCCTCGACGAGCCAACGGGCGTTGCGCAGATTCGTTGTGATGAACTCGCGGGCCTTCTTGTCGACGGCCTTGTCGCGCGCCATGTCCTCGTAGACCTTGCTGATGCGAAGGTTCGGGACCGTGCCGTCGCACAGCGCGGCAACGTAGCGATCTTGCTCTTCGTCGTACTCGATGATCGCATCGGGGATAATGCGAGCCGAGTTGACCGGGACGAGCGATCGAGCCGGCGAGAGCGACAGGGCGCGCATGTACGTCATCGCCGTCTTGATTTCGTCGATGCTAGTGCCTGTTTTCTGCGCGACCGTCGGCAGACGGTTCTGCGCCAGGTCATCCAAGTGATGCTCGATCAGCGTGCGGATCAGATCGTAGTTGACATCCAGGTCCGGATCGTTCGCCTCGATCGGATCGAGTTGAAGGAGCAGACACTCGACGATCGTGCGCGCCGCCAACCCCGGCGGCTCAAGAAAACGCTGCACCTTCACGAGCGTCTCTTCCAGAAGCTCGACGGTGATCGGCTCATCATCATCGCGCGGCGCGTGATCGGCGATTGTCGCCAGATCCGTCCGCACGTAGCCATCTTCATCAATGTGGCTGATAAGCAGCTTGCCCGCACGTGTGGTCGGTTCGTCGTATTCGCTGAGCATCCACTGCTCGAGCAACTGGTCGGTGAGCGAGGCGGGCCTGGCCTCGGCGTTGGCCATCGCGTCCTGCTTCTTGTCACGCTCGCCGGACAGACGCGAACTCACACGCCTGCTCCAGTCGCTCTTCTCCCATGCGTCCGGCCGAAGGTCGCTGGATGAAAACTCGTTGTCCGACGCTTCGGTATACGTCGATTCAAACGATTCGAGTCGGGCGAAATCGTCGCTGTGACCCTGGCTTTCGTCGGAGACGACAAGCTCGCGTTCCGCCACATCGACCGCATCATCGCCCTTGCCGCTACGGTCAGTCGGGTCGTCGTCGGTAGGCTCGGCGATCTCCAGCGCGATGTTGGAGGCAAGCTCCTGCTCGATGCGTTCCTGCAGCGCCAGCATCGGAAGCTGCAGGATCTCCATGGACTGGATCATCCTGGGCGCTAGCTTCATGTGCTGGCCGAGCTTCATGTGCTGGGAGGTTTCAAACCTCATGCAAGCCGCCTCCTGGCACGGCACTCCCGTGCGGAACCCGCCGCCCCCGTTGAGCCCATCTCCTATCCATCATACACCGGCCGATCGGACTGCCGACCGTCGCCCCGGGCACATTCTACCCCATCGGCTGACGCCCCATGATGGCATCAGCGAGAACCGCCTTGCTCGCGTATTCAAGCTGCGATCCTGACGGCAGACCCCGCGCAAGGCGACTGATCGTGATGTCCGGCTGCCGTTTCGCCGCCTCCTCCGCCAAGTACAACGCCGTCCCATCACCCTCCATGTTGGGATTCAGCCCCAGGATGATCTCATGCACTGGCTGCTGCTGCGCGTTGGCGGAAGGGTCCGCGATCCGGTGCATCAGCTCGTCAATCGCCAGATCGCCCGGCGTCACGCCTTCCAGCGGGGCGAGGTGGCCCATCAGGATGTGATACACGCCCCGGTGCATCCCCGTCTGTTCCAGGCTGATCACATCCTTGGGTTGCTCGACGACCAGCACCAAGCCCGCATCACGCCTCGGATCACTGCAGATCGGACAGGGTGAGGACTCCGTGAGGTTCAGGCAGATCTCGCAGTGCTTCACCTGCGTCTTGACATCACGCACCGCATCCGCCAAGCGGAGCGCCGCGGCCGTGTCGGACTTGAGAATGAAAAACGCCAGCCGCTCAGCGGTTCGGTTGCCGATGCCCGGTAGGTGGGCAAACTCAGTCATCAGGCGCTGGACGGACTCCGGATAGACCGAACTGTACTGGCTCGGTTTGGGAACGGATGTGTCGTCGTTCGCCGGGCTGGTGGATTGGGCTGCCATGCGGTGATTCTATGACCTGTGCCGCTACCATGCGTGCATGAACCACCGCCGCCGACCAAGACGTTCACGCCTGCTCATCCTTCTTCCCCTTCTCGTCATCTCGCTCTGCGGTTGGGCGATCTGGCAGAATGCGGTCCGGGATTATGTGATTCCCCGCAACTTCGGCGTGGTCGAGCAAGGCCGGGTCTATCGCAGCGGCTACCTTACGCCGAGGATGCTCCGGAAGGTGCTCACGGAACACGAGATCCGCACGATCGTGGATCTCGGCGGCTCAGAGCCGGGCAGTCAAGAGCAGCAGCACGAGGCGGCCGTCGCGCAGGAGCTTGGCGTCGCCCGTTTCGAGATTCGACTGGAGGGCGACGGAACCGGCGATGAGGATGACGATCCTGCGCCGTATGCTCGTGTGCTTCGGATCATGGCCGACCCCGCCAATCAGCCCGTCCTCGTCCACTGCGCCGCCGGTGCTCAGCGGACGACAGGCGCAGTGATCCTCTACGAGCACCTCGTACTCGGCCGGCCTGTGCTGGAACCTCTCATGGAGTCCATCGAGCAGCACCGCTACGACCCTCGCGATAACCCCGACCTCTTGGCCTACCTCGTCGAGCACATCGACACGATCCGCACCATGCTCGCGCAACCAACTTCGATGCTGGAGCACAACGAATAGACGACAGCGGGTCATGGGCCGGACCGGGCTGGGTCGTGAACGCGATGAGATGCGCGTCAGGCTCGCCCGCTACGAATCCAGTTGCGCAGCCTTGCCCGCTGGGAACCACAGGTCGATCAGGATGGCGGCGAGCATGAGGCACGAACAGATGCCAAAGGCGCTCCCCGCAATGACGAGTATGGGTACGAATACCTCGTGCAGTCGCGCCAGCCACCAGCACACGAGATCGACGAGCAACCCGATACTCGCGATGGCAATGAGCGGATGGGCGATCCGGGCGGGCCAGCGCGTGGCCAACATGAGCAGCACGATCACGATCGTCATCGAACCGAGCGAGAGGGCGTGCGTGTGCGTTGACGTGGTCAGGATCTCCGGCGATGTGGGTGACACTTCGCGCGAGAACGCCACTTCGTTGATGTCGTCCCAATACTCCAGCGGCAGCGATCGGCTTGTCTCATCGCCTTCCGTCGCTTGCCGAGCGTGGCATCGCACGCAGTGCTGGTCGATCAGCTCCGCGGGGGCTGCGTCTCCCAGGTCGAGGTTGTCGTAGTCCTCGCTGATGCGATCGCCATCGAGCCACGCGAGCAGTTGATCGCGCACCGGTTCGGGCACGTCATCCGGATGGCCTCGCCGAAGCGCTTCGACAAGCGGCGCCTTGGTTTGGATGCCGTGGTACGCGCCTCGGATGTCATCCAGCGAAAAGCCCGGCCGTTCGTCTCGGTTCTCGTGATGGATTCGCATGTGTACCGCGGAGGTTGTCAGCCCACCCAGCATCACGATGACCAGACACGTCAGCGCGATGCGGACCGTCAGGCCCAGCGACCGCAAGCGGAGATCGGAAGGGAGCATGGGTTACTCCGCCTTGAAGAGGCTGCGGTCGATGGTGATCGTGTCGCCGGTGATGACCGCTTGATTGGCGAGGATGCCGATGACCGCGGCGCGCAGGCCTTCCTCAGCCGTGCACACGACGGGTTTGCCCTGCGTCACGCTGCGCAGGAAGTCCTCGATCGCGTAGTAGAGCGGCGGATTGGGCAGCCCGATGCCTTCCTTGAGCTTGCCTTGTGCAGCGAGTTGCGTGGCGTCGGCGATGAGCGTGATGCCGTCGTCGGAATGGAACCGTTCGCGCATGGCGTAGACCTCCCAACCCTGCGTCGGCGCATCGGCCTCCTTGAACATCCAGCCAGCCGTCCACGAGAGCTTCACCGCCGCCATGGAGCCGCAGAACAGTTCGAAGCGTCCCTGGAACGAGTTGGCGATCGTCGCTTCGTATTGCAGTTGCAGTCCCTTGTTATACGAGAGCGTGCACTGCACCGTGTCGGCGATCTTTCGGCCGTCGTTGTGCAGGCGGATCGACCCGGCGCCTCGCACCTCGACGGGGTAGTCGTTGACGAACCAGTTCACCGCATCGAACTGATGCGTACCGAATTCACCGGCAAGGCCGATGGACACATCCGGGTTGAGCCGCCAGTTGCGTGCTTGCTCCTGGCTGGGATCGGGCGCGGGCGTTCGCCACGTCGTCTTGCGATGGTACTGAGCGCGAAGCGAAACAAGGTCGCGCACCGCGTCGGTTCGCACGAATGTTCGAGCAAGCTGGTAGATCGGGTTCGATCGTGATTGCAAACCCGTCTGGAACACGGTGTCCGTGTCGCGAGCTGCCCGGACGATCGCCTGGCAATCATCGACCGATGCGGCGAGCGGCGCTTCGCAGTACACGTGCTTGCCGGCTGCGAGGCAGTCCTCGGCGATGCGGCGGTGCAGATGCGTCGGCGTGGCGACAAAGACGGCTGCGAGGTCGGGGGCCTTCTCAAGAAGCTCAGCGTGCGTGGCGAAGCCCTCCGCGCCCTGAGCGCGTCGCAGCCCTGATCGAAGACGGGATTCGTCGCTATCGCAGAGCGCAACGATCTCCAGGCCGTTGAACTTCTGCAACTCGGCGAGGATGGCGCGTCCCTGCCGCCCGGTGCCGACGACGGCGATGCGCAGCGGGCCTTCGAGCTGGATCGCAGCCATGCTCTCGAGCGCGGGCAGGAGTGAGATCGCCGCCATCGTTCCGGCGGTGTGTTGCAGGAATGTGCGTCGGTCCGTGGGGTTCATGCGGTCTCCTTGTTGCGGGTTGCAGCAAGCGTGGTTTGGAATTCGAACTGATCTCGACGTGGTCCGGCGGCGAGCCTCGAGTCGGGCGGCCGCGAACCGCTGGTGACGATCGCCGTTAGCCCAACGTGCGCAGCCGGCTGGGCGTCAGCGAGGACGAGCAGCGCCGTGGACCACGCATCGGCGAGACCGGCCGACGGCGCGATCACCGCTGCGAGCGCTGCGCCATCCGCAGGCTCGCCGTTTCGTGGGTCCAGCACATGGCCGATGCGTTTCCCATCCGTCTCGATGACGCGCCCGTGCGATCCCGAAACGGACAGCGCTTCATCGCGCAACACAGCGACCGGCCCGCCGTCATCGCGCCCGACAGATGCGCGCCATCCGGATTCGCCGGGCGGCGCACCAATCGCGAGGATCGTACTCGTCCCGCCGTGCAGAAGCGCGCACGTGACGGTGTGATCCCGCAGCACGGTTCCGGCGAGATCGAGCGCATGCCCCTTACCGACCGCGCCCATGTCGATGCGGATGTCGTCTCTGGCGAACCGGATGGCGCAGCGGTCGTTGTCGAGCAATACCGCCTCCATACCGACCGCCTCGCGTGCCGCCGTCGTGTCGCCCCGTTCGCCGTGAAACCCCCACGCCTGCATCAGGGGCGCGACGGTCACGTCAAATGCGCTGCCGGATTCCGCATGCACCCGTTGACATGTTGAGAACAACTCGAACGTGTCCTCGTCGAGGCGGACCCATTCTGATGCTGCGTGCGCGTTGATGTGTGACAGCAAGCTGTCGGTGCGGAAGAGGCTCAGTCGTCGATCGCACTCCTGGATCTCGTCGATCGCCGCTTCGCCGACCGCGCGCAGATGCACCTCATCTTCGCCTGCGAGGACGAGTTCAAAGCGGGTGCGCATCGCGTGCGTGGCGAGGCGGACGATCATCGGTCAGAGCTTCGTGACCCGCATCGTCTTCGGGTCAAGCGCGAAGGCTGATCCCTCCCACATCGAACGTGTGGCGAGATCGACGATCGCCATGATCTTCACGCCATGGTGAACCGTGCTCAGCGGCTGTTCTCGCGTACGGATGCAATGCAGCCAGTTGAGGCGGAGATTGTCCTGGTCGTGGCCTTGGAATGGGCAGTCCACCTCCATGCCATCGACATCATCGGCGAACGTCGCCTGAGGCCGAACGACCACCTTTGCGCTATTGCCGAGGTACATGTTCGCCTCGTGACCTCGGATCATGAACTCCAGGCCGCTGTCGTTGCATGTGGAGCCGGCGACGATCATCGTGTGTTCCTTCTCGAACTGCACGGTGAGGTTGACCTGATCGTGGTTGCCCATGGTCTTGTCGATGTAGTGACCGCCGGTTGCCGTGACGCGGATGGGCCATCCTTTGTCGAGTGCGTGAACAAGGGGTGTCATCCAGTGAACGAGCAGGTCGCCGACGATGCCTGTGGAGAACGTGGGATACCGGCGCCACCGATGGTAGACCTCAGTGTCCCACTCATGGAGCCCGAGTGGCCCGCACCACGCCTCCCAATCCAACATCTCGCCCGGTTTGACTCGCTGGTCAATCCCGTACAGCCACTCACCATTCTTCGAGTTGCGGCAGTAGCTCGTCTGGCTGAACGTGGGCTTGCCGATGGCACCGGCGGCGATCAGTTTCCTGGCTTCATGGAAGAGCGGCCACGTCATGTACTGCGTTCCCACCTGGAGGATTTTGTCGTTCGCCTCAACGACCTCCCGCAGCGCGAGCGCTTCGGGGAAACGCAGCGTCATCGGTTTCTCGACGTACACATCCTTCCCCGCGTAGATGGCGTCGATCGCCATCTGCGCGTGCCAGTGCTCGGGGCTGGCGATGAGCACGCCGTGGATGTCATCGCGTGCGAGCAGGTCGGAGTAGTAGCGGTAGGCATCGACCTGGAAGCCCTGCTTCTCGGTGCATGCCTTCTGGTTGGAATCGAGGCGAGGCTTGCACACATCGCAGACCGCGACGATCTTGACGTTGGCGCGCTTCTGCTCGGTGAGCGACATCATCGCCCGGAGGTGGCCGCTTCCCATGCCGCCTGTTCCGATCAGTCCCATGCGGATGGGATCGTTTTCGCCGAGCGGCGCACGCGCAGCGGCGGCACCCTTCGGCATCCGGACCACCGGCTTCGCCTCCGGCCCGGCGCATGCCCCCAGAAGTGACGATGCAGCCGCGACGCCTGCCGCTGTGACAAGGAAATCACGTCGTGCTGCGTTCGTCGGCATTGTGTGATCAGTGGTGGTCATCGCAGTTCATCCTCTCTGCTAGGAATCTGTGCGGCGAGAAGGTCTGATTCATCGCGCGATACCGGGCGAGCGCCCTGCCGCTTGAGGCGCCGATCGGCGTGAGGTTGCGAGCACCCGTTATACCCCCTGCCCCCTCGCTGTGCGAGCGCCGCCGAGCCGCCGATTGCCAAACGGACATGAATCCCGGTAGATTGGCGATCGGCCAATCCTCACCCATGGCCCACCGCCGCCATCAACGCGGTTGTGCGATAGGAGCTGACAGCTATGCCGCGGACCTGCAACGTCGCCCTCATCGGTCAGGGATTCATGGGGCGTACGCACAGCAACGCATATCTGAAGGTGAGTAAGTTCTTCCCGGGTTTGCCGACACATCCGGTGATGCACAGCGTCTTCGGACTGAAACAGGAGAAGCCCGAGACCTTCGCCGAGCAGTGGGGGTGGCGGAACGCGACGACGGACTGGAAACAGCTTGTTCGCGCAAGCGAGATCGACCTTGTCGACATCGTGACGCCGAACTACATGCACATGGCTCCCGCGATGGAAGCACTGGCTGCGGGCAAGCCGGTCGCCACGGAGAAGCCGATCGCAGGCACGCTCGACGATGCGCGAGTCATGGTCAAAGCGGCGAAGAAGGCCAAGGCGCCGACTTTCGTCTGGTACAACTACCGCCGCTGCCCGGCTGTGGCGCTGGCGCATCAGCTCGTCAAGGCCGGCAAGATCGGGCGGATCTATCACGTCCGTTGCATCTACCTGCAGGATTGGGGCGGGCCGGACACGCCGTTGTTGTGGCGATTCAAGAAGAAACTCGCGGGGAGCGGCGCGCACGGCGACCTCAACGCCCACATCATCGACATGGCGCGCTTTATCACCGGCGACGAGATCAGCGAGATCACAGGCGCGATCGCCGAGACGTTTATCAAGCAGCGCACACTCGTCGAGTCCAACGAGGCAGGCGGCATTGCAGGTGGAGCCAAGGGCGCGAGGAGGAAGGGCAAGAGCGATGTCGACGACTGTGTGCTCTTCCTCGCTCGCTTCAAGGGCGGAGCGGTGGCGAGCTTCGAAGCGTCACGGCTGGCGACCGGCTACATGAATCAGAATGGCATCGAGGTCCACGGCGACAAGGGAGCGCTCCGCTTCCGCTTTGAGGATATGAACTACCTGGAGTATTTCGACAACACCGCCGACCCGAAGCTGCGAGGCTGGACGAAGATCATGTGTACGTCGGCGGGGAATCACCCGTATGTCGAAGCATGGTGGCCGGATGCGCACGTCCTGGGCTACGAGCACAGCTTCGTGAATCAGGCAGCGGACATGATGCGGGTGCTCGGCGGCAATAAGCCCGTCGTGCCGATCCCGGACTTCGCGGATGCGTACGAGACGCAGCGTGTGCTTGAGGCGGCGATGCTGGCGGCGAAGAACCGCTGTGCGGTGAAGCTCAGCGAAGTTCGCTAAGGTGGAAACAGGGCGGCGACGACCGGAGAACGGAGCTTGACATGCAGCGACCAGTGACGCTCTTTACGGGACAGTGGGCGGATCTGCCGCTCGATGTGATGTGTAGCAAAGCGGCGAAGTTCGGCTACGACGGGCTGGAGCTCGCGTGCTGGGGAGATCATTTCGACGTTCGTCAGGCGGTGCAGAGCGATGCGTACTGCAAAGGTCGATGGCAGATCCTGTCGGACCACAAGCTCGGCTGCTACGCGATAAGTAACCATCTTGCCGGTCAGGCGGTGTGCGACCACATTGATGAGCGGCACCAGTCCATCCTGCCCGAGCACGTGTGGGGCAACGGCGAGCCGGAGGGTGTTCGCTCGCGCGCTGCGGAAGAAATGAAGATGACGGCTCGGGCAGCTCGGCGCTTCTTCGACTGCGCGCCGGAGGCGGTGCGGGATCGTCTGACGCGCGTTGTTGTCAACGGCTTCACGGGCAGCAGCATCTGGCCGCTCTTGTACTCCTTCCCGCCGAACCAGCCGGGGCAAATCGACGCCGGTTACGAAGACTTCGCCGCGCGATGGTTGCCGATTCTTGATGTATTCGAGCAGGTGAGCGTGGACTTCGGCCTGGAGGTCCATCCCACTGAGATCGCTTTCGACATCGTCTCGACACGGCGAGCGATCGCTGCCATCGACGACCATCCGCGCTTCGGCTTCAACTTCGATCCGTCGCACTTGGGCTATCAGGGCGTGGACTACATCCGTTTCATCCGCGAGTTCGGCTCGCGCATCTTCCATTGTCACGTCAAGGATGTGTGGTGGTCAACGACGCCGACGGCTGTGGGCGTCTTCGGCGGACACACCGACTTCGGCGACCCGGACCGCGCGTGGGAGTTCCGCTCGCCCGGCCGGGGTTGCATTGACTTCGAAGGTATCATCCGAGCCTTGAACGACGTGAAGTACACCGGCCCGCTATCGGTGGAATGGGAAGACATCCTGATGGACCGCGAGCACGGCGCCAAGGAAGCGGCGAGGTTTGTGCGCAAGCTGGACTTCGCGCCGTCGGACATCGCATTTGACGCTGCATTCGCCGAGTCGTAGGCCGTACACATCCCAGACATGAGGAAAGACCAATGACGAGCATCGAGACCGGGGGCCCGAAATCGTTGGTAGGCACACGCCTGTCCGTGATGATGTTCCTCCAATTCTTCATCTGGGGCGCGTGGTATGTCACGGTCGGGAACTACATGAACGCCCACGAGATGGGCAACATGATCTTCTGGGCCTACACGGTCGGTCCGATCGCTGCGATCGTGTCTCCGTTTTTCCTCGGGATGATCGCGGACCGATTCTTCGCCACCGAACGTGTGCTGGGCGTCATGCACATCCTCGGGGGCATCACGATGTTCCTTGTGCCCTGGGCGGCCGGCGTGAGCGATGTTCTGTTCATCGTTGTCTTGCTCCTGCACATGCTTTGCTACATGCCGACGCTCGGTCTCACCAACACGCTTGCGTTCCATAACATCACGAATCAGGAGAAGCAGTTCCCGATCATCCGTGTGTTCGGCACGATCGGCTGGATCGCGGCGAACTGGGTCGTGAGCAAGTGGCTCCACGCGGACAAGGAAGCGATGCAGTTCTACGTCACCGGCGGAGCGTGCATCGCGCTGGGGCTGTATAGCTTCTCACTTCCGCACACACCGCCCCCGGCGGCGGGCAAGAAGATTCGCTTCACGGAAATACTGGGCATCGACGCCCTGCGGCAGCTCTCCAGCTTCCCGTTCTACGTGTTCCTGATCAGTTCGTTCCTCATCTGTATCCCGCTTGCGGCGTACTACAACTACGCACCCCTCTTCGCGGATGCCGCGGGATTCAAGGACCCCGCGTTCAGCATGTCCTTCGGACAGATCGCTGAGATCGTCTTCATGATTATCATGCCTTTCTTCTTCATCCGGCTGGGCGTGAAGTGGATGCTTTTGATCGGCATGGCGGCGTGGGTGGTGCGCTACGGCCTCTTCGCCGGCGCCGCCGATGATGGAATCCTGTGGATGATCTTCGGCGGCATCTTGTTGCACGGGATTTGCTATGACTTCTTCTTCGTCACCGGGTTCATCTACACCGACAAGAAGTCTACTCCCGAAGTGCGTGGCCAGGCGCAGGGTCTGCTTGTGTTCGTCACGCAGGGTCTCGGGATGCTGATCGGTGCCCAGATCGCGGGCAGGTTGTTTAACGGAATGGTCAGCGGAGAAGGTGATGCGCTTCGCGCCAGCTACCAGAACTTCTGGCTGATTCCGTGCATCGCGGCCGGTGTCATCATGGTGCTCTTCTTCCTGCTCTTCCGGGACAAGGGCGTGAATCAGACGAACGAGCAATGACACACCGCAGCGCAACCGGATGCGCTCCGCTGCGCGTCGCGGCTAAACGGAAGGCAAATACCCGGCGTTTGGCCGCGCTCCGAAGGGAAGCGAGATTGGATGCCGATGCTCAGCGCGCGTCGAGTCCGCGGATGTAGATGTTCTTGAAATACAGCGAATTGCCGTGGTTCTGAAGCTCGATCGCGCCCGTGGGGTAGATCGGCTTGTCGCGCTCCCAGTAGTTCTCCATCACGACGTTGTCCACGACGAGTACATCGTTCAGGTGAACCGTGACACGCTCGCCCCGCATCAGAATGCGGAACGTGTTCCATTCGCCCGGAGGGTTGTCCGCGTACACGAGCGGTCTGGATGGGTTCGCCTGGTTGTTGTAGACCCCGCCCGAACCGTCAGCATGCTCCCATATCTGTACCTGGGGTGATCCTCGCAGGTAGATCCCGCTATCGCCCTTCGGTTCGATCTTCCAATCGACGAGGAGTTCGAAGTCGCCGTAGTCACGCGAGGTGCAGAGGTTCTGCCCCTTGCCGTCGAAGACGAGCACGCCGTCGATCGCATGCCAGTGGGCTCGCATGTCTTCATCGGCTCGGGCTTGTGCGTCCGCGAGTTCGCTACGGGTCATCGCCGCTCGTTGCGGCGGGTTCGCGACGAGGCCCTTCCATCCGGTCAGATCCTTACCGTTGAAAAGCGATGTGAACCCGGTCGGCGGCGTGTTGTCCGTAAGGGGGGCGCCTGTGCAGCCCACCACAGCCAGACACGCAGCGAGTGCAAAGCATCGGCGCACGTTCATAACTCATCTCCGTTTGAACACGTGGTCAGAAGCACCGGCAAGGCGCCGATCAGACCTCGTTGATCTCGTCGGACTTGACCTTCACAAGTTCGTCGATCTTCTTCTCGTAGTCGTGGGTCATATCGAGGATCTCTTCCTTGAGATCCTTGGCGGCATCTTCGGTCATGCCCTCTTCATGGGCTTTCTCCGCCTGATCGACGTGCTTGTTGGCATCACGTCGGGCGTTGCGAACACTGACCTTGGCGCTCTCGCCCATCTCCTTAACTTTGGAAATGAGTTGCTTGCGGCGGTCGCCTGAGAGAGGCGGGATGGTGATGCGGATCGTCTTGCCGTCGGATTGCGGGTTCAGGCCGAGGTCGGACGCCTGGATCCCCTTGGTGATGGCTCCGACCGATGTGGGGTCGAACGGCTTGATGACGATGAGCGCCGGCTCAGGCGTCGAGATGGCGGCAAGCCCCTTCAAGTCGGTCGGCGAGCCGTAGTAATCCACCTTGACGTATTCGACCAGGGCTGTGGATGCCCGCCCCGTGCGAAGACCCCGCAACTCATGCTTGAGGTAGTCGATCGCCTTGCTCATCGCATCATCGCATGTCAGGTTGATCGTGTCAGCATCCATTGTCGGTCTCGCTTGCTGGTCCTGGGTATGGTCACGCTCATTGTCGGGAGGCGGTCTGTTGATCGCAACCTTGCTGTGTTCCCTCTGCTCAATGGATAATGGTGCCGATGCGTTCGCCCATCGCGGCGCGCTTGATGTTCCCCTTCACACGGAAGTCAAAGACGACGACGGGAAGCTGCTGCTCCATGCACAGCGAGACCGCCGTCATGTCCATCACCTTGAGCTGCCTCTCCATCGTCTCGCGGAAGGAGATCTCCTCGAATCTCTTGGCGTTCGGCGTTTTGGCGGGGTCGGTGTCGTACACGCCATCCACCTTCGTCGCCTTGAGCACGACATCCGCATCGAGTTCCCTGCCTCGCAGCGCTGCGCAACTGTCGGTCGTGAAGAATGGATTGCCCGTGCCCGCCGCCAGGATGACGACTCGCCCCTTTTCGAGGTGCCGAATGGCGCGGGCGCGGATGAACGGCTCGGCGACGGATGTCAGGTTGATCGCCGACATGAGCCGGGCCTCTTTGCCCATCGTGTGGAGCATCTCCTTGAGCCCCAGCCCGTTGATGACCGTACCGAGCATTCCCATGTAGTCGGCGGTGGATTGTGGGATGTGGCCCGCCTCGGCGAGCTTGGTGCCCCTGACGATGTTCCCGCCGCCCACGACGACGGCGAGCTGGATGCCGATCTCGGTCGCGGCGACGATCTCCGTTGCGATGAGCTTGAGTGCGTCAGGCTCAACGCCATACCCGTCGGGACCACAAAAGCTCTCCCCGCTGATCTTGAGCAGGACTCGTCGGTAAGACCCTTGATGTGCCATCGCCCTTCCTTGCCGTTTGAGAAGACACAGCCGCATCCTACACGATCCCGCCCGCGAACAGACGGCCGGTGAGGTGGTTGGATACAATCAAACGCCACGATACTCGTTGGACCCGTTGATGACCAAGCCTTCTCCAATCGGATCACAACCGCCCAACGTTCAGACGGGGAAGCGAGGCAACCCCGCGACGCCCCGGCGTGATCGAGAGCGGCGGGGGATCCTCACCGGATGGATCATCTCGGGAATGCTGCACGCGCTGGCGCTGATCATCGCAGCGATCGTCATCATCGACCGCCCCGGCGCGGGCGCGCCCGGCAGATCCGTCGAGGTCGAACTGGCCATCCTCCCCGCCGACGAGCAGGCCGACGGCTCCGACCCGCTCATGGAGACGGAACCGACGCCGATACCCATCGACACAGCCGAGCTTCCGGAACTCACCGACACGTTTGATCTGAGCGGCAGTCCGGACGCGACGGATCTGGATCTCTCCGCTATGGATGGGATCGAAAGCCTGACCGGCACAGGGGACTCCGAGGGCGATGCTGGACTCTTCACGGGATCGGGCGGCGCTCGCGCGACGTTCTTCGGCGTCAGCGCCCGGGGGACGCGCTTCGCCTACATCGTGGATATCTCCGCCTCGATGCGCGGGGTCAAGTGGGACCAGGCCCGCCGAGCGCTTGAGCGGTCCGTCGATGATCTCCCCGACTACACATCCTTCAGCGTCGTGCTCTTCCAGAATGATCCGATCTTGCCCGGCAAACTCCGCCGACCCAAGTGGCAGCCGTCGAAACTCGAGAACAAGTCCGATTTCCGCCGATGGGTGCGAGGCGTCAAGACGGGCGGCGCCACCAGACCGGTCAAGGCCTTCACACTCGTCATGGACATGAAGCCTCGGCCGGACGCCATCTACTTCCTCACCGACGGTGAGTTCGGAGAGACCGCGCCCGATACGATCGCGGAACTCAATCGGCAGGGGCGCTCCGTCACGATCCACACCATCGCATTCGTGTCTGAGGAAGGCGCCCACCTGCTGCGGCGCATCGCGGAGGATTCCGGCGGGACGTATCGCTTCGTGCCGGGGGATGGACCGTGATTCGATTCGCCGTGAACTCGCTGATCGTCGCCGTCTGTGCCGTCGTGGTCTGTGCATCACAGACCGGCGGGGATGTCGTGTACTTGCGAGGCGGCGGGATCGAGCAGGGCGAGGTCGTCGAGGTCTCCGATGCCGGCCTTCGCATCCGCAGCGATGATTGGGAACGGACGATCAGTTGGGATCGCGTTCGATCGGTCACCGGTCCGAAGCGCGACGAGGCTGAGGCCTTCGCAGTCATCGCTGAAATGGCGTGGCGGGCACGGTATCGCCTGGAACGCAGTGACCCCGTCATGGCGCAGGCCGACTTCGAGACGTTGTACCAGCGGTATCGCGGCACGACGTCTCCCACGGCGCTGGTCGTTACGGAAGGCGTGCTGCGGTGCCGGCTCGCCGATTCCCGCAGATCCTCCGACGCGGTGGAGCCGTACCTGCAAACACTGCGTCTCGTACGTCTCGGCATGCGGCGGACGGCGTTTCTTGACCTTCCGCCGGTCATCGATCCCCGGACGGGACTGGTTCCATCGCTGCCGCCGGTCGCACACGTTGATTCAGAGCCATCCGTTCAGATCGACCTGTCTGCCCTGCCTCGTGGCGAAGATGCGGTCATCGACGCGCTGGCTGACATCTACGCTGCGTTCGTAGCGGGCGCAGCCTCCGGCGTGACGACGACCGTACCCGGCGATGCGCTCGACGATCCGGGCGTGGCGATCGCACACGCGATGCTCGGGACGACGAGTCCAAGCGACGCCGTTCGGCGGGGCAGTTGTGAGGATCTGCGCGCCGTCCTGCGCGACGGGCCGACGCCTTGGCTGGAAGCGTGGTGTCGATTCGACGTGGGGCAGGCGCTGCTTGGTGAGGACGACCCGGAAACACGGTTGCTGGGCGTGATCGAACTGCTCCACCTGCCCGTCCGATTGTCCGCCGCGCAGCCGATGCTTGCACAACGTGCCGGGCGCATGGGCGCTGATGAACTGGAGTCCCAAGGATATGAGGCGTACGCTGAGCAGCTTCACGCGGACCTCTCCGAGTTGCGCAGCGCCCCGTAGTTGCGCAGCAGCACGTCACGAAACGCAGTCGAAGCAACGATGCGAGTAACGATACATGATTGAACACACCATCCATGTCACGACACTCTGCCAGACGGATTCCGGGTCGAGCCTGCTCTCGCTCATTGTCGCGGGCGGCCCGATCGGATTCGCCATCATTTTGCTGTCGGTCGCGGCTGTCGCACTGACGGTGATGCACTTGGTGCAGATCAGACAGCAGAACCTCGCTCCCATGCAGATCGTCGAAGTCCTCGATGAGTTGCTGCGCGTGCGCGATGTCGATGGGGCGATTCGGTACTGCCGGGATGAGACGCACAACTGCTTTCTGACGCGCGTGCTCGCCGCTGGCCTTGCCCGCTACCAGCGATCCGCGTTCGGCGTGTTCGAACTGCGAGCGGCGCTCGAAGAGGCAGGACAGGAACAAGCGGCGAAACTATACCGCTCGACCGACGGCCTGGGCTTGATCGCAGGTATTGCGCCTTTGATGGGCCTGCTCGGCACGGTCGTGGGCATGGTCGGTGCGTTCGACACGATCTCCTCAGCGGAGGGGTTCGCCCGGCCGGATCAGCTTGCCGGCGACATCAGCCAGGCACTCATCACAACCGTGATGGGACTGATCCTCGCCATCCCCGCCCTCGCCGCATTCACGTACTTCCGCAATCGCATCGATGCCCTGGTCGTGGACGCCGCAGCCACCGTCGAGCAACTCACGCTTCCCCTGGAGACACACGCGGCAACCACATCGCCCCGCTCAACCAAGCCCGTTCCATCCGCCGACGCCTCCGACGCATCATGAGGTTCATTCCCAACAACGCGCGCAGACGCAAGGTCGGCATCGACATCACGCCGCTGATCGACGTCGTCTTCCTGCTCATCATCTTCTTCATGACGACCGCGCAGTTCGTCAAGATGACCCAGGCGGATCTCGATCTGCCCAAACAGGCCGGTGATGAAGAAGTCACAGACGAGCGAAGCGAACTTGTCATCAACATCTCACAGGACGGGATGTACATCGTGGACGGCCGAAGCGCATCGCTCGAAACCGTTGTCCGCAAAGTGGCCTTCGAGTTGGCGTACACGAGGGCTGAGAACGAGCGAATCCGAATCATGATCCGCGCTGATCGACGGGCGCACACCGGATCGCTCAACAGCCTCATCGCCGAACTCAGCGAGCTTGGCGTACGCAACACGTCCATCGGCGTGGAGGTGCGGCCATGAGATTCACGCCGGTCGGACGACGCGTGCACGGCGAGGCGAGGCTCAACATCACGCCGATGATCGACATCGTGTTCCTGATGCTCGTGTTCTTCATCGCGACGACGACGTTCGTCGACCCGGAGTCCAGCCTTTCGCCGCTCATCCGCACGGCGGATTCAGAGTCAGCCCGGTCGTTTCTGGAACCGCAGATCGTTCATGTCGACGTTGTCGATGGGCAGCCGACCTACCGCGTCGGCGAACTGGTGCTCCACGATCAGGCATCGTTGCGCTACGCGATTGCGCCGCTTCCCAAGCAGCCGGGCATCTTCATGCACGTCACCGATCGAGTCAGCATTGATTTCGCGGTGGCGGGCGTTCAGGCGGCGCGCGATGCGGGGTTCGAGAAGGTGACGTATGTCCCGGCTGAGTGAATCACTGGTCATCATCGCGGCTGCGCTCATCCCGCTGCTCATGGGCGGAGCCGAGGCGCTGTCCGCCGACGATGAGATGGAGCGGTACCTGCTTGATCGCGGGTTCGACGAATTGCTCGCGCTGTACTGGGAGGATGAGCTTCGCACCGTGCAAGGCACATCTCGGAAGGACCTGGTCGCAAGGCTGGCGACCGTGTACGGCGAGCTGCTTGCCCGATCGGAGGATGCGGACACCAAGGCGAGGTGGGAAGCCAAAGCAAGGGCGCTGCTTCCTGAGATGTCCGAGACCGACTCGACCGCACTCCAGCTCGAGTTGATCCGGGTTCGCTACATCCCGGCTGAACGTGTTGCCGAGGAGTATCGGTTGCGCCTGGTCACGGAACAGCAGCGAGCCGACACCGCCGCCGCGTTGGCGGAACTGGCGGATGAGTTGCGCCGGTTGGATGACATCCTTCAGGACCGAATCGAGCACCTTGCGCGGTTGGCAAGCCGGGAGGGCAGGCGTGCTGAGCAAGCGGCGGAGACACTGGCGGATCTGAGCCGGCTCGAAGCGTGGGCGAGCTACTACCGCGGATGGTCGCTGTACTACCTGGGTCTGCTTGAGAACGACCCGCAGCCCGCCTACGACGCGATGCTCGCATTCGGCAGGCTCCTGGGCGCCCGCGACAATCGCCTTCCGAATCTCCTGTCATTCCCTTCCGATCAGATGCGATACGAAGAACGCGCGAGGACGGCTCTGGCGGTGGCGCTGTGCCTGTCACTGCGAGGCGAGCCGAACGAAGCGGTGCGCTGGCTCGACAAACTCGAGCAATCCGACGATGTTCCCGATTCGATCCGTGAGCAACTGGCGCTTCGGCGTCTGTTCATCTTGGGGAACGGCGGGCAGTGGGCAGCCTTCGCACGCGCTCGCCAAGCGATTGAAGAAGAGCGGCCTCTGACCGCACTTGAAGCGAGACTCATCGCGATCGTCGCGTTTGAATGGCACAGGCGCCAGGGTGACGGGCGATCGCTCGACGAGGCAGCCATTGCCTTATCGCGCCTCGGCGATGCAGGCGAGTTGGGTCACGTCCTGGATCTTGCACGCCGGTACGGAGCAGATGCACTCGGTACGAGCGGGTTTGTCGCGTGCTACGTCAAGGGACTGGAGGCCTACCAGCAAGCTCGCAATGCCCATGCCGCGCAAGGCGGCGGAGATCGGCCGACAACCGATGAACGGCTCGCCACGCGCTATCGAGTCGCCATCCAGCATTTCCGCACTGCGGTCCAGAGCGCCGACGTAAGCCGATTCGCCCAGGCCGTGCGGAGCGCCCATCGTCATCGGGCGCTGGCGCTCTACTACGCTGGTCGATTTGAAGAGGCCGTCGATGAGTTCCTGCTCGATGCGGCTTACGATGACGACCGCGCCGCCGAATCGCTCTACCTCGCCTGCGGCGCCGTCGATGCCGCGATCCGCGCGTCGGATGCGGGACCGGATCTCTCGGTGCTCCGCATCACGCGGCAGTCCCTTTTTGACCAGTACCTGCGTCGATTCCCGAATGGGGCGCACGCGGCGATGGTGACGATCAAGAAGGCGACGACCGCCTCTCTGCGTGTTGAGGACTCGGTCGCGATGCTGCTCTCCGTACCCGCGGGCACGGATGCCTACGAGACGGCTCGGCGTCACGCCTCGCGGTATCTGTGGGATCAGTTGCAGGCGGTTCGTCCGTTTGAGAAACCGACGATCGCCCAGCGGTACATCGAGGTGGCCGGTGCGTTGCTCAGCATTGATCGGGAGCGCGGCGAAGCCGGCGACGCTGAGGCGCAGGCGCTATTCGTCGGTCGCGCCAGACGGCTGATCGACGCGGCGATGACGTTCGGCCTGGAAGACATGTTGATCGCCCGTCGCATCATCGCGTACCTTGAGTTTGCCGTTGACCAAGCTTGGCGCGGCACGTCGGATCTTCGACCGGAGCTGATCTATCGTCGCGTGCAGGTCAAATCAGCCGAGGGCGATCTCACCGGCGCCGTTTCGCTGGCGCTCTCCTGCCGATCGGATCATCCCGCAAGTCCCTACGCTGTCGCATGCACCAAGCGTGTCTTCGCCACCGCGTTGGTGGCGTGGCGCAACCCGGACAACACGGCGCGAACGGAAGGCAGCGAACTGGTCATTCGCCTCGGCGAACTGCTCCTGAGCGACTTCGGCGGCGAAGCGCCTGCGATCACGGGACTGGGGCCTGCGGCGGTCAGGTCGATCGCGGAAGCGTATGTCGAGCGATCGGAACGTGATGATGCCGCGCAAGATCGTACGCGCGCTGCGGAACTGTATCTCTCGCTCATCGAAACGGGAGGAGCGGGCGCTGTGACCTACGTGGCGGCGGCGAGACTCAGCGAAGGCAAGGGCGATGCGCAGCGGGCGCTCGCCTTGTGGAACGAGGCAGTCGCTCAGCTCGATGAGGGGACTGAGCGTTGGTTCGAAGCCAAGTACAACGTGTTTCGTCTGCTCAGCGCGTCGGATGCGTCGCTCGCACGTGAGGCGATTGCGCAGTACCGGGTCTTGCGCGATGGCTACGGGCCTGAACCGTGGGGATCGCGCATCGCGCAGCTTGCTGTTCACCTTGGGATGCAGCCGGAAGCGGAGGCGGTGTCGCCATGAGCACGCCGTCAGCACAACGTCGTTTTCTCAATCTCTCCACCGACGCGGACGGACCGTTTGAGTTGCTGGGCCTCGATCCGTCGCCGCAACCCACATCGCAGCAGATCGACGAGGCGCTCAAGCGCCGACTGGCGCAAGTCGATGTGCATCCACAGGCTCGCACGCCGGAGGCGGATCAGGTTCGCATGGCGCTGCACGCGGCTGCTGCGGTCCTGCGAGACAAGCAGCTTCGGCGGATGCTTCAGCCGGAATCTGTCTCTGATGCCGCCCCGCGCACTGCGCAGCCGAGACCGTCGCCCACCGAGCCGGCTCGCCCTGCCCACGCACTGCCGCTGTCGATGCTCGAGAGTGCGATCATCGCGGCACTGCTCCGTGAACGCGGATGGAACAGCCGATCTCAGCACCGGCTCGTCGGCCTCGCGATGCAGTGGGGGATGCAGCCCGGCGAACTGGTCGAGACGATCCGGCAACTCGCAGCACGATGGAGCACGTCGGCGCTCGCTCCGGACGCAGCGGAGGATGCAGCATCACATCGGCCCATCACACTCACGGGACGCACTCCCTGGGGCGCGCGGATTGCCGTCTGCCTCGCGATCACAACAGGCATCGTTGCGGTGTCGCTCGCCGTCTGGGGTGTTATGCAGTCGGGTCGCCGCGCCTCGCACGTGCCGCAACAGCCGCGCCTGACGCAAGCACCACCGGCCGAGGAAGGTGCGAAGCGAACACCCGACATGACCTCCCCTGTGACGGTTGTCGAACCTGACGCCCAGCCGGAAGTGCAGCCGCCCCCCGTCGGGCGGAGCGAGACAGATGATCGCCCGCCGACCCAACAATGGCAGCAAGCAAATGTGATCCGTGAGTGCCGAGCGATCATCACAACCGTGACCGCGCAGGACACGCCACCGACCGAAAAGACGATCAGCGGCGTGCAGCGCATCATGGCGGGCATCGCTCGCCGGTGGCCGACCCTGCCCCACGCCGACCGCGAGCAGTTGCATTGGGAAGTCGTGCATCTGCTTATCGCTATCGCGGGTGCGGACACGACAGGCTCGACGGTCTCTTCGTTGCTGGTGAGATTGGATCCGATCGACGGGCCATCGCAGCACCTGTCCGCCGACGATGTCTGGATACGAAGTTGGTCGGCTGGAATTCGCGCCCGACTGTCCGTCGAGCCGGACATGAGCGATGCGGTCCGCCGGGTGCTGCGCGAGTCGCTGGATTGGAGAGCGGACGCCGCGACGTTACGTAGCGGGACGAGTCCGGGGCTTCCGCCGTTTGAGCGAGGCGCGCTGGCTCGGCTCCACACGATGATGCCTGCACTCGCGGCACAGATTGAGACGGCGGAGGATGGCGAATCGGCGTGGACGCGGTGGCGCAAAGCCGTCTCCGTCATTCGTTCCGCCGGGGGTTTGGCTGGTCCGGACGATGACTACCTCATCGCCGTACATGCGATCCTTAGCGCCGGACCCGAACCGACGAACGGATCACGCACGGCGTTACTGGTTCAGCGACTGCTCGGGGCGACTGTCTTGAACAGACCCAACACCATCGCAACCGTCATCCAGTGGCTCATCGACCCTCGGCTCACATCACTCGATATGCACGTCGTGACCGTGCACATGGTGGAGCACCTGAACCTCGACTCGTCGATGATCCTCCCCGCCGGCGCATCAGGTGAACAGCGCAGCTACATCACAAGGCAATGGTCGCGTCACCGCATGGCCGTTGGATCGCCTCCCACGACAGACACACCGGCAACGCGGGCAAGTGACCGGCACGCGTACGATCCGGCGCTCCGGTATGAGTGGGAGACGCTCGTGCGGCGAGTACTCGATCGGTCAGTGACCGGGACGTCGCCGACCGACTGCCTGACGCGAGCCGTGCGGTACGCGCGTCTGGCTGAGGCTGCTTCGCTGATGGAGCGCTGCGATGTTGCCGCCGCCCACGATCGGCTCGGCAGCCTGGATGCATCGCTTGCCGTTGCGCGGCCGACGCAGCACAACATCGCGCCGCGCGACGGCGTGCTGACGACCGAACTGCTCACGCCAGGCCTGAGCGATCCGATCAGAGCGGACCGCATCCAAGTCTTTGCGAGCAGATACGACGTGATCGGCCTGGCCGACGCGCGCACGCTCGCCGCCGTCGCATTGACGGAATCCAGCGAATCGGTGCGCGCCGCCGCCCAACAAGCCGTGCGAGGATCGTACGCAAGCTCGCCGACAATGATGCTCGCACTACTCGATCAACTGGCCAAGGCTCGTCCGCAGCGATCGCCCGCTCTGGTGCGGATGTTCGAAGCGGTCACAGCAGCACGTCTTCCTGATGCGCGAAGTCGTGATCTGGTCGCCGCCGCTCGCCTCGCGCTGGTTCAGCGACTCCTCGAAACGAGGCCGAGCGCCGTGATCGGTGGCGCTGTTGATGAGTTGGCAGCGATGCTTGCGGCGTCGTACCACGTGCGCCGAGGCGGTGATGCGAACCCCGCCTCACCCGAAGCCGAAGCATGGGAGCTGTTCGAGCAGTGGCGGAAGCGAGCGGTTGATGTGGGCGCAACCCTTCCCGGCGATGACACGCCCGATCAAGTTCGTCGCCGACTGGCGGCGAGTTGCGAGCTTGCGGATGGATCGCTGCAGCGATTCGTCGCGTTGCAGATCGCGATTGTTGAGGAGATGGCGGCACTGGCCGTTGCGGAGCATCCCGAGCAGGTCGATGCGGTGATGGCGGTGATGCACGAGACACGCCGATCAACTCACAGCGCCCAGGACATCGTGACGCAGGTTGAGACGCTGGAGCGTGCGATCCTCCGCCTCTGGCTCCTGCGCGTGCAATCCGCTTCCGTGCGGAGGGCGGCGACATGATGTGGATCAGACGACTGCCGCGCATCGGCAGGCTCATCACGGTGGGACTCGGTCTGGTTTTCTGCGGCATCGTTGCCGGCCAGGATCAGGAATTGCCCGTCATGAATCTGGACGATCGCTTGGCTGTGCTGACACCCGAGGCTCCTCTGGACTACTTCCTCTTGGCGGAGGAGGTTGGATACGAAGCGACCAATGAACAGGAGCATGCGCTGGCGATGCGGCTGTTTCTCCTGGCCATGCACCTTGACGCCGATGATGGAGGCGAGACCGCCCTTGCGCGCAGTGCGTGCATTGCGATGGCGGACCTCGTCGCGGATACGGCACTGCGGAGGCAGTTGCGCGCCCTCGCCGCCCTGTACGACGCGCAGCCGAGAACGGAGCGTTTTCCGCCTCGGCAAGGTCCGCTTGATCGAATCCCCGATGAGCTTGTTGACGAGATTGATGACGTGTTGGAGGGCCTGAGCCTGTACCGTCTCGGCGAAGGCAGGATGGCGCTCACACGGTTCCGATCCGCGCGCGCCGAAGCGCTGCTCCTGCCGTATCAGATCGCGATCGGCAGCCTCAATGATGTTCGGTCATGGTGCAAGCGAAACCCGGTGTGCCATGAGTGCTCGAATCGGCGGGTCATCGAGTCGTCATCCACCGATGCGAGGCCGTACGCCGCACGTCTCTGCCCGCTTTGTTCAGGTCGGCCGGGTCCTGATCTTGCGGATCATCGCGTGGATGACATGCTTCGGCTCGAGGCGGCGTTGCATGTACGCTCATTCCGCACATGGTCATCGCAGATGGCCGTAGATGGCGGCAAGCCGCTTTCGCCCGTGAATCGCGACGCCGTTGCGGAGATCCTCGGGGTTGACCCGCGAGCGACGCTTTGGCGCGACGGCGTGTGGGTTCGCCCGGTCGAGTCGTCGCCCGAGCGTCCCGCCGATCGTGAGCGGACCGAAGACGCCTTCGTCGACGACCAAGCCGCCGCGCCCGAGCCTTCGCCGCCCGCACCATGACGGGTCGCATCGCGTCGCGCCGGTCACTGGTCTTGCCAGGAACCACTGTGCTGTTCGTTCGCAAGACAGATGGCGGCGTTTCGCTTGAGCATGTCGAGCGTGGCGCGCTTCACCGCTGTGCCCCGAAGGATGTCGTGGCGGTCTTCTTCCTTCCACTGCAGGACCCGGTGCAGGTCAAGCCCTCGGCGACGCGGCGCGTATGCATCACACGACAGCGACGCATCGCGATCGGACTGGGCGCTGTTGTGGGGGCAGACCTCCTGGCAGATGTCGCAGCCGAACAACCAATCGCCGATGGCTCGGTGCTGCTTCGGGTCGATTTCGCCGCGATGCTCGATCGTGAGGCGACTGATGCACAGGCGGGCATCAACGCGGTAAGGCGTGATCGCATGCGTCGGGCAGGCGTCGATGCAGCGCGTGCATGAGCCGCAGTGGTCGGGGATCGGTTGCTGAGTTGCCGGGACTGGCAGGTCCGCTGTGGTCATGATCCCGCCGAGCAGAAGATAGCTGCCCAGCACAGGGTCGATGAGCAGCGTGTTCTTGCCGATCCAACCCAGACCTGCCCGCGCGGCGTGTTCGCGTTCGAGGACTGGAGCGGTATCAACGAATGCGCGGAACTGTTCGCCGGGCAGGATGTCGCGCAGCGCATCACAGACGCGGTGCAGCCGTGTCTTCAGCAGCGTGTGGTAGTCCGCGCCGTGGGCATAACGGGCGATCTTGCCGACACCCGGCGTGTGAGGCTCAGCTTGTCCACCACCATCGCGAGGCTGATACAAATCGCTGACAAGGATCAGGGACCGTACACCGGGCATCATCTGCTGTGGGTCGGCGCGCAGATCAACCGTGTCGGCCAGCCAGTTCATGGAAGCATGCATGCCGGCTCGGATGTAGGCGAAAAGCTCATCCTTGTGGAGCGTCGGCTGTGCGGGGCAGATACCCCACCTTGCGAAACCCATCTGACGGCACAGGTTGTCAAGCGTTCGGATCGCTGTGGACTCGCTCATCATCGGATCGCGGTGCCGGTGGGCTGCAACACACGGCTACTCGGGGGCGTGCTTCGCATCGTCATCCGGTCTGTCTGCGGCCTGCTCGGCGGCCGCAGCTTCCTTTGCCGCAGCGGCTTCCTTGGCGGCTGCTTTCTTCGCTGCCGCCTCAGCCTTCTTCCTCGCCTCTTCCTCTGGATCGACTTCCAGGTAAGGGGCTTCGCGGTTGGTCAGCCGCTTGCCTTTCTTGTCGAGCTTGGGCCTCATCCACTCAGCGAGCGTCTTGACTGCTTGTGGGAGAACCTGCTCGGCAGGCGCGAGATCGACGTGCGTCGCGCGGTCCCAGCCGACGCACAGCCACCCGTCGTACCCCGTCCCTTGGAGGATCTGGACGAACCTCTCGACCTCGACACCGCCCTCGCCGAGCGGAACGGACTTCGCGGTGTCGCCGTCCACTGCATCGGTGAGGCGTGCGTATCGAATCGCCCGGTTGAGCATGTTGATCGATACGCCCGGTGTCTCATCCATCGCCGCGGCACAAGCGATGTCCCACGACACGCCAAAAAGTGGATGCTCGACAAACCGGGTGAGTTGCCAGATCTCGCGGGCACGCGCGAAGCTCCCCGCGTTTTCCACAACCACCTCAATGTCATACTTCTCAGCGTACTCCACAAGCTGTTGGAATCGGTGAGCGATGCGTTGGATCGCCGTGGCTCGAAGCTCGCCGGGGCGGATCAGGTTGCCGAAGAACCGGACTCGTTCAGCACCGAGTTCGTCGGCAAGCTGGATGGCTGATCGTGCAGCCTGGCTCGCGGCAGCCGCCTTGGTGTGGTCACGGTAGTGCAGCGCGATGGAGGTTCCCAGGCAGGTGATCGTGACGCCCGCCTTCTCAAAGGCGGCGCGGTACGAGGCCGCCCCGTTGCGCGATGGGTCGCTGGCAATCGGCGTCGCATCAGCGCTGAATGCCGACAACTCCACACCCTGGTAGCCGTACTCCTGGGCAGCGGAGATGACGCGGTCCAGATCCCACTCCGGGCAAGCGACCGTACTGAACGCCAGTTTCTTCGTTAGGTCAACTGTCATGGTGACTTATCTGCTCCAACGGGGAATGCGATCGGCGCTGTTTCGTCATCGCCGCGCGGAGGCGTCCTGACGGGCCGGTCGCCCGCTCAGCGACCACCACGGCGGGATCGGCGAGCGGCGATGCGATTGCTTGACGGTGGGCGACCGCTGCGTTCCGGTCCGGCCGGCGCGGAACGACCGGAGCGTCGAAGCGTCGAGCGAGCACTTGGACCGGCTGTTCGCTGCGCATCCTCAGGCGTGAGCTTGTTGAAATCCAGGCTCGAGTCGGCCTCACCGATCCGCCCGTCACGATCGACCGGATAGGCCCGGATGAACCCATCCGCCGCGACGATCAGGCGGTGCATGCGATCGATGATGACATGATCGAGGCGCTCAGCGCCGACCGCCTCAGCCACGTCCTCGCCGGTGGACATGACGTAGCGCCGAAGGTATCCGCCGCCCGGGCGCTGCTCGAACGTGTAGCCCTGCTCGATGTAGTCGATGTGCCACCCACCGTCCGGCGGTGCCCACCGGTGGATCGGCTCGACCTCCGGCCACATCCCGGTCTCCGGATCGAGTTTCCAAGGGCCGCCTTCCTCGATGCACCACCATCCATCGCGTTTGAACCGAAGTTGGCGCGACGGATCATCGTCACCGAGCCCGAACGGGCTGGTCTCGACGTTGAATGGGAGCATCTTCATGGCGCGACAGGCGTCGGCCGGAGGTGTGCACTTGAGCACTTTCGGATCATCCACGATGTTGACGTGCAACGTTCGCGGGTCGATGAACACTCCTCCGCCGCACGTGGAGTGGGACTGCGTCCAGCGAAACGCCGGCGCGCCCCACGGCGCCTTGCACACACCGGTCACACCGTACACCTGTTCAGAAGGCCGAGGCACAGTCGCAAAGAAGACGACGAACTTGCCGTCGTAGCTGATGTCACATCGCCATTCATAGACCCGCCCGTGGTACCACAGCACGCGCGATCGCTGATTCGTGCTCTGGTTCCAGAGCTGAAAGGCGTACAACTTCGAGCGCACTCTTCCGATGATGACGGCGCGGTCGACCCCCTGGGCTTGGAGAACGTGAAGGCGCGGCGGAACGCTTGTGTCGCCCAACGGACCTACTCCCCTGCATTGAGCGCGTGCCTTCCATCAGCACGTGCACTGACCCCAATGCCGCACCATATCACAACCGACGGCATCGTGCCGGGCCGAGCCCGGGATGTGAGGCCGGGCGAACGAGAAGGCTCCTCCGCGGCTGCACGCGGGTATAGTCCGCAGAGGCGAAGGCGATCGGCACGGGCCGGCCGCCACCACAGGCTCGGGAGACATGGCCGTGCGAGAGTTCGACCTGCTGGCGAAGATCTACCAGGCATCCAAGCTCGACCCGCGCCGGGTACCGATCGGACCCGGTGATGACATGGGGATGGTCCGACTTGACGGCACCGATGCCCTGCTGGCGGTCGACCAGCTTGTCGAGGGAGTTCACTTCAACCTGACTGACGCATCCATCGAGTCGATCGGGTGCAAAGCGGTTAACCGCAGCCTCTCCGACGTTGCCGCGATGGCGGCCGTGCCGATCGGGGCCTTGGCGACGGCGTGCCTGCCCAGGAGCCTCGGCGAGGCGCGGGCTGACGCTCTGTTTCAGGCCATGCACCGGACCGCGAGGCAGCACGACTGCCCGCTGTTTGGAGGTGACATCACGATCTGGGATGGGCCACTGGTGTTGACGGTCACAGTGGCTGCCGAACCTGTGGAGCCCGGCCCGGTGCGCCGGGATGGCGCCCGCGTGGGCGATCATGTCTTCGTCACGGGCCTGCTCGGCGGCTCGATCACATCCGGCAGACACCTGACGTTCGAGCCTCGCATCCGGGAGGCGCTGGCGCTTCTGAAAGGGCTGGGTCCGCGACTGCACGCCATGATTGACCTGAGCGACGGGCTGGGACGTGATGCCGGCCACATCGCACACGACAGCGGTGCTGCCATACATCTCGATGCGAAGTTGATTCCGTGCCATCCGGGCGTGACGTGGCAGCAGGCGCTTGGCGACGGCGAGGATTACGAGCTTGCCTTCACGACCGACATAGATGCGGACGCTCTCCGGAAGATCGTCCCCAGCGTGTGGATTCAGGAGGTCGGCCGGGTCGAGCCTGCGAAGCATGGTCCGGCGGTGCTTGTCATCGAACCGGATGGAACACAGCGCAGCGGCGAGCAGTTCGGTTGGGAGCATGCGTCGTGAGCGAGCCGATCACAACAGGCAGTGCCGACGAGACGATGCGGCTGGCGGCGCGGTTCGCCTCGCTTCTGGAGCCAGGCGACACGCTTGCGCTGGATGGCGCCCTCGGCGCGGGCAAGACCTGTTTCGTCCGCGGCCTCGCCCGTGGGCTGGGGCTTGACCCTCGCCTCGTCTCAAGCCCGACATTCGTCATCGTGCAGGAATACCAAGGCCCGGGCGCGCGATGCACGCTCATTCACATTGACGCGTACCGCATTCACTCGCCCGAGGAGCTGGAGTCCGCGGGCATCGAGGATATGTGGGCAAGCGACGCCGTCGTTGCGATCGAGTGGCCGGATCGGATCGAGGAGAGCCTGCCCAGCGATCGAGCGGATCTGCTGATCGAGCATGTGAGCGAGACACAGCGTGCGATTCGGTGCGTTAGCCACGGCTCGCCCGCGTTCCGCCAGCGACTCGATGCCGCCTGGAAGGCGGCGCGACGTGCGTGCGCGGCGCCCTCGTCATCTGCGGGCAGGTGCCCGATCTGCGGGCAGGCGGTTGCAGGCGAGGAACGGACAAACCCGTTTTGCTCGGAGCGATGCCGCATGATCGACCTGGGGCGCTGGTTGGATGAGCGGTACGTCGTCTCTCGTGAACCGGCCCGTGATGCTGACGAGCACGAAGGCGACGTATGACCTCGCTTGTTGATCGCCAGCCGCTGCCCGGTCAATGTCCGCTGTGGTTACACGTTCACGGGCATGTTGCGGTGCGTCCGATACATCACCCGCAACACCAACCGCGATGCGAGCAGGAGGTTGCCCATGACCACGTTCGACGTACGAGTGAATCTGATTGAAGAGATCCGACTGTTCAACCGGGCGGCGACCGACTCGTTTCTGCGGTCGTTCAGCTACGAAGCGCTCGTGGAGTACCTGGATCACTTGCGGCTGACGACCGAACCTCGCAACGCTCGCTCGCGGTGGGTTCGACGGGGCCACCGCGCTGCGATCATGACCCGTGACCCGCCGGACGAGTAGTAGCCCGGCATCGTCAACGGAGACGCTGACGTCCATACGTGGGTTCAGCGGGCAGGTGTCGGGTTGCCGGGATCAAAAGGCCTCGCTACGCCTCCTCACCGCGCTCCATGCGATCGATGCGGGACAGCGTGCGGGCCAGTTCTTGCTTGAGGAGTCGCACACGCAGCAGCGATCGAACGCGGGTGAGCAGTTCCAGCTTGTTGACGGGCTTGGTCAGGAAGTCGTCTGCTCCTGATTCGACAGCCCGTTCGACATCGCCGATCTCGTTCAGCGCGGTCACCATGACAACGGGGATATCGCGGGTTGTGGGGTCGGCCTTGACCTTGGCGCACAACTCAAACCCGCTCATGTGGGGCATCATGACATCGAGGAGGATGATGTCGGGGGAAGTGCGATCGATCACACCGACTGCCTCCAGACCGTCCGTCGCGGTTTCGAGCCGGCATCCGAGGGGTTCAAGATAGGCCTGGAGCAGCTCGAGATTCTGGATGTTGTCATCGACGAGGAGGATCGTGGCCTCGTGAACATCGATGTCATCCAGTCCAAGCTTGTCAGCGAGCCGTCTGTGATGGGAGCGGTCAGGACTGGGGCCGGTCATGGTGGATGCCTCGTACTCAGCGCCCGCACGGAGTGGATGCCAAGGTGGGGAATGCGAACCTCGCAGGAGCCGGCATCGTATCCAACGGGCGGCGCTCAGTCGATTCCACACGATGTCGGTAGCGCTCGCCGGACGGACCGCATTTGCAGGTTCATACACCCCGGCGCAGTGCTCCCGCAACTCGCGCTGAGCCGGCGGTGCGCCGTAACACGCTGTGCGTAAACGTGTTGCGTGCCAGCCGCCTGGCGAGACCGGCAAGAGGGTGCATCCCGACGGCGCAGAGGCGGTAGCGAAGCAGTGAGCAGCCTCGCCGCGAAGGCTGTGATCCATCCGATTCCACGCTGCCAACAGCGGTACGGATGCACAAATGCGCGTATAATCACGCTCTGGGTTGACCGGGCGACACGAAAGCCTATCGAGACCCAGGTGAAGTCGCAGTACTGCAAGGGGCCACATCAGGCATGCCGAAGGCTGAACACCGCTATCGCTTGTCGTGGGAGGATCGGTTTGTTGAACCGACCGTGGAGTCATTGCGCGAGCCGTTCTCAGCCGAGATCAGCACGCTCATCGAGGACGCGCAGGCGGCACTGCTCTCGGTCCCGAAGATGAAGCAGCGAATCCGGTGGTGTGGGGTGCCGTGGCGATGGGCGCTGACCTTCCACAATGACGCGGACACGACGGTCGCCTGGGCATACCTCGTCCCAGACCCGGAAGGGCCGCTGCTTGCCGTGCCGATCGCCGGGGCACTGCGCGATCGCCTGGATGAGGACACGCTTCCGGGTACCATCCGAGCAGGGCTTGCCGAAGCGAAGCAGGTCAATGGCGATCTGTGGTCGTCGTTCCGCTTCACCACGCGGGAGGAACTGGATGGGGTTCTCGAACTGCTCGCCCGCAAGAGCAGGCTGCTGAGCAAGACGAGCAAATGATTGGTCCTCTGGGTCTCGGGGGCGCTCACGACAACCAGTCGGCGGTTCGGAGAATGCCTCGCCAGGGCCTATGATGCCGGTCCACACCAACCACCGGCACGTGCGCCGGGGGTAGCCCCGACTGGCGCAACCGGCTCAGGAAAGGAATCCGACGATGACACTTGCCCGATGCCTGCTGCCTGCGATCCTCCTCACCGGCACCGCGCTTGGAGCCACCCTCGCGGGATGCGCGCCGGGCCGTACCAATCCGCCGGAGATGCCTCGGGCGCGCATCCTCATGCACACGACGATGGGCGACATCGTGATCGAGTTGGACCAGGCAGCCGCCCCGATCACCTGCGCCAACTTCCTTCGCTATGCCGATCGCGGGTTCTTCGACGGCACAATCATCCACCGCGTCGTCCCCGGTTTCGTGATCCAGGGCGGCGGGCTGACACAGGACATGAGCGAGAAGCCGACGGACCTGCCCATCAAGAACGAGTGGCGCAACGGCCTGTCGAACGTGCGAGGCGCCGTCGCCATGGCGCGTGTCGGCGGCGAAGCTGACTCAGCCACGAGCCAGTTCTTCATCAATCTTGTGGACAACGCGATGCTGGATGAGGCCCGCGATGGAGCGGCGTATGCGGTCTTTGGCGCCGTCATATCGGGGATGGAGATCGTCGATCAGATCGCAGCGGTCCAGACCGAAACACGCGGAGAGCACGCGGGCGTGCCCGTCGAGCCGATCATCGTCGAGTCCGTCGTTCGCATGCCAAACGAGTGATCCCAGCGAAACGATACATCAAAGCTGCGGAACATTTTCCCGCGCATCACATGGCGGCGCGCTGCCCGTGCGGGCAACACACGGTTCGCAAGGATGAGTCGTGTTGGACCGGTGCAGCGATGGACGATGATGCCGGTATGACGCGCAGCGTATCTGCTAGAATCACTTAATCTCACCTGTCGGAGGGCTTGGCTCCGTGCCGCTCCTGACCCGCACAACGAGGTTCACAGGCGAGTACCAGCAGAAGCTGGATGCAAGCCTGCGCATTCGGCTCACCTATTTCTGCATCGGGTTGTTCACGCTGGGCGCGGTCGATCTGTGCCGGTTCCTCCTCGTGAGTGCAGCGGATGATCGGTCTGCTGACCAGGCGTTCTGGATCAGACTGGGTGCGTATGTCGTTGCGCTCCTGATCGCCGCAGCGTATCTTCCGTTGCGAGGCCAACGACTCAGAGGTCACGATTCGCTCGTCGGCGGGGCGACTGAACTGCTCATCATCCTCGGAACGATCGTGCTCGTTAGCCGAATGATGGCAGCTCGCGATGATCCGAATCTGATCGTCTGGGGTCTGGCGTGTGTCGCCGTGCTCTACCACCTCGCGTGTGTCTTGCTGCCGTGGTCGCCGAGCGAATCCGCCCTGCCTGCCGCGGCGCTGCTCCTCGTATGGGGTTTGTGTACGTTCATCGTCGAATCACCGTGGGATGTGTTCGAACGGCTCATCTTTGTCATCGTCAGCCCGGTCGTTCTCGTGCCGGGATTGGCGCTGTCTGCTGCGCGGTTGAAACGGCGGAAGGAGCGCTTCGAGCACGCCTACCTCGGCAGGCAGGTGCAGTCAATCGGCGGCGAACTGTCTCGCGCCCGTGCCGTTCACGAAGCCCTCTTCCCAGAACCGTCGGATGACGGCCACGTCCGTTTCGAGTACGACTACGCGCCGCTGCGGGAGATCGGTGGCGACTACATCCACGCGTATGTCTGTCGAAACACGGCGACATTCCATGCGTGCATTCTCGATGTCGCCGGCCACGGACTGACCGCCGCGCTCACCGTCACTCGGCTGTACGGCGAGTTGGAGCGTATTCGCGCTGAACACCCCGAAGCGACGCCGGGTGAAGTCCTGATGCTGATGCATCGCTACGTCTATCTCACGATGGCCAAGCATGAACTGTTCGCCACCGCGGCGTGTTTCTCGCTCGATCCCAACTCGGGGCGTCTGTGCTGGGCAAGTGCCGGGCATCCGCCTGCCTTCTTGCGACGGCGTGACGGCAGCGTGACGGACCTGCCATCCACCGCGATGATCCTCGGCGCTCAGAGCCTCGCTGAGTTCGATGCGGATGAGCAGTGCATGGAACTCACACCCGGCGATGTCCTCATCGCGTTCACCGACGGCGCGTACGAAGCGTGCGACACTGCGGGCAAACCGCTCGGCCTGAGCGCACTGCGAGAGACGGCTCGCTTCACACCCCCGCCGCGAGACTGGGCACGCTTCTTTGCCCACACCATCGCCACGTACCACGGCGGCAAGGTTGATGACGACGTGCTCATCACGGTCCTCACATTCCTTGGCTACCGCTCCGCAGCCCCCGGTGTCGCGGCGCGCACAGCCGAACCTGTCATCACGCACATCCCGCAGACCATGCGCGCCCGATCCGACTGATCACCGCTCTTCGCAAGGCCCGCCGTACGCGGCGAGGAGCGTGCTGAGGTCCTGCGTGTCGATCAGGCCGTCGCGGTTGATGTCGGCGCGCTGGACGTAGTGCGGCTCGTCTTGCTTGGACGAGGCGCGTCGCTGCACAGCGAGCGTCACAGCCGGGACCTTCCTGCCGCACCGACCACTCAACCAGCTCACAGGCATGACCGGCGGAAGGGGAGGCCGCAGTCCGATATCCGTGACACACGAGGTGGCCCCTGGCGCTGCACACGACCGGCCGTCGCGTCTCGCCGCTCGACGACCGGCGGAAAGGCGGAATCGGCTGGCCCCGGGGGAGGACCGGGTGTATGGTGAAAGAGTGATCTTGGGGGCAACCGCCCGCCCGGGCAGGGGTATATCTGTGAGTGAACGCATGACCAGACAGGAGGAGCAAGCCCTCGTTCGACTCGCGGCAAGCGGCGATCGTCAGGCAACGGCAAAGCTCATTGCCGTACACCAGGCGTCGCTGTACGCCTTCATGCTGCGCATGTCGGGTCGGCCTGACGTGGCTGAGGACATCGTCCAGGATGCGTTCGTTCGTGTGCTCAAGAACCTCGATCGCTTCGATCCGCGGTTCCGCTTCTCGACATGGCTTTTCACGATCGCCAAACGGCTCTACATGAACGTCCAGCAGAAGTACAAGCCGGTCTTCGACACTGAGATCGTTCGGTCATGGCAGGGCGATGACGATCAGCCCGCCGGGCCTGCGATGCAGCAGGAGACCCGCCGCAACGCGCGCAGCGCGATCGAGTACGGCTTGGACGAGCTCAACGAGAAACAGCGTGAGATCGTCCTGCTTTTCCATCAACAGCAGTGGCCGATCGCGCGAATCGCTGAGCACCTGGAGATGCCGGAGGGGACGGTCAAGAGCCATCTTCACCGCGCCCGGCACCGGATGCGCCGCGCCATCTCCGCCCATCGCAAGCACGGCCAAGCCGTCGCGGAGGTGTGGCGATGAACAGGAGCCGACCAACACGCCCGAGCGATGGAGGCGACCGCGAGTTCGAAGTTGCCGTGACGAGCGATGCCGATCTCATCGAGCAGTTCTTCGACCGTGAAGCGGGCGAGTTGGAGCTGGGCGAGTTGATCCAGCGTGTTGCCAAGTCACCGCAGGCCTGGCGGCGGATCGCTGAGACGCAGGATCTTGTCGACCAGTTGGCAGAGCCGGTTTCCTCGCCTGATCTGACCGAATCGATCCTGCGCCGCCTGGAGCGCGATCCCGAGTCGCTGCTTCAGCCTGTGTCCGAGCCGCAGCGCTGGCTCCGGTTCCGCAGCATGGCCGCAGCGTCGATTCTCTTGGCGCTGATGGTGGGGATCTGGATGCAATCGTGGAGTCCGCAGCACCCCGGCGCGATCACATCGACGCAACCGATCTCCGACTCGATCGACCAAGATGTGGAGGCGATCAGAAGTCTGACCAGCGAGATCCCGACCTTGCTGGACCTGCTCCCCCGTGCGGATCTGCGCGTTGCGCCATCGCTGCGGCGAGCCCGGCCGATCGGTGATCCGGTTCAGTTGTATCAACGTTGGGATGAGCCTCGCTGGCGCCTGCCCGGCATCCAGATCGAGATTCAGACGTTGCCGGACGGTGTGGATGGGTTGCAGCCGGACCACGGTGGTGACCAAGGTGGCGCCGACCTGCACTTGACCTGACGACGCATGTGGATCGCAGTACCTCCAGAATGGTTGCGATGCGTGGCATGGGCTGTAGTTGCAGCGGTGCCGGGGGGCTTCTTGTCAGCGGCGCAAAGCGCGTTTGACACAATCGGTCTCGCGCCGAGCGAGGCGAACCTCGTCGTCTGTATCGAGCGTGGGGCGGAGCACCGAGACGGGATCTCCAAGCTGCCGATCGTTCAACCCGCACTGCGTTTCTTGCAGCGGTCGCGCACATACCAGGCGTGGAGCGAAATGCTGGCGAGCGGTGGAAGTGGCAGTGGGGGTAGTGGGGGTGGACTGACGACCGCGTTCGACGAGATCCTCGGAGAGCGTGTGCTGTTCGCCTCGGCTCAGGATGCCGGCGACTGGGCGCTGTACGGCGAAGCACCGCAGGAGTCGATCGAGGCCGTGCTCAAGGCGCTCCAGGCGCAGACGAGGCAACCCGTCGCGGGCGTGGCAGTTCTTTCGATCGAAGCCGGCCGATTCATTGTTGCGGAGCAGGATGGACGCTGGTTGCTCGGTCCGACCGATGCACCGGCGATGTTTGGCCGAATGGCGCCGCTGTTGCGAGGCGAGCGACCTGATCAGTCGTTGAGCGAGACGGATGCCTATCGCCAGGCGCGCTTCGTCGGCTCCGGCGATGCCGCTCTGTTCATTCGGCGTGAGGGCGACACACCAACCGAGTTCAGCGCGGCGGTCGTTCGGTACGTCGACGAAGCGATCGAGGTTTCGTTCGTCATGCAGTCCGCTGCACTGGGGACCGCGTTGACATCCGCAACGACCATTGACGCGGGACTGGTCACGCGACTCAGCTTGGGTGCGGGGTTGGTGATCGTCGAACCGATTCCAGCGATCTCTCCCGATGTGCACAGTATTCTGCGCATGATGCTGCCGGACGTGAGCGTGGACCCGGAGGTACGTGCGTTCATCGGCCCGCGAAACGCGCTGGTGATGCGACCCGGGCATGACGGAACCGGTTTGGAACTCTTCTGGGCGCTTGAGATCCGCAATGCAGGGAAGGTCGAACGATCCCTCGACGACATGATCGACCGCGGCCTCGAATCGTTCGGCTTGGCGGTCCGCGATACGCCGCAGCGCCCCGGCCAGCTTCGATCCGTCGATCTCACCGAGGCGCTCGACCAGTCGGCCCCGCTGATCTCCATGGCGCTCGCTCGGAAAAAGACGGTGCTCGGTTGGCGGATGTTCGCAGGAGCGCCCGATCCGGCTGACGCAACGCGAACCGGCTGGTGGGTGATCGGCATCCCCGCGGATCAGGTGCAGGCCGTGGGGAAGGCAATCACGGCTGACGACCCCACATCGCCTGATGACGCGCCGCGGTGCCTGTCGCGAGGTTATCTCTCCGGCGCAAGCTCGGCAGACATGATCCCCAACCTTCCACTCGCATACGTGGATGATGTTCGGGCGCTGTTGCGCGCGCTGGGGGACTGCACGTGGTCGGTCAGGCGAACCAGCGACCGTTCACTGGAAGGCTCAGTTCGGCTCGTGCTGCACGCACCTGACGCCTCGCCAAGCCCGCCCCCGTGAGTGCCGGAGGGCACGAACCGCCCATCGTCTCCGAAGAGTCATGGATATCCTGCGGACCTGCCGAGATATCATCAGCGGGGAGAGTGTGCGCGAAACGCTATGACGATGATCGTTCAGAAGTACGGCGGAACGTCGATCGCGGACGTTGACAAGATCAAACGTGCGGCGAGGCGGGTGTGCGCAGCGCGCCGGGCCGACTGTGATGTCGTCGTCGTCGTCTCCGCGGTCGGCAAGGCGACGGATCGGCTCATCGAGATGGCGGAAGAGGTCTGCGACGCACCGCCCAGGCGCGAACTGGACATGCTGCTTGCGACCGGTGAGCAGGTCTCCATCGCGCTCATGGCCATGGCGCTCCAGTCGGATGGATGCGAGGCCGTGAGCTACACGGGTGGCCAGATCGCGATTCGCACCGACACCGCGTTTTCGAGCGCACGCATCCGCTCGATCGACGTGCAGCGGATTCGCCGGGATTGCGAGGCGGGCCGTGTCGTCATCGTCGCCGGGTTCCAGGGTGTGACCGAGGAAGGCGAAATCACGACACTGGGGCGAGGCGGCTCGGACATCACAGCGGTCGCACTGGCTGCGGTCCTCGATGCGGACGCCTGTGAGCTTTACACCGACGTGGCTGGCGTCTTCACCTGTGATCCGCGCATCGTTCCCAACGCTCGAAGGCTCGACCGCATCAGCTACGAGGAGATGTTCGAAATGGCATCCACCGGATCAGGCATCATCCATCCGCGAGCCGTCCTCTTCGGCATGAAGTACGGCGTACCGATCCACATCCGCCACAGCCAGCAGGAGGGCGAGGGAACATACGTCGTCCAGGAGACACCGGCGATGGAAGACATCCTCATCTCAGGCGTCGCCCTCAAGCCGGAGATCGGCCGTGTGACGCTCTCGATCGTGCCGCACAAGCCCGGCGTCGTCGCTGCCGTCTTCTCAGCCATCGCTGAGGCGGACATCCTCGTGGATGACATCATTCAGAATGAGATAACCCGCGACACCGCGACGATCTCTTTCACCGTCGAGCACGCTGACCTCGCAGATGTCAAGCCGATCGTCGAATCGCTTTGTGCGAAAGTCGGCGGAGAACTCACGATCGACGTCGGCTTGGCCAAGGTCTCAGCCGTGGGCGTCGGCATGAAATCACACGCAGGCGTCGCGGCGAAGATGTTCCAGGCCCTCGCCGAGGCGAACATCAACATCGCGAACATCACGACGTCGGAGATCAAAATCAGCGTCATCATCGACAAGGCTGACGGTGAAGCGGCAGCGCTCGCCATCCACAACGCATTCGGCCTCGACCGCAGCGGCGCTTGCAGGGAATGAAACGCGCGCGAGGCGGGCTACTTCACGAACAGATCCCGCAGCCACTGGATGGTGGTCTGGCGACCCAACTCGCCGATCGCGCTTGTGAGCGGAATGTCCTTGGGGCAAATCTTGACGCAGTTCTGAGCGTTGCCGCAGTCCGCGATGCCGCCCGGCTCCATAAGGACGTGCAGGCGATCTTCCTTGAAGAAGCCGCCGGTCGGATGCGAGTTATGCAACCGGACCTGTCCGAGCGCCGCGGGTCCGATGAAGCGGGCGTCCTTGCGGTACTGCGGGCACACCTCCAGGCAGCAGCCGCAGCTCATGCAGCGTGAGAACAGGTAGCGGATGTCCTGTTCCTTCGGCGAGATCAGCGGCGCGTGCCGATGGATGTCCTGCGTTCCGTCGATTGGCACCCATGCCTTCACCGCAAGCAGGGCGTCAAACATGGCCTGTCGATCCACCTGGAGATCGCGAACAATCGGGAACTTCGTGAGAGGTTCGAGCACGATCGGTTGCTGCAGCTCGTCGATCAGCGCGGCGCACGCCTGTCGCGGCGTGCCGTTGACGATCATGGCGCAGGCCCCGCAGACCTCCTCCATGCAGTTGGATTCCCAGACGACAGGTTCAACCTTCTCGCCCTTGGCGTTGACGGGATGTTCGCGCAGATACATCAGGACCGAGACGCAGTTGTGCCCGGACTCGTAGGGCATCTTGAACTCTTCCCAGTAGGACTTGGCGTCCGGTCCGGCTTGTCGCTTTATCCTGACATGGATTTCCTTGGCCATGGTTCCTCTCTCGATCACGGTTACCGGTAATCCCGGGGTTTCTCAGGCGCCAGGATGGATGTGTCCACGGGCTTGTACTCGATCTGCGGGCCGTCCTCTGAATGCGTGACGATCGTGTGTTTCAGCCACTTGTCGTTGTTGGTTTTCCATTGGGCTTTGTACTCGTCGTACTCCGGGTCCCCTTCGAACTTGCCCTCGGGGATCTTCAACTCGAACTCGGCTTTGTAGTGCGACCCACGGCACTCGTCACGCTGACGCGCGCACTTGGCGATCACCTCGGCAAGCACGATCATGTCTTGCACTTGTCGCGCCCAGGCGAGCGACTGATTCGCCCACGACCCCTTGTCGTCGAGCGAGATGTTCCGCGATCGTTCTTTCAGCTTCGCCAGTTCGTCAAGGGATCGGTCCAGCCCGTCATTACTGCGCTCGACGAACACGAGTTCTCGCATCAGGTCGCCTGTCTCGTGGTGCAGGGCGAAGGTGTTTTCGTTGCCGTCCGATGCGATGATCGTCCGGTTGATCCCGTCCTGACGCTTCCGCTCGCTCTCGTAATCGCTCTCCGACAACTCCTGGCCGCCCTTGGCGAAGTTCTTGACGTACGCGACTGCTGCATCACCCGCCACCCTGCCGCTGAAGGAAGCGCTCAGCAGCGAGTTGGCCCCCAGGCGGTTCGCACCGTGGTATGCGAAGTCACACTCACCGCACGCATACAGACCCGGAATGCTCGTGGCGTGGTTCTTCGGTGAGACGCTCGCCATCGCGCCTGTCCGTTCATCCTTTTCAAAGTCCACCCACAGCCCGCCCATCGAGTAGTGCGTCGCTGGGAAGATCGCCATCGGCCGTTCGCACGGATCTTCACCCACGAACGTGCGGTACATCTCAAGAATGCCGCCGAGCCTCGTTTCCAGGAAATCACGCGGCAGGTGCGTGAGATCCAGGTACACCAAGTCCTTGCCGCCGATCCCCAGCCCCATGTGACGGACGACCCGGCAGACCTCCCGTGAGGCCACATCCCGCGGCACCGTGTTGCCATACGCAGGGTACCATTCCTCCAGGAAGTAGAACCGCTCCTTCTCGGGGATCTCGAGCGGATCGCGTGTGTCGCCAGCCTTCTTGGGCACCCAGATCCGTCCGCCCTCGCCCCGGCACGCTTCGGACATCAGCCGGTTCTTGTCGTGTCCCGGGATTCCGGTGGGGTGGAACTGGATGAACTCGCCGTTGGCGAATTTGGCGCCCTGCTGATACACCTGCGATGCAGGCGCGCCGGTCGAGTTGCTCGACATCGTTGATCGGCCGTACGTCAGCGCCAGCCCGCCGGTCGCCAGAACGACCGCGCCGGCTGGGAACGCTCGGACCTCCATCGAATTCAAGTCCATCGCCGTCAGGCCGCGGCAGTCGCCTTCATCGTCAAGCACGAGCGACAAGAAATCCCAGAACTCGTACTTGGTCACCATCCCTTTGGCTTCATGCGCCCGAACCTGCTCATCGACCGCGTAGAGCAGTTGCTGGCCGGTCGTCGCGCCGGCGAAGCACGTCCGCCGGTTCTTCACACCACCGAACAGGCGCTGATCCATGATGCCCTCAGGCGTTCGGCTGAATGTCACACCCATGCGGTCGAATGTGCGGATCAGCCCCGGCGCCCCTTCACACAGGCTCTTAATCGGCGGCTGATCGGCGAGGTAGTCGCCGCCCTTGATGGTGTCGACGATGTGCTGCCAGACCGAGTCGTCTTGGCCCTTGATGTCAAGGACGGCGTTGATGCCGCCTTGGGCGCAGCACGAATGCGAACGTTTGACCGGGAAGAGGGAGAACAGATTGACGGGAAAGCCATCCTCGACGATGCGCAAGGTGGCCCACAGGCCCCCGAGCCCGCCGCCGATGACCGCGATGGGTTGTTTGGCCATGGTTTTTGATTCCCTCAGTTCTGGTGAGTCATTGGTCGACCGACGTATCGCCCGACCGACGGGTCAGAAATAGGGCGGCAGCGCCCCGGCAGGCAACGCGTCAGGATGACCCCGGCGGCGCTTCGATGACGTAGGCGGTGTGGGTTTCCACCGAGTCGTCAGTAATCGTCTCGGGATCAACCGTCGCCAAGGCGTAGATGGACACGACACCCCACACCAGCATCAGCACGCCCAAAGCACCGGCCGCAAGTGACAACCGCTTGCGCGACTCGTCACCGATGACGATTCCCCACGTGATGCAGAACGTGACGATGCCGTTGCAGAAGTGGTAAACCGCCGCAGCCAGGCCGATCGCGTAGATCACGATCCACACCCACGTCGGCAGACCCAGCAACCCGCTCTGGAAACCCTCGATCGTGAACCCGTAGAAACCGCCTGCCGCGTGGTGCGCATCCCCGTAGTTGGCGGCGATTCCAAACCAGTGTGCAAACCGGTAATGGAGCATGTGCACCGCGATGAAGGCGATCGTGATGTACGCCGTCACTCGCTGCAGTGTGTACCGCCAGTTGTCCATATAGGGATAACGATTCTGGTTGTACCTGGCTTCCAATGCGATCACCACGCCGAGGATGCCGTGAAACGCCAACGGCAGGAAGATGAACAAAACCTCGATCCAGAGTAGCCATGGCAAGTCGTGGATCAGCCCGATGTGGTGGTTGAAGTGGCTCGCGCCGAGGAACGCCGTCGAGTTGGCCAGCATGTGGTTGACCAGGAACAGGCCGATTGGAACGATACCCAGCAGCGAATGCACTCGCCGCAGGGCGAAGTGATTCTTGTCGAGCAAGCTTGGTGCGGGCTTTGACACGTCCATCGCTTCGATCCTCCGCTGCACTGTTGACTGCACGACACACGTACGAAAGGGCGGAGTATACGGGACGGGCTGGGATGGTGTGCGGTTCGTTCGCGGTCCTGGGCCGTGGCAGCCTGATGGGTGTTTGACCTTCCTGCCTCTGGGTGAGCCGCGTCACAACACGAATGACAACTCGCTCTGCGGCGTCCGGCAGTCCATGTCCCTGCCTCGATCGCGATGGTCGGTAATCTCCGCGGTCACACCGATCGCCCGGCCGTACAGGAACAGCGTGAACACGAGATCCTGCACCTGCTTATGCGTCAGCGTGCCGGCTGCGAGCCCGTTCCACGACAGCTTCAGCGCGATGACCGCGATCACCGCGTCGATGTTCACGCAGAACACGTTCCGCGTCACGCCCTGCGTGTACAGCTCCCGCACGAGCAGATGGTAGAACTCAAGGAAGACGTTGTAGATGTCTCGTTCTTCAAACTGTTTGCGAATGAAGTCTTCACGCGGGTCGATGTTCACTTCGTGGCCCTTGAAGACCGGGTGATTGATGCACGGGATCGGCTTGACGCGCATTCTGCCGAGCGATTTTTCCTTTCGCTTGAACTCGGCGTACTTCTCTGCCGCGCCAGTCGCCATCGCGTGCAGGTCGAGGTTGTGATCGGGGTCGCCGGGATGCTTGAGCTTGGCATCCTTGAAGTTATCCAGAAGGTACTCGACCGCCTCGAAGCCGTTGCCGCCATGTGCAAGACCGGTGTTGGCGAGGAAGCCGACGTAAGCCATGGAGATGGTATTGCGGGCGCTGACGCTTTCCTTGGCGCCCTTGGCCGAGATGGTTCCCGGGCCGTTCGTCAATGTCAGACCAACGAGGTACTGGAACTCAGCCAGTTCCGTCTTGTCCGGCTTGTGGTTGAAGAGGATGCGGAACGCGTTCTCGGTGAACGACGTCGTCAGGCCTGCGAGCTTGCCGCCGGTGAGCTTCTTCCAATGCTCGTTCTTCTCCACATCGGTCACCGAATACGCGAAGAGACGTGCGAGCGAGAAGATGTAAGCGATCGCATCCTCGACGACCTGCCTGGTGATGCGCTTGCGCAGCATCGGCGTCCAGAACATGCCGACCGCGAGCGAGGCGAGAAGAAACTCGTGCCGATCACGAATCTGTAGATCACGCCGCTTGGCCAAGTCGATGACGTGCCGGCACACGTGAAGCGCCGCGCAGTTCTTTCGGTTCTTGCCGATCTCCTTCTGGAGGTGGTCGGCAGCCTCGCTGGGCACGGCCGTCCCTTCGACAAGCAAATGCTCCAGCACATGTGCATCCAGACCCTCCGGCATTCGGCTGGTCCGGTCATCAATGTTGAACTGTCGGACAGCATCGATGATGAACGCCGCATGCGCCCTGGCCTTCGTGACCAGATCCGAATCGCCTAGCGCAGCCATGGGCGCCGCGAGGTATGCATTCGGCGTCGCGCCGTTGCGCTGCGCCTGCTGCACGATCGCCATCTCGCCGTCATCGAGCCGCATGAACAGATTGAGCAGCATGTTCATCGTTGCGGCGTCGGCCTTGTCGGGCATGATCCTCGCCAATGTGAAGTACACGTTTTCTTCAATCGTGTGCGTTGAGAGGTCGAGCACCGATCGGCTGTGCAACTCCGACACCTGCGTCTTCGGAGCCATCCGTGACGCAGCCGAGGCGTTGCGCATGTTCTGCCGCAACGGCTGCGCACCGATCTCCTTGTTGATCTCCGCCAACTGCTCATCGTACGGAGCCAACGGTGTCACAATCGGCAGGTCCAGCTCTTTGGGCAGCGCCAGCCTGTTATCGCTCAGCCACAGTTTCAGTTCAAGATCGCCCTGCACGTCGAAGTCCGGGGCTTCATCCATCTTCTTGAAGACCGCGTGCATCGCGTCTGGAAAGTTCTGGATCGACGCCACGCGCACGCCGCGTTTCGACACTTGCGGATTCTTCGGATCGAACATGGGTACGCCGAAGTACTCGTCGAACCACGCCTCTTTGCTTTCAGCGTCGTCGCCGCTGCCCGCAAGCGCGCCGGCGTGCCCGCACGATCGGCTGATGTCCTTCTTCCACCGCCCGGTTACGCACACGACGATCGGCTTGTTGAACCCGAAGCGTCGCTCGCCGATCATCTCCAGAGCCATCTTCTCGTAGTACCCGCCCGGCTCAACGTACAGCGCTACTGCCTTCGTCCGCGGATCGTTCTGCGCCGCGAACAGGAACTCGGGCAACGCGAAATGAATGTACAGATCCTTGCCCGAACTGATCGCCGTCGATAGGCCGAACCCCGCCGTGCGAAGGTACTCGGCGATCGTCGTCGTGAAGTTGCCGCTGTTGGAGTGAATGGCGATCGATCCGGGCCGCAGCGTTTCATCCGGATGGTCGCCTCCGAGCGCGCCGCCGATGCGGACGTGGTCCCACACGTTCGCGACGCCCAGGCAGTTGCAGCCGATGACATCCACGCCCGCCTCCTGACACAGGAAGCGGATGTTGCGTGAGTCCGCTGTCGAGACCTTCTCCGTCACGATGATGATTCGCTTGAGATCGTGATTGAACGTCACAAGCTCACTCACGGCCTGGCTCACCGCGCTTGGCGGCAGGTACACGACGCCGACGTCGAAGGCATGGCCTTGTTTCATGACCTCCCGAACGCTCGGGTAGACCGGGATGTCGCCGATCTTCGTCTCCAGCGTCCCGATTCGGCCGTACTGCACACCGGCGACGATGTTGCCGCCGGAGAACTCGTGCGACACGGGTGTGACTTTTCGGCTCTCCGTACCGAGGATGTTAATGACACATACCCTTGAGGATTTGGTCACAAGTTCTTCAAGGGAGTAGATGCCCACGTAGTATGGAAATGGCTTGGTCTCAAGCTGTCGCATGATGCACTCCGGTGCGTGAATCCTGATCGCGGCGCTGCGCGGTCGTCATGACGGCTGTGTCAGCCGGCTTGGTTTATCGAATCGACGTAACGAGCCTTGCCTTCGGCCCGCCACCACTGGTCGATCTTCTTGGCGTATTCGAGCACGAGGATCATCGACGTGTCGTAGCCGAAGACCTTGTACGGAAGCCTGAGCGAGTCGAGGATGTCGCGGGCGTAGACCATGCCCTTGACGAGGTTCGGCCCGCCGCGCCCGATCACGACGTACAGCGGCTTCCACTCGTTTTCCCGCATGTGGTCGCGCAGCGCGTCGAAGATGCCGCGGAACGTGACGTAGATATCCGTGTTGTTCGCTTTTCCACCGATGACCAACAGCGTGTCCGCAGCGCCGAGGTGGTGCTTGAAGGTGATGCGGGAGATCTCGTATATCTTCTCATAAGGCGGGTTGCCGCCGAAGTCCGACGAGAAGATCGCGAGGTCGCCGAGCGTCTCGGTGGCTGCCGAGTTCGCGCCGCCGCCGAACATGAAGGGAAGAATCGAGCCGGTCGGGTTTAGATCGAGGACGTCGCTCTGGCCCTGATACGTGCGAAGCCGATTGATCTCCGCCTCGAACGGACTGATGCCCGATTGGAAAATCGCTTCCGGAAGCCCCGTGCGCCGCCATGCGGGGTTGTCCTGATCAAACGCAGCCTTGAGATCACATGCAACGGGGACGTATCGTCTGCCCGCGCGCTTGATGCGCAGCGGGTTGATCTCCACGGTGGACACGCCGTAGCTCGCGACGAGGCCCCAGAGCTTCGGGATCGCCTGCACAAGCGGGCTAATGTACTGCTGCGGGCATCCGGTGTCGTTCAGCGCATTGGTGATGTCAAACGATTTGATGCCGATGAAGGGGTCAATCCAGCCCGTCTTGCGCTTCTCAGCGGGCAGGCTCTCGATGTCCACACCGCCGCACGGCGAGATCGTGAAGATCGGCTTTCGCTTGCGAGTCGATTCGGAGATGCTGAAATACACCTCGATGTCCGACTCGACGAACTCCTCAAACGTCACGCCGTTGGCGCGAACAGTGCGGGCGCCTTTCTTATGCGTAGCGAAGAAAAGCTCTCGCTTGGCCTGCAGCGCGTCGGTCAGATTATCGACGATGCGGATCAGGCCGGCCTTCCCCTTTTTGCCGACGCTCTCATGGAACACGGGCTTGGCGACGAGCTTGCCGTGCTTGTCGAGCATCTGCTGCAGCTCGCCGTTCGTCGCACCGCCCGTCACGAACTCCGGCACTGGGAAATCGACCAGACGCAACAGGTGTGCGCCGTACTTGAGTCCTGACAGTTGCATGGCATTTCCTTCCTGACGAAACCGATCGACTCACCCATGAGCCGCGTGAACCGCCCGCCCCGCTCGGTGCGGCGGTGAGGCACGCCTCTTCCTGTGATGTCCGGAGCAAGCAGTGGGGCGGCTACCCCGTGTTACATCGCGCCACGACATCTTCGATCTTCACAAGCTCACCCCGCCCCGATTCCGCGCGGCGTTTGAATTCGACGCACCCCTGCGCGAGCGCCTTGTCGCCGATCGTCAAGCGGATCGGGATGCCGATCAGGTCCGCATCCTTGAACTTCACGCCCGCACGCTCGGTCCGGTCGTCGATCAGCACATCCAGCCCGGCGTCACCGAGCGCGTCGGCCAGCCGTGTCGCGGTCTCGCGCATTTCGCCTTCCCACTTGATCGGCGTGATGAGCACATCGTACGGCGCGATCTCACTCGGCCAGACGATGCCGTCATCATCAGCGTGCGTCTCGATCGCGCTGACAACGATGCGGCCCGGCCCGATGCCGTAGCAGCCCATCACCACCGGAATCTGCCGCTGATGATCGTCGCTGACCGTTAGGCCAAGCGCGTCGGAGTACTTAGATCCGAGCTTGAAGACGTGGCCGACCTCGATCCCCTTCGACTCGCGCAGCACACCGCCGTCGTTTCTTGGCGATGGATCACCATCTTGTGCGTTTCGGATGTCCGCCACCTGCACGCGGTCGGTGTCGAGCACATCGCCGGTATCCCGTCGCCAGTTGAAATGCCTGACGTGGTAGTCGGCGCGGTCATCACCCGTCACCCAGAGACGATCCTGCGCCGCGTCAGGATCGATAAACAGTCGAACGTCATCCATCTTCGATGCAACGCGAGGCGAGACAAACCCGATCGCGAAGCCCGCCTCGCGTGCCGCAGCGTCGTCAGCAAGCTCCAACTGCGAAACGCCTGCCGCTTGCTTGAGCTTGGATTCATTCAGATCGTGATTGCCGCGCACGACACCCAGCGTCCACACGCCGTCATCACCCCGGCAGACGAGCGTCTTGAGCATGTCGCTCGGCTCGATTCTCAGGAACGCAGCCACATCGTCGATGCCCGGCAGGTTCGGTGTGTGAACGGGTTCGATTTCAGCAGTGGGGGGGCCATCCAGCGACGAGCTTCGCTCACCGATGTCGCATCTCTCCATGTTCGCCGCGTAGTTGCCCTTGTCGGACTTGAGGATGGTGTCCTCACCGACCTCCGAGTTGACCATGAACTCGTGCGATGCGCTGCCGCCGATTGGGCCCGCCTCCGCCTCGACCACCGTGTAGTCCAGGCCGGCCCGGTCGAAGATCCGCTCGTAGGCCGTGTACATCCGGTCGTACGTCTCATCCAACCCACCCGGCCCCTCGACCGTCGTGTGGAACGAGTACGCATCCTTCATCATGAACTCTCGGCAGCGCAGCAGGCCGAACCGCGGGCGAAACTCGTCGCGGAACTTCGCTTGGAGTTGGTACAAATTCAACGGAAGTTGTTTGTACGACGACACATAGCCCTTGACCAGCTCGACGATGACCTCTTCATGCGTCGGACCGAGACAGCTCGGTCGGCCGTGACGGTCATTCAGCCGAAAGAGGTTCGGACCGTAGGCGACGTCCCGGCCGGTCTTCTCCATGAGATCCATCGGGATCATCGCTGGAAGCATGACTTCGATCGCCCCTGCGTCGGCCATCTCCTGACGAATGATGTTCATGACGCGATGCATGACCCGCCATCCCAGTGGCAGCCAGTCGTAGATCCCAGCCGTGAGCTGGCGGATAAGCCCCGCCCGCAGCATGAGTTGATGGCTCTGGATCACCGCCTCCGCCGGGACTTCGCGTGCGGTCGGAATCAGTGTCTGCGACCATCGGTCAACCGTTTTCCAGGCGTAGGTGCGCATAGTTCGCGGAGTGTAGCGACCCGACCGGACGGTAGGCACAACCCACCGCATGAAGATCGCAAAGCCGACGTGAAACGGACGGAAAGGACTGCGTGAGCAGCGGCCGCCTCTCGTCTAGCCAAGGCATCTCGCCATGAGTGGCAGGCGGAACCGCTTGCGGAGACGCGAGGATCGACCGCGCAGGGCGGTCCGCACGGCTCCAGGAGGCCGTGATTTAACATAACGTTCATTATAGGACGTTGCCTACGCCGGCACGGCCTGCACAATCTTATCGGACGGCTCGGTGCAGATGTCGAGCACGTTTCGCCAGTACTGGGCGGTCGTGCCGCACATCCGCGAGAGTTCCACGGCGAACCCCTCCGGGTTGCCAAGATCCAGCGAGCACAGAGCGTTGGTGACGATCCGCTCGCGGGTTTCCTGGTCGTGACCGTTGCGCTTCGCGGCGTCGTCGATGAACTTTGTGATGGCGACTCGGTCGTAGGTCACGGGGGGTCGCTCCGCTGCTTCCGCTCCTCGTACTTGAGATAGCGATGAATGCACCAAGCACCGAGCACGAGCGGCGCGAGGATGACGGTGAACGTCCCGACGATGACAAGAAGAACCACGATGACCGACAGGACTTCGCTCACGACGGAACCCCCGTCATCGAAACAACAGCAGGCGCGACCGCCAGCGCGAGAAGTTGCACACTGCCCGGGAGCCAGCGGTCGCACCTGCGCATCGTTTCGGTTGGGTTCGGGGTATTCAAGGCAGTGTGCATGGGCGCGACGTTATCAGACCGGGAAATCGTCGTCAAGCTCGCCGTCGTCGGAATTCCCAACAAGATTGTCCTCGGGCTGGAGGCGCTCGATCTCGTCGAACTGGAGATCCTCGGCGTCATCGTCGTCGGTCTCGACCCAGCACACGAGCACATCGCGCCGATCGTAGGTCATTCCGCCCTGCCGACGGCTGTTGGCGTACTCTCCTGCCCCGCGCGGCGGGGTCCACGTCCGAAAATGCCGCGTCAG
>JAGLTS010000096.1 GCA_023135165.1 Phycisphaerales bacterium | reverse complement strand
GCTCGCCTGGATCGCGATCCGCGCTGTCTCGGTGTCGCGGATCTCGCCGACCATCACAATATCCGGATCCTGTCGGAGGATGTGCCGCAGTCCGGATGCGAACGTCACACCCTTCTTCGTGTTGACCTGCGCCTGACTGATCGCGATTCCCGCCGTCGCCAGCTCATACTCAATCGGATCTTCGATTGTCGTGATGTTCAGCTCACCGCCCATGCCCCCCTGTGTCCCGCGATTCGCCAACCAGCGTAACGTGGTGTAGAGCGTCGTCGTCTTTCCACTTCCGGTCGGCCCCGTGACGAGCACGATTCCGTTGGAACAGCTTGCGCAGGCGAGGTACGCACGCTCAGTCTCCGCAGGCATGCCGAGCGATCTGAAGTCATCCAGCCAGCGTCCGCTGCCGGTGTCAAGCAGCCGGATCACCGCTCGCTCACCATAGCTTGTCGGCAGCGTACTGATGCGCAGATCGACAGCCTTCGCCGCAGAGCCCGATCCCACGGTCACCGTCGCCCGGCCGTCCTGTGGCACGCGACGCTCGGCGATGTCCATCCGCCCCATCACCTTGATTCGACTCACAACCGCAGCAGTGAGCTTCGACGGTAACTCCCGCGCTGTATGCAACACACCGTCCACGCGATATCGCACAAGTGTCCGATCCGCCAGAGGCTGCACGTGCACATCGCTCGCATTCAGGCCCAACGCCTCAAAGAGCAACGCATCGACCAGTTTGACAACCCGTCCCTTGCCCTGCGTCGACAGGAGATCGCGGTCTGCTCGCCCCATAAGTTGCTCGATGCTCTCATCCGCCTCACTTGTGTCATCGGACTCCAGTTCCCGTGCATCGCAGCCAGCCGCCACTCGGGCTGCGTACGCTGCGTCGATGGCGCGAGCGATCGCCTCGCCGTCGGCCATCCACGTCTTCAGCCCCACGCCCAGACGCACGCCGACGTTGAAGAGCGCTGCCTCGCCGGTTGACTCGGCTCGCAGAACGTGCTCCACACCTCGCCTGCGCCCGACGCTGACGATCAGATGCTGGCGAGCGAAGTCCCGTGGGATCGCATCGAGGAACTCCCGGCTCGCCGGTCCAACCACTCCCAGGGGCGTCTCTCCCACGTTGGCCGATGCGGCAACTGTCACCGGATGACCCTCGGTTCGACGACGGGCCAGCCGTCATCCAGGCCGGCGTCACCGCGGTCGTACTCGCTGATGTACTTGAGGCTCTCAAAGCCGCGATCACGCATCACCTCCGCACGGATGAACACGTAGAAACGCGAACGGCTGTTGGAACGCGAGCGGTTCTTGAACGCCTCGCCAATCAGCGGAAGCGAACCCAGCAGCGGCACGCGCGACTCGGAGTCGCCCTCGGTCAACGACTCCAACCCGCCGACAACAACCGTGTGGCCGTCAGGAATCGTCACGACGCTCTGCACGCTGTTCTCCTGCCGGGGTGGCGGCAGGTTCGGGTTTGCGCTCTCACCCACGAAGCTGCTCAGTCGAACCGAATACTCCAACACGACATGATCGCCTTCTGCGATCTGCGGGCGGATCGTCACACTCGTTCCCGCGTTCTCGAATCCGCCCAGCGTTGTCGTCGCAACGGTATCCGATGCGTTGACCGATGCGAATGGCTCCTGCAACACAGCGTCGAAGGTCGCCGTCTGGGCGTTGCGCACCAGTAGACGAGGCCGGCTCAACGTACGACCCTGACTGACCGTCTCCAGCGCGCGAACGATGATGCTGAAATCACCTGGGTCGACGACCGTGCCGGTGAAACCCAGCCCGTCGCCGACGACGCGCGCCGCAGTGCCGCCCGCGCTGCTCAGCCCGAACAGCGAGGCCAATCGAACGGTCGTGTCACCGCTGATGACGATCTTCTCAAGTTCAATGCCGAGATCCCGCGACTGCCCTTCCGTCAAGCCGACGAGCATGACCTCCAGCATCACCTGCGGCTGCTGAACATCCAGTTCCGCGATCAGCGGCGCGAGTTGCTCAAGCAACCTCGGCTCGCCGACCGCGATGAGCTTGTTCGTCCCTTCATCCGCAAGCAGGACGAGTTCATCGCGCGCGGTGCTCGGCCGCGCCACTGCCGATTCCATATCTATGTTGTCTGCACGCGCCATAACATCTGGTGAATGCGGGCGGCTGACCGTGCTGTCTGTGCTTCTTGCACCGTCGCCCGGCTGCGTTCGGGAACTGCGTCGCTCCAGCATCGGCTCGAAGCCACCAGTGCTGATCACACCCGCGTCGAGCAGGTTCTCGAGGATCACCACGATCTCGTTGACGCTTCGGTTCCGGATCGCAAAGGAACGCATCCCGCGTCGTGACTCGGGCGTCGTCGCATCCAGTCGCTGCATGAGATCGCGGATCTGTTCGTGCTGGCTTGCCGTGGCTGAGACGATCATCGAGCCGGTCAGGTCGTCCACGATGATATGAAACCGCTCATCACTTCCCCCACCTCCGCCCGAGCCCAAGAGATCCTGCACGAGACGAGCCACCTCGCTCACCCCGAAATGGCGAGGCGCGTACACGACATTCCGCGTCGCTTCCTGCTGATCCAGTCGCTCGACCAGTTCCTTCCAGTACGAGAGCTCACTCCGCGGCGCCACGATGATGACCGAGCAGCCATCCGTCGAGGCGAGCAAATCGCCCGGCACGTCGATGCCGCTTACCGCCTTCCGCTTCTCCGCCACGTCCCTCACGAGCGCCACGAGATCCTCAGCATCACGCGCAGTCGCCGAAACCGTCTCGACGATCGCCTGCTCGTCCGGTTGGTCGAGCTGCTCGATCAGCGACACAGCCTGCTCGATGCGCGGCGCCAGATCCGAAATCATCAGCAACTTCGTGTCACCCACCACCGTGATTGCACCGCCGGACTTCGACAGCACCAGTCGTGCTGCGCGCATCAGCGCATCAACCGGGCGATGTTCAGTGCGGACAACGACGGTGCGATAGCCCGCCTGCGGCGCATCCATCTCCCCTGGGAAATCTCCCGCAGTGTCCGCATCAACGCGCGACAGTCCCGCCGCCTCCGACAGCTTCACAACGCTGAGCATCTCATCGCCTGGCATGCGAACCGTCGTGAAGCCGCGCGCCGCAAGAACGTGGTTCACGAATTGCCAGAGCTCATCATCGCTCACGCCCTCGCCGAGACGAAGCGTCACCGAACCACGAAGCGTCCCAGCATCGTATGTGATGTTCAGATCAAGCTGGTCAGCCGCGAGATCGACAAGTCGAGCCAGTTCGATCTGGCCGGCAGGCAGCGTCCGCCGGTTGCCATCGTGCTGCGCCGCGACAGGTGACGCCCAGATGGTCAGAACCAAGAGCCCCGCCAGCCAAGTGAGCACCATGAGTTGTCCCGGACGCCTCCACTCCATGGGTCGTATTCTACCGAACATGCGCGAGCCTTGCGCCCGCCGTCTCCAGCGTTCATCACGATTGTGGAGCACACGCGATCGGCACCCCTCCCCGTGGCGTGCGTCGTCAGAATCTGCATCACCTCGCCTGCCGAGTGCCGAGCCGATCTGAAGCTGGAACTGGTCGACGTAGCCAGGCGTGTAGATGTAGTCGTTCGCGACATAAACGACGTGTGTCGGAGACCCGCCCGCCGCCGGACCCGCTGCCATCCTGCTCTTACACATCCTCCGGGAAGCCGAGCTCGCGGCGGGCGTCAATCGTCAGCTCTCGCACGGCATTGCGAGATCGAACGAAGTCGATCAGACCTTCGCGTGACCCGAGCGGCTCTATGGCGGGCACCAATCGTTCCACAATCAGCGTCACGAACGTGCCATGCCGTTCCTCCTCGCTTAGCGTCCACTCACCCGGATGGAAGTCGACAGCTCGGAAGCCAAGATCTGCGTGGTCTCCCAAGATGCGCCGACCGTCGAAGTATACATCCGCCGAAGTCTCTATCAACGAACGAGTCCATCTGTCAAAGTAGATGTATACATCGACGTTATAGAAGTCACCCCAAGGCAGTTTTCTGAGGCTGATTGCGATCTTGTGATCCGCGCCTCTTGTCCACAGGCAACGCCCGGATCGGCGCCATCCAACGCACGCAGCTGCATCCGACAGGTACCGAATGACAGTCTGCTTGGAATCGTATTGTGTACTCAATCATATACCTCCACCATGACGTGGAACACGCCGCCACATGCTCGTTCCGCAGCCTCTTTGTACTTTCGGTGTCAAGACGGTCGAAGAACAGGCCCTGATGCGCGAGGGCGCTGTCGGTGTTGGGGGATGCGACGTGGTCGATGTCACAGCAGAGGCTGGATTGAGCAAGCGGTCTGGTCATCAGCGGGACATTCGCTACCTGTTCAACTCACAATCGACATCATCGAGTTCATCGCAGACATGACTGTAAACACCTTTGTAGTCGCGCGGAACCCAGTAGTCGCGCGGATGATAGATACCTCCGGTCGCTTTGATCTCCTCCATCAAGCGTCGCAGCCAATCCGTGATGGAATCCGCCACTTTGACCGCGACACCCGGATTATGGTTGCAGAACACGATCGAACCTGCGGGGAATCGCGAACCTTCCAGAGCGAGACAGTCGAAATCGCCGTTCCCCCAGTTCTGGAGTGTGATGAGCCGGTGCTCCTTGATGACACCTTGGCGACCGAGATCGAGGATTTCATGAAGGAGCAGTTCCAACCCGTCCGTTGTTACCATGAAATCGATGTACTCAGATGGGAGCGGGTGCCCAACTGCTCGCTCAAGCGCCGCGAGCCGTTCCGGTGACACGCCATCGCGCAGCCTGATCGTGTAGATATCACCATCCTCGTCACGGAGCCTCACACCCTCCCAAGTCCGGAGCAGGTCGGCGGTCTCGTTCTGTCGCGAGGGCACATGCTTCGGTTGCCTTGGCAGGTCAGGCATGCGCGTTCTCGGCACAGGGAATCCATCCAGCATCGCTGGCTCCAGAGCGCGAGGCTGTTCCACCACGGCACGCTCAGCCAGAGCACGGAGCTGTGCGGGATCGTTCACCTTGTCACCTGGAACTGAGAAGATGTCCCAACCCTTCTCCACAGCGACGCGCACGACTTCTCCCGCAACGCATTCATCGAGCGGCAGACCATACTTGACGTACTCACGAGGGTGCAGGACGCCACGATCGCGCATCGCGCCGACGGCAGCCATCTCCAGCCAGTCGGCGAAGGATGGTTGATAGCAGACGCATCGGCTGCTATCGCCGTTGACGAAGACGATCGACCCTTCCGGGAACCGCGAGCCCTTCAGCGCTATACAGTCGACATCACGCTCGAGGCCCCAAGCGTGGATCGTCAGCAGACGCGCCTCCGGAAGGAGCCGCTGCACATCCATCCATGCGTACGGATCGTCCCGAGCCGTCTCTGCCGCAACCGACTGCAGGACGGCCCCGTACAACGTGGCGCCATTCGAATACCTGATGAACGCTCGGAATTCACTCGGCAGTTGCGCACGAATTCCGCGTTCGTAGCGTTGGATGTCAGCCTCGGGGAGACCCGGATTGATAATAGTAGCCAGCGACGATCCGCCAAGGCGCCCGATCTGATTGCGGGCGCACTGCCGAAGAAGTGCCACGATTCTGTCTGTCTGTCCCATCAGTTGAAATCCACGCGAAGGAAACTCACGAACTCATAATCCAGATACTGATCTCGGACTCTGTCAACTCCCGCATGCTCCCACGGCCACATCGGCTGGAGATAGATGAACTCATGCGGGCTCACCCCGGGTGGCACGTCGTTCAGCTTCCGAAGATATCCAGCGCGTTCACTCCAGTGCAAGCGCAAGTGTCCGTGTTGCCCCGCGATGCGATTCGGCACACCGCATCGGTCGGGAGATCGCTCTTATAGCAGCCCGGCTCTTGACATGACCGATCGCAGCATTGTACCTGTTAGGACGGCCCGGTCCATGCTGGTTAAGCGCATATCGCGCCTCTTGGCGAATCGCACTGGTTCATCATCTAGAAGGACAGCCATGGATCCATTCTCATCACGCAGCGTCACCGGCACCGCCGGCACCGACCCCCGACCACCAGGCACGACCTCCCATCTCTCATGCAGTCCCCGGACCCCTTCTTCGTAACCCGCATCATGAAGACGCTGCGTGAAGGCTGCCCCGAAGATGTTCCCCCAATACAACCCACGGACACGATCACGCGAACCCATCGCGTCTTCGCGCCAGTAGGACTGCTCGATCTGGCGCTCCCATGTGATGCCGGTATATATCTCACCATGGTAGAAGCCGTCGTGGCGCGTGTGTTCCCGCAGCACCACGTCGATCAACCCGTACCATATTCGCGGATCATGGATCAACCGTCGAGCAACCCGCTCCAGGAACACCTCCACGCTCTTCGGCTGCCGCGCCAGGTCGAAGTCAGCCATGACGAGGATACTCGGGTCACGAGCCCATTGCCCCTGATCATGGTGCTGGTACTTGGAGCAGGAGTTTGCCTCGAAACACCACGTCATCTGCTTACGGCTGACCCCGTGGAGCGACACCTGGTCGCAATACCTATCGGGCCGCATGCTGTCACGCTGCTGCCGCAGCTTCTCAGCAAGCCACGGCCTGCAGTCTGAGACGCGCCCTTCCTCATCTGTACCATAACTGTAATATGGCTTGGTTACAAAGTCGAATCCAACAGCAAGGCTATCGAAGATATCCAGCACGGTGGATGCATCTACTGGCTGTTCATCACTTGCATACGCGTTGATCCATGCGACGTAGTCTCCCATTGACTCTGCCCTTCCAAAGTTAGTGGAACACAAGCCTGGTTTCCGGAATGCCGTTATGTTCGAGGATCGCCTTGTACTTGTCGAGCTTGTCGCGGACGGGATTCGTATTCACAATCTCCCAGATGTGTAGTTCTCCCTTATACCACATCTGCACATCCGGACGCAGGTACCGACCATCTGCCCCCCTGAGAATGTCACCGTTCGGGCCTCGCAGGCCCTTGTTCATCATCAAGCCCTTGACGCCCGAGACGTTCCGCCATTGCCGAAACACCCGGACCATGGGCAGGTAGTGCAGGTGCCTGTGGCCGTGGAGACCTGTCCTACCTCCAGGCTTGGAATCCTTGTACCGAAATGCACCCAATATGTCAAACGGATTTACGCTGATGTCGGTGAATGGGATCCCGATCTCGGAGGCGTTGTACGCGCCCTGCGCGAATGCGTAAGTCACCCATGAGTCATCAGCTCGCGTGTGCATCTCATCGGGCAATCCCCAATCTGTTGCCCAATCGACATCCCAAGATAGGTTGGCCGAGTAGTTGGCCACAAGGGACTGCAACATGCTGCCGAGGTAATCCGTTGGACCAGGCACGAACAGCCCGCCGAAAAGGCCTGCGGCGTCGGTGCCGTTCCGGGGATTGCCTGCCACATACGCGTAAATGTTTACGCCATCGCCGTACAGAGCCTCGGCGTCGAATGCGTCGAGACCGACCATCGCTGTTCCGCCGGCGCGCCACGCGCCGCCGTCGAGCAGCGTGGTCGCGGTGCCATTCGGATCGGTCTGGAGGAACCTGCCGAGGGTGGGGTGGTATGTGCGGTTGCGGTTTGGGTAGATGCCGAGGGCGTCAGCCGCGAGGGGCGCATCGGTCACGTCGGCGTCAAGACGGTCGAAGAACAGCCCCTGGTGCGCGAGGGCGCTGTCGGTGTCGGGGGATGCGACGTGGTCGATGCCGACGAGTGTGCCGTACGGATCGTAGATGTACTGCGCGAGCACATCGCCATACTCGTCGAGCAGCGCGACGACGTTGTGGTTGCCATCCTGAAGGATGTGCATGACTTCGCCCGCTGAGCCGATCTGAAGCTGGAACTCGTCGACGTAGCCGGGTGTGTAGATGTAGTCGTTCGCGACATACGTGACATGCGTCGGAGGCCCTCCGCCGCTACCGCTGATCGGAGCCTGGCCGAGCGGAGCTGTGTACTCGAGCGGATCAATGCGTACATCCTGGATGCGCCGCGTCCCGTCGTAGTGGTGGCGCGTGACACGAACCTCCCTGGGCGACCCAGGCCAAGGCCTTTGCGTGGCGATCTGCCTGCCAAACGCGTCGTAGGCGTAGTGGACGATCCAGTCACCCAACTCACCGGTGATGACGCCGTTTTCGTCCTGCCCCAACGTCCCTCGATCGCTGACCTGGATCAGTCGGCTCCATGCGTCGTAGCAGTAGTAATGATCGACATCCGCGATGAGATTGCCGGCCTGATCGTAGATATACGACACCTGCATCTCGTTGCGGAAGTTGACAAGGTAGTCGAAGGTATCGACCGGAGTCTCGAATCCACCGTCGCCGTCGTTATCTTCCTCCTCGTACCGGCCCGCATGCATTCCGACGGTCTTGGCCCAGTTGCCGACGCTGTCCAGCAGCCACGTGATTCTGCGTGTGCCGACCGCATCCTCCATTGTCAGCGCGCCATCAGAGAACTGGGCCTCATCCAACGTTCCACGCGTTGCCCGGGTGAGCCGATGCAAGCCGTCGTATTCGTACAGGTAGGATGACACATTGTCCCGGTCGCCGGTCTGTTGCAGGTCGAGTTGCCTGGTCAGGCAGGCGAGGATGTTGCCGACCTCATCGCGTGCGTAGCTGTAGCTGTGGACCACCTCGGGCATGAGATCGTCGCGAAGGTAGGTGAGATCCTTGAGTCGGCCGAAGCGATCCAGGTGCGTGTAGCCCGTCCAGTCACCGACCGGAGCGGGCGTATCGAGCCACGCCACCGGGTCCGGCGCTCCGGCGACACCGCTGTTGTTCCATGTTCTGCCGACGCGCCGGCCGTCACCCATGTAGCTGTACGTCGCGATCTCGCCGAGGCCCATGTCTGAGGTGATTGATGTGATGAGGTCGAAAGCGCCCTCGAAGGACTCGGGCGAGTCGCCATAGGAAAAGTCGAGGCGCCGGTGCGACAGATCACGTTCATACGGATATGTCATCGACGTGAGACGGTCGTGGTTGTCAGCCACCTCGGCTGAACTGAAATCCCACTCGTAGATCGTCGTAGGTGAATCGGCGACAGCGACCCCGCCGTACTCCTGGCTCTCCGCGGTGAGGTTGCCTCGCGCATCATAGGCGAATGCATTGTCCGCCACGACATTGGCCTCGGCGTCAAGTCCGTCATAGGCCGTTGCCCACGCGAGGCTGCCGTCGTCATTGTAGAGGTACTCCACGCGTCGAATAACATCCGCCGGCCAATCACCCACCGGAGCGCTCGGCCAGGTCGTCACTTCCGTGTTCATCAGGCGTGCGAAGATGTCGTACTCGTGCAGGAACTCGACGCCGCGTTGATCGAGGCGCGTACGGAGCGATCCGTCGACGTAGTAGGTGAACTCCAGATCGGGCGGCGGGGGATTCTCGCCCGGCGAATCACCGGTGGTCCGATCCGGGAAGTACACGCGTGAGATGAAGCCGCCGTTATTGCTTGCATCATTGCCGTCCCCGGCGTAGACCTCAGCACCATAGACAATCTCGGTAATCTGGAGCTGCATGTTCGGCTCGCTCCAGTTGATTGTCATATCCGGATTGTATGGATGGTCGGCCAGTACCGCGGCGATCCGCACGAGTCGGCCTGCATCATCGTATTCGTACGCGGTGCGCTCCACGGCCTCGCTGTCGGCCGGCGTCGTACCGTCGTAGTTGCGAGCCTCGCAGATGATCTCACCGAAACCGTTGTACCAGTAGCGTGTCTGTGTGCCGTCAGGCGCTTGTTGTATCTGCTTACGGCCATCCTCGTCATAGCAGTAGATTGTGACGCGCGCGTGGTCCGGGAGATAGCCAGGCGCGTTGATGTGACCTGGGACACATTGCGGTTCGTAGTGAACCGCAGACGTGCCAGCGCACGGCCCATCCCATGGTGTTGCGCCAGCTGTCGTCGGAACGACGAAGGTGCCTGGGTGATCGCTTTGGTTCTCGACGCAGCCGGCACCAAGGTCGACCTCTGCGGTGAGTCGTCCCTCCTCGTCATAGAAGTACAGCATTGTCTCCCACACGGCGTTGGATGCATCCAGCGTGGTACCTGCCGGGCGATCGGCGAGGCGCGTCCAGGCGTGCGTTGCGATCAGTCGCTCCTGCACGTCGTAGACATTGTCGATGCGCGACACTTCGATCAGGTAGTTGACGACGTCGAAGGCGTGGCCGGTTGTGACGCTCTTCACGCGTCCGAAGGCATCGTACTCCGTCTGCGTGATGCCGCTGCCGGGTTCCTCGGTGAAGCGTATACGGCCCTCGCCGTCGTAATACGATCGTGAGGCGAGGTAGCTGCTGCCGGTTGGATCGCTGACATCATAGGTGCGTGTTTCGATGACACGATCAAGCCCATCATAGATCGTTTCGGAGAGGCGGATCGGTCCGCCGGCGAGGATCTGCGCGGCGTCGGGCACTGGTTCGCCGATGCTTTGTCCCCTGGGATCAACTCCCGATGGCGGCGAAGCACCTCCGGCGTACTCAGCCACGAACCGTGTTCTGTCGAGGTTGTCCATGTATTCGCGACGATACGACAGAGCTTGAGGCGCCGAGGGAGGGTCGCCGGCAGCGCCTTCGTCTATCCGGTTCGCGATGCTGTAGACATCGCGCATCCGCACGTCATAGCCATGGAAGTCCTCACGGAACGGCACTGCACTTGCGGGGTCGGTATACTGCTCGGCAGGCCGCTCACGGAAGTGCTTGATCCGCGTCAGCAGACGAGCGTTCTTGACACCTTCGCCGTACTCGCGGAATTCGGTCATGATCATGTCGTCGGCGCCACCACCCGATTCGCCGCCCCAGATCGGATCGGTATCAGCGGTTCCGATGTAGACGCGCTGCCTGCGTCCGAGCCAGTCCTTGACATGGCGTGTGATTGTGCCGTCAGGCGAGGACTCACGTTCGATCGTCCCCCATCGCCCGACTTGGATTTCGAGGCGACGCGCGTCCTCGGAGTCTGAGACGACCGCAACACCCGAGATGCCGCCCCCGCTGCCATCTCGCTCGATCTCCACGGAGAGCTTCACATCATAGTCTTCGTCACCCGTGGGACGGTCCTGCTGCGGTGGGTTCACCCATGTTGCGCGTTGGTTCTCCACCAACGTCTCCATCATGGCGCCACCATGCCAGCCGCCGGACGAGTCGCCCCCCATGAGTGCGTATCTGATCTCACCTGTGGGAAGCACGCGATCCAACTCGCCTGGATTCGAGAATGCGACGTCATACGTGCGAGTCTCGAGCACCACCTCGGCATTGGCATCCACATCATCGGGAATGGCATCACCCTCTCGCTTCGCGTACGTCCACACCTTTCCATTTCCGCTGCTTGATTCGAGTTCCACCAAGCGGCGCTTGTGATCATAACGACGGACCGTCCATGCATTCTCACCACCGGAAGGCCTGCGTAGCCAAGTCGCGTCGGGCAGGTCGATCGTCTCATTGTCACTCTCGCCGAGAAGGTACGCCTCCACATCGTCTCCCAGTGAGTTACCGTCGAAATCGCGGATGCTCACGGTCTCCTGACCATACTCATTGGTCCTCACAAGATCGCATCTAAACTCCACAACGTCCGGGCCGAGGTTCTCTCGCACCGTGAGGGCGCCGCCCCATGAAGTCTCCACGAGGTCCGTGGGACTTGCGGCAATACCAATTCCATCCCATGTCGACACGACGCCGGAGTCCGAGGCAGCACGCATCACCTCCTGAATGGTGAACGGATGCCCCGACGATCCCCCCGCCCCATCCGGCGCCACGAGCGTGGAGGGGAATACGTGTGCCCGGGCGTCGATCCCCATCACTGCGAGGTCCTCTGGCAACATCCCCTCGACAGCCTCACCATCCAAACGGATCGCATGCACGGCTACATCAGGGTTGCCGGCCAAGTTCCCCAGGTCACTTATGCTCATCGCCTCCGCATCATATGATTCCAGTGCGGACACCGGCTCGTGCCATCGCAACTCGTATTGCGACATCTCCGGCCGCCATGGGTGCGGGATGTATTGCTCCTGCCAGTATGTGACCCCATCCGATGCCGTCCCCTCTCGCACGCCTCGGGCGCCGATCTGCATCGATGGATTCTCCGGGTCCGGAGTGGGCGCATAGTCAAACACATTGACAAGCCCCTCGGTCACATCCCCCGGCGTGGCGGAGACATTCGCCTCCAACGCCGCCGTCATCGCCACGCTCCAGCCGTACGTACGGTGTTCCAACAACCTCCCACAGGCCGTCCAATCCAGACTCTCCGGGTCGACCTGCCAGTCCCACACGAACTCCTCCCACATCCCGCTGGCGCTGCTGAGGCTTCCCGTCGCGAGATCGTACGTCTTATCCCATAGGATATAGCCGGGCGCGTTCATGGCCACCACGCGCCTCGTGTGCGGGCGCTCGCCGGGGTCCATGTACTCGACCGCGTTCCAGTGATGTGCGTGCGCCAAGGCATCGTCCACCGAGGCATACTCATCCACAACCATCACCCATGTGGGGCGATTCCATAGAGCCAGCGTGCTCTCGGCAGGTGACGCTGTGTCCGGATTATCTTCGTACAAGACACCTCTGTCGTACTGGAAAGGTTCATGCAGGATTGATCTGAAGAGCGTCACATCCAGCAAGCCGGCTCTCCCATTCCCTTCCGTCACCTGCCAGATCGCGGATGTGAGCCATGTTTGGGCGGTGAATGTGGTAGGGCCCACCCCATATAGCAGCTCATGCCATTCGTCTCCCACACTGTTGAAGCCCAACCCAAAGTCAATGAGCGGCGGTAGATGCTCGTGTGGCATCACGAGGAACCGATAGATGCGCTGTGTACGTGGCTCGCCATTCCCCACACGAGAGCTCACAAGACAGACGCCATCCTCCAGACACATCGGCTGCCAGCCGGAGCCGAAGTTATTCGGCACGCCTGCCAAGTACTGAGTTACAAGCTCATCGTAGAACTGCGAGTACGCGAAACAAGCACCGCCGTCGTAGCATGGCGTCCCTCGCTTGTAGTCATCGTCGCCGGGCTCGTCCTCGCAGGTGTGGCCCGAGTACCCGGTGGTCCCATCATGGTCGTTGCAGGGGTTCCCCGGGTTCCATGTGCTTCCCATGGGATCCCAGAACACACCCGCATCCACGGTCTGCCACCCGTCAAGGTCCAGGTCCGCGTACTCACGCAGTGTCCGACCGCCAGTGATCTCCCTCTCCACCCACTCCGGCTCACTCCCTCCGATGCTCTCATACTCGTCGTAGGCGTGCAATTCAAGTGGCCAGTTCAGGGTTAACACGGGCGCCGCGCCGCCCTCCGCCGCGAGGTCTCTCCGCAAGCGAGCGAGGCTCTCTGATGAGAACACGCTTGCGAGCACCACGTCGTCAGGCCGGTCGGCTCTCCTGTTCCCTGCGTACCGATAGACCGTGTGCCGCTGCTCGTCGGTATCCTCGCTCTCCTCACCGGCATCCGTTCGCGTCACCTGGAGCAGTCTCGGGCCGCGGGTGATGTCCGTCCGGTCATCCGGCCAGTGGCCGCAATACGCATCGTCCCAATCGATCGGTGTGCCCCAGCGAGGCTCACCGAAATGGTAGTGGCACGAGAACGAGCGAATTTGCGCCCGCTGGATGGCGGTGAACGCCCCTCCACGCCAGTGGTCCAGGTACAGATAGCTCAGGCGGTACTTCCATCCTGGTGGAAAGCCGAACTGCTCCGCCGCGTCAATGCTGAGGCATTCCGCCAGAGCTTCCCCCGTGTCGCCACCACCACCCGCACCGACATTGAAGAACGTCCCACCGCCGAATGTATAGCACGTGTACCCCTCCGGGTCGGGTACATCACCCTCATAGACCAGTATCCTGGAGATGGCGTGGTGATTGTCAACCTGATGTGCGCCGACGAGGTCATAGCCATCCTGTGTCGCCAGTTCCAGATAGCGAGAGCTGCGCTCGAATTCGCGGTAGATGTAGAACAACGTCCATTCGACTTCGTGAGTGTCACCGGAGCGGAGCCGGATCGACTTGATCTGCCCACGCTCGGCACAGTTCTGTGCGCATGGTTCACAGTCACTGCCCGCAAGCCAGTCATATTCCTCCACGTTCGGATCTGCGAATCGCTCCGCGTCGCAGTACTCGAACTCGACACGATTCCCATCACGGTCCTCGATTGATGTCACTAGGCCATAGAACGGAATGCCGTAGTATGCGCGGGCGATATGGGCGTAGTGGCCGTAAGGATCACTGCTCGCCGGTTCGCTGACCTCCTCGGGCACCGTGTGAACCGAGAAGGTCGCCAGACGGTCCTCGTCGATCTCCCCATCCTCGTCGAGATCAACGTCAACCTGTGAGACGAGGGGCAACGCATCATAGATGGGCGTGATGGTGTACTTGACGCTCCGGCCATACAGCCAGACATACCATTCTCGGGGCCCATGCAACACTCCATCGTTTGTGAGTATCCAATCCCCTGTGTCGGGGTGTCTCATAACGTCATTTGAGTGACTCAGCGCAGCGTCGAACCGCGGCGGCGCTTCATAGCGTATGGCGCTCGACTCGTTGATTTGGAAGAACGGAATGGAGTGATGGGCGTCAGGGATGAAGATGCACCGACGACGATCAGGGTCATCAGTCGGATTCATATAGGCATAGCTGGCGTCGATGAGGAACAGCGGCGCCTCCCCCATCATCCATCCAGTCCCCGCCCAGGCCCACATCTGATCTCCGGGTGGAACGTGTGTCGGGACGTTCTTGTTACCGGCGACTTCATGCCAATCCCAGTCACCAACACGATCGAAGAACGTGGGCTCTGAGTACGAACGAAGCACACGGAACGTCGCGCCGCCGAATGGAAGCTCGAGATCCACCTCGCGGAGAAGCGGCTGCCCGGTGATCATGTCCACCGCACCTGCAGCGACCGGTCGATCGACGAGCGATGTCGGCCGTTCCTCGTATTGCGCATCGGCGGGAATGAGGGGGCACGTGCTCTGAACCACGTCGTGTGCCAGTGGGGAGAAGTTGCCCGGTATGCGACCCAGAACGAGGTCCATGTTGCGAGGTGGCCCCCATTCCGCATAGTCCCACCTGAACATGTGACGCCAACTATCACCCGATCCACTCGCCCCCGCGCCGAGGATCAACTGACGCTGATGTGAGATCCCGAAGCACCAATTGCGGAAGCCATCGAGCTGACCATCCGCAGGTGGAAAGGCCGCGCTCGCCTCGCAGTGGGGCCAGGACTCTTCCGTCAGATCTGGAGCATCGCCACCCCTGATCGCGTGCTCTTCGCAGAGCGCAGGCGGCGGGTCGGCCGACGCTGATGGGATGCCGTGGGGCACGCCGCCGCACACGCACGCGAGTGCGACCGCTGCGAGAGGGATGGTCGTCAAACGAAGCTTCTGTACAAACCGCGCACACATAGCAGATCCCCTTCACCAGGATGAAGTTACTTGAAGATGCGTCGATGCCGATGTGTGAACATGGATGCGATACTGCTGCGCTCTCGGCCGGCGTCCATCACCATCCGTGCGAACTGCCCGGCAACGCGCCGTCGCCCTGTTCCGGCTCACCTCGCCACGTCGCGCACGGTCCTCCCGGCCCCCGGAAACCGAGAAGAAGCCTATCGCCATCCTTCGCCCGGAACACACCAATACAGCCACCCGTCACACAGGTGTTCGTACCCGCATCCACACACCACTCGCCCTATTGGAGAGACACCCCTCCCCGGCCGAACACGGCTTCAGACTACCGCCGATAACAGCACAGTCAAGGGGATTCTGCAAAAGCCAATCCGCGCCAGCGCACCGGCGCAACGAGCACCTCGACAGCATTGTCCCTGGCAGGAACCCCACACTCCTTGACAGATCAGGGTTTGCGAGCAGATCCGTCTTGCCTCTTGACGGAGTGGACGATGCGTTTCTCCGCCCTTGCCGAAGTACAGAATGTTCATCCTGCGAGCACTCTGGATCGTCATGCGCTCAGTGAGTCCGGCCTGCCCCCAGCGCTCGTCCTGGCCCAGATCGTCCATCTCTGACTGCGCCAGCCCGCTCTGGTGACTGTCGCGTGCGATGTCGCTCGAATCAGTGTCATTCACCATGCGGTTCCTGCAGATCGGACCGCCAACCAGTCACGATTCACCACACCATCATCCATCTGTCACCTGTCGGCCCGCGATTCGACACGCTGGATGAAGTTTTTGCCATGGACGGGTGTTCTTGTGATATACAGCCGAGTAGATGACGCAGAACTCACCCGCCGCTCTGGATCGCCTCAAGCTCCGCCCAGCGAGCGTAGAGATCCTTGACGCGAACCTGCTCCGCTGACAGCGCGCTGTACGTCTCGGCGGCCCGCACGTGGTCGGATGCCAGCGCTGGATGGGCTACTTCAGTTTCGAGCCACTCGACGTGCGCCTCCGCTTCGAGGATCGTCTCCTCCATGCCCTCGTACTCGCGCCGCTCTTTGTAGGTCAACCTGCGGATCGTGGGCTTCGGTTTCGGCCTCTTCGCCACACGGGCTACTGCGGCGCGCTTCGAGGCCGCTGACGAGACAGCCTTGATCCGGGCGTCGTTCCACTGCTCGTACGTCATGAATCCCCTCGTGCCGCCAGCGTCATCGAGACCGATGCACTCGGTCACGATGCGCTCGAGCATGAAGCGATCGTGCGTCACGAGCACGATGGCGCCGGGGAACTCGAGTAGTGCCTGTTCGAGGACTTCCAGCGAGGGAATGTCGAGATCGTTCGTGGGTTCGTCGAGCAGGAGCACATCCGCCGGCTCAAGCATCAGGTTCGCGATGAGCACCCGCGCCTGTTCGCCACCCGAGAGATTGCCGACGAACGTCGAGAGTTGATCCGCATCGAACAGAAAGCGCTTCGCCCAACCCGTCACGTGCACAGCCTTGCCGCGGTAGTCCACCGTGTCGCCGACGGGACATAGCGCCTCCTGCAGGGTCTGCGTCGCGATGAGCATGCCGCGGTGCTGGCTGAACGTGACGACGCGAAGGTCCGCAGCCCTCTTGATGGTCCCCGAGTCCGGCTGAATCTCGCCCGCCATGAGGCGAAGGAGCGTGGTCTTGCCGGCGCCGTTCGCGCCGAGCAGTCCGATGCGCTGGCCGGGCGTCAAGATGATGTCGATCGATTCAAAGAGCCGTTTGCCGCCCATCGACTTCGACACGTTGTGAAGCGCGAGGAGCTTCTTCGTCTTGCGCTCGGTGGCCTGGAAGTCGATGGTCGTGGTGCGCATCGGTGCGGCGTTGCGGTCCTTCGTTACCTTCAACTCGGCGCGCCGGTCGGCCGCTGCGCTGACCTGGGTTTTGTTGCGGGTCTGTCGGCCCTGAATCCCCTGACGAAGCCACGCGGTGTCGCGACGAACTTTGTTGGCGAGAGCCCACTGCGCCGCGATCTGCGCGTCGAGGAAGGCATCCTTGCGCCGCACGAATTCGGTGTAGTTGCCCCTCGCTTCGAACATACCTCCCGGATAGGCAGGGGACAGTTCGATGATGCGGCTCGCTGTGTTCTCAAGGAACTTGCGATCGTGCGTCACGAAGATCATGGCCATCGGCGCCTGCCGAACGAAGCCCTCCAGCCACAGCACGCCTTCCAGATCGAGGTGGTTCGTCGGCTCGTCGAGCATGAGCACATCCGGCTCGTGGCTGAGCGCGCACGCGAGGGAGAGGCGCTTGCGCCAGCCGCCCGAGAGCATGGCCACGGGGCGCTCGAAGCTCACGAACCCGAGCTTCGACAGGGCGATCGACGCGCGAGTTTCGACATCGACCCGGTCGTCGTCATCGTGCACAAGTTCAGAGATCACCGCCGACAACGGCGTCGCGCCATCGGGAAACCGATCGTCCTGCTCGACATACACGAGCTTGAGACCGCGTCGCCTGACGACTTCGCCGTCATCGGGCTCTTCGAGATCGGCGAGGATCTTCAGCAGCGTCGACTTGCCAGCACCGTTGGGACCGATGAGGCCCATGCGATCGCCTTCACGGATGTGGATCTCGACTCCCTCGAACAGCGTGCTCGACGGATACGACTTCATCAGATCGCGGGCTGAAAGGAGCGTGGTCATGCTTGGATGTGGCGTACGTTCAACAAGAGAACGAGGGAGTTGGGGTCAGGGCGTGAATTGTGAATCAGGGCGCCGGAGCAGCCGACATGTGGAGCGCATGAGCGCATCCGCGCCTCTCCCGATCATAACCGCGAACATGGTTTCCGCCAGTGCGGCGTTGTCGTGATCGATGAACCGCGAGAGGAAGATGGGGTCTTGCGGGAGCTTCGCGGCGAGCGAAGGTCGCAGTTCACAGATGACCAGCGATGTCGTCTCGCGGGCAAGGACAAGATCCTTGGTCGCCGCTATCTCGGCTGAAAATCCAGATCACCGAGCCAAACTGACGCGAACGACAGCTCCGGACGCTACTGGGCGTCACACATTTGCTGGACCTCAGGGGTGAGGACGGCCCCGTGCTGTCTCAGCCTGTCGACAAGGCGCTCCCAGCCGTCAAGCCCGGGTAACTCAAGGATGACCTGCGACGGACCGCCCTGCGCGCCGCGCGCGTGCGGCTGCCGGCACATGCATCGCCGCTGTCAAGCCGTCCGGGCGCGCTCGGATGGCCCGTGTGGATGCGCACAGGCTCGGCTGCGCCGTTTCGTGGAGGTTTCGTGGGGGTGCGCACCAATGTGGACATCCAGCGCTTCGCGACCGATTCGTGCGCACGGATTCACGGAAAACGTGTTATCGGACTACAGTTTTGAGCCAGTTTCAGACGGTTTTGGCGAGTTTCGGCGCGTTTTGGGTCGGTTTGGGTGCGTTTTGGGTCGGTTTTGAGCGACATTTTGGGGATCGATCAGAGTCGCGCGCGCATTGGGGAGGATGTGCCGCGACGAACCGCGATGTCGGTCATGGTGCGCATGGTGCTGGGGGTGTGGGGGGTGCGGGGGATGCGAGTTCCGTCAAACACCCGCGCGGCGCGTCGTCTGATCGTCGCTCGCGTCTCCAACCTGCCGGTCTCCGGATCGGCCGGATGTGGTGCGCGCTTGCCGCCCGGGCTGCGTAACGTTGCGGAATCATGACCCCGCCGGGAGAATGAGGCGGGCTCTCCGGACGGGCCGAATGGGAGGTACTCGCAGCCGATGGCTGAGTTGATCAAAGAACGCGGGGAGGTTCTGATTCGCCGTCTCCAGCAAATGCGCGAGATGGATGAGTGGCATCTGTTCCAGAACTTCACCCTGGGACTGCTGCGTCGCGACGGCTACACGGATGTGCGGCTCAGCGCGGTGCGCAACGACTTCGGCCGCGACGGTGTGGCGATCACGCCTGACGGGAAGAAGTGCTTCGTCGCGGTGTCGTTCGACTGCTCGCTGTCGAAGATCCGACACGACGCAAAACGGTGGCAGGAGGATGCGAACCGCGAGGACGCGGCGGTGATGCTGTTCGTCGCCAACGACGCGCCGCAGAACACGAAGGTTAGCCGGTGGAAAAATACGGTCGAGAAGAACTACGGCCTCGAACTGCGCATGTTCAACAGCGAGACGATCCTCAGCGCGGCCACGTCCGAGGGCGTGTGGCGTGAGACGTGTGCGCGACTGGGGATTGTCGGGCACCGGCAAGGCTACGCCAAGGTCTCGCCGTACGATGGTGAACTCGTCCGCAGGGCGCTCAAGGCCCGGCCGCCGGAGTGGCTGCGACAGCGTGTGCACTTGGCGCAGTGGGACCAGCTCAGCGAGACGGTGCGCAGCCGACTGATCATCGGCAGGCCCGGTTCGGGCAAGACGACGACGATCTTCGAGCAGCTTGAGCGAGCTAGGCCGGAGACGGTTCTGGTCGTCGAGTCGGACCTGAGGGAGTCGGTGCAGATCGAGGGCCTTCTCGACGAGGCGGCGGGCGGGACGGTGATCGTCTTCGATGATCTCCAGGACAACCACACGATGTTCGTCGACCTCTGCCAGTCGCTGCGGTCGCGGCAACAAGACGCATCTCCACTGATCGCCGAGCGATACGCGAATGTCATCCTCCTCGCGGCGACGCGCAGCCAGGAGTGGGAGAAGATCCAGTCGGAGATCCCGATGACGGTTCTTCAAGACCTCGATCTGCTCGACGGGGCGGAACTGACATTGACCGGCCTGAGCGCGGACCAGTGCCGTGATCTCACCGAGATCTGCCGCAGCGAATGGGAACTGGTGATCGAAGAGCGTTTGCTCGGGCAGGCCGCAGAGGCCGCCGCCGCGCGTGACGCCACGCCGCTGTTCGTCATTTCGATGCTGGCAGCGGCGCGCAAGCGCAAGGATCGAACACTGCTGGACGAGCATCTGGCGGGGCTGCCGAAGGACGTTCGCGGCCTGTGGAAGCGATACTGGCGCGATCTGGATGCCAACGCTCAGGGCGTTCTTCGACTGGTCCGCCTCTTCTGGGCTGCGTATACGCCGCCACAGTCTCAGTTGCTCGGCGAGGCAGCGACATCCGTGGGCATCACGGCGGTCCAGCTCTCCTCCGGCCTTGACGCGCTGGAGCGATCGCTGTGGCTGACGCGGACCGCCGGTGTGTCGTCATGCCTCGATGTACAGCTTGAGGTCATCGAGCTGGGTAACACATGGTACGAGCTGTGGAACACGTTCGTATTCAACTGCACGGCGGGCGTCGAGACCCGCGGTCAACTCCATAACGGCACGGGGAACTTCTACTGCCAATACGTTGCTCCCCGCAACAGCGTGCGTACGGAATACGCTCGTCGCTTGGCGGACGCGGCACTGCATTTTGAGGCTGTGGGCAGTCTGGGACACGGGCGACAGAAGGTGCCCGACATTGCCCTATCGCTGAACAACGCATCGAATGTGTACGGCACTCTTGCGGGTCTGGAGACGACGCGCGAGGGCCGCGCGTCGTGGCTCGCCAAGGCGGTCAAGGCTGTGGAGGAAGCGGTCGGCATCTACCGCGAACTCGGTGTGCGCGGCGATCTGGCGATGTCGCTCAACAACACCTCCAATTGGTACAGCGATCTTGCGGGTCTGGAGACAACGCGCAAGGGCCGCGCGTCGTGGCTCGCCAAGGCGGTCAAGGCGGTGGAGGAGTCCATCGCGATTCGGCGCGAACTCGGTGTGCGCGGCGATCTGGCGGCGTCGCTCAACAACGCCTCCAATCTGTACGGCGCTCGTGCGGGTCTGGAGACAACGCGCAAGGGCCGCGCGTCGTGGCTCGCCAAGGCGGTCAAGGCGGTGGAAGAGTCCATCGCGATTCGGCGCGAACTCGGTGTGTGCGGGGATCTGGCGGCGTCGCTCAACAATGCCTCCGGCTGCTACAGCGATCTTGCGGGTCTGGAGACGACGCGCGAGGGCCGCGCGTCGTGGCTCGCCAAGGCGGTCAAGGCGGTGGAGGAAGCGGTCGGCATCTACCGCGAACTCGGTGTGCGCGGCGATCTGGCGGCGTCGCTCAACAACGTGTCGGTGTATTACAGCGATCTTGCGGGTCTGGAGACGACGCGTGAGGGCCGCGCGTCGTGGCTCGCCAAGGCGGTCAAGGTGGTGGAGGAAGCGGTCGGCATCTACCGCGAACTCGGTGTGCGCGGCGATCTGGCGATGTCGCTCAACAACGCCTCCAATCGGTACAGCGCTCTTGCGGGTCTGGAGACGACGCGTGAGGGCCGCGCGTCGTGGCTCGCCAAAGCGATCAAGGCGGTGGAGGAAGCGGTCGGCATCTACCGCGAACTCGGTGTGCGCGGCGATCTGGCGGCGTCGCTCAACAACGCCTCCAATCCGTACAGCGATCTTGCGGGTCTGGAGACGACGCGTGAGGGCCGCGCGTCGTGGCTCGCCAAGGCGGTCAAGGCGGTGGAAGAGTCCATCGCGATTCGGCGCGAACTCGGTGTGCGCGGCGATCTGGCGAGTTCGCTTGGATCGCTCTGCCAGCACCAACGCGGCCTCGCGGAGACGGAGGATGCCCCGGCGGAGGCGGCGCGGCGACTGACGCTCTCGCAGGAGGCAATCGACGAGGCGGTGGGCCTCTTCCGCCATGCGGGCAACACGCCGCATTTGCTGTTGGCGCTTCAGGATGCTGTGATCGCGCGGCTGTTGCAGGCCCAGGCTGGCGTCGGGCTTGACAGCGAGGAACTGATGAAACTCATCGACGAAGGCTTCGCGCTGGCGAAGTCCATGGAGGACGAGAAGAGGGTCGCGTTCTTTGGCGACCTCAAGCGCAAACTGACCGAGGGCGGCTGAAGCGCTGTTGAGACAGCGGTGGTCGTCGAGTGTGCGGATTGAGTCCGTGAGCTTTGGGCGTGTGGTGACAGGATGCGCCAAGCGCTCCGCTGCGCGTCGCGGCTCAACGCGAAACGATGTGCGTCACACGTTGAGCGAACAAACGTGCAGGTGTGCGCGAACGCTGCTCGGGTGAACGGATGGCCTTCGCTGCGACAACGAGGGCGGATACGGTGCCGGGACTCCCTACGTTCGGTGCGGGCTGGTGGATGGGGCCGGCTTGCGCCTTGGGCGCGAAGTCGATTGCGCTTCTATCCCAGAAGCAGGTTCATGTTCAGGTAGCGAGCGACCACATCCGCGGCGGATGCTTGTTCTGGACGAAGCACCGGCACGGACCCGAGTACGTTGAGTCCAAATGCTCGCTCCAGCTCTCCCGGGTTCGTCTGCTCCGCAATGTCGGTCGTCTGTGGATCGGCTTGGTTGATCACGATGCCCGCCACCGTCAGCCCGAGGGATCGCGCATAGTGGGCGGTCAGTCCCGTGTGATTGAGTGTCCCCAGCCCGGCGCGAACGACGATGAGAATCGGCAGGCCAAACCTGACAGCAAGATGACCGACGGTTGTTCCCGGTGCGATCGGAACCATGAGGCCACCGCAGCCTTCGACAATCGCGATCTCGCACGCGCCTCGGAGAGCATCCCATGCAGCGTCGATGGACTGAAGATCAACAGGGCGCCCACATCGGCCGGCTGCCACTGACGGTGCGAGCGGTTCTTGGTACCGACACGGGACAACAGCGTCGATGTCACAAGGGGCGCCCGCAGCCTCGGCGAGCCGTCGCCCATCGTCCGGCCAACCATCCACCGGACATCCGGTTTCAATTGGTTTGAGAACGCCGACGCTATGGCCCAACTGGCGCAGCGCCATTGCAAGACCGGCCGCAATAAACGTCTTTCCAACACCCGTGTCTGTGCCTGTAATAAACCATCCTTGAGCTTTCATGACGGCATGATCTCATTGGCAAGGGCTGAGAGCTGGTCTTGTGCATCATCGAAAGCATATACCAACCGGTCAACCATCTCGCTCAGCTCGTCGTTTGAGGCGGCGGGAGCGGGCATCAGGATGACCGTCGTGCCGATCGGCCGAATGAGTAAGCCGTGTCGGCGAGCATGCTCAGCGACAATATAGCCGGGAAGCGTGGTCCAGTCGAACTGCACACCGGCATGGGGGTCCGCTGCAAGATCAATCCCGATCATGAAGCCGCGCTGTCGCACTTCCTGGATGAATGGAGCACCGCGAAGAGGCTTGAGCGCGGCAGCGAGATGGTTGATCTTGCCGGGCAGGGTCGGCAGCAGATCATCGAGCAAATCCATACTCGCAAGCGCCGCGGCACATCCAAGGGCGTTTCCCGCAAACGAATGACCGTGATACAGCGTACGCCCCTCACGGACTTCGCCCAGAAACGTCTCAAACACCTGTTCGGTCGTGATGGTGGCTGCGACGGGCAGATACCCGCCGGTGAGTCCTTTGCCAAGGCACAGGATGTCCGGTGTAACATCCTCCGGCGTGCAGGCGAACATATGCCCGGTGTGGCCGAAACCGGTCGCGATCTCATCCACGATGAGGAGCACCTCGTGCTCATCGCAGACCTCGCGTAGAAGACGGAGGAAGCCGGGCGGCGCGGGGACCATGCCACCGGCACCTTCGACCGGTTCGACGATCACCGCTGCAATCCGATCCGCTTCACGTCGGAGCATATGTCGCAACTCATCGGCAAGCGAAGCGTCACAACGATCGTCGGGGCGAACCAGCGGTCGATCAGCGCACTTGGGGAAGGACACCCGGCGGTTGACGGGGAGTAGATCGAGGAAAGGCCTGTGAAATATCTCATTCGGAGCGACAGCCATGGCGCCCAGGGTGTCGCCGTGGTAGTTGTTGTGGAATCCAATGATCATTTTCCGGTCGGGCCGGCCGAGATTCGCCCAGTATTGGATGGCGATCTTGACCGCGATCTCCACCGCGCTCGCCCCGCTGTCCGACAGGTGCACGCGCCGCAGCCCCGGCGGCGCGACTCCGATGAGTCGTCGCGCCAACACGGTCGCCGGAACGTTGGCTTGTCCAAGCAAGGTTGCGTGTGCGATACGATCAAGTTGATTCCGAATCGCTTGATCAATCTCTGGAACGGCGTGTCCGTGGATGTTAAGCCAGATCGATGAACATCCATCGTAATACCAGTCTCCGTGAACATCTTGCACTCGAACACCCCGACCGCGCTGAATGATCACCGGCTCAGTCGCAGCATATTGCCTCATGTGCGTGAAGGGATGCCAGGAGTATGTGCGGTCCCATGCTTCGAGTTGCGACGGTGTCCATTTCGTGTTCATGACTGACTCTTGTTCATCCATGCTCTTGTCCCCATCGCACGAGACAAGCGCCGCTCGCGAATCCAGCGCCGGCAGCGGTGAGCAGGACGAGATCGTCATCATGCAATGCACCGCGTTGCTGCAAGACGGACAGCGCGATCGGAATAGTCGCAGCCGAACTGTTCCCGTAGTCTTCAAGGATGGTAGCTGTTCGTTCGGACGGGATACCGAGGCGCCGTCCCACCTCCCGAATGATGCGAAGATTAGCTTGATGGGGAACCCACCAGTTGACATCATCGATCGTGAGACCAGCCTCGGCGAGGACCCGCTGACCATCCTGCAGCATCGCCTCAACGGCAAACCGGAACACCCGTTTTCCGTCGGTCATCCTCATCATGTGGGCGCCTTCCGAAACAAGCTCAGCGGTGATCGGTATACGAGAGCCGCCGGCGGGCACCATGAGTTCATTCCACCGTGATCCATCGCTGCGGAGGAACGTCCGAAGAAGGCCGCGGTTGCTCGATGCAGACATCAGAACGACCGCGCCGGCGCCATCCGCGAAGATCGGGCGTGATGCTGTATCGTCGGCGCGAACTCGGCGAGAGAGGACGTTGGCCGCAATGACCAGCACAGGCTGGCCATCCAGTCGCACCATCAACTCCGCGACGCGAAGCGCATAGATGAAACCGCAGCACGCAGCCGCAAGGTCAAACGCGGGAACACCACGAAGACCGAGTTCATGGGCAACGCGCGGAGCGCACGGCGGGAGCAGGTGATCCGGCGTACTTGTGGCAAGCACGACGGCCTGGACGTTGAGTCGATCGAGTCCAGCGAGGCGCTCAGCGTGCTCCAGCGCGCGCTCGCCAGCCTTGATGGCCAAGTCGGATGTCGCCTCATGATCGGAGGCGATCGGTCGTTGCCGAACTCCCGTGCGTTGCTCGATCCAACCCTTGGGCAGCTGCAACTCCGCTTCGAGTGTTTCGTTCGTCTCGATCTGCGCCGGGACAGCGTGGCCTATACCTGCGACGATCGCGCTCATTGCATTCCTCCCGGCGGCTGAAGGTCTGCGATCTCTGCGAAAGCGGCAAGGGCTTGGGCGATCTGCTCGGTGGTGTGCGTCGCCATCGGAGACACGCGGAGCCGGCACGCACCTGGTTTCACGGTCGGCGGTCGAATTGCCGGCACGCAAATCCCGCTGCGCTCAAGTCGAAGGGCGGCATCGACGGCACGTGCCGGATCGCCGAGGAGAACGGCCATCAACGGAGCGCCGGCGTCACCAATCACCGTCCAGCCCTGATCCATGAGTCCGGTCCGAAGATGCGTCACGTGCTCGTGAAGACGTTTGCGACGTTGCGGTTCCTGCTGAACGATCGTCAGTGATGCGAGGGCGGCTCCGGCTGCGGGCGGGGCGAGCGCCGTGCTGTACAGGAAGGGTCGGGCACCTGAGACCACCCGGTCGATCGTCTCGCGCACTGCGGCGATGAACCCCCCTTGCGACCCGAGTGCCTTTGAGAGCGTGCCGACATGCACGAGTCGAGACGGCTCGCCAGTCATGAGGCCCTCGCACACCCCACCGCCATTCGCTCCCAGTACGCCGGTGGCGTGCGCTTCATCGATCACGACAGTGGCGCCATGGCGATCGGCGAGCTCGATCATCCGCTGAACGGGTGCGATCGTCCCATCCATGCTGAAAACGCTGTCCGATACAATGAACCGGCGCCGTGCCCGATCAGCGCGGGAGAGCAGCGTCGCAAGGCGATCGGTGTCGCGGTGGCGGTAGTACCGAGTACGCGCTCCGCTCATCTGGCAGCCATCGACAAGGCTCGCGTGATTCAAGGCATCGGCGAAGATGAGATCCTCGCGCATCACGAGTGCTGAGACGGCTGCCATGTTCGCGGCGAACCCTGTCGGGGTGATGATCGCGGCTTCGGCTCCGACAAGAGAAGCGATACGCTCGGCGAGCGCCTCATGCAGCGTGGTGTAGCCGACGACAAGCGATGATGCGGTAGCGCCCGTGCCGAAGCGAGCGCCAGCCTGCGCCGCAGCCTCGACGACTCGCGGGTCCGTCGCCAGGCCGAGGTAGTCATTGCTCGCGAAGTTAAGGAGATCTTTCCCTTCGCGGCGGATTGTTGGGCCGGCGCCTCGTTCAATCAGCCTGAGTCTTCGCTGCATGGAGACATCATTGATCGTCATGACTCACCGGTTGTGCAGCGCTCGGCGGGGAGGATGCCGTCATCCGCTCGATCGTGAACCCAAGATCCTCGATCATGCTCCAATCAAGATGCGAGGCTTGTCCCTCGGTCGTGAGGTAGTCCGCGATGAAGAGTGAATTCGCGGGATAAAGGCTCATGGGCTGGAGCGAGCGCAGATGCTCCTCGCGTCCAGCTGACACACGAATTTCCTTGTCGGGACACACGAAACGCATCATGCAGAGCACTCTGAGGCAGAACCGTGGGTGAAGATCACGGCTGGCGCTCTGGAGACGGGTTCCTGCGATCGGCACAAGGAAGTTCACTGGAATAGAGTCGACTCCCATCTCCTTCAGCGCGAACGCAACGTCAACGATGTCCTCCATCGTCTCGCCCATGCCGACAATGAGCCCGGAGCAGGGGGATAAGCCCGCCTTCTTGACCTCACCAACCGTGGCAACGCGGTCGTCAAACGAATGCGTCGTACAGACACTCTCGTGTCGCTCAGCCGATGTGTTGAGATTGTGGTTGTACCGGTCAACACCCGCATCCCGAAGCGTGGTTGCCTGTTCGGCATCGAGAAACCCCAGACACGCGCAGATCTTGAGATCCGGATGGCGACGTTTGATCTCGCGGGTGGCCGCCGCCACGCGATCGACATCATCTGAGTGAGGGCCGCGGCCGCTGGTCACGATGCAGCACGTGGTCGCATGGTTGGAAACAGCCTGCTCGGCACCGGCCACGATCCCACCCACCGACAGGAGCGCGTACTGCTCGACATCGGTGTCGGCATGAACCGACTGCGAGCAATATCCGCAATCCTCCTCACAGTCCCCGCTCTTGGCGTTGACCAGGTAGTTGAGCTTGACAACGGTCCCGAAGTGCTGCCGGCGAATGCGAAACGAGGCGCTCAGCAACGCGAGGAGATCATCGTCGGCGGCATGGAGCACAGCGAGAGCCTCTTCACGATCGATTGAACGTCCGCTCAGAATCTCGCTCGCCAACACATCCCATCTGTCCAGCATGTCAGGGGCTCCTGGGGGGGTCCGGAGAAGATTGCGGATGTTACCGTGCGGGATGCGGATCACGCCAACTGTCGGTCGCTGAGCAGGCGATCCGCAGCAGAAGACGGCGGCAGGACGCTCGGTCGGTTCACCCGGATATCGACGGGTCGGTGCGCGACGCAGCTTCCGCTGTCCCTGACAACGCCTCCGTACTCCTTAGCACATCAGGACTTGCGAGCGGACCCGTCTTGCCTCTTGAGGAGGTGGATTGCCCGTGCCTTCAGTCCTGCCGAAGCGCGGGATGCCCATCCTGCGAGCACTTCGGATCGTCATTCGGTCGTTGATTCCGCGTCGGTCATCGCTGGCCGCTGAGAACGTGGCCCTTCGCCCGAGTCTCACACTGATCTGGCCACGAACCGTGTTCAGGACCCGAGTGTCCTATGCCGGATTCGCGATTGCTTCCCCGGATGGCGCTTTTGCCAGGGACGGCGCGAAACCCGCCGAACTGGAGCAGCTGACCTGCACCGACGCTTGACGGGCGGAGCCAACACGTCACAGTAGCAAGGCGTGGATTCATAAGTGCGGTTCGGAGGCACAATGCCGGAGGGCTTCTCGACTATGTCAATTGTGAAGCTACCAGACTTCGAAGCGTTGACATTCGACTGCTACGGCACGCTGATCGATTGGGAACGGGGGATTGTTGTTGCGCTTCGCCCCTGGCTTGAACGGCACGGTATTGGCATCGACGATGAGCGGCTTCTGACACTTTATTCTGAGTCGGAACCGAGGCAGGAAGCGTTGACCCCGGGGAGGTCGTATCCGGGAATCCTCAAAGCGGTTTTCGCGGGAATCGCGGACACACTCAAGGTTGACGTGACGTCCGCCGAAATGGAGACGTTCAGTCGGTCGGTGCGGAATTGGCCTGCCTTTCCTGATGTTCCAGAGGCACTTCGATACCTCAAGGCGCACTACAGGCTGTTCATCATCTCGAACGTTGACCGCGAATCGTTCGCCCACAGCAACGCGAAGCTCGACGTTGAGTTTGACGCCATCATCACAGCCCAGGATGTGGGCAGCTACAAACCGGACCTCCGTAACTTCGAGTTCGCCTTGCGGCGGCTGCAAGAAATGGGCATCGAGCGGACTCGTGTCCTTCACGTCGCGCAGAGCCTGTTCCACGACCATGAGCCAGCCAAGTCGATGGGGCTTCAGACGGTCTGGGTCAACCGACGAGCAGGCAAGGTCGGTACGGGTGCAACGCCTGCCCCGGACAGCGACGTGCGGCCTGACATTGTCGTTGAAGATCTGGCCGGTTTGGCCGCGATGCATCGGGCGCAGAGCAGTTAGGCGGCGAGAGCGGCCGGACGCACCGTTCGCAGCACATGGCATCCTGTCTGTCACACCGCTCTTGAGTAGGAGCCCGTCGTGAGCGGTGGTACGGCAGCGCGTCTCGGGCCGATGCCATGTGCTCTCAGAAGTGGCGAATGCGCTTCAGAAGCCGTACTCGCTCCATCGGCGATCGACCAACACCCTCGTCTGCTCATCCATCACCAGCCGCGGCGGGTATTGGCGGACGATTCGCCCGGCGACGCTTTGCTCGGGCCCCTTCATCGTCGCATCGAAGCCGACCTTGTTGCCGACGCGCACCATGTCGCGCCCCGGATCGGTGCTGGCACACAGGTGAAACAAGACCGCCTCGATGTCGCGCACGTCGACGCTCGCATCAACCGCGATGGCGAGGTCCGGTCCGTCGCCGGGAGTGTCCCGCAAGACCGCCTCGACCGCGGCGCGGCCGGCGGGGCCGTCCACTGCCAGGAATACGCTTCGACCGAGAGAGCAATCAGGCATGGCGGTGTTGACGATTCCATTCTGTCCGATGAGTTGTTGTAACCACGCATCGCTCGTCGCATCCGGAAGACCGGGTTGGTCGATGGGGATTCCGTTCACTTCTTCGCCGGGGATCTTGCGTGTAGCGTCGATGCCGATCTTCGTACCCGCGCCCAGGCTCGGGGCTGCGTGGTCGAGAATGTCCAGCGGCCCGGTCACGAGTTGCACATCGCGGTGGAAGTTGCAGTGCATGAACACGGCTCGCAGGACCGCATCACAGTCGTGCACATCGACTTCTTCATCCACGACGACGATGAACTTCGTCCATGCAAGTTGTCCCGCGCCCCACACCGCATGCATCACTTTCCGCGCGTGCAGCGGGTATGCCTTCCGGATTCGGACAAAGACGCAGTTGTGGAAGCAGCCGAACATCGGCAGGTCGTAGTCGTCGATGTCGGGTGCGAGCGTTCGCAAGAGCGGCGCGAAGATGCGCTCGGTGGCCTTGCCGAGGTAGTAGTCCTCCTGAGGCGGCGGGCCGACGATCGTGGCGGGGAGGATGGCGTCTTTGCGATGCGTGATGGCGGTGACTTCGACGACCGGGTATCGGTCAGGCAGCGAATAGAAACCGGTGTGATCGCCGAACGGTCCTTCAAAGACCGCGCCCGGGCCGAGCGGTTCGCCGCGCGCCGGGTCGTAACCGATGCCGGCGCACTCCGTGGAGACCCACCCTTCGATGACGATCTCGCTGCTCGCGGGCACATCGATCGGGACTGTCTTGGCGCGGACGAGCGGGATCCCTCGCCGACTGAGAAAGCCCGCAAGCAGCAGCTCGCTGATCCCCGGCGGAAGTGGAGCGGTCGCGGCGTATGGCAGAACAGGCTCACCACCGAAACAGATGGCGATCGGCATGCGCTGGCCGGCCTTCTTCCATGACCGCCAGTGATGCGCCCCGTCGTGATGGATATGCCAGTGCATCGCGAGGTGCGTGGCGCCAACGAGCTGCGCGCGGTACATGCCGATGTTGCGACTACTCGGCCGATCGGCATCAGCATCATCGGCGTGGATCGTGTGCATGCCCGCGAACGTGATGTACCGCCCATCGCCGCCCGCGGTGCCCGCTTGCTCAGGCGTGAGCATACACCCAACGGCAGCAGGATCGCCGTCGAGCGGCCAGCATTTGAGCAGCGGCAATCGGCGCAGATCGACTTCACCTCGCTCGGTGAGTTTGACGATTTCCTGGCACCGCCCTTTTCTCACACGGCGCGGGCCGATCCGCATGAGCGGTGCGACCGATCGAAGCCCGGCCAGCGCCGCGGTGAGCGATCTGGGCGGCTGCATCTTCGTCAGCGATGCGATGCGGTCGGCGATCGCCTGGAAACCGCCCTCACCGGCGCAACCAAGCGCCAGCTCCATGCGGTGATACGACCCGAAGATGTTGATCGCGAGCGGGAAGTCGCAGCCCTGGACATGCTCGAAAAGCAGCGCCCGCCCACCGAGCGCAGCGTGCGCAGGATCGGT
>JAGLTS010000095.1 GCA_023135165.1 Phycisphaerales bacterium | reverse complement strand
ATATCTATCCACCCAAGCCGAGCATTCGCATTATTGCGGACATCTTGCGTTACACATCGGAGAAGATGCCGAAGTTCAACGGCATCTCGGTCAGCGGCTATCACATGCAGGAGGCGGGCGCGACGGCGGACCTGGAACTGGGCTATACACTTGCCGATGGGTTGGAGTACGTACGTACCGGCGTGGATGCGGGTCTTGACGTGGATGCGTTCTGCCCGCGAATCTCGTTCTTCTGGGCTGCGGGGATGAACTTCTTCATGGAGGTCGCGAAACTGCGCGCAGCCCGGCTGATCTGGGCCAAGCTCGTCAGGCAGTTCAATCCGAAGAACCCGAAGAGCATGTCGCTGCGCACGCACACGCAGACCAGCGGGTGGAGCCTGACGGCACAAGATGTGTTCAACAATGTGGTTCGGACGTGCATGGAGGCGATGGCGGCGGCGCATGGGCATACGCAGAGCTTGCACACGAACGCGCTCGATGAGGCGTTCGCGCTGCCGACGGATTTCGCAGCGAGAATCGCGAGGAACACGCAACTGTTTCTTCAGCAGGAGACGGATACGTGCGCAACCGTGGATCCGTGGGGCGGGAGCTACTATGTCGAGTGGTTGACCGCTGAACTGGCCAGGCGGGCGTGGTCGCACATCCGCGAGGTGGAGGAGCTGGGAGGCATCGCCAAGGCGATCGAGACGGGACTTCCCAAGAGGCGGATCGAGGAGGCGGCGGCGCGGACGCAGGCGAGAATAGACGCCGGCAACCAGACGGTGCTCGGCGTGAACAAACACATCGTGGAAGACGATGCTCAGATCGAGGTTCGCAAAGTCGACAACAGTGCCGTCCGCGCCCAGCAGGTCGCGCTGCTTGAGAAGCTTCGCGCCGAACGGAGCGCATCGGATGTCGAGGCGGCGCTTGGCGCTCTCACGCACGCGGCAGAGACGGGTCGGGGCAACTTGCTGGAGCTTTCCGTCAATGCCGCCCGAGCCCGCGCGACGGTCGGTGAGATGAGCGACTCGCTCGAAAAGGTGTTCGGCCGACATCAGCCTACAATTCAAACAGTGCGAGGGGTGTACGGCAGCGAGATGAAGCAGCACAACAGCGACATCGAGAAGATGAACAAGGAGGTCGGGCGGTTCGAGGCGCACGAGGGGCGCCGGCCTCGCATCCTTGTGGCGAAGATGGGACAGGATGGGCACGACCGCGGCCAGAAGGTCATTGCCACGGCGTTCGCCGACTTGGGCTTTGATGTGGATGTGGGACCGCTCTTCCAGACGCCCGAAGAGAGTGCCCGGCAAGCTGTCGAGAACGATGTGCATGTCGTCGGCGTGAGTTCGCTTGCCGCGGGCCACCTGACGCTCGTGCCACAGCTTCGCGATGAACTAGCCAAGCTCGGGCGCGATGACATCCTCATCGTGGTGGGCGGTGTGATCCCGCCTGATGACTACGATGCGCTCTACGAGGCGGGGGCGTCCGCGATCTTCGGCCCGGGTACGATCATCACCGACGCGGCGCTCGATCTGCTCGGGACGCTGGCGAGACGACTCGGGTTCGACACGGATGAGCAGGCGTGATGTGGAGACATGTGTGAACGTTTCTGGTCGCACACACGACTCTGCCGGCGGCGGACCAAAGCGCCCCGCGCTTGATGAGTACGTTCAAGGTGTGCTGGCGGGCGACCGCACGATCCTCGGCAGGGCGATCACGCTGGTTGAATCGAGTAGCGCAGCACATCAGGAATCGGCGCAGGAACTGCTCACACAACTGATGCCACGCACCGGCGGCGCGCTGCGCCTGGGAGTCACCGGCGTGCCGGGCGTCGGCAAGAGCACGTTCATCGACGTGCTGGGCGCCACGCTCACGACGGCCGGGCATCGCGTGGCTGTGCTCGCTGTCGATCCCTCAAGCGAGATCACAGGCGGCTCGATCCTCGGCGACAAGACGCGCATGAGCCGACTGGGCGTGGATGACAACGCTTTCATCCGCCCATCGCCCAGCGCGGGTGTGCTTGGCGGTGTGGCGAGAAAGACGCGCGAGGCGATGCTGCTCTGCGAAGCAGCCGGCTTCGACATCGTGATCGTCGAGACCGTCGGCGTGGGCCAGTCCGAAACGGTCGTCGCCGACATGACCGATCTATTTCTCGTCCTGATGCTCCCCGGCGCGGGTGATGAGCTGCAAGGGATGAAACGAGGCCTGATGGAGCTGGCTGACATCATCGCTGTCAACAAAGCGGATGGCGAGAACACGCAGGCTGCGGAGCTTGCGGCGCGCGAATACGAGGGCGCAATGCGCTTGATGCATGAGCACGACACGGATTGGGCCGTGCCCGTTCTGACGTGCAGCGCGCTGGCGAACACGGGCATCGACAATCTGTGGCGTCGGATCGCCGATCGACATCAAGAACTGCGCGAGTCGGGCCTGCTTGAAGAGAAGCGCTGCGGACAGACGCTCCGGTGGATGCGCGTGCTGCTCGATGAGCACCTGCGCTTGGCTGTGCGATCGCATCCTGCCGTGCGCGGCATGTGGGATCAGATCGAGCAGGATGTCGCCAACGGCCGCATACCCGCCGCTGCCGGTGCAAAGCTGATCCTCGACGCCTTCGCCGGCACCACGTAGCGGCTGCGCCTGATCGCCCAGCCCGGATGAAACCCGAACCAATCCCGCTGTCGCCTCACCTGTGCCCGAGACCGACTAAGATAGTTCAGATTGACGATCGAGACCGGCCCTGTGAATGGATGGCCGGCGTTTCATCGTTGTGTCGCAGGAGGAATGGCTGGGATGATCGAAGCGAAGGCTATCAACCACATCGGCATCGCGGTGCGGAGCATCAAGGAGAGCCGGGGCTTCTACGAGGGTGTTCTCGGCGCGAGGTTCGAGGGCTTCGAGGAAGTGCCCAGCCAGAAGGTGCGTGTGGGGTTTTTCCTCATCGGTGAGCCTGGTTGCGAAGTGCGTCTGGAACTCCTTGAGGCGACGAGTGACGATTCACCCATCGCCAAGTTCATCGAGAAGCGAGGCGAGGGGATCCAGCACATCGCCTACACGGTCAGCGACATTCAGAAGCGGCTTGATGCATTGAAAGCGGCGGGTGTTCGGCTCATCGATGAAAAGCCCCGCGCCGGCGCACACGGGAACCAGATCGCCTTTCTTCATCCCAAGAGTTCGGGAGGCGTGCTGAGCGAGCTTTGCGAGCCGTAGCACGAGTCAAGCGTGCGGCAATGCCGCTCTTGTTGCAAGTAGTTGGTCCACGCACGAGGTTGGTGATGGCCAAGACGACCGGGCAAACCAAGCAGTCCAGGATGGATGGGTTGATCGCCGAGCTGCGCGAGAAGAAGGCTGAGCTGCTGCTGTGCGGCGGTCAGAAGCGTGTTGACAAGCAGCACGCTGCGGGCAAGCTCACCGCGCGCGAGCGGGTGGACGCCCTAGTTGATGCCGACACCTTCCAGGAGCGGAACGCCTTCGCCAAGCATCGCAGCACGCATTTCGGGATGGACAAGAAGAGCTATCCCGCTGAGGGCGTCGTCACCGGGTCCGCCGCGATCGACGATCGGCTCGTTCACATCGCCAGCCAGGATGGCACGGTCGCCGGTGGTGCGGCGGGCGAGGTGCATTCCGACAAGATCGTGGACATGATGAAGGCGTCGCTGACGACCGGAAGCCCGTTCATCTTCATCAACGACTCCGGCGGTGCTCGCATCCAGGAAGGCATCAACAGTCTCGCTGCCTACGGCCGAGTGTTCTATCACAACACGGTGCTCTCGGGCGTCGTGCCGCAGATCTCCATCATCTGCGGCCCGTGCGCGGGCGGCGCGGTGTACAGCCCCGCGCTGACCGACTTCATCATCCAGACGCGCGCCGCGAGGATGTTCATCACAGGCCCCAAGGTCATCAAGCAGGTCACAGGCGAGGACATCACCGCAGAGGCGCTCGGCGGGCCGGAGGCGCACATGCACCACTCCGGCGTCATTCACTTCATCGCTGAAGACGACCGCGACGCCATGCGCATCTGCAAGAAACTGCTGTCGTACTTGCCATCCAACAACCTCGAAGACCCGCCCACGCTGCCGGTTGAGCCTTACATCAAGGATGATCCTGCGCTGGGCGACATCATCCCGGAGGGCGCCAGGCAGCCTTACAACGTCCGCGACATCATCACCAAGGTTGTTGACGACGGCGACTTCTTCGAAGTGCACGAACACTTCGCTGAGAACATGATCGTCGGTTTCGCGCGCATCCTCGGCTCGACAATCGGCATTGTCGCCAACAACCCGATGAGCAAGGCGGGCGTGCTCGACATCGACTGCTCGGACAAGGGCGCGCGGTTCATCCGGTTCTGCAATGCGTTCAACATCCCGATCGTGACGTTCGTCGATGTGCCCGGGTTCCTGCCTGGCGTCGAGCAGGAATACGGTGGGATCATCCGCCACGGCGCGAAGCTGCTCTTCGCCTACTCCGCATGTAGCGTGCCCAAGGTCACGATCGTGCTGCGCAAGGCGTACGGCGGCGCGTACGTCGCGATGTCCAGCAAGGATCTCGGAGCCGACTGTGTTGCGTGCTGGCCGAGCGCGGAGATCGCCGTGATGGGCGCCGAGGGAGCGGTCGAGATCGTCTTCCGCAAGGATGTCGATGCAGCTGAAGATCCGCAGGCGAAGCGCCGGGAGCTGATCGAGCAGTATCGCGCCACGTTCTCCACGCCATACGTGGCGGCGAACATGCGGATGGTGGATGACATCATCGAGCCTGCCGAGACTCGCCGATACCTGGCGGTGTCACTGGAAACGCTCAGAACCAAGCGCGTATCACGACCGGAGAAGAAGCACGGCCTCATGCCGCTCTAGTTGCGGTCCCGCCTGCAAAGACGCCCGAGACTCATGACGGAAGAAGCAGTACTCAACATGGTCGAAACTGCGATCGAAGTGAAGCCGGCTGCGATGCAGCTCGCGAATGAGCGGCATCTGCCCGTGCTGGCTGCGACCGCTGCCGCGGTTGTCGGGGACCATGCTCAGCTTCGGAAGGTCGCCGTACTGGCTGCTGCCGCTGTGGCTGCGAATGTCATGGCGGGACACGGGCTGCGAGGGCGCCGAGTCGTCCGGTATCGCCGGGGCGAGGCCGGGCCTTGGGTAACCCGAGGTCGTGTGCGTGTGATGACATACCCCAACCGACATTCGCGCTAGGATATGTCTGACAACTGATGACCCGCAAGCGACATGTACATTGGCCTGGGATGTTCAGTGGTGCGTGAACGGCCACAAGGAGTCCGGAGAAGCCCCCGTGTCGTTTCGATTGCATCCGTCGCGCGCACATCACAGCCTCCCTCGGCCAGGCTGCGATCTGTCATCGACAGACGCACTGGCTGCGCGGCATCAACCAAGCGGGCTGACTACGATTGAGACGTGACCGACCGACGCACCAAACTTGACGAACTGCTCAAAAAGGCGCACGAGCTGCCCGCTGAGCCGGGCGTCTACCTCATGCAGGATGCGAACGGCGTGGTGCTGTACGTCGGCAAGGCGCGCAACCTGCCCGGCCGCGTCTGTTCCTACTTCGTCCCGTCCGCCGACCTCGGCCCGCGAAAGCAGCCAATGCTCGACCTGATCGAGGACTTCGACACGATCGTCTGTGAGACGGAATGGGAGGCGCTGCTCGCTGAGAACCGCCTCATCAAGGACATCCAACCGAAGTTCAACGATCGCCTGACGGATGGCAAGACGTATCCCTACCTCGCTGTCACGCTGCGCGACGACTTCCCCGGCGTTTACATCACGCGCGAGCCGGGCGATGAACGATTCAAAGGCGCGCGGATCGTCGGCCCGTTCACATCCGTCCACGCGCTGCGCGAGGCGGTGCAACTGCTCCAGCGCGTCTTTCGGTTCCGCACGTGCCGAATCGAGATCCGTGATGACGATCGGCGCAGGCGGTTCTTTCGCCCGTGCCTGCTTCACGCGATCAATCAATGCACCGGTCCATGTGCCGACAAGATCAGTAAAGTAGCTTATCGGCAGGACATCCAACGCTTCATGCGATTCGTCGAGTCAAAGCGAAGTGTGATGCTGCGTGAGATGCGCCGCGACATGCAGGCCGCCTCCGAAGCGCGTGACTACGAAAAGGCAGCGTCGCTGCGTGACCAGATTCGAGCGATTGAGAAGCTCGATGATCGCTCCAAACGTCCCGGCGACTGGCAGCCGGAAGTGACGGACTTTCACATGGACCCCGCGCAAGGTCTGGAGAGCCTGCGCAAGACGCTGGGTATGGATCAACCGATCCGGTGCATCGAAGGTATCGACATCGCGCACCTGCAAGGCGGCGAAACGGTCGGATCGAAGGTCTGCTTCATCGACGGCCGACCTTTCAAGCAGGCGTACCGTCGTTACAAGATCAAGAGCTTCGCCGACGAAACCGGCCGAGTGAACGACGATTACATGTCGATCCGTGAAGTTGTGAGCAGACGCTACCGTGAGGCGGGCGATGGCAACGAGCTATACCCCGATGTGATCCTCATCGACGGCGGCCCGGGCCAGTTGCACGCAGCACTGGAGGCGTTCGACATGCTCAATGCGAAACCGGCGATGGTCATCAGTCTGGCAAAGAAGGAAGAGTTAATTTACGTGCAGAATCAAAACGAGCCGATTCATCTCGGGCGAGAAAACACAGGTCTTCGCCTCTGCCAGGCGATCCGTGATGAAGCGCACCGTTTCGCGCAGCACTACCACCACATCCTCCGCCGACACAAGACGCTCGGACGGTGACCGGGTGGCGCGGAGCGCAGTGACGCCCGGACTACAGGATGTCGCGGCCGTGGATGCCCTTACGTGTCCACTGGTAGAACGCCGGGTAGCGGTGCTGCTGATCCTCGAGCAGTTCGTCCGGCGAAAGGGCGTTGTTCATGTGGTAGATGCGCAGGCCGCGCGGGTCCGCCCAGTTCCCGCCGGACGGCATCAGTTCCGGGTCCAGCTGTACGCGCTGCGTCAGCACGTTGTTCTTCGAGAACGTCGCTGACCCATCGGCCATGACCAGCGCGACGTTGGCATCCGGATGCGCGAAGAGCAACTTGGCTCTCGTGCTGAAGTCCTGTTTCTCGAAGATCGTGACCTTCTGCGAGGGGTATGAGATGTTGTCGTAGTCGTGGCGGACGATCATGTCCCACAGCGCATCTTCGCTGTTGTTTTCAACGCTGCCGCTGTCCGCGGTCTCAAAGCGCTTCGTCTCGAAGAAGCAGGTCGCGCTATACCAGTAGGAGATGTCGTTCACCCAGTTGTCGTAGTTACCCTGCGCGTAGAAGTCTTCAATCGTCCTCCTGGTCTCATCATCGCCCGGCGCCGCGAAGACATCCGATTCCTTCTGATCCGAGTAGTAATCCCGAGCAAATGGTCCCCAGTGGTATGAGTAGCCATCCATGCGGATCGTGTAGCGAGCGCTTGGATCCCAGGTCGGATTGATGACGTACTGGTATGCGCCGCCAGGACTACCGACATACGTGTAGCTGTTGAGGAGTGTGTTCTTGTTCTCGTTGGCGTAGACCGCGAGGACCTGGCCGTGCGTCCGCATGTTGCCGAGCGATCGGTTGCGGCGTGCGCTGTCGCGCGCCTTGCCGAGCGCGGGGAGCAGAATGCCGATCAGCAAAGCGATGATCGCGACCACCACCAGCAGTTCGATGAGCGTGAAACCCGATCGACGACGACCGGAAGAACTCAGGGCTGCGTCAAACATCGTGAGTACCTCTCTCGTAGGATCCGATCGGTGCGTCACGGGTCGCATCGATCCGGGTTCGCGTGCGCTGCCGGCATCACCAACATCGCCACCCGCACGGCGCTGCGGTTCTGTCGTCGCAGTGCGCCGCGCGCTCTCTCTGCAGTCGGCTTGACCGCGTGCCGCGCCTGAGGGCGAGCGGGCAAACCGGCAACGCAGACGACCCGCACGCACCTTCGCCGCGCACGGCCCACCCGCGTAGAGCATCTCGCTCCAAATCCAGTATACGCCCGGTTTGGCGTGAGTTGATGCGAATCCGCCCCCCACACCCCAGGAAGTCCCGGATCGTGGACTGTGGTTGCCAGCCTCACGCCACACCGCCGTGAAACAGCGACGTCCTTGGAGGCGTAAGAACAAGGGGGCGATCCTGGATGGACCGCCCCCTGATAAGGTTGGTGGGTGCCGCAGCTCGGGCTACAGGATGTCCCGGCCGTGGATGCCCTTACGCGTCCAGTGGTAGAACGCGGGGTACCTGTCCTGCTGATCTTCGAGCAGCTCGGCAGGCGACGCCGAGTTGTTCATCATGTAGCGGCGCAGGCCGGCTTCGTCCGACCAGAACCCGCCGGACGGTGCCAGGTCGGGATCGTCGTGGATACGCTGGTAGAGCGTGTTGTTCTTGGAGAACATCGCGGAGCCGTCTCCCAGGACAAGCGCGACGCGGGCATCTGGGTGGGAGAAGAGCAACTTGGCGTTTGTGCTGAAGTCCTGCTTCTCGAAGACGATCACCTTCTGCGACGGGAACGAAACATCGTCAGCGTCATTGCGTCGCACGTTCTCAGGAATCGCGCCCGTCGCGGTGTCGCCTCCGGTCGCCTCTTCGAACCGCTTGGGGCTGAAGAAGCAGGTCGGGCTGTACCAATACGAGATGTCGATGACCCAGTTGTTGATTTGGCCCTGTCCGATCAAGTCGTCGATGCTGAAAAGCGTTTCGTCATCGCCCGGGGCGACAAAGACGTCTGACTCCTTCTGGTCCGCATAGTACTCGCGGGCCAGCGGGCCCCAGTGGTAGGCATACGCGTCGTTGCGGATGTCCCAGCAGCCCGTGCTCCACGGCGGGCAGATCTGCCAGATATCGCTGGGGAATCTGCCGGGCGATCCGTACGGATTGAGCAGATTCCCGTGATTCTCGTTGGAATATATCGCAAGCACCTGGCCATGCGACCGCATATTGGAGAGCGATCGCGTGCGTCGCGCACTGTCACGCGCCTTGCCCAGCGCGGGCAGCAGGATCCCGATGAGCAGTGCGATGATGGCGACAACGACGAGTAGCTCGATGAGCGTGAAACCCCGCCGTCGATCCAAGGGGCTTGTTCTGGTGTGTTGCATGGTTCGTACCCTTGTCCCTTTCGGTTGATTCACGCGCGCCTACGTAACTTGAGTCTGAACCGCTTGCCCGAGAGCCCGCTCGCCAGCCAAATCGCGTCGGTCGTTTGCGTCGTCTCTCCTGCGTCTGTTTCGTCTGCGTGCGTGTGGGGTCTTCTGTCGTGCCCACTTCGCCTGCGTCGCACCATCCGGATCGCCGGTCAGTCGCGACCACTCCGTCTGGTTGCACGCCCTGGACGCTGCAGGCATGCCGACCGCCCGTCGCCACATCCACGCTGGCGCGTACCCAAACTCCAGTGGAAGTATATACGCATTTCCACGGGCGGGGGATGCGAACTTGGCTGTTCTTCTTCGCAAAACGAGGGAGGCGGAGAATGCGGAATGGCGCTGGCGCCTTATGGGACCCTCCGCCTGCACGGCCGGCATCCCGCATCACGTCCTGATTAGCAGCCGCGCCCAGCGCATCCGCTGCGTTCCCCGACCATGTCGCGATTGGCATCAGCTTGGGCCAACACCCTCCGGCGCTTCACCAGCCGCGCCCGCATCAGTCGGCTCGCCCAACTTCACGCCCCGTGCCTTGAGCACAGCGGTGCGAATCTCGTCAAAAAGATCCTCATTTTCGCGTAGAAATTTCTTGGCGACCTCCCGCCCCTGTCCAAGCCGCATCTCACCGTAGGAGAACCATGAGCCAGCCTTTTTCACGATGCCATCGGCCACGCCCAGATCCACCAGATCACCGGAGGTGGAGATGCCCTCGTCGAACATGATGTCGAACTCAGCCATCTTGAACGGGGGGGCGATCTTGTTCTTGACGACCTTCGCGCGAACACGATTGCCGACGCTCTGGTCGCCATCCTTGATCGTACTGATTCGACGGATGTCTATGCGAACAGTGGAGTAGAACTTGAGCGCCCGCCCGCCCGGCGTGGTCTCCGGCGAGCCGTACATCACGCCGATCTTCTCGCGGATCTGGTTAATAAAGATGACCGAGCACTTGCTCTTGGCGATCGCACCGGTGAGTTTGCGCATGGCCTGACTCATGAGGCGGGCCTGCAGGCCGACGTGTGTGTCGCCCATCTCGCCCTCGATTTCAGCCCGTGGGATCAGCGCAGCGACCGAGTCGATCACAATCACTTCCAAGGCGTTGGAGCGAACAAGCAACTCGCAGATCTCAAGAGCCTGTTCGCCTGTATCCGGTTGACTGACGAGCATCTCGTCGATGTTGACGCCCAGGCGTCTGGCCCAGGACGGGTCCAAGGCGTGCTCAGCATCAATGAATGCCGCGACCCCCCCGTCCTTCTGTGCATTGGCGACGATGGTGAGGGCGAGCGTCGTCTTGCCCGACGATTCCGGGCCGAAAATCTCGATGATTCGGCCCTTGGGGATACCTCGCCCGCCAAGGGCGAGATCGAGCGAGATCGTCCCGGTCGAGATGCCTGGTATCTTCAGGCTCGCCGCTTCGTCGAGGCGCATGATCGAGCCTTTGCCGAAAGTCTTCTCGATCTGGCCAAGGGTTCGCTGCAGCGCGTCGGCCTTGCTCTTGTCGTCGATCACGGACATGTCGGTCCTGCTTCCATCACGGGTGCTTTTTCGTTCCGGTCTGGTTTTGACTGCGGTGCGTGCGACCATATCGGTGACTCCTGATTTCGTCAATGTTTGGTACCCGATAGGATGTCCGACGCGATGCGCTCTGTCAAGGATATTTGGTGTTTTTTTGGCAAACAAAAGCCGTGAAGTTGTCCAAGCCGTGAACGGGGCGGGTGGAGACATTGACGGAAGCGCACCCGCAGCCGAGCATGGGGGGACATGGCCAAGCACATCGGCATTGTGGCGAGCAGTTGCGAGGGGGCAGCACTGTGCTATCGCCGAATCTGTCAGGCGGCGGCTCAGCGCATGGGGCCCTACCGCCACCCCGAAATCAGCCTGCACAACCTTCCGCTTGCTGACTACGTCGACGCGATCAATGAAGGGGCATGGGAACGCATCGGTGACATGATGCTCCATTCCGCTCGACGACTCGCGGCTGCCGGTGCTGACTTCGTCATTACCCCCGACAACACGCTTCACCACGCACAACCTCACGCGGCAGCGGGATTGCCCATTCCCTGGCTCTCCATGATCGAGCTTGTCGCCGACCGCATCGCTGCTGACGAACACAAAGCCGTCGGATTACTCGGCACGCGATTTGTCATGAGCGGCTCGGCGTATCAGTCGATCCTTGGCCTACGGGGAATCCCCGTCTTCATCCCCAATGATGAACGCATCGCCAAGCTCGATCGCATTATCTTCGACGAACTTGTCTATGGCATTCTCAAACAGGAATCCCGAGACCTTTATGTCGAAGCGATCGAGGACTTCGAGCAACGTGGGTGCAGCGCGGTGATCCTCGGCGGCACGGAGTTGCCACTGCTCGTGCGACAGGAAGATTCCTCGTTGGCGATGTATGACTCGACGAGCATCCTCGCACTCGCGGCGCTGGAGTTCGCACTCGCTGAGGGTTGAAGACCCGTGCTGATGTCACACGCCGCGCCCATGCCGGCACGTGCCGTCCCCCGCAGAGCCTAGCCTCGCCCGTTGCCGAATCGTGCGCGATCGGTTCACATGCGCCATCGCCCGCACGAGGATGAGCAACCCACGCCCGACCGCGCGACAGAAGGAGCCGGGTTCTGTGAATCCGGTGTACCTCCAAACCGCAACCCGCATCCGCCCTCGCAGCGTACAGCCGGCGGCTCGTGCCAAGTCGGGGTCGCGCGATGACCAGGCGTTGGGCATCGTGGGCGCTCCACAGAACACGGACCAACACCCCCCAAAAGGGGGTCGCACTGGGTCATATTGGGGCAATCTTGACGCTTATCGGATGTTGGTGCTTCGGTTCGGAGCAAGCGTGGTGTACACTTCAAGTTGGGTGGAAGAGCCGTTGCTCGGCGCGGTTGCCCCGCCTTGGTGTGCTGGAATCGTCAGCAAGGATGTTCTCGCGAGGGCCTGACGATTCCAGTAGGCGCGACACCGCCGAGCACGAACAACATGCCGGGAGGGAAGAGCAGAGCCACAGGAGGTGCGCAATGCAAGCCAAGGCCATCCCGAGCGGTGGAGCCGCAGTGAATCTTCGCAGGCCGAGCTTTCTCGCCGTCGGCGGGAAGGCCGATCCGATCAGCACACGCGAAGCGCTCGCAGGTGAACTGACCGAGCCGGACCCGCATCGTGATTACACCGGATGGGATCTTCTGGACTACGATGCGATCCGATCAATCGCCCCGTCGCGTCTGAGCCGGATTGCGCCGATGGACCGTGCGTGGGTGTGACGCGAATCAGCTCGCATGGGCGGTTCTTCACCCAGGCAGTCGTGTGATTGACCCGCAATTCACGTTCGCCCAGACGATGCGCTGCTTCGGACCGCATCCCCCTCATCCATGTGCATCGAACCTCGTCGCGTGGTGGTGCCGCGTCTTATGAAGTCCGTGGACGACGCCAAGAAAACGACCCGTGCTTTGTGGAGCACGGGCCGAGCGAAGATGTTTCACCCGCATGAGCCGGTGCATCAAAATGTTCGAACCCCTCAACAACGTGGTTCCGCTGCGAACAGTCCCGACCTTCCACTCGAAGGAGGCTTGGCCATCGCTGCGCGACACGCGGATCCTGTGGGGTCTCAAAGGTTCGGAACATCTTGACCGATGCAGATCGAACCCCGCAGGCGAATCAACTTCATCAGCATTCTACTCATGTCGGTATCGGCTTGGAACCAAGTTCGGCTGCAATCGGGCGACACATGGAGAACACATCGAGAAGAAGGTATTTGACCGGGGCCGGTGCGTGGTGTAGAAGCACGTGGGCAAGAAAGGTAGGTTCCGGACATGATGACTCGTCGCTCGCTTCCGAATCGTTGCTGCGTGGTGCTCTGCCTGCTCGCAGGGGCTGGGGCGTGTGTCTTGACTGGATGCGCGCAAGAGCGTGAACCGCTTACCCGGCATGAACAGGTGCTCGCCGACCTGACGCCGGAACTTCGCACGCTCCACGAGCGCGATGCGGACGTCGCGAACCAGCTCGCACACACGGACAACACAAACACGCGTGCGTTCTACTGGGACGTCGGCCGGGCTCTTTACACGGATCGGCCGAGTCGATTGCATCCCGGTCCGAGGCCGTACTGAGTTGCTCAACCCCACTGTTCCGCGGGTATCGCGCGCGCTGCCACGACATGTTGTGGGCACGTCGTGTGGTTGCGTTGTGCGCGCGACATGAGCCGACTGAGGCGCCATGCTGGTTACGGTCGGGTCTCGCTGCGCCGGACAGCGGACGCTGCTTGACCTACCCTTGTGCCTGATGACTGGGCGTCTCTTCCCATATCGATTCAGCGCAGCCGGCCTTCCACTTATGTCTCGGCCGAGCTATCGGCGTGAACTGACCGTCGCGGCGCTCATGCCGGTCGCCCTCTCCATGCTCGAAGGGGGCATCCTGGGCGTCATCGCCAAGAAGGCCTTCGACGCTCCCGACCTCGCCATCGCCTTCATCACAGCCGGGCCTGCGATGGCCAACATGACCAGTTTCTTGTGGACGCACGCGATCCGAGGCAGAAATCGCGTCCGAGCGGTCAACCTCGCGCAGATCGGCGTCCTGGTCATGCTGCTTGTCATCGCAACAGCCCCGGCAGGGAACTCCGTTGGACTCTGGATGCTCCTGATCGCCTCGACGTTCGGCAGGATCTGCATGACGGGGATCATCACCGCACGGGCTGACATCTGGCGCGCCAACTACCCCAGGGCAACGCGCTTCCACGTCATCGGCAACTTCACGATTCTCACCGCTGCGATCATCGCGCTGAGCGGCATCATGGTCGGTCAGGCGATGGACATGAACGAGCACAGCTACCACCTCTTTCTCCCGATCTCGGCTGCGATCGGACTTGTCGGGGCGATCATCTTCAGCCGATTGCGGTGGCGAGGCGGACGATCGTTCAGCCGGCGGGAGCGCCACGCGGATGCGGCCGGCGGGAACGGCGCTTCCGCGGCGATGATGCTGCGCGTTTTGCGAGAGGACCCCCACTACCGCTTGTACATGATCTGCCAGTTTGTCTTGGGTATCGCCAATCTTTCACTCATGCCGCCGCTCATCAAGGCGCTCGACGAGACCTTCCACCTCCAATACCGAAGCTCGATTACGCTCACCACGACCATCCCGATCGGACTCATGGTCTTCGCACTGCCCTTCTGGTCGTGGTTTCTTTCACGCGTGCATATCGTGCACTTCCGCGCCATCCAGTCGTGGTTCTTTGTCATCGCGATTGCACTGACAGCGGTGAGCATCCTCGGCGAACTGCTGCTGCTACTCTACATCTCGCGCATCATCCTCGGCATCGCACGCGGCGGGGGCGCGCTGGCGTGGAACCTCGGGCACAACGACTTCTCCTCGCGCGAGATGGCGCCCATCTACATGGGCATCCACGTCACGCTCACAGGCGTTCGTGGCGCGCTTGGGCCGTTCTTCGGCATGCTGCTTTATGCGGGTTTTACAGTGCCGATGTTCGGACTGCACGACACGTTGCAGCCGACCGTCGAACATCTGCAACATCTTGGGTTCGCCATCACACCGGATGGCGCATTGCGTGTTCCAGGCGTCGGCGGCTGGACGTTCGTGCTGCTCACGATCCTTGCGTTTCTCGCATCGCTCGGCTTTGTGTGGCAGTCGATCACACTGCGCGCTCGTTCGCGCGGCGCGCACGCCGAACTTGATGCGTAACCCCCCCACTGCTTCTTATGTTTCCGTCATGCCGAACACGGCGAGCAATCCGTCGAACTGATCTAGATCATAGAAATCAATGATGATTCGGCCGGCGCCTTTCTTGCGTCCTTCTCGCAAGGCGACCTTCGTACCCAGGTGTCGTGACAATCGCTCTTCCAGATCGATGATGTTTGCGGGTCGTTCGCGTCGCGTATGCGTTGCCTCGTCGCGCACACCCTCGCGGATCTTCGCAACTTCTCCTTCGAGTTTGCGCACGGACCACTCTTCCTTGATGCATCGTTGCGCCAATGTGATGCATAACTGATTATCAGTAATCGAAATCAGTGATCGGCCGTGCCCGAAGCTGAGCTTGCTCTGTCTGATGTGGTCCTGAACTTGAGGCGGGAGGGTCAGAAGCCTGAGGAAGTTGGCGACCGACGAACGGTCCATGCCGACATGATCGGCGAGGTCGCCTTGCGACAGGCCGAAGCGCTCGAGAAGTGACGCAAAGGCCTGGGCTCGTTCCATGGCGTTGAGGTCGGCGCGCTGGAGGTTTTCAACGAGCGCGTATTCAGCGGTTTTCTGATCGCTAAGATTCCTAACAATGGCTGGCAGGCGGTCGAGCCCCGCGATCCCGGCAGCGCGCCATCGACGTTCACCGGCGACGAGTTCGTAGCGGTCGGGTTGATCGGCGCGCGGGCGAACGACAATGGGCTGAACCAAGCCTGCCGCGCGAATGGAGTCAGCGAGCGATTGGAGGGCGTCAGCGTCGAAGTCCCGCCGCGGCTGATGGGCGTTGGGTTGAATGTGATCGAGCGGAAGTTCGATCAGGCCGGTGGCGGGCGGGGCGTCGGCGGGTTGACTTGCTGGGTGCTCCGGATCGGTGGGTGCGGAGGTTGTGGCGTCGACAGGCGCGGTGATGAGGCTGGCGAGACCTCGTCCGAGCCGACGGTTGCTTCGTTGGCGTGCGGATGTCATCGTGAACTCCTAGGCAGGCGTGAAGGTGCCATCCATCATACTGGGATGAAGTGCATGGTGGGGGGTGTTCCACGTGGAACAGGCGCGGCGGGGCTGATGGCGGGGCAGTGTGTTGTTCCACGTGGAACGTCCGAGAAGAGTGGGCGAATGATCGGCCCCGGCTGTGGGGTGGGTCCGAGAACCGTGGCGATGGTCATTCTGCCTTGTGGATCGGTACTCAAGCCGACCGGCGTAGGGGTCGATGAGACGGGGGTGCTGGAGGTGTTGTCATGGCGTCGGATGCGGTTTCTCGTCACGATGAGCGGCAGTTGCTGGGGCGCCTTGTCCATATCGAAGGCGAACTGGGCACGCTTGATCGACAGGTTGCCCATGCGAATCGGCTGGCGAGCCTCGGCACGATCACGGGCATCATCGCCCACGAACTCAACAATATCCTCACGCCGGTGATGAGCTATGCGCAGCTCGCACTCGCCAATCCGGATGATGAGCAACTCGTCCACAAAGCCCTTCAGCGTGCGTTCGAAGGCAGCGAACGAGCATCCCACATCGTCTCAGCGATCCTGGGGTTCGTACGCGACACGGACCAACGTGAGGATGCGGATGTCGCGCATGCGCTTCAGGAAGCGATGCGATGCCTGGCGCGTGATCCACACAAGGACGGGTTTGAGCTTGTCAGCGAGATCGAGCCGAACTGCCGTGTGGCGATCGCCCCCGTCTTGCTCGCCCAGATCCTGATGAACCTCATCCTGAACGCGTACCAGGCGATGAGCCGGGGCAAAGGCAAGCTGGTGATCAAGGCCTGGCGCGATGGCGATGCGTACATCACCGTGCAAGACAACGGCTGCGGAATCGACCCGGAGCACGTGCCGGGCATCTTCGAGCCCTTTGTGACATATCGCAATCGGCCGAACGCTGGTGAGTCAGGGACGGGCCTTGGCTTGACCGCGTGTCAGCGCATCCTCGAAGAAGTGGGGGGGCGCATCAGCGTCGAGTCGACGGTCGGCGAAGGCACAGTCTTCACGATCCAGTTGCCGGTCAGCAAGGCCAACGGTGAGCATGTCGAACACCAGGCGCCGAAGGCAGCTAATCGAGACGTGGCCTGACCGGGCGCAAAGTATCACATCGGCGGGTCTAACCAAGAACATCACAGCATCGCTCTCACGGGGCAGTGCGACGTAAGTGATTGATACAAAGCTTGTTGCGCCCTATCCATCGCGGGCGCGACGCGCCCGCCGGCAGATTACGGAAGCACAAGCAGCAAGACACACCACCATAGTTGTGTGTTTGGGGATTGTTTGGTATTCTTCGGTGTGTGCGTGGTCTTTGTGATAGGCCAGTCATCAAGGCGAGTGGTGTGGGCTGGCCGAGAACGCACCGACGGTGCCGCGGGTTATCAGTCGCCGGCGTTCAGCCCATACCGTGCTGCGTAGAGCGCGATGCCGCTTGCGGTGCCGACGTTCAGCGAATCGACAGCCGGGGCCATGGGAGCCATGACGACGGCGCTGCACAGGTCCAGCGTTCGCCATGACAGGCCCGGGCCTTCAGTGCCGAGGAGCAGGGCAGTGCGCTCCGGCCAGGCGAACTCGTGAATCGGCGTCGCGGAGTCGGTGATCGCCATCGCCACGAGTGTGTATCCGCGGGCTGTGAGCTGCGAAAGCGCCGCGGGCCAGGGCGAGAGGCGAGTCCAAGGCATCGTCAGTGAGTGGCCGATCGACACGCGCAGCGTTCGCCGATACAGCGGGTCGCAGCTCTGCGGATCAAGGATGACCGCATCAGCGCCGAACGCTGCGGCGTTGCGGAAGATCACGCCGAGGTTGTCCACGTGTCGAAGCGCCTCACAGACGACGATGAGCGATCGGGCAGCGGTGGGGGTGGGCGTGGGGGTGAGCGTGGGGGTGAGCGTGGGGGTGGGGAGCACCTGGTCGAGCGTCGCTCGCGCTGGACATTTGCCCACAGCGAGGCATCCGCGATGCACGTGAAAGCCGGTGATCCGATCGAGGATGTCCTGTGCTCCGACGTACACCGGCACGCCCCGTTCTGGCAACGGCGCGAGCGCCTCGTTCATCGCTTGCAAACGAGCAGCGTTCACGAGCACCGAGTGCATGTCGAGTTCACCCGCTTGAAAAAGCGCAAGAGCACGCTGGACGACGAGCTCGCCTTCCGCCATGAAGAACCCGCCGCGCTTGCGAAGATCCGCATCCTTCAGGTCGCGATACAGATCGATCCGCGGATCTTGCGGGTCGTCGATTGTGATCCAAGAGTGAGCGCCCATGCAGCTTTCCCGAGCAATGGTTCCGACCAAGTGTATCGGCTCCATCGCACGTGCGCCGCATCGCCTATCATGACGACGCATGGATTCAGTACGGTGGCTGCGGGTCATGGGATGAGAAAGCGGTGATGAGAGCTGACGAGACGGACAAGTATGAGTTGTATGAAGCGGCAGCCCAGTCGCCCGAGCAGATGATCCGCTTCCTGCATGCGGTGCATGGCGGCGCGCCTCGAATCCTCGGTGAAGACTTCGCGGGAACCGGCGCGGTGTCCAAAGCATGGGCGGCGCAAGATGAGGAACGCCGCGCCGTCGCCGTGGATCACGATGAGGAGCCGCTTCGACGCGCAACAGCCGAGCGCGTAGCCATCCATCGGGCGGATGTCATGGCGGTCGACGATCCCGTGGACATCATCGCGGTGCTCAACTTCTCGATTGGCGAGTGCCTGACGCGCGATGTGCTGCTGGACTACCTCCGTCACGCCCGTGAAAGATTGGCCGACCGCAGCGGCGTGCTTGTGATGGATCTGTTCGGCGGGGCGAGCCTGCTCGTCCATACCGCGATCCAAATCGACCTGGGGAACGGTATCACGTACACATGGGAGAACGAACCCGTCAATCTCATGAGTAATGAGATCGGCTGCCGAATGAGTTTCCAATTCGATGACGGGTCGGAGATGCCCGCAGCGTTCTTCTACCATTGGCGGCTTTGGAGCCCGCGAGAGATCATCGACGCGGCGAAGGAAGTCGGGTTCGCGAGCATCGACGTGTATGACCGCATGGGTGACGCGGTGGATGATGAGGGGAAACTGTACGTCGTGCCTGTGACGGGTCTGTATGCAGCCGTTGAGATGGGGCCTGGGGGCGAAGACGAGCCGCCGGATGAAGAGTTAACACCTGCGTGGGACGAGGATGATGAAACGCCGGATGACGCGGACAGGGAGTTGGGCGATCGGCTTCCGGATTGGCAATGCTTCGTCGTGGCCAGGACGATGGTGCTTTGAAACATGGCGCTGCGCGGCGGACCCGATGAATGAGCAAGGAACGAGAGGAACGAACGGTGATTGACACGGCGGCCGTGACGGAGCGAAGAACGCTGCAGTTCTCCTGTCAAAACTGCATCCTTGGTGATGTCAGGAAACTGAGTCAGGGCGATGTGCGCAGCACGGGCAACTGGAAACCGGGTCAAATCGTTCAGCACATCGCGGATCAGATCAACCGGTCGATTGACGGCTTTGAGCAGCGAATGCCGATAGTCTTTCGTCTCGTGGGTTCGCTGATCAGGAAGCGCGTCATTCGCAAACCGATGAAGCCGGGCATCAGGCTGCCTGAGCGGTTCGAAGCGATGCTTCCGCCGGACGATATCTCGTTCGAGCAGGCGGCGGCGAATATCGAACAAACGATCGGCCGACTCAAGGATAAGCGGATGACCGCGGCTCATCCGTTGTTTGGTCGATTGACGCATGAGCAGTGGATGCGACTGCACTGCCACCACGCGGAGATGCACTTGAGCTTCATCCACATGGTCGAATCGTGAGCGGCCCGCCGATGTCTGCGTGAAATATCAGGAACACACATGTCAAGCGAAACACATAGTTTGGAACCGGATCTGCGGTCGTACATCGTATCGCGCACCACACAAGAAGATGCACTGTTGCGCGAGTTGAAGACGGCTGCGGAGGAAGCGGGCATCCCGCCGATTTGGATCTCGCCCGAGCAAGCAGCGATGATGCAGATCGTGCTTCGGCTGTCCGGTGCGCGTGTCGTCGTCGAGGTCGGCACATTGGCTGGCTACTCCGCGATCATCATGGCTCGCGCGCTGCCCAAGAACGGTCTGGTGCAAACGATTGAGCTGAGCGATGAGCACGCCGACTTCGCCGAGCAATGGATCGCCAAGTCGGATGTCGCCGACCAAATCGAAGTGTTGCGAGGTGACGGGCGAGCGATTCTGCCGGGATTGGATGCGGAGTCTGCGGATGCCGCATTCATCGATGCGGACAAAGCCGGGTATGAAACCTACTTCCGTGAATGTATGCGAATCGTGCGAAGCGGGGGCGTCATCATGGCGGACAATGCGTTTGCGTTCGGCCAACTGCTCGATCAAAGCGTAGAGGAACCCAACGTGCAGGCCATCCGCGCATTCAATGACACGGTGGCGCAAGAGGAACAACTCCAAGGCGTGATCGTCCCGATCGGCGATGGTTGTTGGCTGATGGTGAAGCGGTAGGGGGGCAGTGGGCGGAAATCGCGTTGTCAGGCAGAGCCTACTCAGTGATCGACATCGTCGGCTGCGTCATGCCCACGCTCATTGACGCCATGGACACTTGGGCGGCGAGCCTGCCGACGACCGTCTCGATTGACGTGCGCAGCTTGGGATCATCGAAGTTCTTGAGCGGCTCGCCCGCATCACAGTTTTCGCGCAGCGCCATGTTGATCGGGATGCCGCCGAGGAACGGCAGTCCGAGTCGTTGCGCCATCTGCTCGGCGCCGCCTCGCCCGAAGATGTCGTACTCCTTGCCGTCGTCGCCGACGAAGTAGCTCATGTTTTCGACGACGCCGAGCACATCCACATTGAGCTGCTGGAACATGTGGGCGGCGCGGACAGCATCATCCTGAGCGACCTTCTGCGGCGTACAGACGATCACCGCGCCGGTGAGCGGAAGGGTCTGCGCGAGCGTGAGCGGGACGTCGCCTGTGCCAGGCGGCAGATCGACGATGAGGTAATCAAGCTCGCCCCACTTGGTCTGCGTCGCAAGCTGCTGGAACGCGCCGTGCGCCATCGGGCCACGCCAGATGAGCGGCTTGTCAGGCTCGACGAGTTTGCCGATCGTCATGGACTTGATGCCGCAGCTCTCGAACGGCCTGATCATGTCACCCTCGCTATGGGGCGTCTGGTCATCGAGCCCGAGCATTGTGGGAAGCGACGGGCCGTAGATGTCACCGTCGAGCAGGCCGACGCTCGCGCCTGCCCGAGCCAGGCCGATCGCCAGGTTGACCGCGACAGTGGATTTGCCGACACCGCCCTTACCCGCGCCGATGGCGATGATGTGCTTGACATCAGGGAGCGGGGATGCCTGTTTGGCCCGATCCTGCGGCGTGCGGACGTTGGCGGTGAACTCGACGGCGACCGTCGGCGCAGGCTCGCCGAGCTGATCCGCCTTGGCGCGAACCGCCTTCTCAATGTCACTTCGGATCGTGTCCTTGAGCGGACGGCCTGGGGTGACGGGTTCAACCGTGATCGCAGCCGCGCCGCCTTCAATCCGGGCCGTCTTGACCATTCCCAGCGTCACCAGATCGCGGTGCAGCTCCGGGTCGTCAACGGTCCGCAGCGCATCCATGAGTTGTTCGTTCGTCATCGCTCAGCAAGCTCCAGCAGGTTTGGTGTGGTAAGAGGCACGATCATAGGCGGATCACACCCCAAAACCCAACCCCCAACCCCCGCGACGGTGGTCCGGCGAGCAACGGCCTGGCATCCTGATTGCCCTCCGCTGGTATCCTACGTTGTCGCTCACCCCACACCCCCCCACGCCCCTCACGGAACACCAGCATGCCCACCAAGACGAAGAAGACCGCCCCCCGCACCAAGAAAATCCCGATGACCCCGGACGACATGCTCAAATTCCAACTCGTCTCCGATCCGCGGATTTCGCCGGATGGCGGCTGCGTACTCTTTGCCAAGCAACACATCGGCAGCAAGAACGATGCGGTGACGAACCTCTGGATCGTCGATGCTGCGAGTGGGGGTGCGGGTGGTGGCGGAACGCCCCGCCGCTTCACATCCGGTGGAAAGGACAGCCACGGCCGATGGTCGCCGGATGGTTCGCGCATCGCGTTCATCAGCGGACGCGACAAGCCGAAGATACAGATATACACCATGCGCGCCAACGGCGGTGAGGCGGAGGCTCTCACGAAGTTCCCGGAGGGCGCGATCGCTGGTTTCAAGTGGTCGCCGAACGGCAAGATGCTCGCTGTGGCATTCCGCGAGCAAGATCCCGACTGGACGCAGGAGGCGGGCAAACAGCGCAAGGAGAAAGGCCTGAACGACCCGCCCCGCGTCATCGAAGATATCACGTATCGCATGGATGGCGACGGCTACTTCAACAAGCAGCGATTCCATCTGTACATCGTCGATGTCGAGGCTGGCACACACCGCAAGGTATACGACAAAGATACGCTCGGCTACTTCTCGTATGACTGGTCGCCGAACTCGCGCGAGATCGCCATCACGACCAACCGCGATCGCCGGGCGATCATCAACCTGTGGAACTTCGAGATTCTACGCCTGGATGTGAAAACCAGGAAACTCACGAAAGTCCAGAACGTCCCGCCGGGAATCAAGGAGAGCGTCTGCTGGTCGCCGGACGGTAAGAGGCTCGCATACGCTGGCCAGGACTCGAAGAAGACACTGTGGGGTTGTCACAACTCGCACATCTTCGTCTGCGACGCAAAGAGAGGCGGCGCTGTCAAGATTACCGCTGGTGATGACTACTGCCTCAGCGCCACGACGCTCAGCGATACGGCCGAAGCTGCGTTTGATGCGAATATCCGCTGGGCTGGTAACGGCAAACACATCCTGTGCAAGATCGGCTGGCGCGGCGAGAGCCACATCGCGCGCGTCCCCGCTGCAGGGGGCAGGGTCGCCTTCCTGACGGCCGGTCACGCCAACTGGAACTTCAGCGACCTCAGCAGCGACGGCACACGCGCCGCCGCCACGATGCAGTCACACACGAAGATCACCGAGATCCACCTTGTCGAATTCCAGGGGAAGCAAGCAAAGACGGGGGTGCTGACGAAGTTCAACGCGCCGCTCTGGAAGCAGCGCCGTATCAGCGAGCCGACGATGAAGTGGCTCACGACACCCGATGGAACACGTGTGCAGGTCTGGATGCTCAAACCGCCCAACTTCAAGACGGGCAAAAAATACCCAGCCGTGCTCGAGATCCACGGCGGCCCGCATGCACAGTACGGCAGCGCGTTCTTCCATGAGTTCCAAGTGCTCGCTGCGAACGGATACGTCGTCTTCTTCAGCAACCCGCGCGGCAGCAAGGGCTACGGCGAAGATCACTGCGCCGCGATCAAGGGCGATTGGGGCAACCACGACTGGCACGATGTCCAGGCGATCATCGAGTATATGAAAGCGCAACCGTTCGTCGATGTGAAACGCATGGGCGTTATGGGCGGTAGCTATGGTGGGTATATGACCAACTGGGCGATCGGCCACACGAATGACTTTGCCGGCGCGATCACCGACCGATGCGTCTCAAACCTCGTCTCGATGGCGGGCAGCAGCGACTTCCCCAACGTGCCGGATGAGTATTGGGAAGGTTGCGCATGGGATCGGCCCGAGGCGTTATGGAATCAAAGCCCGCTCAAGCACCTCGGCAACGCAAAGACGCCGACGCTGATTATTCACAGCGAAGGTGACCTGCGCTGTAACATTGAGCAAGCGGAACAGGTGTTCACGGTCCTGAAGATGCGCAAGGTGCAGACCCGTTTCGTACGTTACCCGCGCTCGACGAGCCACGGCATGTCGCGCGGCGGCCCGACCGACATGCGCATCCACCGCCTCGGCCAAATCCTCGATTGGTGGAAGAAGTACCTGTAGCCGAGCAAAGCTACTGCATCGTGAGAACTACGGGCGGGAACTTCAGTTGTGATGCGCCGAGCCGTTGCCAGTCGTCGTCTGGACCGACGATCGGGTCGCTCGGCTGATTAAGGGTGATGGCGTCGTGCCGATGCGGGATCACTCGCCACATCGGGTCAAGTGCAGCGCGGCGTGTCGGTTGTTGATTGCGGGGTGGGGCGTGAACCGGCGGGGTGGGTCAGACTTGGCCTGCGAGGAGTGCATCGGCGCGGGCGGCTGCGTCCTCCTCCTCATCGTCAGCCGGAGCATCCTCATCGCTGACAAGCGGGCCGCCGATGGCTTGGATCCGGGACCGCAGGTCGCCGACGTAGCTGATTTGGATGCCGAAGTTCTCGCCGATTTTCACAGCGGTCCCCAGTCCGATGGGCTTGTTGGTGGCGAGCATCTCAAGCTCATCACCGACGGTCTTGGTCAACTCGATGATAGCGCCGGGCACCCACGCGATGACCTCCGAAAGGGGCATCATGCGGTCTGCAACCTGGACGATGATGGGGACTTCGAGCTTGAGGACGTGCTGGAGATCGCAGGTCATGCGTGGTGTATCGGCAGTTTGGCGGGGAGATCTCCAGCGTGAAGCCGCAAGCGTCTAGTCGTTGTATGGGCCGACGACGAGGCTGACGTTGTGTCCGCCGAAGCCGAACGTGTTGTTGAGTGCGTAGCGGATGGTACGTTCACGCGCCGTGTTCGGGACGAGGTCGATGCCGTAGGCTTCCTCGGGATCGTTGAGGTTGATGGTGGGGACACAGACGCTGTGTTTGATTCCGAGGATGCAGGGGATGAGCTCGATCGCGCCGGTGCCGCCGAGCGCATGGCCTGTCATTGACTTGCTGGAGCTCATGGAGAGCTTACGGCAGTGCTGCCCAAACACATCACGAACAGCGTTGATCTCAGCGGTATCGCCGAGGGGCGTGGCGGTGCCGTGCGCGTTGATGTAGTCGATGTCATCCGGGTTGAGTTCCGCGTCGCGGAGCGCCCATTTCATGGAGAGTGCAGCACCGAAGCCTTCGACCTGCGGAGCGGTGATGTGATCGGCATCGCAGGAATAAGCGCAGCCTCGCAGCTCGCCAAGGATGGTCGCACCGCGCTTGCGGGCGTGTTCGACCGTTTCGAGAATGCAGATCCCACAGCCCTCAGCAAGGACGAAGCCGTCGCGAGACCGGTCGAACGGGCGTGATGCCCGCGGTGGGTCGTCGTTGCGGCTGGAGAGCGCCCTCATGGTCATAAAGGCGGCGAGGCAAAGGGGGGTGACGGCGGCCTCGCTCCCGCCCGCGACCATGACCTCGACAAGCCCGCGTTGGATGAGGTCGTATGCGGAGCCGATGGCGTGGCCTGATGAAGCACAGGCCGTTGCGGTGGCGATGTTGGGACCGGTGAAGCCGAGCATGATGGCGACGTTGCCGGTACCGGCGTTCACCATGAGTTTGGGGACGGTGAACGGGCTGACGCGCTCCGGGCCGGACTTGAGCAGCTTGATGAGGGACTCGGCGAGCGACGTCACGCCGCCGACGCCGGACCCAATGGAGACGCCCGCTCGTGTTGGATCGAGCGAGTCGAGATCAAGTCCCGCGTGCTCGACAGCTTCCTGCGCAGCGTACATGGCGAGCGCGGCGAAGCGGTCGAGGCGTCGCGCGGTCTTGTGATCGATGCGTGTCTTGGGATCCCAACCACGGACTTCGCCGGCGATCTTGACGGACCATCCATCGTCTGAGACGTCGAATATGCTGACGGTGTCGACGCCGGACTTGCCCTGGAGCATGGCGTCCCAGGTTGAGGGGACGTCGTGCCCGACATCGGTCACGGCCCCAAGTCCGGTCACAGCGACACGCGGCCGGCCGTCTGCGCGATGAGTGGCGGTCTCGCTCAAGTCAACATGCCTGATAGTGAGGGGATCAGCCCTGCGCCTGCTTGATGAAGTCGATGGCCTGTCCGACTGTCGTGATCTTCTCGGCCTCTTCATCGGGGATGGAGGTATCGAATTCGTCCTCGAACTCCATCACCAGTTCGACGGTGTCAAGGCTGTCCGCATTCAGATCGTTGACAAAACTCGTCTCGCGAGAGATCTGGCCTTTGTCGACGCCCATCTGCTCCGAGACGATGTCGATCACCTTGGCTTCGATTTCTGTTTCGGTCACGGTAGTGGCTCCTGGGCCGGGTCACTCGACACAAACGCGCTCGCAGCGTTTCCGATCCGGCCACTATAGTCAAGCGCTGCGGGGATGCAACAGGCGATGGCGAGGGTCGAGTGGGTGTTTGTGGAAGGTCAAAATCTGTGGTCCACCCTCTTGATCCAGGGGTGGTTGTCACGCTCTGGCGTGGCCTTGGGGGTCTAGCCCATCGTCAGCCCGCCGTCGATGCTGAGGACTTGGCCGGTGATGTACTTGGCGTCGTCGGAGGCCAGGAACGCCACCGCCTTGGCGATGTCGGTCGGCTGGCCCATCTCTCGAAGCGGCACAAAGGCGAGGGCAGCGTCCTTTTGCTTCTG
>JAGLTS010000094.1 GCA_023135165.1 Phycisphaerales bacterium | reverse complement strand
CACCGCACACCCTTGCGCCCAAGCTCCTTGGCGACCGACTTGGTCAACCCCAACATCCCCGCCTTGGACGAGGCGTAGTTCGCCTGGCCGGGGTTCCCCGCGACGCCGGCGTAGCTGGAGATGTTCACGATCGCGCCGCCTCGCTGCCGCACCATGAACTTGCTGACCGCCCGTGAGCCGATGAACGCGCTGGTGAGGTTGATCGTCATCACCAAAGCGAAGTCCTCATCGCTCATCCGCATCAGCAGTCCGTCGCGCGTGATGCCCGCATTGTTGACCAGGACATCGACTCGGCCGTACTGCTCCGCGACGTCGTCGATGAGCGAGGTGAACCCGGCGCTGTCGGTCACATCCATGACTCGGCCATCCACGTGCTCAGCCCCCTCACCGAAGACCTCGGCCAGTGCCGCGATCTGTGCCTCGACGATATCGACGACGACGACCGTCATGCCGCGCGCCCGCACCAGTTCGCGAGCAATCTCCAGCCCGATGCCTCGACTGCCGCCTGTCACGATTGCTACGGGTCTGTCAGCCATTGATCCCTGCTTTCTGAATCGCCTGAGCTGGTGGTTCGGCGAAACGAGTGGTGGGGGGGTGATGGGGGCGATGGGGGTTGGGGATGATAGCAATCGCCGTGAGCGTTGCGTTCAGCCGCCGCCGCCGGGCAACTGCTTCTTGATCCGGTGGGCGGGGTTCATGCTGTTCTCATCCGGATCCCATTCGTCTTCCTCTTCCTCAGCGTCCTCCTCCTCCTCTGCCTCCTCCTCGTCGTCGAAGTTGAACTCCCCAGGTGACACGGCGTCGCCGGTTGCTTCCGCTTCATCACCGATGGTTCCGCCTGGGATGAACTCGCTGATCGGCCGGGCGGCGAACTCGTAGCCGACACCCGTGGCTGTGGCGACCCACGTCTCGGTCAATAGCCCGCTCGCCAGTTGGATACGCAGCGGCATACGGAAGCCCTGCCCCAACGGCTCCACAGCAGCGATGTCAACCCGCTCAATCGCCGCGGTCTCCGCCTGCCACTTGCCCGTCTCAACCAGCTCGTCGAGCACCACCTGATCCTCAGCAGCGAGCATACGCCGAAAACCAGCAGCGTCGCCTTGCGCGAGGGCCTGCGCGAAACGCAACGCCGCTTCGACCTGCTCGCGGTCCTCGATCGTCTGGCTGGCGTCAGCGGTCACACGCTTGTCGATGCCCATCTCGAATATCAGGTCATCCGTCGTAAGCAGGACGGGTACGGGATCAGGCTCGTAGGTCCTGGTCGTGCGAGGCGCAGCGGTCGGGCGAGGCTTGTCCTCTTCCTTTTCGCCGCAGCCGACGGTCAGGCTGATCGCCGTCACGGTTGCAGCCAACAAGAGTCGGCGACCGATCGGTCGTTTCGTGTCATGGAGCATTGTGGTTGATCACCTTTGTTGGGCGGTTGATTCTACGCATCAGCCCGGCCAGCACCTTACCTGGGCACAACTCGTGGTATTCTCCCGCGCAGTGGGCGACAAGCCAAGCGCAGGATTGGCTCCAGCGGACGGGGCTGGTGATCTGATCGACGAGAAGACGCCGGATGGCATCGCCGTTCCCCTGGGGGTCATGGGGGTCGTGGGGGTTGGCGGTGACGTTGGCGACGACGGGGACGGCCGGAGCGTGAAACTCGACCGCAGCCAACGCAGCCCGCATCTTCTCCGAAGCCGACGCCATGAAGGGTGAGTGGAACGCACCGGCAACAGTCAACTCCTTGCCTGCCCCCTCAGCGAGGTCCAGAGCACGCTTACAGGCATCGCGGTCGCCGGAAAGGACGACCTGGCCGGGCGCGTTGAAGTTGGCGCATGTGAGCACGCCGTCCTGGCGAGCCTGGTCCGCGATCTCCTCCGCCCGGGCATCCTCGATGCCGATCAGCGCGAGCATCGTGCCATCCGTCTCATCACACGCCTGCTGCATGAACCTGCCGCGCTGCTCGACGAGACGCAAGCCGTCAGCGAACGAGAAGACGCCCGCAATGTGCAGCGCGGTGTACTCGCCCAGGCTCAGCCCGGCGACTGCTTGGAGTCCGACATCATCGCCCCACTGATCCCGCAGCGCAGCGAAGGACGCGACCGAGGCGGTGTAGATCGCCGGCTGCGCCACGCTCGTCTTGTTCAGCGTCTCCACAGGCCCATCGAAACAAAGCGTGCTGAGCTTCTCGCCGAGCGCGTCATGCAGGATGTCATCCGCAGCGGCGAAGACCTCGCGCGCAGCGGCGGAAGCGTCATACCAGGCCTTGCCCATGCCGACAGCCTGGGCGCCTTGTCCGGGACACAGCAGGATTCGTTTCGTAGTCATCGCAGTGCTCACAGTGGGACGAACGACGGTTCGACGAAGGACTCATGGTACACGCCCGCTCACTCGTGTGGCGGACCACTCACGGGCAGCGTTTGCCGTACGTTCGGCCGAAGTTCGCGAGCAGTAGGCCGAGATCATGCTGATCGACATCCTGATCGTGATCGACATCGCCGAGGCACTCACAGGCATCGGGCACGCCGGTGCCATCCTCATCGGTTGAGATCCGAAACGCATAGGCGATCCCGCCGCGACCGCCGCCAGCCCCCGTGGTGACTTGCAGGCGGTGCTCATGCGGGTCACATCGGCTCAACGACGATCTTCTCCATATAGAGCATATTCGACACCGCTTCCGCCCCCGCCCCAGAGCAAAGATTCTCCTTGGATGGCCTCAGAACGCCAGCAGTATCGACTGCTCGGCCCCAGACAGCCGGGCGGCTTTCATGCGCCATGGCTTTCGCTGGTCTGCTGGATGCTTTCGTGGTACAAAATAGACATGCGAGTGGCTCAAAGACCATTCAGAAGTGTGACGAACTCCGTCGTGCAAGGCAGAGTGACATGCCCGTCGGTCGAGTGGAAAACGGTATCCGACACCGTTTCCGCCCGACACCGTGGGCGGATTTAATTCCGAAGCGCAACAACGGGGCGGACATAGACAGGTTGCAACGCCGGCGTGTGCCCAGCAGCGGGCAGCGCCTGCACTCCTGTACGCCCCGCCTGACGCTGGATGTCAATGTCCGTTCTGAGAGTTGGGCACACACCAGAGCGGCCCCGGGCTCTTGGCAAGCTTCTCGGCCCAGAGTTGGTTGGTCATCCAGTCGAGATGACCATCGATGAAGGAGACGGATGACCCCGCGCCGTGCCGGAAAACGAGCGCGTCCTCATAGGGATAGCTGGAGCCGTCGTTCCAGGACTCTTGGTCGTCCCAGTGCTCCGAGCCTTCCCAGAAAATGAGTGACTGCGGTGTGAACTGTTCGACACGAAAGGCCTTATCCTCCCGTCCGAACCCCGCTACGGCTCCGTTCATAAGGAAGCTGGTCATGACCTGGCTGTGGTGCCTGGTTTCCTCCGGGTGGGAAGGGCAGTGATAGACCTCGCCGTTCTTGAGATACTTCCAGAGCATGCCCGTTTCGCGCCATTCCTCGCGAAAGCGAATGCGGTATTCGTAAAGCCAGCCGCCGCCTATCTTGTAATCCTGCGAAAGCCAGTTCGGCGCGGGCATGACGTCGTCCCAGTCGCCTGTGTAGAGGAAACAGGCGGTAGTGATCTGCCTCAGGTTCGACTGACAGCGCACAGACCGCGCCATCTCACGGGCCTTCTTGAATGCGGGAAAGAGCAGGGCGATGAGAATGGCAATGATGGCGATCACCACGAGCAATTCGATCAGCGTGAAACCCTTGCGTCGGGACACGACTCACCTCGTATGCAGCTCGATTGTCCGATCTTTCTACCAGCAAGCGGTCTGATGCCGCTTGGAGTCCGACCCAGCCAACGCCGGCTCAGTCTCATCTGTGAGCCGAACTCTTCCCCATGTATACCAGCGAAGCCAGGGTTCAGCAATACAATTCCGAGGCTTCGAGAGGTTGGCGGGGATGAAAAACGGTGTCGGATACCGTTAATGCGTGTTCTTGGGGCGTCCCGGCGCTCGCATGGTGGAGAGCAGCCCGAACCGCTCTACTTGGCGCCGCACCCATGCCGAATTGCCAAATGGTTGGCTGCGCTCAACCGTGCGATGCAACGCCTCGAGTTCAGCCATGTTCAACGGAGTGTTCACCGTGCGCAGCCACTGCCGCGGACGCCCGCCCGACACCGGCCAGTCGCTGAGCATCAATCGCTCGTCCGAGTCCTCGATCCAACTCGGGTCCGCCTGGCGCGACCGCCACAGACTCGACACCGTTTTCTTCCCCCGACCCGTGGAGCTCGCCACAACTCGCAAGGCGCGCCTCGCCTCGATTACTTCTTCTTGCGTACGGCACGCCAGCCGGTGGCTTCGGGGGCGGGCCTGGGGGCGGTGGATGCGAGTTGCACGGTGTCGATCACGTAGTAGCACGCTGGGTCCAGCGCACGCGCACGGGCGACGACCAGGCGGGCGTTGCGGCGGCGCGTCTCGATGAAACACATGTCGATCGGCGCATCGCGTCCCTCGCCGTGGAATACCGTCACGCCGAAGTCTTCCTTGCGCAAGACGTCGGCGATCTCCGTGCCCTTGCGCGTGAAGATGCGGATGACCTGCTCGCCGTACGCGAGGCGTTGTTCGAGCACCACGCCAAGGTAGTTGCCCGTGGCGAAGCCCAGTGCGTAGAAGATCGCGTAGAACGGGTTGTCGAGGTTGGTGATGACCTGTGATACAGCGACGACCCAGATCAAGACCTCAACAAACCCCAGGAAGAACACCGACCATCGCCGACCCTGCACGATCCAGACGGTGCGGAGCGTGCCCATCGACACATCCACAACGCGGGCGAGGAAGATCAGCAGACACGTGAGCAGGATCGGCCAGGTGAGCACGGCATTTCCTCGAATCAAGATGAGTCTGACGAACCGCCGGCACCGGCTGGGCGGGCAGACGATCACATGTCGGCAGTGTACGACTGTGCCGACAGTTTGCCAGCACGAAGAAAAAGGACGAGCGTCCGGTCAAGAAACGCTCGTCCTCTCCTGTCTCTGTTGTCAGTCAGCGCCGTGTTCGCGTGCGCCGCCGCGCGAGACACCTATGGGCACGGCACGCCGTAGACGCTCAGCAGAATGCCGAGGTCAGCCTGATCGGTGTCGCCGTCGCCGTCGATGTCGCCACCGTCGTCGATCTCATACGAGGCGAGCAGGATGCCCAGGTCCGCCTGATCGCGCTGCCCGTCGCCGTTCAGATCGCCCGGGCAGGTCTCTTCACATTCGAGGATGCTGATGACGACAAAGTCATCGATCACCGCTTCGACGATCGAGCCGTCCCCTTCATCGGAAGCGATGAATCTCATCTGCATATTCACGGTAGGCGTGATCCCCGGGATGCTGGCAAGATCGAACTCGTAATAGACCCAGCCGCCCGACGTTCCCGAGCCGCCCGGGCCGACTGTTTCGACGTTGGTCCAACTACTGCCGCCGTCGTCGGAGATGTCAATGACGAAGATATCCGCGTTCGGTGATGCGCCAGCATCGTTGCAGTACCAGCGCCAGTAGCTGATCGCCACCTCGCCTTCGGACCCATCGAAGATCGGCGTGAGAAGCGTGGTCTTGCCGCCGTCGATGTCATATGTTCCCACACTTGAGCCAGCCCTGCCGTCGGTGACGTAGCAGATGGTTCCAGGCGCGGGTGTGTGGTCGTTCTCAGGCTGCGCCTCGGTACCTTCCGGGTTCATTCTGCCCCACGCGCCGGTCGTCGCATCGTCGCCCGCCACGCCGGCTGTCCACCCGAGGTCGGTTTCGATGTCATCGTCGAATACAACGATCATGTTGACGGACTCAGCATCGCAGTACGCAGCGGGAGCGCCTTCCGGCGACGTTAAGATTGCGCCGTCCGTCGTCTCAGCCTGGAAGTAGAACTGGACGAAGTCGCCGCAGGGCGTCGCGGGAAGTACCGCCTGATACGAATCGCCGCCGAGGTATGTCAGCGCGGCTTCGGTCCAAGGCCCGGTCGTACCGATGCGTGTGAACTGCTTGCCCGTGCCCGGCTGAAGCTCGCCATTTACTTCCGTGATATCAACATTTACGACGGTTGCGATGTCCGGTTCAACCATACTGGGCAAGCCGCCTGGGAACTCGAACTTGAGCATGACGGTCACGGAATCCGCGAGGAAGGTAATGGCGGCGAAGTTCTCCTCACCCGTAGCGATGATTTGGTCCGGCGGTAACTCAAAGCCGTAGTAGCCCGTGTCGCGCAGCTCGATGGTCCAGGAGAACGCCCCAGCCTCGTCGTAGTGCCAGTCGGTGCAGATGCCGCTGGCGAGGTACAGGCTGGCAGCCGGCTCCGATGTGTAGTTCTTGCCGTGCACACTGTAGATCGCATCCGACATGCCGTCGCCGAGTTCGGTCATTGTGGTGTTGTCCGGCTCGGACGGGGTGCTGTATGTGTAACCGTAGGGACGAAGAACGAGTTGGGAATAACTGTGGAAGTCGATGTGCGCGACGACGTTCGATTCAACGAGGATGAAGTCGCGCATGTTCGCCGTCTCCGGCTCGGAGAACGGAGCCGTCCCGCGGTAGATGTCGCTCGATGGATCACCGCTTGATCCGCTTCCGCCCCAGCCGACGCTCCAGTTGCGGTTCAGGTCGACGCCGTAGGTCCCGCCGTTGTTGCGACGGTTCTTGCGCCACATGCGGTTGGTTGTGTGCGAGTACTCGTAGCCGTCCGGATTGGTAAGTGGAATGATGAGAAACTCAGCACGGTCGAGCATGCCCGTCACATCCGGGTCGCTGCCGTAGTTGCGAACGAGCTGGTCCGCGATATACATGACGGTCGCCGGGCTGATCCACTCGCGCGCGTGCAGCCCGCCATCGAAGTAGAGGGTCGGTTTGCCGGGCCCGCCGACGCTGCTGGTGATCCGCATGCCGTAGACATCCCTGCCCTGAATGCTCTGGCCGATGTTGAACTTCGTGACCAGGTCGGGACGCAGCGCGACGAGCGTGTCGATGTAGTCGTTGATCTCGCTGTATCGGTGATACGACTCGAACCACGTGCCGCGGACCTGGTTCGCGATGCGTTCTTCTTCGATGAGCTGCTGCACGTTGGCGTGCTTGACGATGTACGTCAGGCCGCTTGCCTCAAGGTCGCCAATGCGATCTGGCGCGACGATAAAATCGTTGGTCCTGCCGATCGCGACGCCATCCCCAAGGAAGAGCGGCGCGATTTCGAGAATCGCCTGGCGCTCCTGGGGCGTATCGACCTGCACCCGGATGAGTTGATGATCGTCGTACCGAACGACGGGGTCGCCACCCTGGGCAACCGAAAACGTGGCAGCGATACCGATCATCACCACCGACAACCACCCCAGGCGTGCTCGCAACATGGCTTCTCTCCAGATTGACAGAACGTGCAAAGGCCGATCAGAAGAGACCGGCTCGATCAGTTGTAGTGTAGAGCGCGAATCGGGTTGCACGAGCGAAATACCCGACAGAAGGCGTGATAGGCCGCAGAATCATGGCATGCGGCGCCGCTCGCCCGGCCGTGCCCGCTGCAATCCGCCGGCACAGCCCGATAAGCGCCTGCACAGGTCGAGATCGCGTGATTCCGCCCCCTCTGTGTGTTCGCTGCCCCCAGCACCGTGTGCCGCACAAATGTAGCGCGGAAACACATGGAATTCGGTCCATGCGCGTGAGTGATCCAGGCCAGCCGTCGCTTGGATGAGCAGAAGGGAACAAACACGCAGCTCTGATGGGCTGCACGAGAAGAAACCTGCTAACGGAAAGGAAGAGCCATGACTCTGAAAGGGAATCACAGCGCGCTGGGACTGGTGTCACTTGTTGGTGCAGCGATGCTACTGAGCACCGCTGGGACTGCCAATGCGGACTGGTCGTGGAAGTCAGCACTCGTCTGGTCGTCGTGCAAGGCGGAAGCATGGGTTCCGGGAGCGGACGATTCACAGAACCGCTTTGCATTCGGCAACACGGCTGCGACGGCCGCCGTCGCCTTGGATGGCAACTGGGCAAATGCGAATGCCTCAGCCCTGATCGGATGGGGCGGCGGTGCGGGAGGCGGCGCCACCAAGGGTGGCGGCTTCGGCGATCCGGGCGATGGACCGTTCGGCGGCTCCTCAGAAGCTGAGCTGGCCGTCACACTCATCGACATCGCATCCGGCGGCGAGACGATCCATATCCAAGGCACATCACTGTTCAACGGCGCGGAGAATCTGGAACTGTATGCGTTTGTCTTCACCGGCAACCCCGAGGACGTGTTCGGCCCGGACTCGGATGAACTGACAGAGCCCAGGAACCTCCAGTGGCTGCTCGACGAAGGTCACGTGACGCAAGACCAGGTCATCTTCCGCCTCACAGCCGGCGAGATCGACTCGGCGTTCGACTACACGTTCGACGTTCCGTCGGGGTTGCGGTCGCAGTGGCCCCAGTTCGTCGTCGGATCATGGGCGGATGGCGTCCCGACGCCGGGCACGGGCGCACTCATCATCCTGGGCGCTTCGACGCTCATCCGCAGGCGACGGGGTAGCGCTCGCTGAGCACCGATCCGTTCGCCGATCACACAACACATGCAGCGGGATCGGGAAGGCGCACACCGCCTCTCCGAACCCGCTGTTCTTGTTACGCAACGGAGCGCACCCCCCTCCTCCTCATCTTCCGCCACATGGATGCGGGGCCGGACCTCGCCCGGCAATGCGCGGATGAACAGGGTGTGAAGATCCCGGTGACGGCTTGTGTCAATTCTCGATCAGCGTCAACTCTACATCATCCTCAAACAGATAGACCTCCCTGAGCACTCGTATCGCCACCCCCGCCGCCTTCTCCGTGTCGTGGCTGATCTTCATCTCGAAACCGAACTCGGTTTCGGCTGATCCGGCGAGGCCCAAGAGTAACTGCTGAGCACGAACATGCTCTTCGGGTGACAACGTCTGCACAGGCAGATCGAGCAGAAGAACTCCGCCATCCAAGCCGGCAAACTGAACGAACTTGCTCGTTGCTTCCTCTTGGATGATGATCCATGCCTCGTCATCACCACTGCGCTGAAGCAGGCTCTGAAGTGAGCTGGTGATTCGGGGTTCTGCTTTGCCCAGTGACATATCGTCGTTCATAGGGGTGGTGCCTTGTTCGGAGCATCCGCTGGCAAGCGCCGCGATGATGGCCAATGCAACACAAAGGTGAATCCTCATTGCCATATCTCCGTCACCTGAGTTCATTCCGTTGGTCTTTCGCCCGGCACATCACCGGGTCCATCCGACATCAGTGTACCGCCTACATCTGGAAGCGCGCAAGCAGCGGGAACGGGAACGCCCCACACAACCTCCCCGAACCCGCTGTTCTCGTTACGCAATGCAGGCAACACGTCTCAGCACGCGCGGAATGCGAGAGCGCTGACAGCGCGGAGCATGCGGTCAGCGCTGCGGAAGATGGGGACGGTTGGGCCGACACGCTTGGCGAGTTCATCGGCGAAGGCGTCATACAATGGGCCGCAGTCAACACAGCATGCGACGGGCTTCTCCGATGCGGCGATGATCGCGCCCAGGCGAGCAGCGATCCGATCATCGCGCGCGAGATCCTCACGATGTGCATCGCTTGCAGGGAGCGTATGCAACGCAGGCGTCGGCGGGACAATCGAGATCGCAGCAAGATCGACAGCATCACTGCTCAGGATCGCCTCGGTGACGCCGCACCAGACATCCGCAGTGGCCATGGGTGTCAGGTCTGCTGGGTTGTTCACATCAACGAGGCGGTCGATGTTGCACAGCGCGAGCGCTTCGGTGACTTCGGCGCGCGCCTTCTCATCGAGTGCTGCAAGCGTCAAAGGCGGGTTCAGGTTGTCCGCCATGCCGACCGTTTCGTAGCCGGCGTTACTGACCATTGCGATGCGCTTGTCGCCGAGGTCGATGCCCGCCCAGCACGTTGCGAGTTGTACGAGATCCTCAAATGTCTCGAAACGATCAGCGACGAGCACACCCGCGGACTCGGCGAGCTGTTTGCAGACTGCGAAGTCGGTGGCGAGCGAAGCAGTATGGCCGGACGCCGCAGTCGCGCCTGCGGACGTGCGTCCGCCTTTGTATAGGATGACGCGACGACCCTCGCTGGTGAGTTGTCGGGCGATATCACAGAACCGTAGGCCGTCACCTTCGCCGAACCCTTCAACGTAGACGGCGAAGGTCTTGACCTGTGGGTCGTCAGCGACGGCAGCGAGCGCATCGCTCACACCGGTGCGAAGTTGGTTACCGGTTGAAATAGCATAGCGCGGTTCAAGCCGGGTCATGCGATTCATGCGTGTGATCATGAACGCGCCGCTCTGGCTGATGTACGCGAGGTTGCCCGGCTCGTTCTCGCCGCGCGGGATTTTGCTGTATGGAATGAAGAGCGTGTCCATACCGGCCGGCCTGGAGATGATGCCCAGGCAGTTCGGGCCGACCGCTGCGATACCCGCATCGTCGATGGCTTGTGCGAGTCGTTCGCCGAGCTGTTTTCCTTCGGCCCGCTCGCTCGTTCCGCCTGCGATGAGGAGCGCGGACTTGACCTTGCCGGCTGCCGACTTAAGCACCTGCACCGTGGCTTGCGCATCCACCGCGAGGATGAGCAAATCCACATTGAACGGGATATCGCTCACAGTTTCGTAACACGCGACATCATCCACCTCGCCGCCGCCCGGTTTGAGGATGGCGAGCTGGTCGGTCGTGAACCCACCCTTGAGCAGATTCCGAAGGATGACGCGACCCGGGTTCATGCCTTTGCCCGACACACCTGCGATGGCGACCGTCTTGGGGTGCAGGAGCGTGCGTAGGCCGTCAGCCGGAGCGATCGGTGCCGGCTTGGCAACGTCGCGCTCGATTCGGATCAAGCCATCAAGCGGATACACCACACGATCACGAATGACGAGCGGATTGATCTCCGCTTCGACGATGCGCGGGCTGCGGTCGGGCGATGAGCCGTCGAAGTGCTCGATCAGCGCTGCAATGGCGACGACCCACTTCGCGAGCTGCGCATCATCAACCAGGGCATCCGCGCCGCGGTAGCCGGCCCAGATATCGCGCATGGCGACGGTCTGGAGAAGGCGAAGCGCCGCATGCTCATCCATATCAACAGCCGACGCCATGCGCAGACTGTGCTCGGGTTGAAGCCTCGGGTTCCAGAACTCGGCACCGACGCCACCGATGCCGATGGCGACGATTGGGCCGAAGTCGCGCAATCGACGAGCGCCAAGGAGCAGTTCGACGGGGACGGCGGACCGATCCGCTTCGACCGACTCGACGATGAGGATGCCGTGAATCCGGTCGCGTTCGATGCCGCAACGAGCGATCATCCGCTGCGCCGCCTCTTTCACCGCATCCGGGGTGTTCGCCGTGCGCTGGACCGCGCCTGCTTCTGTCTTGTGAAGCAACCCGTGCGCTTGCAACTTGAGATAGACGTACTCGCCGGGCAGATCGGGAAGCGATGTAAGCTGATCGACCTGATCCGCCGGAATGAGCGCGCGCTTTGGCGCGGTCAGCCCACATGCTTCAAGCAGGTCGTACACATCAGCTTCGAGAAGCGTTTCACCGGGCGCAGAGAGGATTCCCCGGACCTTCGCGAAGTCAATGTTCACCGCGCAGGCTCCAGTTCCTTTTCGAGTTCGCTTGGGAGCATCGAGACCATGCCGCGCCTGGACCTGAGGCTTTCGATAAGTTCGCGACCCTTGTTCGTCGCAAACGCCTCGACCCACGCGGCTACGTGCGTCTCGACGCCGGATTCAGGCCGGATGTGGTTGGCAATGACAAGCGCATCGCTTGGATCGACGCCCGCCTCGATGCATCCGCGGTACAAACGTCCCGCATCCAGACCGATGGCGAACGCTTGCTGGTTCGCCTTGATGACCTTGTCGCCTTTGCTGTGCCAGATGTCGGCGAGCAGCGCATTCCACTGATCCTCGGGCATTCCCATATAGGGCGAAGCAGCGCCAAGGAGAACCATGTTGGCAGCCTTGGCCGTGCCAGCTGCCTTGGCCAAGTGCTCGGCGTCGAGCATGATATGCCCGGCGAAACCACGCAGGTGATCGAGAATCTCATCGAGCGATGGGTAGTTCGCAATGTTGAGGACCGGCGTCACGCTCGTAACGATCACGCCTTCCGGCGCGAGGTAATCGACATAACGCAGGGCTTCCATCGGCTCGACCGCGATGATCAGGTCGGCGGCGCCGTGCTCGATGAGGTCGCTGTACACCGGATGATCCGCATAGCGGATATGCGAGACGACCGCTCCGCCGCGCTGGCTCATCCCATGCGATTCCGACTGTTTGATAGACAACTCATTGCGAAGAGCGAGCTGCGCGGTCGCGGATGCGATGGAGATCGCGCCCTGACCACCGACGCCTGAGAGAAGGATGTCACGCTTCACTGGATGATCTCCTTACGCTGGAGCACCGGGTTTCGTCTGCGCGTCTTTTGCAGTGGGAACGGTCCGCACATCCTGCACGGGCTGCTCGGCATCACGGGGAGCTTTGGCGGCGCGGGACTTGAGCTTCTTGTCACGCGTGAACGCCTGAATGCACTCTCGCCTGCACACGAAGAACGATGGCCCTTCGTAGGCTATCTCCTCACGGAGCAGCACCGCGAGATCTTGCGGCTTGTAGTTCTTGAGTTCAAGGAAGTGCAGGTGCTCGGGGTTGATTCCCAGGCCTTCGACGATCTGAACAAGTCCCTCGCCGGTCGCCATATCGGGTTGGCCGCCGGTCATTGCGATGTATGAGTTGTCGGAGATGATGACCGTGATGTTGGCCTTGGTGTGAACCATGTCGAGCAGGCCGGTCATTCCGCTGTGCGTGAACGTGGAATCGCCGATGATCGCGATGGCGGGGTGCAGGCCGGCGTCGGCGGCTCCGATCGCCATACCGATACTCGCACCCATATCCACACAGGAACTCATGCACTTGTAGGGAGGCAGCGAACCGAGCGTATAGCAGCCGATGTCACCGAAGACTCGCCCGGTCGGGAAGTCCTCCATCACGTCAATCAGCGCGGTGAAGACGTCGATGTGCGAGCATCCATCACAAAGGCGCGGCGGCCGACCCGCGACCGGAAGCGCCACGTCGGGAACGGCTGCGGGCGCCGAGACGCCCAACGCTCGGGCGACGGCGTCGGGCGACATCTCGCCGGTGCGCGGGAGATCGCCCGACATTCGGCCGAGGATCAGGTTCTTGTTCATCAAGGCGAACGTGCGCAGCCGACGTTCGAGGAACGGCATGCCATCCTCGACGACGAGGATCTTGTCGCATCGCCCGATGATGTCCTCGAGCATCTCATCGGGAATCTGATACGCGCCGATCGACAGCAACGGATGCGACAGGTTGTATCTGCTCAGCGTTTCGAGCACGTAGTTGCGAGCGATGCCGCACGCGATGATCCCGACGGAGGTGTCGCCTTCGGTGCGGTACTCGTGGAACGGGCCCTGACGAAGGCGGTCAAGGATCTCCGGCTGCTTTTCGACAAGGCGGTCGTAGTTCGGCCGGGCGTTCGCGGGGATGAGCACCCACTGCCGCCAATCACCGCTCGGCTCGCGCTTGGCCGGCGTGATCGGCTCGCCGACGGCGACGTCGGCCCGACTGTGCGCCAGGCGCGTCACGATCCGGAGCGTCACGGGGATGCTCAGGTCTTCGGAGATGTCGAACGCAAGGCGTGTCCAGTCGTAGGTGGTCTGCTGATCCCAAGGCTCAATGCAGGGCATCAGGGCGAAGTCAGCCATGATTCGGCTGTCCTGCTCGTTCTGGCTGGAGTGCATGCCCGGGTCGTCCGCCACCGCGAGGACAAGCCCGCCGTTCGCGCCGGTGATCGCACTGCTCATGTACGGGTCCGCAGCGACGTTCAGGCCGACGTGCTTCATCGACACCAGGGCCCTGCCCCCGGCGTAACTGTGCCCGAGCGCTTCCTCGTAGGCGACCTTCTCGTTCGACGACCAGACGGCCTTAACGCCGCGGTCCTTGCCGAACTTCTGGACGCTTTCGAGGATCTCGGTCGCGGGCGTTCCGGGGTACGAGTACGCGGCGCCGATGCCGGCATGAATGGCGGCAAGAGCGATCGCTTCATCACCAAGAAGGATCTGGCGGTTCATGGGCATCACCACTCCGTCAAAGGGGATCGGTCCAGTATGCAGTATGGACGGTTTCCGCGCGGGCTGCAAGACTGATTTGGCAAATAGGCCGGTTTTGCCCCACTTCGACGACAAGATTGCAGTTTCTCCTTAGATTATTCGGAGAATCAGCGTCTAGGCCGTTGGAGAATCGGTCCAGACAATGTCCATGCCCGCCTCCTGGGACTTGAGGATCACGCCCGTGCCCTCCCGCCCGTCGATCAGGCCCAGCGCCGGTTCGCGGAGGCGTATCCACCGCAGGCCGTTCTCCCCGCTTGTGATGACCGGTTGATCGAGGAGCCAATCCCAGTCGAGCGTCCCTTCGCCGATCTCCGGGTTGGTGGTCATGTAGCCGACGTGGAAGGATGTCATGTTGTGGAAGAAGTGGCTGCCCTCCGAGGGCGTGACGCGCAGGCCCGCGAACCCCGTCTCGACGATGAGCCGAACGCCGGAGATCTGACCCCAGTCCACCGGAATGCCCAGCCAGGGATCGGATGACCCCCACCGCCCCGGCCCGATGAGGAAAAACGGCGTGCCCGTCGCATCGAGCTGCGCGTTGAGGCGACCGACCGCGGCGGCTGTCTCCACGCTGTACTTGCGATCGAAGTCGGCTGGATTGATGCAGATCACGTCGACGATGCCCTCGATTCGGCCGTTGCCCATCGCGCGAGGGCTTTGGCACAACGTGTGTCGCGCCTCGATTCCCTCCAGATCCACTCGGCCGAGATCCCTCGCCACCGCCAGCGGCCTCATTTGCAAACACGCAAACTGCTTCGATTGACCCGCGCTCGGCTGAAGATTCACAGCGAACTCGATCTCGACCTGCGCGTTCATCGACCGCCGACCAATGCTCAGCAGGTCGCAGAGGATCTCCGACAGCGGAAATACCTTGTGCTTCAGTATGTTCGCGAACGAAACAATGCGCATGCCTTGCCGAGCCGTACCGTCGTAGATCGCATGATTCTCGCTTGAGTACACGGACGCGACGGGCGCGAGCGCGCCATCGCGGTCAGCTTCCTCGATGTGGTAGCTTGCGGGGAGATCGCACTCGGGCGGGTTCCGCCGCACGCTGTTCATACGAAGCGCGTAGAACGACTTCTGTGAGTTCTCCAGGATGTCTTCGACGGATGAGAACTGCGGAAGCTGCTTAGGGTACTTCGGGCAGACGCGCAACCCGCCTCGGCCTTCAGCGACGGTCTTGCCCAGGCCGAGCGCGATGTACGCCATCCCGTCGTCAGGTCTGACCGAGCCGAACGGATAATAGTTATGCGATGTCGTGATGCCGGACAGGCACGGGTAGAACCGTTCACCCCAGTCGTTTCCGACGAGTTTCTGAAGAATCACCGCCATACGTTCCTTCTCGGGTCGGTGCGGCGTGGCGGCGAGGTATGACTTGGCTCGACTCGAAAATGTCGAAGCGTAGACGAGCTTAATGCTTGTGCATAAGTCGTCGAGTCGCCTCTGCGCGACCGGATCGTTGTTCGCAAGCATGTATGTCTCGTACACGCCGGCGAACGGTTGATACTGGGAATCTTCGAGCAGGCTGGACGATCGGACCGCGAGGGGGTAGTCGATGACATTGATGAATGCCATCAGCGACCGCACAAGCTCGGCGGGGAGCGGCGCATCGACGAATGCTTGCAGGATGACGCGATCCGGCGCATCGCTTTGCGCGAGCTTTTCGAGATCGTTTGATTCGAGAAACTCGTCGAAGTAGTCCGTGCCGATGACGGCGGTCGGAGGTACGCACACCTCGACGCCATCGTACTTCGACGCCAGGCCGTACTGTTGCAGCAGCAGGTTGAGGAACGCTAGGCCGCGGGCCTTGCCGCCGAGCGACCCGCCGCCGATCCGCGCGAAGGTACTCAGCGAGTCGAACGTCTCCGGGTCGAAGTCCGCGATGATGTCCTGGTACGCGCTGCGCTGGAACTCATCAAGCGTCTCGATGATGCCGCGCCGCATTGCTTCAAGGTTCGGGTAGTCGTCTATTCTCTGCGGTCGAAGCTTGGCGGCGAGCCGAAACTCGGTGCGCGCCTTGAACCACGTCGAATAGTGATTTCGCTCCGCGTGGTACTTGAGCGACGCGGCCGGGATCGTCTCAAGAGCGCGCTTCAGCCCACGGAGATCGTGCGCGCGCGCGACTTCCGTGCCGTCCGGAAGCTGGAAAACAAACGGTCCAAAGCCGAACGAGTGCAGCATGAAGTCCCGAAGTTGCTGCAGAATCCCCGATGAATGCTTGTGCAGAAACTGAGCGCCGACCGCGTCGGCATCTCGCACCGCATGAACATCCGTCGATTGCAGCAGGATGGGGAGACGCGTGTTATCCGCTTTGACGAACCGCGCGAAGTCGCTTCCCGCCTGCGGGTCGGAGACGCCGCCTCGCGGGTATTGCCGATCCGTGATGATGCCCAGAATGTGGCCGCGGTGACGCGCGTAGCATGCGACCGCATCCTCGTATGTTCGCGCAAGGAGGATCTTCGGCCGGGCGCGCATGCGCAGCATCTTGTGCGACAGCGTCAACCCCTCGTCGATCAGGCTCTGGCTCTGCTTGCTCAACTCCGCATAGAGCATCGGCAGATAGGACGACACGAAATGCACGGAGTCATCGACGAGGATGATCACCTCGACGCCGATCTCGTTCGTGTCGTAGTCCACGTTGAGCGCATCTTCCGTGAGCTTCACGATCGCGAGCAAAATGCGGGCGTCGCCGGTCCAGACGAAGACGTGCTCGAACTCACAGTCGCCGCACTCGGAGAGAAGCTCTTGCAACTCACGATTGTCGTACCCGAGCAGCGTGATCGGGAGCGATGGGCGCCTCGACTTGACCTGGCATGCGAACTCGACGGGGTCCACATCGCCCAGGTGCATCGTCGTGATGAGCAGATCGAACGTGTCGCCCGCATCGAGCAGCTCCAGCGCTCGCTCAGCGGTCGGCACGCGCGTCACACGAGGTGCGTAGCGCATGTTCAGCCGCGCGTACTCCTTGAAGATCAACTCGGAGACCTGGCCATCCTCTTCGAGGATGAACGCGTCATACAAGCTGGAGACGAGCAGCACCTCTCGCACACGGTTGGGCATGAGGCGATGAAAGCCTTGCAGCCGTGATGTGAGTCGCAGTGTCAGCTTGTCATCCGAACCGCCTGTCATCAGCACCTCTCCCGCATCGTAGCCGGTGCATTGTATCGCCGCCGTGCAAGTCGGATGCGCGGGCCGTGCGAGTCCGTACAATGGGCCGCGTTCGTCGCCGACCCGCACCAGCGCCAAGTGGGAGTTGCATGATGGCCAAGGCCAAGAAGTCGCCGAAGACACCCCTGATCGCTCCGCCCGAGATGACGGTCCTGTCCGACCAAGCGATCTCACACGATCCGAAGGACACCTACGGGGCCGACCAGCTCGATCTTGGCAAGCGCCTCGGGCCGGTCTTTGATGTCATTCGCCACAGGAACACACAGACGCCCATGGCCATCGCGGTCTCCGGCGGGTGGGGTACGGGCAAGACATCCGCAATGCGCTGGATGCAAGGTCGGCTCACGCAATGGAGTGACCAGACGGACCGCAATGGTCACCCAGCGATTCGGACGGTCTGGTTCGATCCGTGGAAGTACCACGAGCGCGATGATGTCTGGCGCGGGCTGATCGCTGAGGTCATCATCCACTGCATCGATGTCAACGAGGTCACGCCGCAGCGGCTCATCTCAGCCACCAAGCAGTTCGGCGCATTCCTCGGCAGGGGTTTCCTTCACGCGCTGTCCAGCGTCGCGGTCGAGGCGAAGCTGGCGGGCGTCGGCGTTGACGTCAAGGGTACGCTCGTCCGCGACATCTACGATGAATACGAAAGGACCGCACACCCCGAACGTGGATATCTCAACGAGTTCGAGCAGACACTCCGCCGATGGGTCAAGGACTCGATCACCGAGGAGAAGGAACGGCTCGTCATCTTCATCGATGATCTGGACCGATGCCTGCCCGATGTCGCGCTCGAAGTGCTCGAAGCGCTCAAGCTGTACCTGGACATCCCGGACCTGATCTTCGTGCTCGGCGTGGACCGCGAAGTCGTCGATGCGGTGGTCAAGAAGCACTACACCGACCAGGGCGTCACCGGTGACAAGAGCGCACGGTACCTCGACAAGATGTTCGAGATTGAGGTTTCCGTCGCGCCGAGCGAGGGGCAAGTTAGAGGCTACCTCGACAAGCAGATCGAGCGGCTGAACGAGATCACCAAGACGGATGACGATGGTCTCGGCTACTGGGATCGGATGTTCGAGGGACGCGGCGACGATCCACCGGAACACACACCGAAGGAGTGGAGAGCGACGATCCAGGAGACCATCCGCAACCTGTGCGAGCACAATCCGCGTGATGTGAAGCGACTACTCAATGAGGCGGTCTTTGGAGGTTCCGCAGCGGTGCGCGGTGCGGGTGATGATAAGAGGAGAACCAAGCAGCGCCGCTTTGCGCAGGGCGCACAGACGTATCTGATCTGGCACATCCTGCAGGATCGCTTCCCGGACTCTTACAAGGTGCGGAACATGCTACGGACCGAAGCAGGCCAGACCTTCTTCGACGAATGGTCGAAGAAGGTGCGGGGCGTTGACCCAGAGAATGAGGCTTCCCGCAAGGAATGGTCCAAGGGCTGGGCCACTATCTATGGGGAGTCGGAGGTGCGTTCACTGACGACAGATGACGATTTGGCGAGGCTCATGCAGATCGGATTCTCACGTAGCGTTGCCGCCCAGGCAACGGATATCGTTGTTGACTTGAAGTCATTGCGCGTTTCGGTGGGCATACCACCGGCGCGCGTCTCGGTCATACCTGGGGGCGTGATGCCAAAGGTGATTACCGAGGCGGTGGCGCGATCGCTCCGCAAGCGGCCGGATTCACTCACGCCGGACGACTACGCATCGCTGACGGAACTCAGGCTCGATGCCGCGCAGATCACCGACGTGACGCCGCTTGCTCAGCTCACCAAGCTGGAGTGGCTCAACCTCAACGGCACGCAGGTCGCCGACGTGACGCCGTTGGCCCAACTCACCAACCTGCGCACGCTCGGCCTCGACGGCACAGAGGTCAGCGACGTGGAGCCGCTGGTTCAGCTCACCGACCTGCGCGCGCTCAGTCTCGACGGCACAGAGGTCAGCGACGTGACGCCGCTGGCTCAGCTCACCAAGTTGCAACAGCTCAGCCTCGACGGCACAAAGGTCGGCGACCTGAGGCTGCTCGCTCGGCTCACGAATCTTGAAGTGCTGTTACTCGGCAGCACAAAAGTCAGCGACGTGACGCCGCTGGCTCAGTTCACCAATCTGCGCACGCTCAGCCTCGCGAGCACGCAGGTCAGCGACGTGACGCCGCTCTCTCTGCTCGCCAAGCTACGCACGCTCAGCCTCGACGACACAGCGGTCAGCGACGTGAGCCCGCTCGCTCATCTCACCAGACTGCAACATCTGAACCTCGACGGCACACAGGTCAGCGACAAGCAGAAGCAAGCGCTCAAGGACAAGATCCCAGGGCTTATGATCTTCGGTTGACGCGAAGTGCGACGCCACGGTTGCGCGTTCGCCTATTTCGCCTCGGGCCACCCCCACGCTGGCCCGGGGCGAAATAGTGGGGGGGTGATCCCCTTCGCCGCGTTTCGCCGTACCATCGGGTGCGCTGTGAATCTATCCGTTGCTCGCAAACACGCGCTGCTGCTGATCCTTATCCTCGCTGCTGTACTGCGGGCGTATCACGTGACCGCGCCGCCCATTGGTCGACACAGTTGGCGGCAGACCGATACCGCTGCCATCGCGCGCAACTTTCAGCGGAACGGCTTTGACCTGCTCCACCCGCAATGCGACTGGGGCGGTGACTCGCCCGGCTACGTCGCGATGGAGTTGCCGATCTACCCGTTCGCGGTCGCTGTCGCTTACGAGGTCTTCTTCACACATGAAGCGTTTGCCCGGCTGCTTGCGATGTTCGGCTCACTCGTTGGCGTCTACTTCCTGTTTCGCCTCGTCGAGATGCACATCGACCGGCGCACCGCCATTTGGTCGTGCTTGTTCTATGCCATCCTGCCGCTGAATATCTACTACAGCAGGACGATTCAGCCCGAGGCGTGGATGATCGCCGCTTCGATCGCAGGGATCTACTTCTTCTCACGCTGGACCGAGACCGATCGACGGCGGGATCTGCTCGGCTCAGCCTGTTTCGTGGCGCTGGCGTGTGTGCTCAAGCTGGCGCTATACCTCGGCTTACCGCTGCTCTACCTCGCGTGGCGCCGATACCACCGAAGGACACTGCTTACGTGGCGTCTGTGGGCGTATGCCGCGATCGCGGTGCTGCCGACCGTGCTTTGGTACATGCACGCATACGACATCTCGGCCCAGACCGGCTTGCACTTTGGGGTGTGGAACCCGAACCAGTTCTCCGAGCTGTCAATGCTCGTGTCGTTGGACTTCTACAACAAGCTCATCTTTAGCCAGCTCGCGGAACGCCACTTCACATGGGTCGGATTCGTCATCCTTATCGTCGGCCTATGTCTGCGGCGCAAGCACAAAGGTGAACGGCTCTTCGATCTGTGGATCGTCTCGGTCGTCATCTTCTTCCTGCTCACGCCGAGCAAGAACTACTATCACGAGTACTACCAGTTGCCGCTCATACCCCCGGCGTGCGTCTTCCTCGGCAAGGTTTTCGCCCGCGGCTGGGCGCAGCGACGGGTTGTGTTGGCGGTCGCCCTCGTCGGCATCATGGCGCTCTCCATCGGACGGTATGTCGAATACATGCGCCTCGAGGACCGGGCTGCGTCGCCTGACATTCGTCTTGCGGCGATCGTCCGGGTCCACACCGAGCCGGGCGATTTGATCGTGACGGTTCGTTGGTCGACCGATCCGACATGGCTGTACCTGAGCGATCGCAAGGGTTGGGCGCTCGGGCCTGCGGAGATGACTGCTGCAAAGCTCGATGCATGCGCCAGCGCCGGGGCTGTGTGCGTCGTCACAGAACCGAGCCGATTCAAGACGGAACAGGCGCGGGCTGACCTCGCAGCGGCGCTTGTTGATTATGAGGTGCTTCACGATGCTGATGACGTTCTGCTTGTCGATCTGACGCAGCGGTGAAGAGAAGGTGTGCGGGCGTATGGCGTTTCCCCCAGGCCACCCCTGCGCTGGCCCGGGGCGAAATGGGGCGCTACTCGACGGTGACGCTTTTGGCGAGGTTGCGGGGCTTGTCGACATCCTTGCCACGCAGGACGGCTGCGTGGTAGGCGAGCAACTGCAACGGCACGACGGTGAGCATCGGTTGGAGCGGCTCGGGCGCGTCGGGCACGTAAAACACATCCTCGACGTGTCGCTTGATTTCCTCATCACCTTCCGTCGCCACCGCGAGAACGCGCCCGCCTCGGCTGCGGACCTCGCTGATGTTGCCCAGCACCTTCTCGTACTGGCTGCCTCGCGTGGCGATGAAGACGACGGGCATGCCTGCCGTGATGAGCGCGATCGGGCCGTGCTTCATCTCCGCGGCGGGCATGCCTTCCGCGTGGATATAGCTGATTTCCTTGAGCT
>JAGLTS010000093.1 GCA_023135165.1 Phycisphaerales bacterium | reverse complement strand
TGAAACAGCCGTGCCCACTCTTTGGTGTTCAGCTTGCCCTTAGTGCGCATCATAGTAAACTCAAAAATGCCGACAACCAAAGGCGAAATCATATACTGGTATTTCCCCCGGAAGCTAATATCCATCACCAGCCCCTTGGAGCAGAGGTTCTCAAGCAGTTTTTTCAGTCTGATCTCGTCGTAGCCGGTGACCTGGGCGACCTTGTCGAACGTTGCCATTCCGTACGGCATCCGGATGATCAGGTCGGCTTCGTCGGTAGTGTACAGTTCCTTTACGATAGCGTGAAAAGTGTCGTTCCAGGGGGCGCGGGTCATCAGGCCATCGATTTTTCGCCCCAACTGCCGGTAGATATCTTTGCCAACCATATGTCCCATGCTACGGCTCCTTGATTCCGAGGTCGTTATTGATGCACGTCACACCTGTAGAGCAGAATCTACAACAGTATAATTGAAGGGGTGGCCGAACACAATGTTGCATTCGGCCGAATCGAGTTATTCCACCGTCACCGATTTGGCCAGGTTGCGGGGTTGATCGACATGACAGCCGCGCATAACCGCGATATGGTAGGCCAGCAGTTGCAGTGGAATCACGCTCAGCAACGGGGTCAAAAGCCGGAAAGTCTTCGGAATGTAAATCACATGGTCGGCGCGGTCGGCAATCTCGGTGTCACCCTCGGTAGCAATCGCTATTACCCGGCCCTGACGGGCTTTGACCTCGGCGATGTTCGACATCACCTTGCCATAGATGGGACCTTCGAGGGCAATCACCACGACCGGCATGTTTTCGTCGATAAGCGCGATCGGCCCGTGTTTCATCTCGGCCGCTGGGTAACCTTCGGCATGGATATAGCTGATTTCCTTGAGCTTGAGCGCGCCTTCGAGCGCGACGGGGTAGTTATACCCTCGGCCGAGGAAAAGCCAGTTCTCCTTGTCGACATACCGCTCGGCGACTGTCCGGATCGCATCGGAACTCTCCAGGATGCGCTCGATCATCGTCGGCACGTTCGCGAGCTGCGCGAGCAGTTGCCTGACATGGTTGGCGTTCATGAATCGGCGCCGGCCGAGGAAGAGGCTCAGAAGCGAGAGCACCGCGACTTGGCCGGTGAACGCCTTGGTCGACGCCACGCCGATCTCGGGTCCGACGCGGAGATATACACCCGCATCCGTCTCGCGCGCGATCGTCGAGCCGACGACGTTGACCACACCGAGCGTCAACGCGCCTCGCTGCTTGGCTTCGTCGAGCGCCGCTAGTGTGTCAGCCGTTTCTCCGGACTGGCTGACCGCGATGACGACGGTGCCCTCCTCGATGATCGGGCTGCGGTATCGGAACTCGCTGGAGTATTCAACTTCCGCTGGGATCTTCGCCAAGTCTTCGAAGAGGTATTCGCCGATCATCGCTGCGTGGAGTGCGGTCCCCTGGCCGAGCAGAATGACGCGCCGCGCGCGGACGAGATCGCGCGCGAACTCACTCACGCCGCCGAGCACGACGCTGCCCTCGCGCGTGTGGATGCGGCCTCGCAAGCTGATCTCGATCGACCTGGGTTGCTCGAAGATCTCTTTGAGCATGTGATGCGAGTAACCACCCAGCTCAATCGCCTCGAGATCGAGTTCGACAGCCTGGATCTTCGGCGTCACGGGCAGATTGTCGATCGTCGTCGTATGGAAGCCGGTCCTGGTGAGCTTGCACACGCCGTAGTCGTCGAGCGTGAACGCCTGGGTCGTGTGTGCGACGATCGCTGCGGGGTCCGACCCGACGATGTACTCGCCGTTGCCGACGCCGACGATCAACGGCGATCCCTTTCGCGCGACGACGAGTGTGTCAGGTTCGTGCTCGCAGATGACGGCGATGGCGTAGGCGCCGGTGACTTCGCAGAGCGCTGCCTGCACCGCGGTTTGCAGATCGCCGTCGTAGAGTTGGCTGATGAGTTGGCAGAGGACTTCGGTATCGGTGTCGCTGGTGAAGACTCTGCCTTTCTCTTCGAGGTAGGTGCGGATGGCGGAATAGTTCTCGATGATGCCGTTGTGGACCAGCGTGATGCCACGGCACTGGGCGGACCCGGTCGGGCCGTCACACTGGGGGTGGGCGTTGGCGTCGTTCGGCTCGCCGTGGGTCGCCCAGCGTGTGTGCGCGATGCCCAGCGTGCCGTCGATCTCCGGCCGATGCGTGAGGGCTTCTTCGAGCACGCTGATGCGCCCCGCCTTCCGCTCGATAAGCAGGGCCGGCTCACCGGTCGTCTGATCCGGCGTGATGACAGCGATGCCCGCCGAGTCGTAGCCCCGGTATTCGAGGCGCTTGATCCCCTCGATGAGCAGCGAACGGCATGGCCGACTGCCTATGTACGCGACGATTCCACACATGCGTTCGCTCCGGCTGGGTGCGGTTGGGACCGCAATGGTATCGGCTGGTCGATCAACGAACCAACAGGCCGATCCAGCGGTCGACGGGTTGGGTTTCCTACGGCACGGGAGCCGCAATGTTCGGCTGGAATACGACTTGGCGCGTCTGCTGGCGGCGAACACAGCCTTGCCGGCTCCATGTCCGGAAATCAATGCAGCCGGGCGGTGATCAGCGGTCACACCGGCTCCGATGACGCGCAGCGGGGGCATGTGCCGTAAAGCGTGAGTTCGTGATCGCTGACGATGAACCCGCCGGGCAGCGTCATGCCGTGCCGGACGGTGACGGGACAGCCGTCGAGGTCATAGACGCGGTGACAGACCTCGCAATGGAAGTGGTGGTGGTGGCTGAGCCCTGCTAATTCATACCGGGTTTCGCCATCGGGCAGGATGACCGGCTGAATCATGTCCGTTTCGAGGAGCAGCTTGACGTTGCGATAAACGGTGGCGATGCCGAGCTTTGGGCACAGACGTCGGGCTCTTTTGTGGATTTCGCCGGTCGTCAGCGGGCCGTGGGCGCGACGAATCACGCGCAGGATCGCCTCGCGTTGTGGTGTGTGACGTTGGCTGGCCGGCGCGTCGCTCACTGCATCACCATTCTCGGGAGATCGCCGCAACGGGCTTTTCCTTCGATGCTCCTGTCTGATCGTATCGCGCCGCCTCGCGCCGCGTCAGGCTCGGAGTCGCGTATCATCCTCGACGCACTGTGATGCACATGCCCCTGACAATGATGGGAAAACGCACATGACACATCAGACGAAACGCAAGCGTCTCAACCTCAGGAGCTTCATCTCGTTCCTGATCGCACTCTCGATGCTGCTGATCTCATTCAGCGGGATCATCTTGTACCTCACGCCGCAGGGGCGCATCGCGCACTGGACGAATTGGACGATGCTCGGGCTGGACAAGGATGCTTGGACGGCGGTGCACATGAACACGTGTCTGCTCTTTGTTGTCGGGGTGTCGCTGCACATCTACCTGAACTGGCGCGTACTGCTGAGCTACATTCGCCGCAGGGTGGCGACCGGCCTGCATCGCCGATGGGAACTGGCGCTGGCGACGGCGATCAGCGCGATCGTCGTGATCGGAACCCTCCTGGGTGTCCCGCCGACGAGTACGATCATCCGGTGGAACGACGACATCAAGGCGTATTGGGCGGGACAGGTCCGCACGACAGCCCCCATCCCGCATGCTGAGGGGTTGTCCCTCAAAAGGCTCGCGGAACTGACACCCGGTCAGTCATCGGCGCAGTTCATGGAGGTACTGCGGCAGCAGGGGTATGACGTGGATGACGCCTCGGTGAAACTCGCCACGCTGGCCAAGCAGCGAGGCGTCTCGCCAATGGTGGTCTACGAGCAGATGATCGCCCACCCGGAGCAAGGAACGTCTGAAGCCGACAGCTTGTGAAGATGGGTCGTCATCCGCAGGTGCCGCTGTGCGATGAATCGGTCGGTGGGCGGATTTCGACACGTAGCCGACCATACCCAGCGAAGATTCTGGAAAAAAGACGGGAATAAGCTGGATTTTCGGCTATGCTGGTGCATTATATTGGTGGTGGCGCAGCGCGCCAAAGGAATGCCTGGAGCTTGACAGAAGAAACGCACGTCCCGCGCCGAGCGGGCTTTGTAGCTTGGCTTGAGACATGTGGAGGCCCGTGCGCCTCCGCGAAGTGATTTGAGAGACGCTGGTCCGGAGCGGCTGGCGCGAGAAACTGCAAGAGAGGAAGCGCTATGAAACACGTCTTGGGAGCATTGGCGGTCGCTGTATTTATTGCCCCAGCCACTTGGGCTGACGACCTGTACACGCCGGAGTGGCGCGGTGCACCGACCGCCACGTATCAGCACTGGTCCTTCGATTCCGAGTGGGCCGACGAGAACTACATCCTGCCCGATGTCGTCGACAATCCCTTTGGCACGCCGTTCTGCGAGGCCGGAAGTGATGCCGAGTGGCTGCCCACGTTCGAGGGCCGCGACGGCGTGATGCACGTCTACAACGGCGAAATCGATTTCTTCGTGCCCAACAACCCCGAAGCCCTGCCGGACAAGTTCGCGTACGTCCAGATCACGTGGTGGAATGAAGGCTACGATCAGCCGTACCCCTATGTTGACCATGGCGGCGATCTCGTCGATTTCATGTACCTGGATCAACTCGACCTCGGTGGCGGCTGGTACTGGGATTTGATCTACATCCATTGGCAGCCGAACCCGCTCGATGAGATCTTCGGGTTCATGACGATGTACTCGAACGACATGTGGATCGACCAAGTCGTCATCGACACGATCTGCATCCCCGCGCCAGGCGCGATGAGCGTGCTTGCGTTGGGTGGTCTTGGACTGCTGCGCCGCAGACGATAAGCGACTGACGCGCAGTCCGTCGGTATGAGTCTTCATGTCGGTCTCTCGTCTCATCAGCCCAATCCAGCCGCCTTCGCTCGATGGGGCGAAGGCGGCTGCGGCGGGCGACACGATGGCCGAAGAAGCGTTTTTGTAACAGCACCCGTTGGAGAAGAAACATGCGTATGAAACTACTTGGTTCGCTGGCGGTCGCGATGCTCGTGTCGCCGGTCGCGTTCGCTCAGGACGATGAGATGGGTCCGGGCGGGACGTGGGACGGTGTCAAGTTCAACAACTTCTACACGCCGCCACTCGCTGAGAATGAACTGTACTCAGCGCCGGTTGAGTATCACCCCGAGGCGCACTTCGGCAGCCTGAGTTGGGGTAACTGGGTTGGTGCGTCCTTCGCCGTGGACTACGACGCGACCGAGGTGAACTTCCTCGGCGTGACGGCAGGCCCCAACCTCATTGCCACGAGCAGCCTCGGCACGCCCGACAATGTCGTGACGATCTGGAACCCCACCGGCTACATGCAGTTGCCGCCACCGAGTTCGGTGTTCACGCTCGCCAACATCGACTTCGCTGCGATCAACACGACGCCGGCGAACAACGGCGACATTGACATCACGTTCGATGTCCAGTTCAACATCTACGGCGCCACGCCGTTCGCTCCGTGGACCACGAACTTAGGCCCGTCGAACTACCTCTATGTGGGTTTCACGGCGGGCGGCGCTCCGCAAACACCGGCCCAATGGGGCCCGGTGGAGCCCGGTGAGGGCACGTGGATCCACAACGAGACATCGGAAGAGGTTCTGCTCTTGGCCGGCATGTGGTGGGGCAAGGCCACAGACCTCATCGCGCAGGGCGGCATCGGTGTTGAACATATCCCCGCGCCAGCCTCAACAGTCCTCCTTGCCGGCGGGATTGGGACGTTTGTCATTGCTCGTCGGCGCAAGGCGTAGCCGACCACGCGCAACATGGTTTCCGGCACGTCGCGAGCCTCGGTTACCGCCGAGGCTCGCTTTCGTCTTGTACGCATCCCGGGCACAATGATGATCAGCCGAGCGAAACGGGCGTCGGTCTGACGCAGGGAGGCCTCCGCGATGCACACGGATCGTGACTCATTAGCCAAACCAACGGACCCAAAGCGCAGGCGGTGGTCGCAACTACTGCTCTACGCTGCGGCGGCCATCATGATCGTCGTCGGTGGGGGGAGCCTGCTGCTCAAGCATTTCACGGGACCGGCGCGCGCCAGGACGACCGGCGAGATCATGCCCGAGCTTGTGCCCGTCGATCACATTGCCGCGGCGCACGGCTCGCTTGCCGACTGGAACGTGCTGATCGTGTCGATCGACACGCTGCGCGCCGACCACGTCGCGTGCTACGGAAACCGGAGCATCGACACGCCGACGCTCGACGGGCTTGCCCGGGAGGGAATCCTCTGCGCCCAGACCATCACCCCCGTTCCCTCCACGCTGCCGGCCCATTCATCGTTGATGACCGGACTCGATCCGTACCACCACGGCGCCCGCGTGAACGGCTCTTTCAAGCTCGATGATCGGAACGTCACACTGGCTGAGATCCTCAGCGAGCACGGGTACCGCACCGGCGCGATCATCTCGGCGTATGTCCTCGATTCAACCTACGGCGTAGGCCAGGGTTTTGAGCACTATGACGACGACCTGACGCATGGCGTCCGCTACGCCCCGCACATGTTCCGCGAAAGGCCCGCCGAGCTGACCAATGAGGCGATCTCCGGCTGGCTGCGCGAGCACGCCGACGAGCGGTTCTTCTGCTGGGTGCACTACTTCGACCCGCACGCGCTGTACCTCCCACCGGAGCCGTACCGCACCGAGTATGCCCGCAATCCATACGACGGCGAGATCGCGTACGTTGATAATCAACTTGGCAAACTGCTTGATCTTCTGTCCGAACTGGGCGTGCGCGACAAGACACTCGTGATCGTGACGGCGGACCACGGCGAAGGGTTGGGCGAACACAACGAGATGACGCACTCGCTGCTTGTCTACGATTCGACGCTGCATGTCCCGATGATCATCAGCGCGCCGGGCGCACTGCCCCAAGGAAAGGTGATCGGGCGCCAGACGAACCTGATCGATGTCGTCCCGACCGTTCTGGATCTGCTGGGGATTGACGCCCCCGCGCCGGTGGACGGCGTGAGCCTGCTTGACCAGATGGCGGAACCCCGCGCGTGCTACATCGAAACGCTCGCGTCGAAAATCTTGCACGGCTGGGCGCCGCTCATGGGCGTGCGGCGCGAAGATCACAAGTTCATCCTCGCTCCTCGGCCGGAGGTCTACGACCTCGGCGATGATCCAAGGGAACTGAGCAACCTCTACGCATCGCGCCCCGAAATCGCTGCGGATCTGCACGAACTGCTCAGGGGCTTCGTCGGTGACGACCCGCTCCTCGCAGCGGATGTCAGACAGAACATGGAAATGGACGAGGAGGCTATCCGTCGGTTGGCGACGCTTGGGTACGTCATGACCGTTCCCGAAGGCGGGACCGAAACAGAATCGCTCATGGACCCCAAAGACGGCGTGATCCATTGGGAGCGCGTGCAGGAAGGGACGAACCGCCAAGGCGCAGGCGACATCAAGGGTGCGATCGAGATACTCGAAGCGTGCCTCGAAGAAGTCCCCGGCGATGTGTGGGCCAGGCAGAATCTCGCCTCGGCGTATCAGGTGTATGGACGGTATGACGATGCACTGGTCGTGCTGGCTGAGGCTGAGCGCCTGGCGCCGTCCGACCCGGCTTTGCCGTTGGCTACCGCGACCTTGTACACCGCGCTCGGCAACACCGACGAGGCGGAGGCGAAGATCCAGCGGGCGCTCACGCTCCAGCCGGACAACTCCGGCGCGCACTTGCAGCTTGCACACATCGCCATACTGCGGCATCAACCCGAGCAAGCCATGCAACTCATGAACGAAGCGCTGGAGCTTGACCGCGGGAGCCGAATGTCCGCCATCCTCAACAGCAAGGCGGACTTCCACCTTCGACGGGGAGAGACCGAAGAAGCGAGATCGGCGTTTGAGCAGGCGCTGACCGTCGATGCGCTCAGCGGCGAGGCGCACGCCGGGCTGGCGGAGATCCTCATCAGCGAAGGTGACGAGGCTGCGGCGCTGAAACACCTGCGCACAGCGCTTCGTTTCAACCCTGTTCAGCCGCGCGCCCTCAGCGTTCTCGCCGGCATCCATATCAATCGCGGCGAGTATGACGAGGCGATTCGCTGTTGCGGACGTGTGCTCGAAATGAGTCCAATGTTCGGCCCGGCGCACGGAAACCTCGGCTTGGCGCACCGACGCCAAGGCGACCTCGCTCAAGCCGAGGCCGTCTACCGCCAAGGCATCGAGCAATGCCCCGGCTACGACGGCCTGCACCAGAACCTCGCACAGCTCCTGCTCAAGCAGAACAAGATCGACGAGGCAGCCGGGGAATTCCGCGAAGCCGTGCGGATCAACCCGTACAACGCCGTCGCGCTGGCCAACTTTGGTATGTACAACATTCAGATGTCTCGGCCGGAGGCGGCGCGGCGATTCCTCGTTCGAGCGCTTCAGGTCAAGCCCGACTACGCATTCGCTCACAAACAGCTTGGTCTGCTGCTGCTGGATCTCGGCGAACCCGACGCCGGTGCGGCGCACGTGCGCCGGAGTCTTGAGATCGACCCGGATCAAGTTGATGCACAACAGATGCGTTCGCTGCTCCCCCCGTCACCGGCCGGGCCTTGATGCGCCACCGCCTGCCGCCTGCGGCGACGGGCGCGGGCCTATCACCGCGGCGTCGGCCGAGTGTTCGGCGAGCGCGATGTATGGATGTCCGGCGATGTGTGAGGGAGACCGGCACGTGCCGGCGCGCAGCGATCGTGTCCCCACCATCCCCTTTCCACGCGAGAAATTCGGGATACAACGATCGCAGCGCCGTGCATCCAGCATGCTCGGCTTGGGCTCTGTGACCGGGTAGTCACGCCGAGCAGGCAATGGAGAGCACTGGTTGAATCACTCATCGCCCCGTCAAGAACGATGAGCGGGAGGAGAAGAGGGTGAGCATGCCGTCGCGCGAGGCATTGGGCTTGCCGGACTCAGTCCTCGCACACTTCCGAGCGTGCGACCTTCCTTCACAAGAACACGCGAAGTGGGACACTTCACCAGCGGTTACGCGCCGCCTCGCGCAGCGACCAAGACGTCGAAACAGCGATAAGCACACGTTCTTCAAGGCGTTAGGCGAGGTGCCTGCCGATGTGGGTTTGCGACGGAAAGCGCTGTTTTCTTGCATTTTTCCCATGAATAGCGAGGCATGTCTGCTATTCTTGCGAATGGTACATAGGACTATCCACTCACTTTGAGGGACATCATGGGTGTCTTCTATCTGCTGTGTACGTTGATCGCTCAGTTCGGGGGCTGGTTACCCGTGCTGAACAGCGACGACCCTGATCCAGGTGACAATCATCCCATTGACGGCATCTGGGGGCACTGACGCCCGCTTGTTGGTGCGAACCACTGACCTGCAAGGGCGCGTCGAGAGAGAGGGTGATGTCCATGCACTGGATGATTCGGATTTACCGGGAATTCGCGGCTGGGCCATCGGAACACATTGAGACGGTCGTGGCGTTCGCGGAGCGCCACATCGAGCGGTTGGAGGATTTGCTCGCCGGCGCGGAGGAAGCGCAACTCGACCCGGCGTGGGTCGTGCAACTCATTGAGAACTGCTACGGGGATCCGCGCGTCTTCTTCTTCAGTCCACATGCCCGAGAGATGCTGATCTCGGACTGGAAAGACATTCCGCAGATTGATGCAAGCACGCCGACGCCTACCGGGATGGACGAGTCGACCAAGCGCCGGCGTTTAGCGGAGCTTGCGGCTGCGGACCTGCGAGGCGACGGTCAGCGCGCCGTCAGTCGGGCGCTTGCCACGCTGATTACGGGGCCTGCCGTCGATCAGTTCGCAGAGCGTGTGATCCGCAACGGCGAGATCAATGTCCTGGCGTTGCAGCAGGCGCTCCAGGCGGAAGGCGTGCCGGTCGCGAGAAAGACGATTCGCAAGGCGATCGGCAGCCTGCGCGTATCAGCCACGGTTGGGGCCTGCATGAGTAAGACGAAGCGGAACAAGACGGTCAAAGATCTTCTGGATGAACAGGTCGCGCGCCTTGTCGAGGCGAAGCGCCGGTTGGACGAAGCGCCGCACGATCCGCACATCCGCGATGAAGTGGGGCATCGGTCGCTGGCGATCGCGCGGTCGATGATCAGCGTGCTGCTTGAGGGCGGCGACGTGGCGCCGAAGTTGCCGGATGCGCCTGATTTCGCACGGTGTGAGCAAGCCACGCTCGAACTGCTGAGACAGTCGTACACAGGCGATCCGGAGTGGGACGCGGTCGGGGAACTGGCGCAGGCGTTGGTCGAGTACGAACGCGGCGCACCGTTTGAGATTGCTGTGTACACGGCAAGAGGCGGTTTCGCACTGCTCGGGCCTGACCGCTTCGGCGGGCAGCTCGCCCTGCTGCAGATGATGGTTCTTTCGCGGTACCTGATGACGTTCGACGACATCGCTGAGATGCACAGCCGAATTCGCGGCGCGCTTGCGGAACTTGACACCGAGCAGGTCAAAAAGGACATCGCCGCGTGGGATCTGCCCAGCATCGCCCAAATCGAGGCGATGACGTGGATGAACACGGCAACGGCTGGGTACACGTTCATCGCGATGGACACCGCTCAAGATCCGAAGCGCGCCTACCTTGTGGCGAACGAGGCGTTGGACGAGTTGCGCCGCCGATCCGAGCACTGTCCCGTGCTTGACCTGATCGAGGCGCAGCAGGCAGGCGTCGCCAACCATGTCGGCGACCATGCGACGAGCGAAGCATTCTGGAATCGCTACACGGATGACGAGGCTGCCGAGGTCGTTCAGCGGTTCAGCGATATGGATGACTGCGAGGAGCTGATCGAGCTGGTGCGAAGCTCCGCATTCGCAGCGCATCCAAATATGCAGCAGGCGCCGCGGCGAGCCTGAGTCGCACAGCGCGCAATCAACCAACCCACACGAAATGCGAACGTTCATCGGGTGTGGTCCGCGCATGGGCTGCGGTGGTGCTTGCCTTGAAGACGCAGCCGTCACAGACGGGATCTTGCGGGGTGATTGCGCGCCTGCTTGTGAGTCACCGCTGGGTTTTGCCCGCAATGATCGTATGGTTGCAACTCGCGGACACCGGAGCTTCCCGCCACGGGGAGCAGTTCGTGAGACGAAGGCCGAGCCGATGCCGATAACCGGCCTGTCGGCGACATTGGCGGTGTTTGCTGCATCCGCCGGGCCTGCTCTCGCGGATGTACAGCCGGCAGGGGACGCGAGGGAAACGGGTGGTACGAAAGGTGTGTATGTGTGTGTGGCCACGACGGCGGACTTGTTCCGCCGTTGTGGTTTTTGCACGACGGCCACCCGCGCATTCGTGATCCCGGACCGGCATTCGTGTATCCTCATCGCATGACCGCTGTCTGTCTCTTCCATGACGGGATGGGTCAACTCGACCCATTGACCGACTTGCGCGCTTCGTTTGACATCCGAACCGGCGCGCTCACGACGCTGCAGCGCGCCGATCGGATCTTCAGCGCCGCCGTCTCGATCCAACTGCCTGATGCGCTGCGCGGGCTTTGTAGCGACCATGCCCACCGAGAGGTTAATCAGACGCCGACCGAAGCGACGCTTTGCATCAACGGTCGATGGGTTGATCCGCGCGATGCGGCCAGCCTCGAACTCGGTCAGGCGATGCGCATCGGCGACACGATTCTCGCAGCACACCTGCCCGCCGATCAAGCCCGTGACTTCCTCGCTCGGGGCACGCTGGATCCATCCGTGCATGTCAAGGATGTGGATGGCGCGAAGGTACTGGATCGGCCGTGGGATGTCGTTCGTTTTCTTCCCGATCAGCTTTCCGATGATCTTCGCCTGATGCGCGATGGCGCCGATGAAGCGGGCGAGGGCGTCACCGTGCTCGGCGAAGGCGACCTCCGTATCCACCCGTCCGCGAAGGTTTACCCGACCGTCGTTCTGGATGTCGAATCAGGTCCGATCCACATCGACCGCGATGCGATCGTTCGGCCTCACACGACGATCATCGGCCCGGCGCACATCGGCGAAGGGACGATCATCAAGGAAGGCGCCGTCATCCGCGCGAACACATCCATCGGCCCGGTCTGTCGCGTCGCGGGCGAGGTCGGCGCGACGATCTTCCAGGGGTATGCCAACAAGGCGCACGACGGATACGTCGGTGATTCGTACTTCGGCGAATGGGTCAACCTCGGGGCGGGCACGATCACCAGTAACCTCAAGAACACCTACGGCCCAATCCGCGCAAGGAGCGACGGCGGCGAGCCGCAAGACACCGGCCTCATGTACCTCGGCTCAATCGTCGGCGATCACGTCAAGACGGCCATCGGCACGCGACTTGCGACCGGAACCGTCATCATGACCGGCTCGCAGATCGCGTGTGACGCCCCCCCGCCGCGCTTTGTCGAGCGATTCACATGGCTCACAGCGGATGAGCGAGCGTGCTACGACATCGACAAGTTCCTCGCCGTCGCCTCGCGCATCATGCAAAGGCGCGATGTCGAACTCTCACAGTCGCATGCGGACCGTCTCCGAGCGCTGCACATCGCGCTCGCCGCCACATAGCCCGACCATCTTGGCTGGGGGGGCATACGCCATGCTCGATGGTCCAATGAACCTCGCCTTTCCAGGCGAGGCTGTGACATGCGGCTGACGGACGAAACCGAAGCAACGGGGCGACCTGAGCTGCGAGCCTCCTCACCAGTCGGCTTCGGTGAGGAGGTCCACGCTAACACGGAGGAACACAGGCCGGCCCTGCTTCTGAAAGCAATGGCGTCCTCAACCGCCATCGGCGTGGGCATGGTCATCAATAGGCATAAACTTGCCCACAGACTGCCAGGACTTGTCGATCTCGGTCACGTACTTCACCGGGTCGGCCTTGACGTCGGGCTCGCAGACCGCGCAGCAGAGGCGGAAGAGACGCCCCGCAAGGACCATCTCCAGCGGCTCGCCCATCGAACCAAGCTCTTTGCCGGACACCGCGCACGTATCCAGGGGATATGCCTTGCGCTGCGCGTCGGCCACCTTCTTGTCGAGCCTCTTGATGAACTTCTCGGGGTCAGCCTTGAACTCTCGCGTGCACATCTCGCAGCAGAACCGGACGAGCCGGTTGCCATAGACCATGTTGATGGCGATGTCCTCACCGTCCTCGACCAGCGGGTCACCAGAGACGATGCACGTGTCGGTCGGGTAGTACCGAAGTTGATCCTCGACGATCCGTTCGTCGATCTTCTTGAAGTACCCAGCCTGGTCGGCTTCGAAGTCCTTGATGCACCCGCCGCAGCAGAAGCGAACCTCGCGGCCGTCGTAGGTCTTGACGATCGGGTCGCCCATCGAGCCGAGCTTCCCGCCGGACACCGGACATATGTCGAGCGCATATGGTTCGGTCCAAGGCTTGGCGTCGTGCGTTATATCACTGTGGTGATCGGCGTGATTCGGCCCGTGTGACTCCGCCAGCGCCGCTGCGACAAACTGGACCTTGCGCGCCTCATCCCAGGCGAGGAAGCCCTTGACGCACCCGGCGCAACAGAATCCGATTGTGTGGCCGTTGTATTCGACGGTCTCGGTGGAAGGTGCAACTGGTTCCTTGCTGATCGGGCACAGCGCATTGATTGGCTTGTCCGTGCCGGCAGCATCTTGTGACCCAGGGTTCTGCGCGCGGGTCATTGGGGTGATGAGAAGAACCAGTGCAAGAGATCCGATCAAGTCAAGACGTGTCATGTTGAGACTCCTTCATTGGGTGATTGCTCATGTGTTGACAGGCTGGATGGGATGTGATGAGACAAGTAGTGCTTCCACTCCTGCATCCAGCAGTACAGGATGGGCACGACGAACCAAGTGATCGAGGCGACAGCCATGCCGCCGAACATCGGGATGGCCATGGGAATCATGATGTCCGAGCCGCGTCCGGTGCTCGTGAGTACGGGGAGCAATGCGAGGATCGTGGTGGCGCTGGTCATGACGGCGGCGCGAATGCGCAGACGACCACCGCCGACGACAGCCTTGCGAATGGCGTCGATGGAGTCCGGCTTCTCTTCCGCCATCGACTGCTCGATTCGGGTGGCCATGATGACGCCGTTATCCGTAGCGATACCGAAGAGCGCCAGGAAACCGACCCAGACCGCAACACTGAGATTGAACTGCCTGACATGGAAGAGTTCCCGCAGATTGGTGTCGAGCACATTGATGTCCAGGAACCAAGGCTGCGCATAGAGCCAGAGCATCATGAACCCGCCGCCCCACGCGACGAACACGCCGCTGAACACCATGAGCGTGACGCTGATCTTCTTAAACTGGAAGTAGAGCAGTAGGAAGATCACGGCAAGAGAGATCGGAAGCACAACGCTGAGGCGCCTCGCTGCACGGACCTGGTTCTTATACGACCCGGCGAAATCGAAGCTGACGCCGGCGGGCACCGCAAGCTCACCTGAGTCGATCTTGCTTCGGATGTACCGCTGCGCATCCTCCACCACCGTCACCTCGGCGTAGCCCTGCCGCTTGTCAAAGAGGACGTAGGCAACGAGGAACGTGTCCTCGCTCTTGATCATCTGCGGGCCCCGGCGATACGCGATGTGAGTCAGTTCACCGAGAGGGATCTGCGTGCCGTCCGGCGCGGGAACAAGGATGTCGCCCAGCGTCTCCGGCTGATCGCGCAACTCACGAAGGTAGCGCACGCGCACGGGGTAACGCTCACGACCCTCGACCGTCATGGTCAGCGGCTTGCCGCCGATGGCGACTTCGATGACCTCTTGCACGTCGGCGACCTGGATGGCGTAGCGAGCGATTCGCTCACGATCAATCTCGATCTCCAGGTACGGCTTGCCAACAACGCGGTCGGCGAAGACGGCTGCGGGATGCACCGATGGTACTTCCTTCAGCAGTCGCTCGAGATCGAGCCCGAACGATTCGATGCTCTCCAAATCCGGGCCGTAGACCTTGATACCCATCGGCGCACGGAAGCCCGACTGGAGCATGACGATCCGAGTCTCGATGGGTTGCAGCTTGGGGGCGCTGGTGACGCCGGGCATCTCCGCGGCGGCGACGATCGCATCCCAGATGTCCTGCGGGCTTTCGATCTCGTCGCGCCACTGGCGGAACGGCCGACCGTTGTCATCCTCGATAAGGTTGCCGTGCTCGTCGCGCACGAACGCGCCGGTATCCGGATCGACCTTGAAGGCGATCCGGACGCCGCGTTCGTCTGAGACATACTCGCTCTTGTATTCGATGACCGTCTCGACCATCGAGATGGGCGCGGGATCGAGCGGGCTGTCCACGCGGCCGATCTTGCCAACCGCAAGCTCGACCTCGGGAATGCTCATGATGCGGCGGTCAAGCTCCTTGAGGATGTCGGTCGCCTCGCCGATCGAGACGTGCGGCATCATCGTCGGCATGTAGAGGAATGCGCCTTCATCCAGCGACGGCATGAACTCGCTGCCGAGGCCGGGGAAGGCGTGGGCGATCGAAACGGTCGTTTCATGACGACGAACCGGCTCGGGGAGCCAACTGAACACACGGTCGAATCCCAACCAGACCGTCGCGCCCAACACAGCGACAACGAGCGCCGGCGAGAGCGAGATCAGCTTGTGCCGGAGCGTCCATCCCAGCGCAGCGGGGAACGCAATCCGCACGAGCCAGAAGCAAAGCAGCAGTCCGCCGATGATGGCGGCGATGAAGATCGCGTTCCCGATGAGTCCCGGTTCCGGACCGAGTGGCTCCCACGCGCCGGCGAGCACCGTGAGGATGACGAGAACGGCTACGAGATTCGCCGACCACTGCAGCGTGCGAGCGACGATTTCCGACAGGAACGGCCTTGCCAGGTGGAACACCCCGAATGCTGTGATGAGCGCGCCTGCGAGCGGGTGGAACCAAACGGCAGTCGCAAGTCCCGCGAGAAGAAGCAGAAACGGCGACACCATGCGGACCGCCTTGGCGCGGATTCGGAATCCCATGAGGATCTGCGCCGCTGCGGGGAGGATCGCCAGTGCGATGATGATCGACGCGATCAGCGCGAACGTTTTGGTGTACGCAAGCGGTCTGAAGAGTTTGCCCTCGGCCGCCTGCATCGTGAAGATCGGCAGGAACCCGACGACCGTCGTGGCCACGGCCGTCAGAACCGCACCGCCCACTTCGGATGAGGCGCGGTAGACGACTTCGAGTCGCGGCTCGGACGGGTCGGCCCGCTCCAGCTTGTGCAGAATGTTCTCGCTGAGCACGATGCCGACGTCGACGATAGTGCCGATCGCGATCGCAATCCCGGAGAGCGCGACGATGTTCGCATCGACCCGAAAGACCTTCATGCCAATAAAGGTCATGAGCACGGTGAGCGGCAGCATCGCGCCGATCAGGATGCTGCTGCGCAGATGCATCAGCATGAGGACGACGACGATGATCGTCACGTACACCTGCTGCTCGATCGCCGAGTTGAGCGTCTGCAGCGTCTCTTTGATAAGCCCCGTGCGGTCGTAGAACGGCACGACTGTCACGCGGCTTTCCGTGCCGTCCGCGAGCACCTTGCTCGGCAGGCCCGACGCGATCTTCTCGATGCGCTCCTGGACGCGCTGGATCGTCGCCATCGGGTTCTCGCCGTAGCGCACGACCACGACACCGCCCACGGCCTCCTCGCCCGCCTTGGTCAACACGCCGCGACGCAGCGCCGGCCCCTGCGACACGGTCGCGATGTCATCGATCAGGATCGGCTGGCCGTCACGTGTGGTGATCGCCGTCCGCTCCAGGTCGGTCACATCCTCGATGAACCCCAGGCTGCGCACGATATATTCAGCGCGGTTGACCTCGAGCGTTCGCGCGCCGACATCGAGATTGCTCTTGCGAACCGCGGTGATGACCTGCGCAAGCGTGACGCCCGCGGCGCGCATGGCGTCCGGATTCACATCAATCTGGTACTCACGAACGAACCCGCCGATGGACGCGACCTCGCTCACTCCCTCGACGCCGGCCAGCTTGTACTTGACGATGAAGTCCTGGATCGATCGAAGCTCGTCAAGATCCCAGCCGCCGGTCGGATTGCCCTCACGGTCGCGGCCCTCCAGCGTGTACCAGAACACCTGCCCCAGCGCCGTCGCGTCCGGGCCCAGTGCCGGCGTGATTCCGGTCGGCAGCGTCCCCGCCGGCAGCGAGTTGAGCTTTTCCAGGATGCGCGATCGCGACCAGTAGAACTCGATGCCATCCTCGAACACCACGTAGATCGTCGAGAAGCCGAAGACGGAGTAGCTGCGGATGTCCTTGACACCGGGGATGCCGAGCAGGGCCACGGTCATCGGGTAGCTGATCTGGTCGTCGATGTCCTGCGGGCTGCGGCCGGGCCACTCGGTGAAGACGATCTGCTGGTTCTCGCCGATGTCGGGGATCGCATCGACCGGCACGGGATTGCGCGGGAGATCGCCGAGCTTCCAGTCGAACGGCGCCACCAGGATCCCCCAGAAGATCACGCCGAGCGTGAGCAGCACGACGACGAGCTTCTGTTCGAGACAGAGGCGGATGACCCGGTTGACGAGCCCGCGCGGCTGATTCGAGAGGTCAGTCATGGTCATGCCCCTCGTGTTGCCCGGCAGCGTCACCGGCAGGCTGGCTCAACGGCAGGCGGGCGCTGCGGATCTCGCCACAACGCAGCATCGACGCGCCGAAGTACGGGTTGTCAATCGTCGTGCCTCGCTGCAGCCACTCCGCACCCTTGTTGCCAAAGGCCATTGGGCAGTACGCGACGTGCCATGTCTCGCCGCCTTGATGTCCGAAGCGGCGCTGCAGCGCGATGACAGCCTCGCTCATGCGTTCAAAGCGCGCACGGGCATCGTCAATCGTCGTCACCGGCCGATCGCGCCGGAGCTTGCCCACCGCACGCCGCCACTCATCAAGAGGCTCGCCGGCGAGACCAACCTCTTCGACGAACCCGATCGCCGTATTGAGGTCGGACGCCGTCTGAGTGAACCCGCTGAGATCGTCAGACGCCAGCGACTCTTGAGCGTCCAGGTAGGAGACGTACACAGGCTTGAGACTGAAGACGAACGAGTCGGGCACGGTCACCGACGTTTCCGTTGCGGGCATCTCGGGTGTGTGACCTGCATGCTGGTGAGCTGCGCCGCCGCCGCCCCCTTGCGGCATCATCATGCTCGGCTTGGCGGCGATCTGCATAGCGCTGTCGATCCGGAACGCACCCTTGACGACGACTTCTTCCCCCTCGCGCAGACCGCTCTCGACGATATAGAACTCGCCTGCACGCGGACCAAGCACCACCTCGCGTGCTTCATACGTCGGCCTCTCGGTGTCGGGCGCCTTGATGTACACGATGGCGCGCGTCCCGGTGAGCATGGCTGCGGTGCGCGGAATCACCAACGGCTCCTCCACCGCAGATGGATCGCCAACAACGCCCAACGACTCCGCCGATACGAGATCCATGCCGCAGATGTCGCACTGCCCTGGGCTATCCCTCACCACCGTCGGATGCATGGGGCTAACCCATCGGCCGGCGAGTTCGTCCGACACCACCGCCCCGCCCGACGCGACACGCGGACGCACTGTCGCAGTGGCGAACATCCCGGGCTTTAGTTCACGGTCGCTGTTGTCCACCGCCACGCGAACCGCCGTGGTGCGAGTACGTTCATCCACGATGGGCTCGATGAACGCGATTCGACCCTCGAACCGCTTCCCGGGGTTGGCCTCCACCGTGAATGTGACGGGCTGACCCCAGCGAAGAAGCGGGAGCTGCGATTCGTACGCCTCCATATCGAGCCAGAGCCTCGACAGATCGGCAACGGTGACGATCGGAGAGCCGGTCTCCACATAGTCGCCTTCGCGCGCAGCGAGATTGATGACAATGCCGGCGATCGGCGAGTAGATGGTGAGTCGCTCCCCTGATGCCTCGCCCGCCTCGGCGCCGGCGATTTGCTCCTCCGTGAGACCCAGAAGCCCGAGCCTCTCGCGCGCGGCCTCAAGCGTCCGCTCCGTGGAGTCTCGGACGATGTCGCTCGTAGTCACAGTTCCATCCACAGCGAGCCGGGCCTGCCGCAACTCCTCGAACGCTGCGAGCAGTTGCGGGCTGTACATCTCCGCAAGGTGGTCACCCTTCGCGACCGGCACGCCGACGTAGTTCACGAACAGACGATCAAGCCGGCCCGGGAACTGCGCACTGATGCGTGCGATGGACGTCTGGTCATACGTCAGCTTGCCGTACAGCCTCACACGGGCGGTGGGGAGAAACCGACCGACCTTCGCCGTCTCGATCTCGCTGAGCTTGGCCGACGCCTCGGTGAGGACGAGTTGGCGCTCATTCCCCTCACCGCCGCCATCCGTCACCGGAATCAGATCCATGAAACAGATCGGGCACTTCGCGTCGGGGTCGGGCAGCCGGACGGATGGGTGCATCGAGCACGTGTACATCTGTGCCTTGCCATCCGACACCAGGGTTGTGTCAGTGGCGACGCCGCCATCGTCGTCAGGCGCAAGGGCGGGGCGTCCGATGCGAGAGCCGATGACGAGCGCCGCGAGAATCAGCAGAACCGCGACGAACGCGGATGTGTGTTTCCAGACGACCCTCCCAACGCGCGCAGTCCAAGAGAGGAACTCGTTCACAGTGCATCCTCCTGTGAAGCGGACGATGCGTTGATCTCAGAGAGGTCTGCGCCGACGAGCCGCTCAATGCGGGCATATGACGTCGCCCGATCGACCAAAGCCCGTTCGAGCCCGAGTTGGAACTCCAGGAGCGTCCGCTGCGTGTCAATGAGATCGAGGAAGTCGGATTCGCCCTGCTCGAAGCTGCCGAGCGAGGCATGCAGCGATTCCATCGCCTTGGGAATTAGCGTGTCGCGATACAGTTCGACGCGCCGCTTGGCGTCCCGATGCGTGAAGACCGCCTCCTCCAGATCGCCCGCCAGTTGATTCGTCGCTTCGTTTCGGCGGCCCGACACAGCGAGGCGACGCGCGATGGCCTCACGAACACCTGCATCGTACTTCTCGCGCCAGATAGGAAGGTTGACCGAGAACGTTACCGCGATGGCGTCATCCCCATTCTCCGGGATGCCAACACCGTCCCGTTCGCCGATCACCGTGTAGGCAAGCCCAACCGTGAGGTCGGGCAGTCCATCCTTCCGGGCAATCTCCGCAGCGATGCGCTCCCGCTCGATCTCCTCCCCGAGGGCGATGAGCCTGGGGTTGCGCTCCCGCAGCACGGCGAACAGCACATCGTTCCCGACATCGGTGACTCGATCCGAAACCGAGTGAGGCCAAGCAAGGGCAGCGTCGGCTGGTCGATTCAAAACAGCGTTCAGCCTCGCGGTGTATGGAGCCTGAAAATCACGAAGCTGACGCAGCCGGTCCTCCAGGATGCCAAGCTCGACTTGGATCTTGATGATGTCCGCGTGCCCAGTCTCGGCGACGCGGTAACGGGCGCGCGTCACGCGCTCGAACTGCTGGAGCAACTCGATGCTGTCGCTGGTGATGTCGATCGACCGCTTGAGGAAGAACAGTTCGTTGTACAATCGCTCCACACGGAAGAAGAGGCCCAGCTTCGCCGCCTCAAACCGCTGGTACGCCGCGTTCGCACGACGGCCTGCCGCGTCCTCGCGATCCCGCAGCTTTCCAAACCAGGGGAACGTCTGCGACAACGCAACGGAATACTGCATCGGCCCGACGCGCGTCTGCACCTCGCCCAGGTAGTACCCGTATGTGAACCGTGGGTCCGGCAGTGTGCTGACTTGAGGCATGCGCTGCGCCGCTGCCTTCCAGTCCTGGAACATCGCCTCAAGACCAGGATTCCTCAAGGCTGCGTACCGGAGGTACTCATCCAACGTGGCATCCGGGCTGAGCGTTGGAAGGTCATCCAGCGAGCGCTCCGTGGCTGTGGGCTTCATCACCCGCAGCGGCCAGCCTGCCGTCGCGCCATGACCAGAACGATCTGTGTCGTAACTGTCTGTGAAGGGACCGCGGCTACTGCATCCGCAGAGAATGGCAGCCATCAGCGCACCGCCAAGAAGGCGGCGCAGTGGACTGAACTTCATGAGGTGGCTCCCACGCAATCAAGGAACGAACGATCAGACCAGCACACGCATCGACGGGATCACACGCGCTCAGCGCGCGCAATCCCTGCAAGGTGGCTGGCTCACGTTGTCCAGATGCACAGGAGGGCTTGTGTCTCGTTGTGCGTTCGGTGGATGGCGGGGCACGTCAAACGCACATACGCCGGAGCCTCGGTCGGCGAATCAACGGCGCTGCTAGGGCCGGCGACAAACACCGGCTCAAGATCGTGCTGACGCTGCGGACGCGGGGCCTTCGGCGCCGGCTCGGAATCGCCCGGCCGATCACTGCAATGACACGCTCCACCGGTCTTCGCGCAACTGTGCACAAGGACCGTCTCACCACAACAGGAGGTCGTCTCCACGAGTTGGCAGCAAGAGGTCGCAGCGCATTCCGCAGGCTCGGCGCGCCCGATCGCAATCGGCAGCGCGAGCTGCTGGATCAGGATCGCCAGAATGAGCAAGAGGCGTACAGGCATCACACACTCACGATATAGGACCCGATCGGACCGGACCCGACCCGACCGGACACTGTGATAACCCGGTCCCCGTCCGGTCTATTCCCGCCAAGATCCACCAACCCCCCCGGCCTCCCGCCCCCTCAGCCTCTTCGTTCACAGATCCATCAGCCCGCCTGCGCGGCCGGCCGATCGCCGCACGCCGGATGCCGAAATACCATGCGCCATGCCCGTGTGAGATCCTTGCGTTGCCACCGGGCGTCCCTAGCCCTGACGACGGGCTTGGAGGTATCTCAAGGAGGTTCTTGTGCTGACCCGCACAAGACACCATCATTCATTGATCGCCGGACGGACCACAAGTGATTGAGGTTGCATGGATTGTCGCCGGTTGTCCAGGCACAGGGATGGCGTCTTATACTGACAGGAAACCAGGAGTCCGCATCTTATGCGGGTCAATACAATCACTATTGGGCAGCATGAGGAGTGTCAGATGGACTTCGAGAACGTGAAGCATCAG
>JAGLTS010000092.1 GCA_023135165.1 Phycisphaerales bacterium | reverse complement strand
GGGGTGATGGGGATCGTGGGGGTCGTGGGTGTGCTGTTCGTAGCGAGCGCGTTCTGACGACATTCCGCGGAATACCGTCGGTTTCGGTGGTAAGCTCACTGAGGAGGGCGCTGACTACCAGGGCGGATGGTTCGCATCGGCGACCGTGTTCGTGCGCAACGATTTACAGCAGTGGGTCATGACGAGCACAGTGACGCAGAGCGAGGAGTTCGACTGGGAGCATCCATTCCAGATGATCGACTTCGTGCTCGACCCGCCCGTTATGGCGACCGGCGTGATGATCACGGGCGTGGTCGACGGTGACGGCAACGAGGGTTTCGTAACGATTTCCGAACTTGACGCCGTACGTGTTTCGCCGCCCGCGCGGAGCCATCGCTGACGCTACGGCGTGCGCGCGAACTCCGCGCCCGCCGGATCGCAGCGCGGGGGGGATGAACGCCGCCCATCATGGGTTGACGCGCTCAGTCATGGCGGAGGGCGACAATCGGGTCCTGGCGGGCGGCGACGCGCGCCGGGTAAATGCCGAAGATTAACCCCGTGGCAGCGGCGACGACGAACGACAGCACGATCGACCAGCCCGTCACCTGTGTCTGGAACGTCGCTCCCTCACTCAGGTACTTGCTCGCGATCGGCAGCTTCACGAGCATCGGCACGCCCTTCTCGATCCCCTCCGCAACGGCGATGCCCAGCACGATTCCGATCACGCCGCCCGCCATCGAAAGCACACCGGTCTCCACCAGGAACTGAACGACGATGTTGCGCCTCGTCGCGCCCAGCGCCCGCCGAATGCCGATCTCGCGCGTTCGCTCCGTCACGTTGGCAAGCATGATGTTCATGATGCCGATCCCGCCGACAAGCAGGCTGATCCCGGCGATGAACACCATGATGAGGTTGTACGTGACAGCGGTCTTGCGCGCGCTCTCGAGTAGCTCATAAGGAATAATGATCTCGACGTCGGGCTTGGACCGGTGGCCGACCTCAATGATGCGGCGAGCGCGCGCGGCATCGCGCAAGACGGTCTCCCGCGAAGGCACCGCGAGGTAGACCTCGTGCAACTGCACTTCAGACGCTTGGAACGACCCGGACTGCCGACGAACCAAAATGTCGCCGAAGACAGCCTGGGCCGTCGTGAGCGGCATGTGGACATCCTTGTTGAGATCGCGTCCGACGAGCGCCGCCCCGGCCCCGCCTGCAAGCCCGATCGGTTCGAGGACGCCGACCACGGTGACGACGTGCTGATCGATGCGGAACGTCTCGCCCAGCGGATCATCAAGCGGAAAGAGAATACGGGCGATTTCGTGGCCGATCACAACGACGCTGCCTCGCTCATGCAGATCCTGTTCAATCAGGTATCGGCCTCGCGCGATGCGGAGGTTGGCGACGCCTTGCAGATCCGCCGTCGTACCGAACGCCTGGGCTGAGAGCTTCTTCTCACCCCTGAGCAGTTCAGCGCCGACCTGTTTCAACGGGACGATGAAGTCCGCATCGGTGAAGTTCACCTCCAGCCTGCGGAAGTCCTCATACGTCAGGCCGTACTTGATGATCCCCTGTCGCTGGCTGCCACCCTGGGAGGATGCGGACTCGGGTGGTCGCTGGCTGCGAACGATGACATTGCGCGCCCCGAGCTGCTCGATCTCGCTCAGCGCCGCCCGCTTGTTGCCCTCGCCCAGAGCAACCATCGTGATGACCGCTCCGACGCCGAAGATGATCCCCAGGGCCGTCAGAACGGAGCGCAGCATGTGAAGGCGGAGGTTCTTCAGGCCAAGCCAGATTGTCTCAAGCAAGAACGCCACGCTCTGATCGTCTCCGCTACTTCGGTGAACCCGCCTCGACACGGTATCCGACCGCGCCGGGCGTTGCACGGCTATTGAACCGGACCGCAGCCGACGGGATGCGATGCCCAGCATGACACCGCTCGGTGATGCAGCATGGTACGCTGGTCGGCGCGATGACCCGGATTCATGTCCTGACGGAAACGGATCAGCCCAACGGCTGGCGGTTCGAGGTGAAGCTCGCCGATGACGCCGGTTCACCCACCAAGCACGTCGTGACGCTCTCGTGGCAGGACTACGACCTGTGGTCCCGCGGCGCCGCTCGGCCGGAACGGGTCGTCACCTCGCTCTTCACGTTTCTGCTCCAGCACGAGCCGAAGGAGCAGATCCTCCGCGAGTTCGACGCAGCGGTGGTTCGGCGGTACTTCCCAGAAGTGGACAAGAGACTACCGGGGCTGCTGTGAGGCGCACAGCAGCGTGGCCAAACCACGTCACGCGACACCATCCCCAGGGCTGCGTGGCAGTTCAACTACCGGGAGTTCATTCAGCACATCCGCGATGGCGGCATCGTCAGGTGTGAATCGCTCAGCAGGGAGCGTGATGCTGAACGTCGAGCCGTGGTCGATGCGTGAGATCACCTCGATCTCACCGTGGAGCAGGCCTGCCAGTTCCTTGCAGATCGCCAAGCCCAGCCCGGTCCCGGAGTGCTCGCGCGTGGCGCTCGCATCGACCTGACGGAAGCGCTCGAAGATCATGCGCTGCATGTCGTCGGGGATGCCCGGGCCGGTGTCGGTGACGCCAATGCGCACGTGCGTTCGCACGGCTGGTGGGTGGGTGGTTGGGAGTTGGATGCGTTCCGCCCACAACTCGACCTGACCCGACTCGGGCGTGAATTTCACCGCGTTGCTGAGAAAGTTGAAGACGATCTGGCGCAACCGGCCGGGGTCGGTCTCCACGAGCGGCAGATCCGGGTCCAGCCGAAGTTCCAGGTCGATGCGCCGCTTCTTGGCTTGGGGACGGATCAGCCCAGCGAGCACCTCACACAAATCACCCACGCTCGTCGGTTCGATGCGGATGTCCACCTTGCCCGCTTCGATCTTCGCCATCTCCAGCAGGTCGTTGATCATGTCAAGGAGCGTCCGCCCGCTTGTCACGATATTGCTGATGTAGCGGAATCGCTTGGTCTGCTCAGCGGTCTGCTCATCGCGGGGGATCTCGTGTTCCGCGATCTCCTGGAGAATCTCCGCAAACCCGATGATCGAGTTGAGCGGCGTGCGCAGCTCGTGGCTGATACTGGCGAGGAACTCACCCTTGAGACGAGCGGACTCGTAGAGGTCGATGTTGGTCTGCGCCAGCTCGGTGAGGCGAAGATCCAGGCTCTCGTTGGCTGTGCGCAGGCTGTCCTGCTGATCCTTCAGCGCAATGAGCATGCCGTTGAAGGTATCGCTGAGTTGCTCGAATTCATCTCTGGTCTGGATGTCGGACCGGATGTTCATATCGCCTGTCTGGACGCGCTCAGCCACCTCGCGAAGGACCCGCACCGGGCTGAGCACCAGGCGCGTCGTGATGTAGTAGAAGAGGAGCGAGGCAAGCGTGCCCGCCGCAACGCCAGCGGCGATGATGTACATGCGGTCGACGAGAAGTAGGCCGGCTGCCCTCGCCGCACCGTGCTCAACGACGAGCAGGCCGATGAGCGGATCATCATCGCCGCGGTCTGCAGCATCCGGGATAAGCGATGATCGACGGATCGCTTGGACATACCGAAAGGTGTGTTCGCCATCCGGTCCGGTGCGTGTCGCGGAGTGGTACAGCCGATCGGGCTGCTCCTCGAACTGGCGCCGGGCCGTCTGAAGGAACGGGTCCTTGACGGCTTGGCTCTCCATGTCCGCAACGGAGAACAGTGAGAACGTCGGTGTTGCGGAGTCGCCCGTGTGCTTCGAGGCGTTCAAACGAGCTGCGAGCGCGTCGAAGACGTTCTCAGCCTGGCCAGCCTCGTCATGGCCGATACGCACTTCGCGCAATGCCCATTCGAGCCAGATCCCGGCGACGAGCTGGCTTGTCTCCTCTTGCGCCTGCCCAGCTTGCGAGGCGGCCCGGAACCACGGGACGCTCAGCGCCGCCATCAGCAGCAGCACGATGGCCAGGCCGAAGAGGATCTGGCACTTGTGGGCGAGCGACAGACCCGATGTCATGTCGGTAGTTTATCATTGTCGCGACGCCGATGAGGCGAAACCCACATCGCTTCCGGCGCGTATACATGCCCGGAGATGCCGCTCCGCGGACAGAACGGTTGATAAGAGGACGGTCATGAACCACCACAAGCCACGCACACCACGTTGGATGCACCGAACTCGCACCTTGGCAAGCCTGGCGGCCACCTGCCTGCTCGTGCTCGTCGTCGCGTGCGAGAACCCGACGCGGCGGCGCATCACGCGTCCACATGTTCCGCCACGGGATCTTCCAGCAGTGCTCCGCGGCACCATCGGGGCGGAGGCATCGATCGGCGAACACCGACCGCTGCTCGTCAGCGGGTTCGGCATCGTGGTCGGCTTGCGAGGGACGGGATCATCCGATGTGCCGATTCCCGTTCGCGAGCAGATCGAGCGTGAGGCGGCGCTGCATGGGTTCGGGCAGGAATCAGCGGGGCTGGCCGGGATCACGCCCAGCAGACTGCTCAACGACCCAAACACCGCGGTCGTCATCGTGCAGGGCGTCATTCCTGCCGGTGCCCAGGCGGGGTATCTCTTTGATCTGTCCGTCATCACGCTGCGTGGAACCTCAACCACGAGCCTGGAGAACGGCAGGCTGTACACGACGCAGCTTCGACCTGGCGTCCCCACCGCGGGCCGAGCACAACAGACAGCGATCGCCAAGGGCGGCGGCCCGGTCTTTCTCAACCCCTTCGCGGAGCCCGGCCAGCTTGGCGAGCAGAGCCTGGGCCAGCTCGCCGGCCGAATCCTAAGCGGGGGCGTCGTGACGAAAGGCCGGCCCCTGGACATCATCCTGGACAATCCAAGCCACTCGCGAGCCCGAGCGATCGTCGATGCCATCAATCGCCGATTCCCCCGACCGTTCGGCCAGATCGACGAGACCGCACGCGGGATCAACGACGAGACCATCCGCCTGACCATCCCGCCTGCCTGGGGCGATCGGCCCGAGGAGTTCATCCAGATCCTGCTCCACTCGCGGATCGACCAGCGCTTTCCGCAGCAGTTCGCCGTGCGCTACGCCGACGCATTGCGCGAGCAACCGGGACTCGCCGGCGACCTCTCCTGGTGCCTGCAAGCGATCGGCCCGCACAGCAAGGGCGCCATCAAGACCCTGTACGACTACCCGGAGATTCAGCCTCGCCTCGCAGCCCTCCGGGCAGGCGCCAGGCTCGGCGATCCGCTCGTCGCCCCACACCTGATCGAACTCGCACAGACAGGGCCCGCTGCCCTCCGCGACGACGCGATCCGGCTACTTGCTGAGCTGCCCGGCCCAAACCCGGGCGTCCATCACGCGCTGCACGACCTGCTCAACGATGACGATGTCAACATCCGCATCGCAGCCTACGAGACCCTTGCCGAGCGTGCCGACTGGTCCATCACACGATCCACCGTCGGCAGGAAGTTTCACCTCGATCGCGTCCAGGCTGAGAAACCAATGGTGTACGTCAGCCTCCAGAAGCAGCCTCGCATCGTCGTATTCGGCGATGTCCAGATCAACCGCCCGCTGTTTCTTCGCACTTGGTCTGATCGACTCATGCTCAGTGCGGAGACGCCCCAGTCGCCGCTGCGGCTCTTCTATCGGTCGCTCGACGGGGGTGGGGAGCCTGTCACGCTCGACGTGGCTCCTGAGCTGCCGCAGTTCATCCGCCTGCTCGCACACGAATCCACGATCGAATACCCGGCCCCGGGCCTGGAGTTGAGCTACTCTGAGACGATCGGCGCGCTCTACGGGATTTGGAAGGAAGGCGGCCTGAGCGGCGACTTCGTTGGTGAACAGGACCGCCTCACCAGCGCCCTCCTCGCCGCGTCCGACACGTACGTGGCCCCCGCGCGACCGGAGTCCGCTCGCGTCTCATCCGAAGATGAGGCGCCCGAGCCGGTCGAGATGCCGGTGCCGCCTGAGGTGGATGAGCAGCCTCCCACGCTGGTCGTCCCGCTGACGCCCGAGCCCGACAAGGACCGCTGACGCCGATTCCGCCCAACCGATCGAGGCGACGGCGCTTCCTCCCGCACATCCGCGCCGCACCCCCACATCCCCACATTCCATCGCTGGTCCAGGAAGTTGGCATGGACAAGCACCGGATGTCGATTAGACTATGGTCTACGCCCCCCGATGTTGTGGAGGGGCGCACTGCGGGGGCGCACGATGGCCCGGCGCCGCCGGTCGCGTTCCACGGATGGAACCTGCGGTGACAAGGAGGTCGAACGACCCATGCGGCTTGCTCAGCTTTCACTCTCCGGTTTCAAGTCCTTCGCCGAGACGACGCGCTTCACCTTCGATTCGCCGATCACCGCCATCGTCGGTCCGAACGGGTGCGGCAAATCCAACGTCGTTGATGCGGTCAAGTGGGTTCTCGGCGAACGATCGCCCAAGAGCCTGCGCGGCGGACAGATGCAGGATGTCATCTTCTCAGGCACCGCCTCACGCAAACCCATGGGGCGCGCCGAGGTCATCCTCACCTTCGAGAACCCGGTTCAAGATCAGGCGACCGGCCGGCGCGACCTGCCCATCGACAGCGATACCGTCACCGTCGCACGTCGGCTGTTCCGTGACGGCACCAGCCAGTACCTCATCAACGATCACAAGTGCAGGCTCCGCGACGTCCTCGAACTCTTCATGGACACGGGCGTCGGCGCCGATGCGTACTCGATCATCGAGCAGGGCAAGGTCGATGCGATGCTCACCGCCAACCCCAAGGAGCGGCGGATCATCTTCGACGAGGCGGCGGGCGTCGCCAAGTTCAAAGCCCGGCGCATCGAAGCACAGCGGAAGCTCGAACGAGCTGAGAACAACCTCATCGCGTGCAGGCAACAGCTCGACTCCACGGAACGTCGTCTGCGCATCGTGCGCGGTCAGGCAACCAAGGCGCGCCGGTTCAAGGAACTCGACCTGCAATACCGCAGTCTGCGAACCGCACACATCCTCGACGAATACGCCGACCTGCAAAACCGTCTCATCGGCCTTACTTCACAACTGACGGAACTGGAAGCGCAGCGCACCCGCGTCATCGCCGAGGTCGAAGCGGTTGAACAGGCCAAGCAACAGGCTGAACTCGATCGGCATGCCGCGGTGGAGAAGCAGCGAGACCTCGAACAGAAGGCAACCGACGTCGCCCACAAACGCGCCACCGCCCAGCAGCGGCGCGACATGACTCAACAGGCTGTGCAGGAACTCGCGGCGCAGCTCGCTGAAGACGAGAAGCGCGCCGATGACTTGCAGCGCCGCAACACATCGCTCACCAACGAACTGGCCGACCTGAACAAACACGCCCTGTCGCTCGCCGATCGCAGTGGTGATGCCGAGCGCGCAGTCGATCAAGCCACCACCGACCGACTCGCCGCGCAGCAGGCGCTCAGCGAAGGCCAGGCACGCGCCGAGGAGCAGCGCGCCGTCGTCGCCGACATCGACCGGAAGCTCCTCACGCAGCACGGGCTGCTCAACGGGCTGGATCACCGCGCCGAAATCGTCGAGCAGCAGCGCGATCGGCTCACCGATCGTGAACGAGAACTCACCGATGAGATCGAGCGCCGCAGCGAACTCATCGTCGAAGAACAGGCAGCAAGCGGGCAGGCGCACCAGGAGATCGAACGCCTCGCGGATGAACTGGCGGGGATCGACGCCCAAACGCAAGAGGTCGGCACGCAACTGGCCGACCTGACGGATCGGCTCACGACCGATGAGCATGAACGCGTCCGGCTCGACGCCCGAAGGCACACACTGCTGGAGATGCAGCAGGCGCGCGAGGGACTGGGCGATGACGTCAAGGCCGTCCTTGACCACGACCTTCCGTTCGTCAAAGGCTTGCTCGCAGACCACATCGAAACGGACATGAATCGCGCCGCGCTCGTCGAAGCGGCGCTCGGCGGGGCGCTGCAATCGCTCATCGTCGACTCACTTGACGACATCGACACCGACGCGCTCGCCGGCCTGCCGGGGCGTGTGATGTTTCTTCCCGTCCACGGGCCGAACGGTGTGAACAAGCCGCAGCACGATCCGCCCGACGTGTTGCTCCCGCATGAAGCCGTGCCGCTCAGGCCTGCCGTACGAGTCACCGACGAATACGCCCCCGTCGTGGATCGGTTGCTTGCACGCTGCGTGGCGACGCGCGATCTGATGACAGCCCGCCGCCTCGCAAAAGGCCCGCTGCGCGGATACCGCTTCGTCACATACACAGGCGAAGTGCTCGATCCGCAAGGCCGCGTCACCGCAGGCCCCGTCGCCGCCGCGTCAGGCGTGGGCATCCTGCAACGCCGCACCGAACTGCTTCAACTTGACGCTGTCCTGCGCGAACTCGGCCTGCGCATCGACGGGCTTCACGCAGAGGTGGCGGCGCTTGATGAGAACGCCGGCAAGCTACAAGACAAAGGCGCGTCGATCCGCCGCGGCATTCAGGAAGCAACGCACCGCCGACTCGAGCACTCCGCTCGCCACGAACGTCTCACCGCCGAGATCGAACGCCTCACACACGAAACGCAGCATGTGGGCGACGAGCGGGAGCGGTTGTCACACCAACTCGATGAGTTCCAGACCGAACACGCGGGCATCCGTCAGGACATTGCCAGCCTTGAGCGCCTCCACGCGGAACAGGCGGCGCTCGCCGGCGAGCTTGTGGCCGGACTTGAAGGTCTGGCGACCAACGTCGAAACGGCAAGCGAAGCGGTGACCACCTCGCGCGTCACACTCAGTCAACTCGATGAGCAGGTCGCCGCAGCCGAGCGCGAACAGCGCAGGCTCGAACTGGCGATTGACGACGCCGCCCGGCAAATCGCCGGCCAAGCAACGCACCAGGAGGCCGGTCGCAAGAAACGAATCGAGTACGAGCGAGTCATCGACGAAGCGACCTTTGAGATGGAGGAGGTTGACCGCACGCTTGCGGAGATCGCCACGCAACGTCAGCCGATGCAGGCACGGGTCGACCGATGCACGCACAAGGCAGCCGAACTCGGCGAACGGCTCCTCGCTCTCCGAACGCATAGCAACCACGTTGATCGCGACTGGCACGCACTGGAGGTCTCCAAACGGGAAGTCGAGATCAGACGGGAGAACATCGAGCTTCGTAGCGGTGAAGAGCTTGGGCTGGATCTGCCCGTCATGCACGTCGAGTACGCACAGATGATGGCGGATGGCGATGTGGACCCCATCGACGCCGAAGCCGCACTCGTCGAGATCGAAGAGCTGCGCGAGCAAATCAAACGCCTCGGCAACGTCAACCTCGACGCCATCGAAGAAGAAGCGCAGCTCGCACAACGCAACGAAGACCTCATCGCGCAGGTGCAGGACATCGACACCGCACGCGCCTCGCTTGAGAGCCTCATCTCACAACTCAACGAGAGAAGTCAATCGCTCTTCCAGGAGACGTTCGAGACGATCGAGCGCAACTTCGCAGGCTCCGACGGTATGTTCCGCAAGCTCTTCGGCGGAGGGCGCGCGGAAATCCGCATGATGCCCGAGGAGAACGGCGAGATCGACTGGCTCGAATCCGGCATCGAGATCATCGCCAAACCGCCCGGAAAAGAGCCTCGTTCGATCACGCTCCTCTCCGGCGGCGAACGCACGATGACGGCCGTCGCATTGCTCATGGCGATCCTCAAGAGCAAGCCCAGCCCGTTTTGCTTCCTCGACGAAGTGGATGCGGCGCTCGACGACTCGAACGTCGATCGTTTCTGCCTGGCGCTCGAACCGTTCCTGGATCGGTCGCACTTCATCGTCATCACGCACCACAAGCGCACGATGCAAGCCGCCGACCAACTCTATGGCGTCACGATGCAGGAACGCGGCGTCTCCAAGCGCGTCAAGGTTCGCTTCAGCGACGTCCGAGCCGACGGCACGATCAAGCAGCAGGCGGTCGATCGCGATGAAACCCCGCTCCAGCCCGTCGTCCTCGCCTCAATGCCGGCCGAAGCCGCACCCGTCGACGCATAGCAGCATCGAGCCCCTGGCGAGACCCGCAACGCACGTTCACGCTGGAACCTGCAACTTCTCCAGCACCGTCGCTTCGCCCTTGCTGCGCACCTCATCGTCGAGCGCTTCGACAAACGCATCGAGCGGCATCGCACCGACATCGCCTTCCCTGCGATGACGCACCGACACGGTCCGGGCATCGCGGTCACGCCCACCGACGATCAGCATGTAAGGCACTTGCATCTCCTGCGCTGCGCGAATCTTCGCCTGAACGCGCTCGGAGCTGTCATCAAGCGATGCGCGACGACCGTGCGCCTTGAGCAGATCACATACTTCCTTGCCGTAGTCGAGGAACTTGTCCGACACGGGCAGCACGCGCACCTGCTCGGGCGAAAGCCACGTCGGGAACGCGCCCGCGAAGTGCTCGATCAGCACGCCGACGAACCGTTCGATCGACCCGAACGGCGCACGGTGAATCATGACCGGGCGATGCTGCTGATTGTCCGCACCAATGTATGAAAGGTCGAACCGTTCGGGCAGGTTGTAATCGACCTGCACCGTACCGAGTTGCCAGTCTCGTCCGAGCACATCCTTCACGATGAAGTCAACCTTCGGCCCGTAGAACGCAGCCTCGCCGATCTCCTTCTTGAACGGGACGCCCAGCGATTCCGCGGCAGCCACGCACGCCGCCTCCGCGCGATCCCAGTTCTCCATCTCGCCAACGTACTTGCTGCTGTCCTTGTCGCGCAGGCCGACGCGCACGCGGTAGTCCTTCATCTCAAGCGTGTTGAAGATGATGTTGACCAGTTCGAGGCAACCCATGAGTTCCTGCTCGACTTGGTCTTCGGTGCAGAAGATATGCGCATCATCCTGCGTGAAGCCGCGAACGCGCGTCAGCCCCCCCACTTCGCCCGACTGCTCCCAGCGATACACCATGCCGAACTCAGCGAGGCGCACGGGCAGATCGCGGTAGCTGTGCGGCTCGCTGTCGAAAAGCTTGATGTGATGCGGGCAGTTCATCGGCTTGAGCAGATAGCCGTCGATGTCGCCCTCCCTCAGCAGATTGGCAAGCTCGGCGCAACTGCACCCGTCGCGCACGAGCACGCGCATCTGTTCTTGATGAATGAGCGGCGGGTACTGACTGTTCTGGTAGTACGGGAAGTGACCGCTCGTCTTGTACAGGCCGAGCTTGCCGATGTGCGGCGTGCACACTTGCTGATAGCCCTGGCGGATCAGTTCGCTGAGGATGAACGCTTCAAGTTCACGCCGGACGATCGTGCCGTTCGGAGCCCAGAGCACGAGGCCTTGCCCCACCGCTTCGTCGATGTAGAACAACTTGAGTTGCTTGCCGAGCACGCGGTGGTCTCGCTTCTTCGCTTCTTCAAGCCGGACGAGGTGCTCATCAAGTTGTTTCTTATCCGGGAACGTGATGCCGTACAGGCGCGTCAGGCGGTCCGAATCCGCATCGCCGTGCCAGTAGCTCGACGCGACGCTCATCACCTTGAACGCGCCGATCCGCCCCGTGGTCGGCACGTGCGGGCCCCTGCACAGATCCTCCCAGTCCTTCCCAGGCTCACCCGTGGTGTACCAGCTCAGCTCAGCCGACCCCGCTTCGATGGCGCGCTGGGCGTTGTCGAGCTTGTACTTGCTCCCCTCATCCTTCAGCTTCTCGACACCCTCCGCCACCGGACGGTCATACCGCGCGAACGGCCGATCCTCCCCGGCAATCGCAGCCATCTCCTTCTCGATCGCCTCGAAGTCGGCGCTACTGATCGGACGGTCCTCTGGCACATACATGTCGTAGTAGAACCCGTTCTCGACCGGCGGGCCGTACACGAGCAGCACGCCCGGCACGACGCGCTGGACGGCCTCCGCCATCACATGCGCGCACGAATGCCGCATCAGGTACAGCGCATCGTCATCGAGCGCCCCGTCGCGCGTCTTTGCGGTGACGATCGACAGCTCGCAGTCCGATGCGATCAGCGAGCCGATATCGCTCAGGACGCCGTCGATCTTGCAGCCGAGCGCCGCCTTGGCCAGGCCCGGCCCGATGTCCTGGGCCACCTGGAACGCGAAGACCGGCTGGTCGTACGCTTTGACGCTTCCATCAGGGAGTGTGATGCGTGGCATGATGAACTCGCTATCCGTGTCAAACAGACCCAAGAAAACAAAGGAAAACGCCCGACCGTCATCGGCCGGGCGCTCGATTCTACATCAGAATCACAAACGGCGGCCGAGACGTCACCCGTCGGGGCGGGGCGTCGTCGTCGTGGTCGTCGTTGTGGCGGTCAGTCTCAGCATGTTCGCAGCAAGCCTAGCCCGGAGAATCAGCATGTCAAGCAGATCGGCCGAAACCAACCGCGACTTCACGAAATGAGCGAACAGGACGCTACCGCTTGGCCGGCTCGATGTACTCGAGGAGCATCTCCGTTACATCCACGAACTGCGCATCCTCGTTCGGCCAGGTCCCTTCCTCAACGATGATCTCGACGCCGGCCCGGCGCGCCACGTCGGGCAAAACGTCGTCAAGCGAATCGAGGATGTTCGTCAGCGGCGCCCTGCCCGCAAGCTGCCGATGCGCCACGTCCTGCAGCGCCTGGCCCTTTGCGTTCAGTTCCTCAGCCCTCGCCTCATCACCCGCCGCCTCCGCCTCATCACGCTCAGCCCGCATTTCCTTCAGGACCGCGTCCCACTCCGCTGAGGCGTAGTACGCGATGAGCAGATCCGTTCGATCGACCGTCCCGATCCGCTCGGCCGTCCGCGGCGTCGAGAGCGTCGTGTACCACGTCGGCACCATCGTCGGTCCGCCTGCCTGACATCCGCTCAGGGTTATCGCACCGGCTGCGCTTATCGCGGCTGCGCATCCCAGTATCCATGTTCGCTTTGCCATGTCGCTGATCCTCCAAGTCCTACCCACGGGCCTGTGGTCAATCTCGGCCGCCCCACCCCTATTCCCCCCACTCTCCCCGGTGGCGGCCGTCACGTTCTTTTTCGGGTAGTATGCACTAACATTCCATGGTTGTCCCGCCAAAACTTAGTATTTGCCAACACAAGATGCGATACCCGCCGATTCGGGCCGGGTTGCAGCTCTCCTTGCGCCCTCTCGGCCCGGCGCCCGGCCCGGTTCACACACGAACCTCCTTCCAGCCGCCGTGCATGAACCTCGCCAGGAACATCAGCGACCGCACCACCAACTCGCCGCAGAGCGCGATCCACACGCCGGTCAGCCCGTACCCCATTACGTATCCGATGATGTACGACGCGGGCAAACGGACGCCCCACGTCCCGACCCAGGTGATAATCATCGCCCACTTCGTGTCGCCCGCCCCGCGCATGCCGATGCGAAGCACCATCGCCAGCCCGAAGTTCACTTGGACCAGCCCGCCGATGAGCAACAGGTCCGGCACGAGACGCAGGTGCAACG
>JAGLTS010000091.1 GCA_023135165.1 Phycisphaerales bacterium | reverse complement strand
TTGAGGGTTCGCAGCAGGTACTCAGCATCGCCGGAATCCACGGAGACGATCTCTCCAGTGCACTTGTTCTTTATGGGATGCACGGCGGTGTTACCCACTTTGCGGATCGCGTGCAGGTCGTCGGCGAGCATAGAGGGGAGTTTGTCCTGCTGAGCGTACTCCTCGATCTCGTCGCAGAGCGCCGCCTTCTTCACGCCACCGTATTCCCGCAGCAACCGCTGCAAGCACATCCGGGCGAGCGCCGCTGCGGCTCGCGGACTATCGCCGAGAACCCGGCACGCCTCTGTGTAGTCCTTCGCAAGCTCGGTCGGCACGTGGTCCGCACACGGAGCGCGATGTGTCGACTTTGGCCACAGCAGTATCCGCTCGGGCTCGGGGGGGGTTGCTCCCGGTATCGCGGTAGGTATGACTTGCCCGATGGGGCGTCGAGCAAGCTCCACAAACCACCGGCCGCAGTCCGGACACAGTGCGTAATCCACGCTGAGGGTGACATCGTCCTCGCGTCCGATCTCCGCATGTTCCCGCTTTACACTAATCGCAACATTGCAGTGTGGGCACTTCATGACGATCACCAGCATACAGGCAGATAGCCCTACCGTGCGCTGTGACCAGTCACGGCCGCCGTGTTCCCTGAGCAGCCCAGGTACCCCGCCCACATCCGGCATTTCGCACAAAACAACCGCCGCAGGGAACCTGAGTGCCTCCGCGAGCCTTATACAGGTGTGTGGGCCGGAGCCGGTCCACCGGGAGCACTCGATGAGCATGGCGCAGACGCAACTTGTGGCGCGCGAGACCGAGGTGCCGGCCGCCGACAGCGAACGGAGCCTCATCGAACGCGCCAAGCATGACCGCGAGGCCTTTGGCATCCTCTACCGTCAGCACCATGCGATGCTCTGCAACCACGTGTTTCGTCGCACCGGCGACGTGCATGTGACGGAGGATCTTGTCTCGGAGGTTTTCCTCACCGTTCTGCGAACGCTGCGCCGCTATCGGTACCGAGGCGTTCCTCTGCGGTACTACCTCCTCCGGATCGCGACCAACGCTGTCAACCGCTGGGCCCGGCGGAATCGCCAGCACGCCATCGCGAGGCTGCGGAGCAACGACCTCATCGACCCACGGACCGAGCGTGCCTCGGCGTCAAGTGAGATCGACTCCGATGAGGCGCTCGTCGCGCTTCTGACGCTCTCGCCAAAACACCAGGCAGTCCTGTCGCTGCACTACCTCGAAGGCCTGCGAGTCGATGAGATCGCAACCGTCGTCGGGTGTCGAGATGGCACCGTCAAGTCACGATTGGCGAGGGCGCGCGACGCACTCCGCGAAGAACTCCGAGCAAGGAGCACGACCCATGACTAAGACACAAGACCCCGTGGAGAACGCGTTTCGGTCGCTCAGTGGCCGACACTGGCCGGAACACGACAACTCCACCCAACTGGAAGACAGAATCATGAATCACCTTGAATCAAGTCACTCGTCAACACTGCTGAGCAGGCACCGCACGCTCTTCGCGGCGGCAGCCGTCCTCGTCCTTGTGAGCGTCGGGTTCGCCACAGCGATCGTCATTAGCCGAACGCTGCACGTCACGACCGAGATCAATGGCGAGGTCATCGACTCACGCGAGGTCACGCTCGACGAGTCCGGCTCAGCGACGTTCACCATTCCAACCGACAGCATCGAGTCGGAAGATGGAACGGCTGAGATCACCATGACACTCGAAGCCGGCGAAGGTTGCGAGGGTGACGGCATGACGGTGGCGGAGATCACAATCGAAGGCGGAGGTGGCGACGAGGCCGAGGTCTCGATCCAGACCCTGCCGATCGAGTCGGAGCAGTCCGACGAGGCTGACGAGTAACAGCACCGCATCACGGCGAAGCGCCAACCACACGAGGCCCAGGGATGTCGTCCCTGGGTCTTTCTTTGTTCAGGCTTCAGAGATCGCCGTAGCGGCAGCAGACCTCGGGAGCCAAGCCCCGAGCAACGCAGCGACGGCGCGCAGGCTTCCCGAGACCCACGCCTCTCACACTGTCACACGTTTGGGCAACCCTTCACGGTAGGCGCCGGATGTGATCCGGTCGCGCCACTGGGCGTGTTCGCGGTACCAGTCAACGGTGGCCTGCAACGCTTCGGGCCAGGCGCTGCGTTTCGGCTCCCAGCCAAGCTCACGCTTGATCTTCGATGCGTCAATCGCATAGCGCAGGTCGTGGCCCAGCCGATCCGGGACGTACTCGATTGCGGACTCATCGCGACCGCAGATGCCGATGAGCGTGTGCGTCAGTTCGAGGTTGTTGCGCTCGTTGTTGCCGCCGATGTTGTACGCCTCGCCGGGCGTGCCCTTTTCGAGGACGGTGAGGATGGCCTCGGCGTGGTCGAGGACGTGCAGCCAATCGCGCACGTTCTTGCCATCGCCATACAGCGGCACGCGCCCGCCGGTGAGGAGCCGTTCGACAAAGAGCGGAATCACCTTCTCGGGGAACTGGTACGGCCCGAAGTTGTTGCTGCACCGCGTCGTCAAGCAGGGCAGGCCGAACGTGTGATACGCCGCCGCGACGAGCAGGTCGCTCGCCGCCTTCGACGCAGCGTACGGGCTTGACGGGCTGATCGGCGTCGCCTCGGTGAACTTCAGGTCCGGCCGATCCAGTGGAAGCTGGCCATATACCTCGTCGGTGCTGACGTGCAGGAATCGCTCGACGCCCGCCCGACGCGCTTCGTCGAGCAGCGTCTGCGTGCCTTGAACGTTCGTGCGGATGAACGGGATTGAATCCTCGATCGAGCGGTCCACGTGCGACTCCGCTGCGAAGTGGACGACCATGTCAGCGGCATCCATGAGCGGGCCGACCGTCACAGCATCGCAGATGTCGCCGCGAACAAAGCGGTAGCCAGGATGGTCTTTGACATCCGCGAGGTTGTCGAGGTTACCTGCGTAGGTGAGCAGGTCGAGGTTGGTGACTTGCCAGCTCGGCCGATGCTCGAAGAGCAAGCGGATGAAGTTGGAGCCGATGAAGCCGGCCCCACCGGTAACGAGGATGTGTCTGGTCGATGCGGTGTTCATATCGGACGGTCCGGTTCGTGGTGTGCTCGTCGGCGAGGCGTGGTGCAATCTCGCGTAGTGGTACTCGAAGGATGGCGCGCGGTCCAGCCATCAGATCGGCCCACCGCTCCGCCGCCTTCACCCCCCCGCGCGATGAATCGGGGCTGCGGCACGGTCATAGCCAAGCTGCCGGAGTACGTCGGCGAGGCTCTCCTTCCAATGCGGGAGCACGCCCACGGTTTCGATCGTCTTGGTGAGGTCGAGCACGCTGTACGCCGGCCTCGGTGCGGGGCGCGGGAACGTGTCGCTTGAGCATGGCCGGACATCACAACTCGGGTTCGCCGCCGCCGCGATGGCCTTGGCGAAATCGTACCACGTCGCTTCACCTTCGCCCGCCACGTGATAGACACCACGCGCACCAACATCCAAAAGCAGCAACGTCGTCTCCGCCAGCATCGGGCACGCCGTCGGTCGACCACGTTGATCATTCACGACTTGCAGCCTGTCCCGTTCCTTCGCCAGCTTGGCGATCGTCCGCACGAAGTTGTTGCCATGCGCTGCGTACAACCAGCTTGATCGAATGATGATGTGCGAACAGCCGGACTGAATGATCGCAGCCTCCCCCGCTGCTTTCGTTCTGCCGTATGCATTGACCGGCTCAATCGGCGTATCGACGGGATACGGGGTCGTCGCCTGACCGTTGAACACATAGTCGGTGCTGTAATGTACGAGCGTCGCGCCGATCTCCAGACACGCTGCAGCAAGGTTCGCCGGGCCGTCGCGGTTGATCCGCATCGCCTTGTCTTCCTCCGACTCAGCCCCATCCACATCCGTATACGCAGCGCAGTTGATCACGACGGTCGGCCGAAGGTCGCACAGCGTCCGCGATACACTCGCTGCGTCGGTCATGTCGAACTGCGGCAGATCAAACCCGTGGAAAGACACCGACCGAGCAGTGAGAAGCGGCTCAAACGACCGCGCGAGCATCCCGAGGTTTCCGATGATTGCGATGGAGTGTTGCTCGTCAGTCATGGGTCGGCTCCCTCATCTCTTGATGCTGTCGGCACTGTTGCCGGAATGTCATCGACGCTGAACTCGAATACAAGCCCTCTGTGATTCGAGAAGTCCGGGATATACACCGTATCGGTTGTGATCGCCCGGATGCGCCCTTTGACGAGGATATGGTCGATGCGCACGATCGGAAGATCGACCTTCCACGTACCGCCGACGCCCAAGCCGTGCGTCGTCCAGACGTTGCGCATGCCCAAGCTGCGGATGAACCAGCTCTGCGGCGCGGCGTTGAAGTCGCCGACCATCATCACATCGGTCTTATCTTCCAACCAATCCGCGAGGTACTCAGCGAATCGGCCCTGCTCCATGCGCGACTCGGTCGGCATGAACTGCATCGCGCGGACTGAATCGATCCCACGTGGAAACTGCACGCTTGCGATCCAGAATCGTCGGCTATCATATTCAACGAGTACCGCGTTGCCATACTCATCGAGGCGCTCGTATGCAATCGGCACAAGGTCGCGAACACCAACATGGCGAGCGGTCGTATCGCCCCACTCATAATGCCGAATCGGATCCCAGCGGTGGTCGTGCTTATCCCACGGCCCCCAGACTTCCTGGAGCGCGAGGACATGCGGATCAACGCGCGCGATCAGATCATAGAACCCTTGTTTGTTCGGCCCGTGCCAGTCCTCAATGTTATAGCTGACGAGTCGCAGCGACTCGCCGTGCGATCCGAAAAGCCTGCCCACGCCAAGCCCGAACCCGCCCAGTTGCAGCAGCCAGACCGCCAGCACGATGCCGACCGGAACAGCGATCTTCCTGCGAATCGCGAGCAGCCCTCCGATGATCGGCACGGCGGCGAACGGATACAACGGTATGAAGCTCAACATGCTGAGCTGCGGAATGCGATCAAGCTGAAACACAATCGCAAGGCACATCGCCACGGCGAGGACGAGCAAAACCACACCGAACCAACCGATGACGCGACGAACAATCCCCACGGGGCGGACAGCCACGCGCACGTTCGACGAGGCGTCCTGCGAGCCATCGGCTGACGGTTCAACAATGCCCGCCTGGGTGATCACGCTTTGACGGTCGGTTGTCACGGGTTCACCGTCACCAAGCCGGTTGACTCACTTCGACACAGCAGCCTCGACAGGCAGTTCCAGATGATTCGCGCCGCCATCCGCACAAAACGTCGCGGCGCGGTACAGGCTCTCGAGCGTCCCCGCATCCGTCCACCAACCATCAAGCACATCCCACGTCAGATCACCGCGATCGAGGTAGTAGTTGTTCACATCCGTGATTTCGAGTTCACCCCGATCCGACGGCTTGAGCGTCTGCGCCACATCAAACACATCCGCATCGTAGAAGTAGATACCCGTCACGGCGAGGTCGGACTGCGGATCGGCCGGCTTCTCAACGATGGATGTGATCCGGTCGCCGTCGAGCATCGCCACGCCGAAGCGTTCCGGGTCGGGGACTTTCTTGAGGATCACCTTTGCGCCGGATGACTGCGTGAAGAAGTCACCCGCAGCCTTACGGATGTTACCCTGGATGATGTTGTCGCCAAGGATGACGCAGACCTTGTCGCGGTCAGCGAAGTCCTCCGCGAGCTTGAGCGCATCGGCAATGCCGCCCTCGCCTTCCTGATAGGCGTACCCGAGGCGGTCGATTCCGAGCTGCTTGCCGTTCTTGAGCAGCTTGAGGAAGTCCCCCGCATGCTCTCCGCCGGTGACGATCAGGATCTCCTTGATCCCCGCGTTGAGCAGGCACTGGATCGGGTAGTAGATCATCGGCCGATCGTAGATGGGGAGCAGGTGCTTGTTCGTCACGAGCGTGAGCGGCCTGAGCCTGGTTCCGAGTCCACCTGCGAGGATGACGCCCTTCATGGTCTGTATCCCTTCAGCATGCGTGACAGCGTCCGCATAACGATGCCCTGCGTGATTCTATCCGGATATCGGGTGCGAAGCCCCATCCCGTGACAAGCCCATGACCCATTTTGACGATCGACCGGCTCGCACAGCGCATTCTCGCCGATTCCTGGTGGGCAAGACCGATCGCATCGGCAATGATGTGAGGCATGGACTCGCGAAGAAAGCAACACCGATGCGGCTCGCTTGCCGCGGTACTCGGCGCCGCGGTGTTCATGTCGCCGTGCCCAGTCCACGCTGAGACGCTCTTCCGCACAGCAGACGGCGTTATCCGTGTCAACAACTGGACGTACCGCCTCCAGGGCGACAACGCAGCAGACGGTGAGCTTCAACCCGAATCCATCGCCGCAGCACCGCATGACCTCGCCGTCATCGACTTCGCACGATACGGCGACCTCGACTCGATGTTCACCCCAACCGAGGTCGAGCGAATGCGAGACTCCGACCCGGCGTGGGGCGGCTCCGGTGAACGCAAGGTCGTCATCGCATACATCTCCATCGGCGAGGCCAGCGACTTCCGACACTACTGGGATCCCGCCTGGACAAGCAACGGCAAAGCGACCGGCGACGACACGCCCGCCACACCCGACTGGCTCGGACCGGTCAACCCCGATTGGCCTGAATCACGCAAGGTCCGCTACTGGAACCCCGATTGGCAGGCGTACATCTTTAGCGACACCCGCACCGGCTGGCTCGATCTCATCGTCGACCAAGGCTTCGACGGCGCGTACCTCGACATCGTCGATGCCTACGAATACTGGTGGTACGAAGAAGGTGAACGCACCGAACTCCAGGCAGCCCAGGAGATGATCGACTTCGTCGTCGCGCTCTCCGCGCATGCCCGGCAAACCAATCCGAACTTCCTCATCTTCCCACAAAACGCGCCCGGTATCCTCAACGTCGTCAAGGTGCTTGATCCGGATCGCTACGACCTGTACATCCAGACCATCTCCGCGATCGGCGAGGAAGACACGTACTACTACGGCGACAATGACCGCAACAACAACTACAACCCGCAGCAGGATGTCATCACCTTCCTGACCGACGACTTCCTCGGCAACGGCGTTCCCGTCTTCGCTGTCGAGTACCTCAGCCACGAGTCCAAGATCCAGCAGTTCTATGACGAGGCGACCACCGATGGTTTCCACGTCTTCGCGGCGCCGAAGCGAGCGCTGAGCAAGATCGGTCCGGTCGGCCCCGCCCCACCTGTGATGAACATCCCCGGCGACCTCGACGGCAACGGCTGCGCGGATGACATCGACCTTGCGATCCTCATCGCGTCGTACAACCTCGATGCCGGCGGCGACATCGACGGCGACGGCGACACGGACCTGACCGACCTCGCCACGCTGCTCTTCCGCTACGACTCGGGCTGCCCGTGACAATCGGCCTCAAGACGCCCGCCTCCCGCGCCCGTGTTTGGCTGCCGAATCCCACGCGCCGATCAACGGTATAGTCCGCACCACAACACGGCTTCAGCTTCGGTGAGCCGTCCACGCATCACATGGATCTTGACTACATTATCCTGATTGGCATCGTCCTGATCGCTGGAAGCACACTCCAAAGCGCAGCGGGCTTCGGCTTCGGCATGTTCGCCATCCCCATCCTCATCTTGATGGGTTCCCAGTCCTACGAGGCGATCACGATCATCGCCATCTGTAGCGCCGTGCAGACGATCATCGGCGCGTACACGCTTCGGGCGCACATTCACTGGAAGCAGGCAGCGGGCCTGACTGCCGTCGCCGTCGTGTTCATCCCGGCAGGTATCTGGGTGCAGCACCAGATCACGTTTCTGGACACAGGGACGATTCGTCAGATCTTCGGCGGGATCATCCTCACGGTGCTGACTGTGCAGTGGCTCTGGCGCGCCGAACCGGTCGAGCATCTTCACTGGAAATGGGGCGCGGCGGCGATGATCCTGTGCGGATTCATGGCAGGCGTCTCAGGTATGGGCGGGCCCCCGCTCATCATGTGGGTCATGGCGCACTCATGGTCCAACGAGCGCAGCCGCGCCACAATCTGGGCGGTCTTCACAGGCCTGACCCCGCTCCAACTTCTGTTCCTCTATCAGCGCTTCGGCGATCCCACGCTCACCGCCATGGGAACGGGCGCACTGCTCACCCCGGCAGTGCTGCTCGGCCTGTTGCCCGGCCTGTGGATCGGTCGACGGATCCCCAAACCAACGCTTCGACGCGCCAGCTACGTCATCCTCCTGATCATCTCGCTCTACGCCATCCTGCAGCCCGCCATCGCAACAGCCCTCACCGCAAGCAACTGAAAGCACTCACCGCACGGCGCCACACGCAAGAAGCGCCGCAGTGGACGCGCCGCCGACCAACAGGGCAGCTTCCGTCAATCCGTCCCATGACAGCCGCGCCCAGGCACATAGACAAGGGAGGAATAGCCATTGGGCCAGCGACGAGCTCGGGCGTACATACCAACGCCCCCATTTGATATGAAGTTGCTGACCTCCCTCTCAAAGGCGCGTTCCTCGCTCAGAATGAGCCCCTCGGCAGTGGCGATCCCGCCGACGACGGCGCACAAGCACATGGGCACAGCGATCGCCACGGTGAGGATCGTCCGTCTCCCACAGATGAGTGATGCTCGCTGGACGAACGGCTCGCCACACTCAGAGCATATTTGAGTGTTGCTCCCGCGCCTGTCGTATCCGCAGAGATGGCACCTCCCTGCAGAAAGGCGCCGCTGTGAGCGCAGTAGATGCACGCAAGCAGGAATGGCATTCACAAACACAAAGCCATAACAGGCAGCGATCGTAGCCATACATAGCGCGAACACCCCCGGCTTCAGCGATCGCGCCAACGAGAAGCCAAAGTCGTGGATCTCCATCAGGCGAAACTCGTTGTACCAATAGAGCGAGCTCGCGCCTGCGATAATGAACGCAGCCGCGAGCGAAATCCATCTACGCCTGGGCACGAGCTCAATATGATAGATCATCACTGCCTCCATGTACTGGCAGGTCCGGAAAAGCGGAGAAGAACATGATCGACGGATGCGAATGTGTCCATTGGTGTACTCATCCCCTTTCTTCGCCCGACTTGGGCGATGCCGTCGTAGCGGCGCCACGCAAGCGTCGCGGTACTTCCACCCCACACTCAGGGCATCTTCGTGAGCGCAGGCCGGTCAATCGGTATCCACAGGCTGCGCATTGACCTCGCCGCACCCGACGTGTCCTCCGGACCCATGCATGTCCGGCAACCAGCAGCGCCAGCGCAAGGCCGTAGACTGCGGTGTTAAGCAGCATTCCGGTCCATACAAACTGGTACGGCACGATGATGCGCCAACCACTTCGCACGCTCTTGCGCCCTTTTCGCACCTCCCATGCGCCCTGCATTCGCCGCCAGGGGTACGTGTCGGAAGGGGCGGTTCGTCGCCAGTGCATGGCGGTGAAGGGAAGCCCACAACCCACCTCCTCAACCCACCAGATGGTCCCGTGATCCGCCCACGTGTCAGTCTCCGCCACGTGTGCGAGCATCGACCAACTTGGAACACTCCGCTTCTCGATAACCTCCCCTCGCCGTGTCTCCGGTGCCGTGCAGAATTCGATGAAGGCCGATCGCATCATCTTATCCGCCAGTTCGCTACGTGGTAGCCACGCGAATGCGCACTGCCCAATGCCTGCGCGCCCGAACCAGACGATCTCTCGCCCGTGATCCGCCCAGATGACGTCCCTTCCGTGGATGAACGGATTCGGGATATTCGCACACACGAATGCGCTGATATACGACAACAGCGCTGCGAAGCCAGCGATGCTCGCTATCCTGATGGGCAATCTATTCGTGCGCCAGTTAATGTACTTCTCCCCTTGTTCTGCTCGTGCCCGTCGATGCACTCATCCCCCTTCCATGCCCCCTTCCGCTGCGTTTGCTTCCTCCTGCGTTTCGTCCGGCGATGCAATGTCCGAGCTGGTGTCTAGCCCCTCCGCCCAGCTAATCCAGCCGGCGCATGTGCGCCACCTCCCGAAATCATGGCGAGGGAGCTGGATACTCTCGTCAGCCAGAGGCGTGCGTATGAGCACCGTGCGTGTGAGCGGATGGAGCGACAGCAAACCCACCAGTACCCTCGGTTGGCGTACAGAGAGGAGTGCCCCACTCGGCGAAGGCGCAACCGGCCAAAACTCCGAAACATAAGGTCGTCTCCACTTTGGCAGTATCTCCAGACGCCACGGCTCATCGACTCGGCAGATCACTTGATCTCGTCCGATCGCCATGACGAGATGGTCATCGTTGAGTTTCAGCAGGACCGATCCATCCAATCGAGCGATTGTCCGCCCGCTGGCGTCAAGCACGACCAGGCGATCATACTGTGACAACATCAGGTACCGATCACCGTGCACCCAATCGGTCGAAAATGGTGCCCCGATTTCGATGGGCGCGGCCTCTGTGTCGCAGAGGCGCAAAGTCTCCCCCGCACCCTCAATCCGCTGGAGAAGGAGTGTTTTTCGAGCAATCCACGATGCCACCGCCTTGCCATCGTCTGAGGCTGCCACGATGTGGTGCCCAACTGGAAGCATGATCTCGCCGACCCCCTCGTTCTTGATGACGACGAGCCGTACGGGAGTTGCGTCGTATTCGCCGCCGTACCCCATGATGACGGCCCGGGTTCCCTTGAAGCGCGCCCACGTCACCCTCGGGAATGCCAGGAAGTTGTCCGGTTCCCGCCAGTCCGGCCAGAGCCACGCGCCCTGCCGGCCCTCTCGCACACGGGAGGAGTAGATCGCACCGACCACGAGGATGGCCTTGCCGTCGCGACTTGTCCGCACGGTCGGATCAGTGATGTCGAAGGTTCTGATGTGCTGCTGAATCCGATCGAGCTTCAGCGTCACCTCGGGCGGCGCTCCCCGCCTCATCCCCAAGACGAGCCGGACGGGCGATGAGGTGTAACCGAGCATCGCCTCGTTACCCGGATCACGGCAAGCCTGCATGAGACAGCAACACAGGGCACAACACAGAACACCCATCATGCGGAGATCGCGCCTGGCGGCGCCCCGTGTGCAACTCGCGTCGAGGAGGGACATGATTGATTCCTTTGTTCAGGGCGAAAGACGTGATACGTACATCGACGACGGGTACTGAACGGAAACAACTCATCATGCGCCGGGCGTTGCGGGGGCCGGCGGGTCGAGGACCGCCCGCAGCTTCTCATGATTGTACGCGCGGGTCCATACTCGGCCATCCGCTCGTGCGACCGGCTACCTACCAACGACGGGGAGCGCGACCGCCGGTCGCGGCTTTCTGCGAGGAGATGCCGCGGAAGATTGTCCTCACGATCCACGCCGGTGCGCAGGTCGCACGAGCGACCGAAGCTCCGGGTATCCGATGCGGACAACCGGCGCGGATACCTGACCTTTATGTCGCGTGATCCGGCGTGCGCGCTCGATGTCCCGCAGCGCGCGCCGCACCTCGGCGAACGGTGTGCCATGCACCGCCGAATCCTATCTCGTCCTGGGGGGGATTGCAGGATCAAAAAGCCTGCTCGGAATCGCCCCGCCCATGCGCACGGGTTGATTGGGCGGCCTCGAAAACCCGCTCAAAACCGGCCCAAAACGGGCTGAAACTGATCGAAACCGCGCCGAATCGACCCAAAACCGGCCGAAACTCGCCCAAAACTCTGGTCCGATAACACGTTTTCTGTGAATCCGTGCGCACGGAATCCACAGCACCCCCCCAATTCGTGGGAGGTTCGTGGGGGTGCGTGGGGGTTCAGTCGGTCTGCTCGAAGATCGTCTGGCTGCGCAGGATCAACCCATAGCCGCCGACCAGGTGGTAGCTCTGGATGTGGATCTCGCGCTTGAACCGCTGGACATCGAGCATCGAGAGGTTCTTGACGCCATCTTCATCGATCCATGTGTGCTGAAGCGCATCGACCTCATCTGCGAAATCGAGCATCTCACGGTAGGAGGCGTCAAAAAGGTGGTCCGTCAGCGTCTCGATCTGGACCGTGGTGATGTAGTTGACCTTTTCGGGAAAATCCTGCTCGTGGTCGCGTTCGCCGGCACAGGGGAGTGAGGTGAGCAGCCCTCGCTCGGGCAGCCCCTCACTTGAAGGGGTGATCAGTTCGGTGAGACACAGCCCATTGCACTGATATCGCAGCAGGTGGCCTCCGGGCAGCACCCAGGCTTCAAGCTCGTAATCGTTGTGTGCAACGGACTTACGTCCTTGGATGTCAAAGAACTCCGGGTGCAGTGCTCGACGGTAGAGAAGGATCCGGTATGCCTGGATCAGGGATGATTTCGATACGGTGCTCATCTGAACGAACCTCGGTGATGCATCAGCCCATCCTGAGATGGGGGGAGGAGTATAGGCCGGAGAGGGCGGGTCGCCAGCCAGTGTCGTGATTTTCGGAGCGGAATCAAGGATTGAGTCGATGAAATATGGTGTGGTTTTTTCTGCCGGTGCCAGCGCGCCACACAATACCTTGTGGCGGCGAGGGTTGGGCAGTGCCTTGAGCAGCCGATTCGGCCGACTCGGGCTGCCCGGATGGGTGCGGATGCCTTATGCCAACGCTTTCCGAGCGGTTGGAATTGCTCAGATCCCTCGGCCCGGAGGTCGCCGAGACTGCGATCGCGCCGGTGTTACCCCTGGCTGAATCAAGTGAAGCGGGCCTGTTGGGGGAGACGCTCGTGTTACTCGGGCGGTGGCAGTCACTTGCGCTACTGGTTCGTCACTACGATGTCCTCAGCCCCGAAGTTCGCGCCGGTGTGAGGCGGGCGTCGCCGGATCTGCTCATCCGCGCGCTGCGAGGGGCCATGTCCGGAGCATCGGATGCGGCGTTGCGAAACGGGCTTTCCGCTGTGGCGGACGTTGCTCACCCCTCGCTGGCGAATCTCGCTGCGGATTGGATGACATCGCGCGAGTCGGAGATCACCGAACTGGCGGCACGGGCGATCCTCGAGACAGCCCGCCGGGTCGCCGAGACGGATGCGGTCGGTCGCAATCAGTTCGACAGAGCGATCGCCCCAGCCTGTCGGAGCTTCGATGGACATCGACGCGAAGAGGTCTTGCTTGCAGCGGCGCTGCAACTCCCCCACGCCGGTCGCGAGCTGCAGGCGTGGCTTGACGATGAATCCCAGCCGGGCATCATGCCGCTTCGCGCTGTCGTGCGACGCTCCGAGGATGCGCAGCTCCAGCGCAAGCTCGTGTCGATGCTGCGGACGCCGGCCGTGGCTGGTGCGGTGCGTCAACGACTCGTCGAGACGACGGATGCGGAAACGTGGCGTGATCTGATGCACCAGGCGCACCTGACGCTGGTGCCCGCTGTTCGCGCGCAGATGCGGCTCGTCGATCGACCTGGGCGATGCCTTCCGCCATTGTCGAGCGCTGCGGAGCTTGATGATGAGGCTCAACTCGGGTTTGTCCGGTGGATCGGCGCGCTAAAGCTCCCTGAGAAGACGCTGGTTGATCGGTTGGCTGATGCAGCAGCGTTTCGCTCGCCGTTGGCCCGACTGGGCGCGCTGCGCGTACTGCTCTCGCGCGGCACGGATGAGGCGGATGACGCGGTGGTGCACTTCTGCTTCGATGCGGACCCGGCGGTGGCGGCCCTGGCGGTCGGCTACACCGTTCGGCGTCATCCGACGAAGCTGGGAACATCGCTGCGCGCGGTGCAACAGCTTCATCGTTCGCCGCACGCAGGCGTCCGGGATCTCCTCGCGGGGACGGCGTTCGGCGGGGCAAGCGATACGGATGCAGCGTGGCAGTTGGCGACGCAAGGCAGGGGCGGGGCTGCGGTTCTTCTCGCGCGCAAGGCGCTACGGACGGATCACCACACGATGATCGACAGCCTGCGCAGACGCGTGCTCAGCGGCTCGCGCGATCAGCGCGTTCTCGCAATTCAACTGGTGCTGCAGCTTGGGCTTGCGGATGAGGTTGAACTGGAACTGCTTGCTGCCGCTGCTGGGAAGGACAGTCGAGTCGGAGCGTCCGCTGTCTCCGCCCTGGCTGTGTGTGATTCACCTGCGTCAGCCGATGCGCTCAGCGCATGTCTGGATCATCCTGATGCGCGTATGGTGGCGAATGCGGTGGAGGCGATTGACCGCCGATTGCCATGGGCCGGCACGGTCGATGCGTTGGTTCGTTCGGCGCGGCAGCTCGAACAGCTTGTCGAGGCGGATGGGAATCGGCCTCGCGCCAACGCGCTGCGAACGCTGCTGCGCGTTGGATGTGTGGACCCGGCGCGCGTCGCGGCGATGCTCGATGATCCCAGGCCGATGCACCGGATCTCCGGTGTGTGGCTCGTCGGGAAACTGGGGCTGGTCGACCTGCAGGAAGAGGTCGAAGCGTTGGCGCAGGCGGATCAGCTCAAGCCGGTGCGTGAGCGGGCGGAGTTGGTGGCGCAGCGTCTGCGGGCGGACCGATCAAAAACAGCGGTGCCGATCGCGAGGGCTCCCGGTTCGATACTGTTCACGGGAGGGTTACGGCGATGACGCTGCTCGTGTGTCAGGTTGGGTTGCACATGCTGGGTCAAAACCGGCTGACGCGCATCAGCGGCGGGTTCAAGGAGATGCCGGAGAGTTCATCGCTGCTCACGTTGGCGCTTGTTGGGTTAGCGCTGTTGTTTGTGATCCCGGTTGCGATCGCCGTGGGGATGCACGTGGTTCGAAGGATGCGGAAGCCTGAGCATCGCGCCTGGGTGGGTATGACGCGAGGTTTGCACATCGGTTTTGCGGATCGCCTGCTCCTGCTGCGTCTGGCGCGCGTGGGCGGTATGTCGCCCGCCGTGGGAATCCTCGTGTCGCGCGGCGCGTTTGAGACGGCAGCGCAGGCGTACCTCGCGGGTCTCCGCTCGCGCAGCTCATCCGGACGACGGGTTGCGGCGCTTCGAGCAAAGGTGTTCTCCAGCGACGAGCCTGCATCGCGCACGGCGAATTCATGTGCCCAAGCGGGGAAAGCGACCTGAAAAGGAAACCCGGAGCTTCGGCCGCTCGCGTGCCGACTATCATGCCCCTGCAAGTCATCGCACAATCCACTCCACACGAAGGAGGCGCACACATGAAATGCCGACTCACTCTCGCTTTGTCTGTTCTTGTAACTGGTTTGCTCGCAGCCAGTCTCACCGGCTGCGCTGCTGCACAAGGATCCTCGCCCGCTGAGAAGCGCGATTACACGCTCAGCATGGCTGACCGCACGCTCGCTGAACTCTATGCCAAGGAGCCGGACGCGAGGGAGAAGATCCGGAGGGCGGCGGGGTACGGCGTCTTCTCAAACATCGGCACCAATCTCATCTTCATCTCCACTGGCGGCGGGTACGGGCTCGTGCATGACAACGGCTCAGGCGAAGACACCTTCATGAAGATGGGCGAGATTGGCGTGGGCCTGGGGCTCGGCGTCAAGGATTTCCGGGCTGTGCTCGTCTTCCACACCGACCGCGTCCTCGACCGGTTCATCACGTCCGGCTGGGAGTGGGGCGGGGAGGCGGATGCCGCAGCCAAATCGGGCGACCAGGGCGCAGCAGCAGCAGCAGCGGGCGACGTGCATGGGGACATCGAGGTCTACCAGTTCACTAAGACGGGCGTCGCTCTCTCCGCCACGGTGAGCGGCACCAAGTACTGGCCCGACAAGGAATTGAACTAGCGACAAGGCGACAGCCGGACGTGAGCGGCAGCAACGGTGAGACTGACCGAGAGTTTGAGCGCCCGCGCCGGACCGAGGCCGGGAACCCGCCACTGCTGGCCAGAATCGAGATTCCCGGCGGGCGTCCCGAGTAGGCCACCCTGCAAACAGACAGGTCCGCCTCGGTGTGAGGCGGACCTGCGCAGAGATCAGCACCTTTGTGTGCCTCGTGTGCGGGATCTCCTTATGGGCAGGGCTGACCGTAGACGGCGAGGAGCGCGCCCAGGTCCCCCTGGTCCGTGTCGCCATCGCCGTCGACGTCACCGCCAGAACCCAGGCCGTAGGCCGCGAGCAGGATGCCGAGATCGGACTGGCCGATGTAGCCATCGCCGTCGAGATCCTCGGGGCAGGGATCGCCGCCCTCTTCGACGACGGCGATTCTGACGCGAGTCGAGGCGTAGGTCACTTGCCATTCGAGCCCGGGATCAAGCGAGGGCAGTCGTATGGGGTTGAATGTGCCGGTGTGACTCGAGAAGCTGATAAAGTCGAAGTAGT
>JAGLTS010000090.1 GCA_023135165.1 Phycisphaerales bacterium | reverse complement strand
TCAAGCAGTGGATTGAGGATGTGCTCGATGCGATCGATGATCTGATCGACGCGATCGATGGCGAAGCGAACGGGCCGCTGCAAGGTGGGCCTCTGTCGAATGCGACGACAGCACATACGACATCGAAGGGGAAGATCAGCACGCTGCGCGATGGCAACCAGGTGCCAAGCCTCGACCCCGTGAATGCAGCTGCGGGCGCACTCGCGCCATCGATACCAAGTGCGCTGGATGACAAGGCTGACGAGGCGAAGACCTACGCCCAGCAGTTCCAGACGGAACTCGATGAGACAACCCCGGATGAGGAGTACATGGGCGATCGCTCCGACTGGGTCGATGCGCGGCTCGACGCCATCGGCACCCAAGCGGGCATTACATAAGCTGAGCACCGTCGCAGCGCTTCGAGCAACGCGACTCGGCAACGAAGAACGAAGCTACATGATGGCCGGGTGAGCGCATGCGGTGCGCCGTGTTCCTCAACCACCAGAGGCACCACCGCGCGCCGCATGTCACCGCCCGATCCGGACCCATCGGCCTCTTCAGTCGGTGCCGCTGTCGAACCAGCCCGACCGTGACAATGAGCCTGCCGTTCGTCGGGCTGGCTGCGGCTCCTTCGCTGGCGCTGAGCACGATCGTCCACAGTTCGCGGAGAACTTCAGGCGCTTCATCCCCATCCGGTCGTTGCTGTTCCCTACCTTGAGTTTCACCTCGCGTCGGGATCACCGTCGCTCAGGTCGTTGGCCAGCGGTCCCAGACCCAGAATGCGCCGCGCATGGTTCAGTGCCCTGCGCAGATCCGGGATCACCAGGAGAACCTCGCGCAGGTTAAACCCGCTGTTCCACCCTTCGGACGCCTCAGCTCGCTTCACGAAGTCATCCATCGACGTCGCTGTTTCGATTGCCCGCACCGCCGCCTTGAACTGCAGATGTCCATTCATCTCCAGATGGTTCACAATTCGGTTCGCGTGAAGCTCGGCATCCCGCTCGAGTCTTGCCAGACGCGACCGCTCCTCCGCAACGAGGTCGTGAGCTTCCGTTTCCCCCACACCTTGGAGCACAGCCTCCATGTACTGCTTCAAGGTGGCGCTCACCTCCCGGAGTTCACCGAGCTGCGCCGACATCTCCGTCAACTCCTTCTGCTGGGATCGTCGCGCCAGCAACTCGCGAAACAAGCCTGCCCATTGATCGCGCAGCCAGGACTCGATATCCGCGAACTGCCCAAATGGCTGAACGGGGTTGTTCTGACGCTTCGACAGAATCTCTTCGAGCAGATGAAACACATTCTCCGATTCGACGTGCGCGTACCGCACATCACGCCTACCCTTGTTCTGCAAGAACGTCCTGTACTCCGCGTGCACGTTCGCCTCGACGAGGATGTATACCGGCACTCCCCGCTTCACCGCGGCCTCGTACTCCATCTTTGTGATGCTCTCGTATCGCTCATCGGCTCCCCTTCCTTTCCCGTCGCGGTCAGCGCTTGCCTCCGAGCCATACCGTCCGCCGACAATCAGCACGTACAGATCCGCCCCAGCCGCCTCGCCGTAGCACGATTCGTCTAACGGCTGATCTGGCAGATACGTGATATCGCCCCGCTCGGACAGCACCGGCTCAAAGCCAAGCGACTCCACGAACCGAGCAAGCGACGCACGGATATCCTTCAGGTCGTAGTACGTCGAACTCACAAAGACGCGCGGTTTTGCCATCGTTCACCTCTCCACGGCTTGGCCATGCTGAGATCCAAGGGACGCCTCACCGGCGTTCGTCACGAAGACGAGCAAGCCCCACCACCGCAACGCCAGCACGGCCATGTCCTGTCGAAAAGCGGGTGAAGGGACTCGAACCCTCAACTTTCAGCTTGGGAAGCTGCGAGCGTCAGTTGCAAGCGCCTGATACGTCAGCACTTGCGGACACGCCGCCGAACGCTTGTACCGCTGCTTGTACCGATGACGCGGATTCGGTGCATTCCGACGCCGCGAGCGGTGACTTCGCCGAAGCGCTGGCGATGATCGCTCGCCTGCCGTTGAGTGATGCCGAGAAGGCCGAAGCGGTGCGACGGCTCATCGGTGCCGACCCGGAGCCGTCCAAGTCCGGCTGAGCGGACATCCCGGTGATGGTCAGCGCGACAGGCTGACGGCGGCGCACCGATGGGGGGACGCGACCGCCGAAGGGGCTGTATGACCACCGACGGGGGGGGGCACCCCTTCGGGCAGCCGGTGGCACGTATAGAAAACCCGCTCTCACAAAACCCGGCGTGTTTTGCTGGGAACAACCCCGCCCGACACTTTCTGGAAAAAGTGCAAGAAATCACACGCGCTATTTGGATCGCGTGTGAGGGGACACGCACACCCCCCCAAACAAGGGGTGGGGCATAAGGGGGCGTTTTGCAGCGCTACCCTCTCCCGCGCGTCGCCACCACCGAATCAGGGATGTGCTGGGCCGTATTTGCTTGACGCGGGGCCGGATGCGCGCGATTCTCTCATAAGTGACTGGGAGGATTCTGGGCACCTGCTGGCCAGCTTGGGCGTGGCGAGCGCATGCCGACGACTGAGGAAGGGACACACACATGAGGCACCGACGGGGAACAACAGCCTGCGCAGCGTTGCCGCAATCGTCGGGACAGACAGCTCAGCGTACCTCTTCGCCACGACGACTACTGCCGCCTCCTGGATGTCATGTGGCTGTGCCCCGTGTGCCACAAGCGGCGTCACAAAGAACTGAAAGAACGGGGCGTTGAACTTCGACGCCCGCCACGCAGGAGACTCGCCGTGCGAGAAGACCTCCCAACCATTCTTATGGTCCTCGCGTTCGTCATCTCCTTGGTCATCGTCGTGATCCTGCACATCCTTAAGAATGAGGACAAGTGATGAACGACATCCCCACCGGCTGGCGCGCAAACGAGGCATCCTGCTCGCCATGTATGGGTTGCCCTACCCGTGATGACGAGCCGGTGCACGCGCGAGCGTCGGCGGTCTGGCGGCGAGGGCATCTCAGCCCCGATGGGATTTTGCTTTGAGGTGCGATATGCGGGACAACGTCGGCATAGAACTGGTCCGCCAACCTGAGGTCGGTCCTCGATCAGACAAGCGACCGAGACAGCGCGCCATGAAGTAGCCTGACCGCTTTTCTTCTCCGTAGGTGGGCCAAGATCGCCTCACCACGGGCAGCGCATGGATGGGAGAAGAGAGAGATGCTGAGACCCTATGAAATAACGGAGAACTTGGATGAACATCTCTCTCGTGGCGGCAGTCTAACATGCACCGACGAGTCAGGGTGGACGCTGCTCCACCACGCCGTCTGGATTAACTCCCTCTGTCATACGCAACGGTTGCTGGACGCGGGTGCGGACCCCAAGATCAGAGATGAGAATGGACGTACACCGATGCACCTCCTTCGGGACCAAGGCGTCGGCAAAGACGGCTCTCCGTCGCGTGTGAAAGGCCAAGCGACCCAGGCGAAGGTCATTGCCTCCCTTGTGGCCGCCGGGGCCGATATCAATGCCCATGATGCCGATGGCCGAACACCGATTCACGCCTGCCTGGACACCAGACAGACGTGCTCGAACCCGGATGCACTACCTGCGCTGGTGTCGTGTGGTGCCTGCATCAATGCCAGGGACAACCTAGGAAGAACACCACTTCACTACTCCATCCGGAATCCAAGTTCGCTCTTTCCAACAGTGCCCATGCTTGTGGAACTTGGCGCTGACATCAATGCCATGGACAACGAGGGACGAACCCCGCTTCATTGTTCCATACTTAACTCCGCACCACACGTGTTCGCCTTGCTAGTGGATCGCGGAGCAGATCTGACGCTGCGCGATCATCGGGGCTTGCTGCCAATCGACTACGCATACCAGCGTTGTATCCCGGCCATGACCAAGTATCTGCGCCAGCACGGTTCACCTGCTGGCAATACGGGTAGGCGGGCCAGTGTCATGTTCCTAAGAGTGCTCTCCGACGTGTTCGGTTAATGAGCGCCAGCTTCTGTGTCGGCACGTAGCGGAAGACTAGGCCTATTCGACAAGAAGGACTGAGGTGCAACATGCAAACGATTTTCATCATTCTCGCGGTGGCGTGGGCGGTCTTCTTCCTGGTGATGGTCTTCTTGGGCGCGACTGGCTATTTCGACAAGAAAGAACGCAAGTATTACGACAAGTGGGGGGATAGAATGTAGCAGCCGGTAGGGGTCGCCCCCCTATGCGACCGGCGCGGCGAGTTTGACCATCCGCTCGCCGTGGCCGGTCGGCCGGTGGAAGGATGGTACTCATGTCTATTGGCAATCTGCTGGGGCAGCTTCCCGGAGAATGGGACTCCGTGCGGACGCGCTACGATGTTCTTGAAGACCGAATGGCGAGAGACGATGACCCTTGTGCGGTATCTGCGGCACGGCGCAGTCTGATCCAGGCACAAGACCGTTTCTTGGGGCATCTTCGGGAGATCAGGGAAGCGATCCACCATCCGACGAGCGAGTTGAAGCGGTCGCCGCTGGACATACCCGCGCTCAAGCGGGCATTCAGAACACTTGCCAAAATGGCTGAGCAAGGCAAGGCACTTACAGAACGCGGGAATCGTGAGGTGGTCGATCAGTTGATCGGGGTGATTGTGCTTGAGCATCAGCGGATCAACCTGACGACGGGCGAGAAACCGAGGAAGAAAGATCGCTTCATGCTGGCGGCGGAGTCTGCCGCGGAGGCGCGTCAGTACTGCCGCGAGCACGGGAAGGGCGAAAGCCCGCGCGAGCTTTGGGAGGTGCTTCGGGATGAGGGTTGCTTGACCTACACGCCCGAGACGCTGCCCTCGTTTGCCAGTTGGTCGAGATATGAGCGGGAAACGAGGCACATCGCCGGGGAGGAGACAAAGCGCCTGACCGGTGAGCGTTCCGGTTCAGGACGGAGCATCGTCTCGATCAACGAACTGGATTGATCGCGCGGATTTTCAGAATAATCCGCGCACAAAAAAACAGCCGATTCCAGCAGATAGGGGGGGGTCGGGGGCATTCGCGCAGCATCCGCGCGCGTCTGTCTGCATCCGTGCTCTGGCTTTGTATTTGGGCAAGGAGCAGAAATGAGTACGAAACCGCGACTGTTGACCGTGCAAGAACTCGCTACCGAGCTGAGCGTTCAGCCGGAGACGGTGCGTCGATGGGCGAGAGATGGGCGCATCCCGGCGTTGCGTGTAAGCGGGAAGACGATCCGCTTCGACCTGGAGGATGTGTGCGCGATGCTCAGGCGGGTCGGCACGAAAGGGGTGCATCGTGGCTGAGTACCCCATCACGACCAACGCCTCGGATGCTTCCGCCCTTCTGTCAGTTGGCGATGTAGCAGAACTGCTCAAATGCTCGGCGCGCACGGTCTACCGGCTCGCCGATGCCGGACGAATACCGCGCCCGGTCAAACTCGGCGCGCTTGTGCGATGGCGCGCTGGCGAGCTTTCTCAGTGGATTGCGGATGGGTGCCTGCCGTGTCGGACCCGGAAAGCGGGTGCGCGATGAGGCTCGACACCGACCCGCTGCCGGACACCCACCCGCGCAGTCCGTGGAAGCACGTATCGGAACTGCGTCTGCTCCGTGGTTTGCTCGCATATCCCGCTGTGCGCGAAACACTCCGCGCGTCCGGCTTTCCCGCGCGGCTCTTGTTCGCCGACGTGGCACCGTGCGAACTTGTGTGCGCGGCAATGGAGAACCGTGCCCCATACCTCGGTGGCGATGACCGGCCTGCCGGTGATACATGGCTGGCGTGGATGGCGTGCTACTCAATCGACGAAGAATGGGCGTTGCATATTCTCGCATTACAAATCAGCGATCGTGCTGGCGTCGAGTTGGCCGACACGTTCGAGTGGGCGGCGCTCGCCTTGCGCGAACGGTGGTTTCCTCCCGACCATATCGGCGCAGACGTTATGAAGGTGCTCGTGCGTGCATGTGAGGGGGCGTTGCCATGACGCGATGCACGCTGGACGAACACCTGAACAAGCGGACGCCAAGCGATGCACCGCGCGCCGAAGTTCGGTGCGATGACATCTCGAACGCGGAGCGCCTCGTCGCGCAGCAGGGGGATTGCATCCGGTGGATGCACACGCGAAAGCGATGGATATACTGGGATGGGCGACGGTGGGCGACAGACGATACCGACTTCGCCATGCGCTGCGCGAAAGCAACGGCTCGGAGCATCTATGGTGAAGCGCAGCGGTGCGACAGTGACGGCGAAGCGAAGGAAATCGCACGATGGGCTGATCGAAGTGCATCGGCGCAACGATTGCACGCCATGCTTAAGCTGGCGAAATCCGAGGATGGCATCACGATCGGCGAGGACAATCTCGACCGTGACCCCACGCTCCTGAACTGCATGAACGGCACGCTCGACTTGCGAACCGGCGAGCTGCGCGCTCACGATCGAAACGATCTGATATCGAAACTCGCCCCAGTTGCATATGACGCTGCCGCGAAGTGTCCACGATGGGATGCCTTTCTCGATCGTATCTGCGACGGGAACGGGGAGCTTCGATCGTTCATACAAAGGGCTGTCGGTTACACCCTAACCGGGCTGACCGGCGAGCGGTCCATGTTCATTCTCCATGGCTCCGGCGCGAACGGCAAATCCGTATTCACATCCGTGATACGCGACATACTCGGTGACTACGCTGCGACCGTACCGGCATCGACATTCCTGGCGAGGCGAGATGACGGACCCCGCAATGACATAGCAGGGCTGACGGGTATCCGTCTGGCGGTCGGCGCTGAAACCACCGAAGGGCGGTCGCTGAATGAGGGTCTCGTGAAGCTACTGACAGGCGGGAGCGATCGAGTGTCAGCGAGATTCTTGTTCGGTGAGTGGTTCGAGTTCCTACCAACCTTCAAGTTGTGGTTGCATACGAACCATCGGCCCGTCGTGAAAGGCGATGACAACGCAATCTGGGATCGACTCAAACTGGTTCCATTCACCGTGACGATCCCGCCTGGCGAGCGTGACGCGGAACTGCCTGAGAAGCTGGCCAAGGAATGCAGAGGTATCCTGGCTTGGGCGGTTCGCGGATGCACCACGTGGTGGAAGGATGGCCTGGGCATCCCGGATGAGGTTATCGCCGCAGTTGACGACTATCGAAGTGAGTCCGACATCGTGGGCCGATTCCTCGGCGACTGTTGCGTGCTGAACGACACGGCATCGGCGACGGCGAAAGACTTGTATCGGGAGTTCCGAGAATGGAGCGAACGGGAAGGCGAGCCGGTGATGTCCCAAAAACGGTTCGGTGGACGACTGCGAGCACGTGGATTCGACAGCGTGCGACTCGATGGGCGCGGCCCGACGACGTGGATCGGGATTGGCTTGCTCGCGGGTGAGAAACAGGGCTTTGCGCATGATTGACGTGCGAAGTCCACCGCGTGACGAGTATCTGCGGGAGGTTCTACCGGCAGGCTGCGCACCATTAAACCGCCCTGGCGCACCTTTCCGCATGATGCGCAGTCAAGAAACACAACTTTCCCTTAACACCCCCTCGCGTAAGGCAAGTTGTGAATTAATGGTGCGCAATGGTGCGCATGGTGCGCAGCCGACCGAAATGGATGGAGAATCGACTTGACACACGCGGGCGGCGTGGTGATAATATCCACCATGCCGCCAAGAAAGAGCAAAGGCACGATGACCGAGCTTCTACGCGAATCACTACGCGACGCTGATTCCATCCGGGGCGTGGCCCGCGCAGCCGGGCTGGATCATGGGTCGCTCGTGCGATTCGTTAATGGCAGGCAGTCGCTTCGGCTCGACCTGGCCGACCGGCTTGCCGCCCACTTCGGGATCGAATGCAAGCGAACCAAGCGAAAGGGGTGACATCATGGGCACCGTCTACAAAGAGTCGTACACGAAGCCGCTTCCGCCCGACGCCGAGCTTTTCAGTCGCAAGGAGCGGCGCTTCGCACGGTGGCGCGACCGCCGGAACCGCAAGCGCACCGCGCGGGTGACAACCAACGCCGCTGGTGCTGATCGCGTCCTGATCGAAGCTGGCACCTTCACCGCAAAATTCCGCGATGGTTGCGGCATAATCCGCAAAGCTGCGACCGGCTGCCGAACGCTCGACGCTGCGCGGGCCGTGCTGACTGAGCTTGAAACGCGCGCGGACAAAGTGCGCTCGGGTGTGCGGACCGCTGCTGAGGATGCGGTGATCGACCACCAGATGACACCGCTCGGGGGGCATATCGCCGCCTACCTGGACCACTTGCGAACCAAGCGCGGCAAGGGCGCGAAGCCGAAGGTATCGCCGAAACACGTGGCCAACGTCGAGCACAGCCTGAGCCGCATCATCGCCGAGTGTCGCTTCAAGCGCCTGCGCGACCTGAGCCGGTCAGCCGTTCAACGGTGGGTGAAGCGTCAGCTTGAAGCCGAATCGCCGCTGTCGGCTCGGACGATCAACGCTCGCCTTGTCGGGCTGACCGCGTTCGGCAACTGGTGCGTTGAAACGTCGCGTTTGACCGTGAATCCACTCGCCCGCCCGCCGAAGCTCGACGAGAAGGCGGACCGTCGCCGACAGCGCCGGGCGCTGACTACTGATGAGCTTCGCCGACTGATGCACGCCGCCCAGCTTCGGCCGCTCGCCGAGTATGGCAGGGAAACCGTCAAGCTCCCGCCCGAGCAGCGAGAAGGTCGGCGCACTTGGACGAAAGCACCACTCACGTTCGCCACGATCGACGCCGCTGCGCATCGCGCCCGTGACGTGCTCGCCGATCGCCCGAGTCTCATCGCCGAGCTTGAGCGCACCGGCCGGGAAAGGGCGCTGATCTACAAAATGCTCGTGTCCACCGGACTTCGCCGGGGCGAACTGGCATCGCTCACGGTGGGCAAGCTCGACCTGGATGGGCCGATCGCGTATGCCGCGCTCGAAGCCGCTGACGAGAAAGCCGGTAGGGGAGCCGACCTGCCGCTACGGGATGACTTGGCCAATGACCTACGCCGATGGCTTGCCGACAGGCTGGAAGCCGTCAGAGCGGAAGCTCGGGCGTCTGGCGGGCCGTTGCCGGTGACGTTGCCGAACGATGCGCCGCTGTTCAACGTGCCGACCGGGCTGGTGCGGATTTTCGACGCCGACCTTGCCGCCGCCGACATTCCGAAGCGCGATGATCGCGGTCGGAGCGTTGACGTTCATGCGTTGCGCCACACTTTCGCTTCGCACTTGAGCAAAGCCGGTGTGTCGCCGCGCACCGCACAGGCGGCGCTACGGCACAGCACGATCGACTTGACGATGAGCACCTACACCGATCCGCAACTGCTCGACGTGGCCGGTGCAATGGATGTGCTGCCGTCGCTCCCGCTTGACGATGGACCGCACACCGAACGAGCGAAAGCGACTGGAACGGACCCGCGAACGCTTGTACCAGTGCTTGTACCAACAGCCGACAATCAGCGCACATCGGGGGCAACTGCTGACAAAACCGGATGCAATGGTGGAACGCTGAGCATCGCCGCAAGTGTCGCCGCTGGCGACGGTTGTGACGCGCTGTCAAGCGATGTCGAAGAGCGGGTGAAGGGACTCGAACCCTCAACTTTCAGCTTGGGAAGCTGACACTCTACCATTGAGTTACACCCGCTTCGGGTCGCTGCATTATACTCTACCGCGGCTGAGCGAGGACCGCTATTCCACCCTTGCGATGCGCAGCGGCCCGCTGGGGGCGGTGGGGGGGGGATCACTCGCCGCCCAAGTCGGTCATCGCGCCGACCTGCATTCGCACCATCTCGCGGTAGTGTCCGCTGCGGGCCATCAGCTCGTTGTGCGAGCCGACCTCGGTGACGCGACCGGCCTCGAGCACGACAATCCGATCGGCGTGCGCGATCGTACTCAAGCGATGGGCGATGACAAAGCACGTCCGCCCTTTCATCAGCGTCGCCAGACTCTGTTGGATGAGCCGTTCGCTCTCGGTGTCGAGATTGCTTGTCGCCTCATCGAGTATCAAGATGCGCGGATCGGCGACGACGGCCCTGGCCAGTGCGACGCGTTGTCGCTGCCCGCCGCTGAGCCGAACGCCGCGCTCGCCGATCACCGTGTCGTATCCCTTCGGAAGCTGCGCGATGAAGTCGTGTGCGTTAGCGACGCGCGCCGCCTCTTCGATTTCATCACGTCCCGCACGCCGATTGCCGTAGGCGATGTTGTCCAGCACCGTCCCATCGAACAGGAAGATGTCCTGCTCGACGATGCCGAACAGGCTGCGATAGGAATCGACATCGAGATCGCGCAGATCGACGCCGTCCAGTTCGATGCCCCCATCGGTCGGATCGTAGAAACGAGCGATCAGATTACACAGCGTCGTCTTGCCCGCGCCGCTCGGCCCGACCAGCGCCACCGTCTCGCCGGGATGAACGGTGACGGCGATGTCGTCGATCACAAGCTCCGATGCGCCCTGGTAGTGGAAACTCACACCGCGAATCGCCAAGCCACCCGCAACGGTTGCGTGATCGACCTCGATCGTATCGTCGGTCGCCGGCATCTCTTCCGGCTCGGCGAGCAGATCGAGCACGCGGTCCAGCCCGGCGAGGCTGTTCTGAAAGGTCGTCGCGCTCGCTGCAAGCGTCGCCAGCGGAGAGAGCAGCATCGCGAGATAGACAAGGAACATCATCAGGTCGCCGATCGTCAGATCGCCGCTGAGCACGCGCGTCCCGCCATACCAGAGGAGCGCCGCCGACGCCAGCGGAATCAGCACCTCCCAGACGATCTCGATCGTGCGCGACCACCACCATGCGAGCAGTTCCAGCCGGGCCATCAGGTGGTTGTTCCGTGTGAACCGGGTCGTCTCGCTGCGCTGCCTGCCGAACGCGCGCACGATTCGCATGCCGCCGAACGACTCGGTCGCCTTGGCGTCGATCTCCTGGCGCTGACGACGAACATGACGCCACAGCGGGCGGATACGACTGATCCATGTTCGATGCGTCATGTAGACGCAGGGGATCAGTACGAGCGATCCCAGCAGCAGGCGCCAGTCAACCCACGCCAATACGGCGAGACTGCCCGCGAGCTGCACGATCGCTCTGCACGGGTTGTAGAACAACGCAAAGACCAGTTCCGCCACGCTGCCCGCATCCTCGCGCAGAATGCTCGCCGTGCCGCCCGACTTGAGTTCGTACACGCGATGCAGCGGCAGACGCACCGCATGCGCGAAGACCTTCTTCCGCACCGCCACCTGTACGCGCTTCGTGATGCGCGTTGCGTGCCAGCGTCCCCAGATGTGCAATGCCGTGTCCACCAGCGAGATCACGACCACACTCGCCACGATGACAAAGAGCAAAGCAGCACGATCCGTTGGCAGGTGCAGCCAGTGGGGAATGTTCTCAGGAAGCGCATCGCCGATGAGCACGTAGTCGATCGCAGCCTTCGTCGCAGCGGGGGGGATCAGCTTGAGCGCCGTCGAAAGCGTCGCGGTCACGAGCGCCAGCGTCAGCGCTATCCGGTGTCCACGCAGCAGCTTCACGAACTCAAGCACCAGTACGCGGAACGGCCGAGTCCGCGTTGTCACCGGGCTTTCCCCGCTTTCGAGCTTGCCGGCAGGCTCGCCCCGGCCATGTTTCAGGCCGTGCTCAAGCTGCTCGCGGCACTCGTGCAACCGCCGCCGACTGCTCTCAATGTGAAACGACATGCACGCATCATACGATGACGCACGCTCACAGGCGCACGAGCCTCGCCGACCTTCGTCTCACACAGGTCGGATCGAGCGTCGCGCATCCCGTGACTCGCAGCGCTTCTCCGGCTTCCGCTGCGCTTCAGCGGGGCAGGATCAGCAGCCAGGCGAGCCAGCCCGCGACGTGCAAGAGCGCGATCGCGCCGGTGATGAAACGGTAGCGCCGCTTGCGTGTCTTGTGGCGAAAGAGCCGGCCGCCGAGCATCGCGCCGGGGAATCCTCCCAGCAGTTCCAACAGGTGCAGCGACGCTTCGGGGATTCGCCTGCATCCGCGCATCGCCCGCCGTTTGTCAGCGCCGAAGGCGAGAAGCGTCAGCAGGCTCATCAAGACATAGGTGATCGCGGCCCATCGCATCTGAAGTGATCCTACCGGGCCGAACCAGATCGCACGAATGCCGTCAGCTCACCGGCACATGCAGCTTCGAATGCGATCACTGCTCTGTCTGGGGCAGCCATTCGCAGACCGGCACGATGAGATCGCGGATCTTATAACCCATCTTCGTGGCCTTCGGGACAGGCTGCTTCGCGGTGGCCTGATCTCGATTTGGCGGCGCAGCAGCCGCTGAAGATCCTGGAGCTCCTTGAGACCGGATGTGCTGAACGTGGTTGAGGTGATCCGTTCGATGCTATCTGGTCTGATTTGATGGACGGCCGTCGTCTTCTGCTTCGGTGTGGGTCCATGGAAGCGAGCCGCGGCGTCCTCGCCAGCGGTCCCCCCCGGATGTGCGTGGCGGCGCCGCCTGCAAGCTCGCTCCGCGCGGGTGGGATGAACCCCATGTTGCCACATGGGGCTGTGATGGAAGGTATCTCACGCGTCGTTGAGAACCGCGTGAAGAGCGTGTGACGACATCGAGCGCGACCTGCACAACCTCACACCCGCCGAACCGTCAGGGTTTTCTACAGAGCAGGGTCCAAGCTGTTTGCTCGCACACGATCCCCGGATCATGTCCTGACCACGTGATGTGCCTAGGATTCGCGCGCGGAACCCGTCACTCGCTGGCGAGGAGGTCGCGGGGTTGGGTCTTCATGAGTGACCAGACGGCGGGGAGAGCGAAGGCGAAGGTCAATGCACACAGAATCGCGCAGCCGAGCGCGATCGGACCTGCCGGGGCGCGAAGGTGCAGTGATAAGCCGTACATGGCGTAAAGGACATTGCCCGCATCCGCTGCTTGCAAACCGACGAGCGTGCCCATGATGCAGGCGACCGCAGCGATGAGAGCAGCCTCGGCGAGAATCGCACGGGCGAGCAGCGCACGGTCGGCGCCGATTGCGAGCAGGACGCCATACTCGAATCGGCGAGCGTGCAGGTTGGCCATAATGATGTTGCCGACACCGAGGCATGCGACGAGCAGGCCTGCGAATGCGATGAACGAGCCGACGGTCATCATGCCGACACCGGCGCTGTCGATCAGATCACGGATCTGTCTGCCTGATCCCGCCGTCAGGCCCGGCACGTTGAGTGTCTTCACGATCTCCGCAAGCGCTTCATCATGATCGACATCGCGCGCAAGCTCGATCTGTATCAAGTTGATATCGTCATTACCGAAGATGGTGGTGGCATCCTCGCGTGATCCGAAGACGCAGGAGATCGCTTGTTCGAGGTATGCCTCACCGATGCCGAAGATACGTGTGGCGATATTGAGTCCAGGGCTGGCGACGACGCCGACGATCTCGAACGTCGCCCAGTGCCCGCGGAAGCCGAGTTCGAGCGTATCACCGACGCCGATGCCCTTGGCGATGAGAAACTCGCGCGCGACGATGATCGCACCACCCTCGTTGAGTCTGCGTTTGGCGGTCTCCGGATCGCCTTGGACCCAGTCGATGCCCGTCATCTCAAAGAATTCGTCCGGTTCAAAACTCACGAAGTGCGTCTTGAACTGTTGTAGGCCGGACACGCCGAAAACTTCACGGTTGCGCACATCCATGGCGAACAATGTCGTCGCACATGTATTCTCAACGAAGTCGAGCGACTTGATCAGTTCATAGTGTTCGGGTTCGAGGCCAAACCATGCGTGGACGAATGCGTCGGGGAATCGAATCTGATCGATCCAGTCACGGAAGAGCGATGTTCCGCTGCTCCAGATGGTAATCATGATGGACAGGCCGACCATCTGTGCCCCGGCGGTGAATGCGAAACGGTAGGGGGAGGCGTGGACGGACTGGACGAGCATGCCTGCGGGGAGACGGAGGATGCGTGAGACGACAGGGCCGAACGCAGCGGCGATCAGCCACGCGATGGGGACGCAGACGAGGAAGTACCCGAGGTACATCGCGGGCAGGCCGACGATGATGTAGGTCCAGAAGGATGTTTGCAGGTTGTGCGGCGCGCGGAGAAGTATGAGTTGCAGCGCGATGAGCGCCAGGCCGAGGATGGCGCAGATGATAATCCCACGCAGTCTGGGATGGTGCGCGCGGACGGTCAAGGCTGTGAGTGGGCTTGTCGTGGCAGCCTGCCAAGCGGGGTGGACCGCGCCGCCGAGGCCCGCCAGGAGTGAGCCGGCCGTGCCGAGAATGATGCCGAGCGGATGTATATGGAAACCCGCGATGAGGTGTTCGCTGAAGAACAGGTACAAGGTATATGCGAGGCCGATGCCGAGCGGTACACCGAGGATCGAACCTGCGGTGCCGAGGAACAGGCCGATCCAAAGCTGTGAGACGGCGAGCTGCGCGCGAGCGGCGCCGATGCAACGCAGCATGGCGAGTTCGCGCGTGCGCTCGGCGACGGCGACGGTCATGCCCGTCAGGATGATGAACGACGCCGCCATGAACGTCAGGACGCCTGCGAGCAGGAACGAGATCTGTGATGAGGCGAGATTGGAGTGCAAGCGTGATGTGACGCGCTCGGTCGTCTGGATGAGGAGTCGTTCGGGGAGTTCGGCTCGGTGCTGCTCGACGAATGCGGCGGGGTCGATGTTCGGTTCGAGAACGATGTCGATCGAGGCATAGCGAGGCTTGCGACCACGGAGGGCGCGGAGCGTGCCGTCGGAGATGTGAATCTCCCGGCGTTGGAGGATTGGGAGCTGGGGCCGATCGGAGATGCCGACGACCTGGAGCAGGATCGGTTCGCCGATTCGTTCGATGAGGAGTGAGTCGCCGACGCGCGCGTCGAGCTTCTCGGCGACCATCGGATCGAGGATGGTCTCGAAGTCGGCGGCGGGGAGCCGACCTTGCAGCATCTTGACGGGACGAACATCGTATTCCGCATCGAGAACGACGCCGACGCCGCGCGCGGTGGCTTGCAGGCGTGTGCGCGTGTTGAGAAGTGAGACGGGAACTTCTTCGTGTGTGACGGCGGCGGCGACGCTGGGCCACGACCGCGCCAGGTCATAGATATCCGGTGGGATGTGACCTCGGAAGGCATGTGTGATGCGCACATCGGATCGGCCGATGGTGAGGTCAGCCGTCCACTTGACCGCCGCGTGTGCGGAGGCGATGGCGCATGCGACGGAGACGACCAGCGCGACGGAGAGCGCGACGGTGATGAGGAGGAGAATCGTCCGCTTAGGTCGCGTGACCAAGCTGTTGATAGCGAATCGAAAGGGAGGCGACATCGAGTCCTTCGGTGCTAAACTGGCCGACGATTTGCCCATCGGCGAGGACGAACGCTTCTTCACAGTGGACGGCTGCGGACGGTTCGTGTGTGACGGCAAGGACGGTCGTTGCGTGCTCTCGCGCGACGTCGTGCAGGACGTTCCAGAACTGCTCGCCGGTGTGTGAGTCGAGGCTGCCGGTCGGTTCATCCGCGAAGACGACGCGAGGTTTGAAGAGAAGCGCGCGCGCGATGGCGATGCGTTGCTGCTCGCCGCCGGAGAGCGCATCGGGGCGATGGTCGCCGCGATCCGTGATGGAGAGCGCGTCGAGCAGTTCGTCGCTTCGGTGTCGCAGCCAGTCGTGCGATTCACCCGCGAGCATGCCGGGCAACTCGACGTTGGCGCGAGCGGTGAGCGTTGGGATGAGGTTGAACTGTTGGAAGACGATGCCGATGGAGCGCCTGCGGTACTGCGTGAGTTCGCGCTCGGTCATGTCGCAGAGCGCACAGTCACCGACCCGGATGTCGCCGCTGTCGGGGCGGTCAAGGCCGGCGAGCAGGTGCAGGAGCGTCGACTTGCCCGAGCCGGAGGCGCCCATGATGGCGTAGAAGCCCTGCGTCTCAATGTGCAGATCGACGCCTCGCAGCGCGTGGACGGATGTGCCGTCACGGCGATAGGTCTTGATGACGTCGGTCACGTGGATCATCGAGAGGGACCGGTCCGGCTGTGCGGGCGTTGGTGGTGTGCGTCGGACGCCGTCTGGTTGTTGGCGGAACTAGAGCGGGAATTGCTCGTCGTAGGCGGCGGCATCCATGAGGGCGTCCAGGGGAGCGGTGTCCGTGACCTGGAGCTTGACGAGCCAGCCGGCGCCGAACGGGTCGTTGTTGACCAGTGATGGGTCGTCAGCGAGGTTCTCGTTGACCTCGATGACTCGGCCGGGGCAGACGCAGTAGACGTCGCTGGTGGTCTTGACGGACTCGATCTCGCCGACGGGGCCGCCTGCCGACACCTCGGTTCCGACCTCGTACATTTCGACGTAAGTGATGTCTGTGAGTTCGTTTACGGCATAGGCGGTGAGGCCCATCGTGAGGATGTCACCTTCGAGAAGATGCCATTCGTGGGTCTCGGCGTAACGGCGGTCGGTTGGTGAAGCCATCTGAGGGTTCCGTATGAGGGTTGAGGAGGACACAGGATACGTCGTGCGGTGCGGAGGGCAAGGCGGCGGGGACGCACCGTGGCGATGATCGCAGTGCCAGAGCGGTTCGTGTTGGACGCCACGCTGGCAAAGCTTGATAAACTGGGTGGTCTGGGTATGCTTTACGGACCGGGTGGTTGGGGCCTCGGTAGTTCGAATGGGGCTGACGCTGGCCATTGTTTGGATCGCTCTTTTCTCTCCTCCGGACGAAGTCGGCTGCGCTCAGTCGGCTTCGTCTTTCTTCTTAATCACGCCTGCGATCACGCGCCTCGCACACAGCCCGGTACGCCGCCCTGACTTGCCTGCAGTGGATTGCTCGATAGACTCGCCTTGCACTGCACGATGCTCCTCACACTTGCCCACAACTCCGTCAAGCTCCTCCTGGCCGACCGCGATGTTCCAGCATCACAACTGGTCGATCTGCCGCGGTACTGCATGGACCACTTGGGCCTGCGCGGATTGCACATTCCCACATCACTGCTTGCCGGCTGGTCACCACGCGATATCGACCACCTGCGCGACAGGGCGGACAAGAGCGGCTGCCCTTGCCTGCTTCTCGTCGAGGAGCAACCACTGCCCCTTGCATCGTCCAATGGCGAAAAGGTCGACGCGGCAATCGAACGGGTCGGACGGCTCGTCCGTGCAAGTCATCGCCTCGGCTCCAACTCCATCGCTGTCGGCGTCACTGCGAACAACAGCGACGAGCAGCTCACCCACGCGGTTGACGGCTGCAAGGCTGCGATGGAGATCGCTGAACGGTTCGAGGTGAACATCCTCCTCGCGCCGCAGCCCGGCCTGACCGAGGACCCGCTCCAACTCACACGGCTCATCAAGAAGGTCAGCGGCTTCCGGATCGGGACGTTCCCTGACTACCTCACGGCGAACAACCAGCCGGACCCAGTCGCGTACATGCGACGCCTTACACCATACACCGGTTCCGTCAATGCGGGATTCCGCGAGACGGGCGGGAATCTCACGCAACTCACGCAAGCCGTGCTCTCCGTCGGCTTCTCCGGCGCGATCGGGTTGGACTATCGCGGCGATGGCGCCATCGTCGAGCAGATCACCGAGGCGCGCGACATCCTCGAGGCGGTGATCCAGCAGCACTTTACAAGAAAGCCCAGCGGATGACCGGACGGCCCGCATCGCTGATCATCACGATCGACGGCCCTGCCGGTGCGGGCAAATCGGCGGTCGCGAGGCTCGTCGCCAAACGACTCGGTTTCCATTTCCTCGACACGGGCGCGATGTATCGCGCCGCTGTGGCTGTCGCCATCGCAGAGGGCATCCCGCTCACGCATGGCAAAGCCATCGCAGACGCCGTGCAGCGCGTCACGTTGCGCTTCGATTGGGACACCGACCCGCCGAAGCTCTATGCCGGTGATGTCGATGTCTCGCAGCGCGTTCGTGATGCGGATGTGAGCTGCCACGTGTCGCCCGTGTCGGCGCTTCCCGAGCTTCGACGGGTGCTCGTCACACAACAACGTGCGATCGCGCGCGAGCACGGCCGGCTCGTGACCGAAGGGCGAGACCAAGGTTCCATCGTCTTCCCCGATGCCGGCCTCAAGGTCTACCTCGATGCAAGCCCGCACATCCGCGCCGCGCGTCGAGCACAGCAACTGCGCGACGCCGGCCGTGAAGCCGACGAACAGCAGATCCTCGCGGGCATCATGAGACGCGACCAAGGCGACTCAACCCGCGCCGACAGTCCCCTTGTGCAGCCGCGTGGTGCGATCATCCTCGATACGACGTCGCTTTCGCTCGATGAAGTCGTGGATCACCTTGAGGCGCTCGCGCTTCAACGCATGGCGGAAATCGACTGCGATGGAAACGAAGGCTTCAGCGATGCCCACACCACCACCGAATAACAACGTACCCGCCATGCGCTATCGACCGCGCGGCGGATTCGTCTACCGGACGATGTGGCTCGTCACCTACGCCATCTTGACCGCGATCTACGGCCTGCGGGCACTCCACCGCGACCGGCTGCCGATGCACGGCCCGTGCCTGATCCTCGCAAATCACCAGTCGTTCCTCGACCCGGTCATGATCGGCCTCTCCATACGTCAGCGAGCCATGTGCTTCCTCGCGAGGGTCGGCCTCATGTCGGGCGGCGGACTCTGGAGCAAATACCTACTCGCACTCAACTGCATCGCCATCGACACTTCGCGCGGCGACACCAAGGCGATGAAGGCATGCCTCTCGCTCCTTGACCAAGGTGCTGCTGTCCTCGTCTTTCCCGAAGGCTCCCGCTCACATCACGGCCAAGTCGAGCCGTTCAAAGCCGGCGCGGGCGTCCTCGTCAAGCGCGCCAAGTGTCCGGTCATTCCCGTTGCGGTCGAAGGCGCATACGACGCGTATCCACGTCGCCATCGTTTCCCTCGTCTGCTTGGTTGTCGTGTCGTCGTTGTGATTGGTGAGCCGATCGACCCGGATGAATTGCTCAAGGATGGCATTCGTCCTGCGATGGCCGACCTCGCCAATCGTATCGATGCGCTACGTCTGGAAGGTCGCCGTTGGCTCCGCCATTCAACAGCCGGCAACTTCCCCGTGGACACCACAGCCGACGCCCCCTCAACCCCATCGCCGTAGCGCACATCCGATCCCACGCACACCGGTTCCGGGGGGTGCACACCTTGTAACCCCCAAACACTGAGGGGAATATGGCTCCGTCCATGCAAGAAACACCGCAACTGGGCTAGATCCAGGTAGAACCGACGTACTCTCTAAGGGAACTCAACGGGAGAATCACCATGCCGACACACACACACGCTCCGGAACAGAAGCTGTCCCGCACTCGCCGTTCCTTCCAGCCCGCCCTCAGCGGTCTACCCGCGAACCGGAACATACATATCGAACCGCTCGAGGATCGGCGTCTCCTGGCAGGACTCACGATCGTCACGCATGGCCTTCTGTTCGTCGATGAATTGCCGTCCTGGGTGGACCATATGGCGTCAGCCGTTGTCGACCGCATCCAACAGGAGACCGGTTTCGATAATGATCAGATACCCACGTCAACCATCATCGTCACTGAAGATGGCGGTGACCTTTCTGTCATCAACACAGGTCTCGATATTGCACAATCGCAGTGGCACTCAGGTGAAATTGTTCTCAAGCTGGACTGGTCCGCCATTGCTAGTTTCTTCGAGTCCACCACGGGTACTATCGCCGAGGCCGTTGTCTCGGAACTGCTGGATCCATCGTTCTTCTCAACCTTCGGCACATCTGTTCTCTCGCTCCCCATCCACCTCATCGGACACAGCCGTGGCGGATCACTTGTCGCCGCCATCGCCGAGAACCTCGGTGAGGCGGGTGCCTGGGTTGACCACGTCACCTTCCTCGACCCTCATCCGATGCCTGGCGACTATGGCTACATAGCTGGTCTTTCACCGACCGAGAACGTCGTCTTCTCGGATAACTACTACCAACATCTCTCTCCGTCGGCGTATTGGGGCTATCCACACGAGGGTACATTCAATCGCGAACTGACCAATCTAGATGATGGCTACGGACCGGATGGTTGGCTTTGGCATGAGCATTCCGACGTCCATCTCTGGTATCATGGCACGATCGATCACGACAGCAATGTGTGGGATGGGGATGAGTGGCTCACAAACGACATGCGCGATGACTGGTACGGCTCCGGCGAAGGGGCTGGCTCCACGGCCGGGTACTACTACAGCAGGGTGAGCAACATCAACGGCGGTGGGGGCAGTCGCCTCAGTTACGACCAACCCGGCGGCTCGGACGACCGTATCCGTGACGGCCTTCACGGCGCTCTCGGTGGCTCTCGATCCGAGAACGATCAGAAGGACATCGACTGGTCCAACGCCACTTGGCCTAATATCCTCTCGCTCGACATCGACGGCGGCTACTCGCACCAGATCGGCGAAACGGTCACGTTCCAGTACGAATACAACGACTACGACGATGCTACGACGATCATCATTCGCGTTGACAACGACCTCAACCCGTACAATGGCTGTGGAGCGATGGTCACCTGGGCCCACCACTCGGTGGTCACGGGTGAGACCGTGGTGGATGCACCTATCGAGTGGGATACCGCTGGCTACAATCCGGCACCGGATGGGCTTTGGGTCTTCGCGGAGATCACGGATGGCGACGGACACACCCGCTACCTCTACGCGCCGCAGAAACTGATTCTCACTCCCACGAATCCGCAGGAGGGCGATGCACTCAGATTCGCAAGCCCGGATGGGCTCGACTGGGGTCCGACTGAGAATGGAGACGATATTACCGAAACTCAAGAATGGTCCAGGCTGGACATTACTCTGATCAACATTGGAAGCGAACAGGCGCGCGATGTTCAGGGATGGATGTCTGCTGATTCGCCAGTTGTTCAGGATATTCAACCCACTCTGAATTTCTGGGATGACATCTCCCCAGGTGGTGAGGACAGGGTTTCGGATCACGACGAGTGGACCATTGACGTTGGGGGCTTCGCGACGACCACCGTCACTTTCACGCTGCACTTAACGTACTGGCAGGGCAGCACTTTCTACTCTCAGGATCTGGCATTCGACAAGACGTTCTATCAACAAGGACAGCCTGCCGCAAAGCCACACTTTGAATACTGGTTCTGGCACGAGGATGAAGAGAACGTCGGAAACGACTTCAATGACAACTGCGAGAGTGGGGAGTATGGGGATCTATGGATCCACTTGGAGAATCACGGGGACGAGAAGATCAACAATCTTGAGATGTGGCTGGAAACTGCTGAAACCGGCGTCGATTTGACGTTCTACAAAGACGGCGGTAATACGATCTTGCCAGGCGATAGTCTCGAGGCAAGCTGGGCCTTCCATCCTCTTCGTTGGTTCCAAGGCGATGTTGAGATCACGCTCTACATGCGATGGAATGTAGGAAATGGATCGGAATGGTACGACAACTTCGATGATCCGGATACCTTCGTCGTCCACGTTGATCCTGCCGCCTGGCTTGAGATTGGCGCGGACCCAGAGGCGGACCCACCGCTCCACGACAACACTGTGGACTTCGGCCCCGCAACGCCAGGCGAAATCATCGAGTGGTCTTTCTTCGTCTGGAACATGGGCACGGAGACTCTCACCATCACCGGAGTCGAGGTGTCCGATCCGGATCGCATCACATGGCAGGATGATGGTAGCCTGTGGGGCGTCGCCCCAGGCTATGAGAACCGGGTGTACTTCACGCTCTTCATCGATACAACCGACTACATTGGTGATTTCGACGGCACCCTTCAGATCCTCTCGAACGGCTGGTTCGAGAACCTGTACTACGAGGAGGACACGCTCCTACTCCATGCGCTTGTGAACCCGGCCATTCCATTCTATGACGTGCCGGATGTAACTGGCGCCAGAGAACCGGACATTAGTGGTGACTGGATTGGCTGGTGGGAGAACCGCAGCGGGCAAGAAGACATCTTCGCGTATCAAATCAGTACTGGGACTGAGGTTCGGATCACCGACGATGAATGCCAGCAATGGCCTCCGCGCCTTTTCGGTGATCTGATCGTCTGGGAGGATCGACGGAACGATCCTGATGATGAGTACGTCAATCGCGACATCTACGGCTATGACCTGGGTAATCCGGGCCTTGGCGTGTTCGCGGTATCCAGCGACTTGGCATGGGACGAGCACCTGGTGGGCGTGGATAGTGACGGCACGGGAGCGGTACTCGTCGCATTTGCGAGAGACTATGAGATCCTCTACGACTCGGGCGAACGAGACGAAACCGCTCGCAATCTCGTGGTGTACGAGTATCTTGGAGCGGGTCAGTTTGGTGAGCGGTATTCAACGAACTGGCAACCGGGAACTGGCCACAGCAGCCGTCCGACAGTTGATCCCATTGGTGATTTCGGAGGGGCTCTGCTCGTCTTCCAACGTGAGGACATTGTGTGGAATGACGGCCATCAATCCTGGGAGATTGCCAACTCGCGCATGGAGGCGATGAACTTCGTGGTTGGAGACGATGCCCCGTGGCCCACAGTGATCAGCAGCCAGGCATCCTTGCTAGGAGCGGCCGAGGGGCACTGCGTGTTTGACGATTATGGCGACAACGGCAAGATTCAAGTGCATTACTGGCATGCGAGCGGGGATTGGGTGGAGGAGTTGACCGACGCTGAGCACGGGGTGGCGAGCGACGCGTTGGCGGTTGGGGGCACACTTGGTGCGCAGATCGCCATCTACGACTACCGAAGGTCTGTTGACTATCCGGGTCTCTACTACATGGACATCGCAACGGGGCGGAAAGGTGTCATCACCACGGAATCAAATCCAATCGAGGCACGGATGGACGGCAACTCGGCTGTGTGGGTGGATGTCGAGACGGGCTTCGGTGTGCGCTACGCCTACCTGAAGCAAGCCGATCTCGTCGTGACGCCGGATGACATCACGGTGAGCCCGACTGAGCCGATGCAGCATGAGCCGTTCCATGTCGAAGTTGTCGTCCGCAACATCGGCGCGTTCGACTTAGAGGAGGACGCGTCGATCCACCTCTACGATGGTGATCCGGATCAACCCGGGTGGCAACTGCTCGGGTCCGATACGATTCCAGCGGGCGATCTTCCGGCCAATGGCCAGGCAACCGTGACTTTCGAGGGCGCGGTGATAGAGACGAGCGGTTGGCATGAACTGTATGTGAAGGTCGAACCGGCCAGTGAGCACGAGGCCACATCCAACAACACGGCGATGCGTAATCTGTACGTGTTCGACGACGACGCGGTTGGGCCCTGGATCGCAGATGTGGTGATCGACGATGAGGAGGGGAATGGGGACGGGATCAGCCCGGACGAGGGCATCGTCGCCTCGTGGTTGATCTCTGATGGCAGCGGTGTTGATCCGAACTCAGTTGAGTGCGAGGTAGATGGTCAACCGGTTGCTTTCAACGACCATGGCGATGGGATGTACTCCACTGTTGTTTTCGGGCCACTGGCCATTGGTCCCCATGAGCTCATTATCCGCGCCACGGATATGGACGACACGCCTGCCTCTTCAGCATACTTGATGCCGTTCGAGGTCGTCGAAGCTGAGAGGATCGAGGTCTGGTACAACGGCTCACCCCTTGTCGGCAATCTTGACTTCGGTGAGGTGGTCGTGCCCGGCACGCGTCAGCTTGAACTCGAAATCCGCAACGTAGGCGGTGAACCCTTGACGATCTACTCGGCGCTCGGCCTGGAGGCGCCATTCAGCCTTGACCCGGAGAATGGCGAGGGCTCGGGCGACGACTGGGTGATCGCTGGGGGTGGTGATCCGCAGTTGATCACCATCACCTTCGCGCCGGGGGCGTTAGTAGTATTCAGTGACACGCTCAACCTTGATACGAGTGCTGCTGTTGACGCGACCGTCGACGTAACCGGAGTGGGAGTGAATGAGCCACAGGTGAACCTACGCGGCATATCGCTTGTCGTTACACCCGGCCAACTTCCGACCAGCGGTGGGCCGGTTCAGTATCCCTGGACCGTGGAGAACAATGGTCCAAACGACATCACGGGACCGATCAACGTCTGCTTCTACCTTAGCGATGACGCCACAATCAACCAAGACGACGAGGAGATCGCGAGCCACTTGATCGAAACCGGCCTTGCCGCTGGAGCGTCTTATACGCCCTCTGATCCAACCTACAGTGTGCCGGCTCTGCCTGAGGGTGACTACTGGATCGGGATGATCATCGATCCACAGAACACGATCCAGGAGACGGACGATACCGACAACAGTAATCGTGGTGACAGTATTGATCGCGGTCGTTTTGATGTCGTGGGCACCGCGCCAGAGTTCGTTTATGAGTACACGAACCATGGTGAATCAGCAACCGTGGCCATCTTCGACGCGACGAATTCGACACCGGATTTCTTGGAAGAGATGGTCAAGGTGAAATGGGGCGGTAAGAACAATCCAGAGAAGGTCAGATTCATCAAGATCAAGCGTGGATTCACCGGCATGGGCATCCTGATCGACGATGCAAGCATCGTCAAGAGGATCGTCGACAGGCGAAAGCCCAGAAACCTCACGAATCTCGCATTCATTGTCTCGAACACGACCATCGAGCAACTCCGGCTCAAGAGCGGCCTGACCGGCCACGAGCTTGACGGCGTCAAGCTCACGACGAATAACGGTTTTGAGACGACATTGCCTCCCGACATCGACGACGACCCGGAGCGTCAAGGGAAGGCCGCTGTCTATATGGGCGGCGAAGACGGCATCACACGCCGACTCAAGCTCAACGGCAATCTGTGGGGAGACATCATCGCCCGCGACACGATAGTCAATCGGCTCATTGTCAAGGGGACGACACAGGGCGCAATGATCCGCGTTCATGAGTTTGGCCCACGACTCGTCATGGCTGGCAACGTGTGGCCTTGGTTCAACACGTATTTGGTGACGGAGCAGGCACCCATGGTGGCGAAGATCAAATGGGCTGGCTCGATGCACACGATCAAGCAGGTCGATTTCTTCAAACGCAGCTCGTACGTGGGGGCGGACCACATCGTCGTGACTCAGATCTGATCCGCATCAGACGGGTCATGGTGCCTTGCTTGCCGGTTGCTGCGCAGTACGCACCTGCAAAACGCGTGCCGTGGTGAATACCCCGCGATTGCGATGTCAATCGGTGTGCGCAATAACCAAAAACCGGACGCTCCAAAACCGGCCAAAACCGCATCGAAACTGACCGAAACTGATCCAAAACCGCGCGAAAACGCTTCAAAACACGCCAAAACCGACCGGTTTTGACACCGCATACCACGACCCGTGCGCATGAACCCGACACGCAGCGAGCGCGAACCGGCCTGCTGTGCGGTAATCAAGGATCACCCACAAAACGACTTGGCGCAGAAGGCCATGCGCACGCGGCGATTCTTTTTCAGTGAATGTCGAAGAACGTTCCACCGGGCCGGGCGGCCCTCGCCCCCAACAGCGTAGCGCACATCCACCCCCAAGCCGGTGCACAGGTCGCCGAAGGCGACGCCAGCACCAGCCGCGGGCGTAATGACTGTTCCGCAGCGGGATCAGGCGTCGCGCAGCGGCAGCTCCGACCTCAGGAGCGCCACGGTCGGGATGGGCGGATACCGCATCGTCACCCGAAAGGCGCGGAAGTCTTCTGCGTTCCAGCTAAGTCGATTGAACGTGTAGTTCAGCAGCTTGGTGTACTTGGACAGGATCGGCGTAGCGCAGGCGGTGATTCCCCAGCCCAGGTCGTGAACACCTTCAGGAACAGGCAGGTAGTTTCGCTCACGCCGGATCGCCATATGCACCGGTCCGCCATCCATTCGGCTGCAGATGACGAATTCCGGCTGCATGGCCCATTCAAAGTCACGATGCACGAACAGATCAAAGAGGAGATGCTGTGCCGGCGTGATTAAGTTCGGGCCCAGTTCGCTGTATTCGCCCGGTTCGTCGCCGTACGCCGGACCGACGGCACGTGACACGGAACCGTAGATGCAAGTGAGGGCGGCGGCGTTTCCGATGGGGCCGGGCGGTAGTTCGTACTGGTCTTCGCCGATGTCGGTAACGACGTCGATCTCGGGGAGCGGCTTGGAGCAGAACTGCGTGAGCAGGGGGATGCCATGATCCGAAGCCCCCTCCGGATCGAGAGGCTCCCAGCGATCCGGCTCCTCCTGCAACGAGTCACCCGCCCATCGCTCCCGCCGGAACAGCAGCCAGCGGGCATCGCGGCGGAGGCGTCGGAAGCTGATCAGACCACCGACCTGCACAAGATCGCATTGCGTCGGTTCGTCGGCGTTGGGCGCGAGGATGTTGAGCGTGAGCTGCGCCTTGGCTCGCACGCCGTACGTTCCGCTGTTCCCCTGATAGGCCTGCTTGCGGATCTGCTCTGCCTGCGCGGGGGTCGACTGCATGTCGCTGACCATCATCTCCAGCGTGCTGCGATCGCCGGTGTGAATCTCCACCATTCGTTCGAAGGCGCGGCTGGCCTGACGGGCGACCTCGACCGTCTCTGCGGGTGCCCCCGCTTTCTCAATGGCATCGAGGAAGAGCTTGACGCCAGCCGACCCGGGGATGTGGGGAATCGCTGCACGTACATCGGCTTCCTGAACCACCTTGCAGACTTTCCATGTCAGGCCCGAACGCAAACCAAACCTGCGTGCGACCTCCTGCGGTCTGCCCGGGTCCGCCCCCACGGTGGACATTAACTCAAGGATGGCGCTGCGGAAGCCTCCTGCAGCGGTCTTGAGGTGCTCTTCAAAGGGCGGATCGATGTTCTTCCCGGATTCCACGCTGGCTTGGGTCATGGTCGGTGGCCTTTCCTGGCAGCGTTCTGCTGCCCTGATAGAGCATAGCACACATCTCTCTCGCTGTCACAAAAATCTACAGAAACTTTCATATGAAGACTTGCATGAAGGTCCGATGGGGGTACAATCCACCCGTTGAGATCTGTTGCTCTTGGCGACATGTGCTCTTAGATAGGCAGCAGGATCAGGCCCGGCGAGCGGGCCAATCGGTTGGGAACGTCTCCCGCCGATCCGATGAAACGAATCTTTGGAGGAATACGAAGATGCAACGTTCACTTCTCGCAACCGGTATGGCCGTCAGCGCGGCCGCTCTCATGTCCGCCCCGGCGGTCGGCACGGTCAACATCAACTTGGGCACCAGCGCCACGGCATACACCGACTACACGCTGAACTTTGACGAGCCGGGCGGCCCGACCGGCCTCGTCGGCGTCGATGCCTGGCATGCCTCACACGGCATGATCCTCGACAGCGGCGTCGGTGGCGGCGGCAACGTCGACGATTGGGGCGCCTTGTACGGTTGGGATCTCGGCGACGGCCTCTCCTGGCTGGGCCCATTCGGCGCGTTCATGACCTTCGATTACGACCTGGTCGGCTTCTCCACTGAGCATTGGGACCCCTCCGGCCCCGACAGCGGGTTTAACGGCGGCTTCAGCGTGTTCGTTTTCGACGACGGTGTTGAATTGGCCAACGGTTTCTTCGATGCTGCCTGGGGAGGGATCGGTGATACCTGGATCGACATCACGACCGACGGCGGCGACGTCTTTGACCAAGTCACAATCCTCGGTTGGGGCATGATGCCCGAAACCTATCTCGACAACATGTCCTGGGACCAGGTGCCTGCGCCCGGATCGCTGGCGCTGTTGGCGCTCGCCGGCGCTGCCATGCCCCGCCGCCGCCGCTGATCGATGTGAGTCTCTTGAGGTAACGCTGTCGGGGCCGTGACGTCCCCTCCCTCAGCGTCCTTGCAGTTTGTTTCGAGTTGGCCTGCCGGTGTCGTTCTTCAGGTGCGGCCAACGTGTTTCCTCGCGGCTGCCGGTGCGATCGTCGGTATGAATGGATTCCGCGATCGCGCCCGCAGTCGTCCCCGCTCCTCTCATGAAGGACTGATTCGATGCGCAATCAACATTCGCACCTGCTGGCAGCGACCGCGCTCTTGTTCGTTGCTGCACATGCCTCCTCAGACACGGTGATCTGGGAACAGATCCCCGGCGCCATGTCCGCCCATGACATGTCTCCGGATGGTCGTTGGGTCGTGGGAGAACTCGGTGAGTTCTCACTGACCGGCACGTACCTTTACGACACGGTGACCGACACCATGCTGGTGCTCCCGCCTGAGGGGATCTACGCCAAGGCGGTCTCCGACGACGGCACAGTCGTGCTCGGCGACATGCCCGATCCGGACGATCCCGATCCCACCATGGGCACGGTGGCTGGCATGTGGACCGCCGCAACCGGCTGGCAAAGCCTCGGCTACCTGCCCAACTCGCTGGAGTGTCCGAGTCGAAGCGATGGGTACGAGCTCTCCGCTGACGGCTCCGTAGCGGTCGGTCTCTCCTGGGACGGCTGCAATGGCCGCGGCTTCGTCTGGACGCAAGCGACCGGCATGCTCGAGCTCGAACCGCTCGCTAACGGCAACTGCCGCGCTTCCGTCGTCTCAGCGGACGGGCAAGTGATCGGCGGCTTCGCGCAAGGATCGTCCTCCCGTACACCTTGCATTTGGGACGCCGCCACGCAAGACGGCGAGCTTCTCGATCCACCCTACGGCGATGCGCTCGGTGAGATCCACGGGGTCAGCGATGACGGCACGATCCTGCTCGGCGAATGGCTGACAACCGAGCCTATTACACGCGCCGTCAAGTGGACCCTGGGACCGGACGGCTGGGAACGCGAGCAGATCGGCGGCGGATCCCTGCTGCCCGGATGGAGCGGCAATCCTCTGGACATCGCGGACGACGGCACCATCGTCGGTTTTGACAGCCTGATGACCAACCGCATCGCCTGGATTCAGCCGGGCGGAACGGGCGACATCATCTTCCTGGAGGACTACATCAACGACAACGGCGGCTACGTCCCGCCCGACGAAGATCTGCACGTCTGCCAGGCGATCTCTACCGACGGTCGCACCATCGTCGGGCATAGCTGGCCCATGACCGGCGGCTGGATCGTCCGCGTCTATCCCGACTGTGCCGGCGACCTTGACGGTGACGGCGACACTGACCAGGCGGACCTCGGCATCCTGCTCGCCGCCTATCAACAGAACGCGGACGGCGACCTCGATGGCGACGGTGACACCGACCAGGCGGACCTCGGCATCCTGCTCGCCGACTACGACTGCGGCACGTAACGGGTCATCGCGAGAGACCGGAGCGGCAGGAGCCACTTGCGTACACGAACACCTCAAGAGAATGGATCAGCAAAATGCAGACGAATAGAGCAGTCCAACTCAGCCTCGCCGCTTCGTTGCTTGCCACGCTTGCGGGCGCCGCACCGGCAGAGGTCACGCTTGAGTACATCGGCTCCTGCCGCGCCACGGATGTTTCCGCCGATGGGAGCGTCGTGGCGGGAAACACCGCGGACTACGGCACGTTCCGCTGGACGGAGGCTGATGGAATCGTTGACTTGGGTCGCAACGCCTCTGCGGCGATCGGCCGCGCGGCCGGCACGCCGGACGTCTCCGCCGACGGCACGCGCATCTCCGCGAGCATTCTTGATGTGACCGGCAACTACCTGACGCTCGGTCTTTGGGAACTTGGCGTGGGGTGGACGGATCTGCTTCCGCCCCTACTTCCCGACGGCGGCCTCATGGACGATGCCTACGGCTCCGCCTGGGGCATGTCCGGCGATGGTGAAGTCGTGACCGGCCTCTACTGGCGACCCGGTCAACCCGGCGGCTCCGCCCACCCGTTTCGTTGGAGCGCCGCGGATGGACCCGTCGATCTCGGTACGGAACAGGGCAGTGGCCGGGCCAACGACGCTGATTGGGACGGCAACGTCATCGTCGGCTGGGACGAACGACCGGATGGACTCTGGCAGCCGACGGTCTGGGTCGACGGTGTCCGCTCCAGGCTCTCGGCCAACGAGTTCTTCACGCTGGCGGAGCGCGTGAATTCAGACGGCACCATCGTCGTCGGCTCATCCGCGGACGGCGACTCCTTCACCGCCGTCGCGGCGATGTGGCGCTGGACGGGAATCGAATGGGAAGAGCAACTCCTGGGCGCGCTGCCCGGCACCGTCCCGCCCTTCGGCAACGCCACCGCCTTCGATGTAACCGATGACGGAAGCCTTGCGGTTGGCTACAACGCCTATGGCGCGACCGGCGACGCCATCATGTGGACTGCTGAAACAGGAGTCATCAACGTCGAAGATTTCCTCGCGGACCACGGCATCACACCCGACCCCGCGTACGACATTCAGGTGTTGACTGCTGTTTCCGATGATGGCAGCACCATCGTCGGCATCGCGCTTGAGAATGACAATCCCTGGGTCCCGCAGAGCTTCATTATCCGTATTTCACAGGCCGTCCCCGGCGACATTGATGGCGACGGTGATGTCGACCAGTCAGACCTCGGCATTCTCCTCGCTGCCTACGGCTCAGTCCCAGGCGACCCGAACTGGAATCCCGATGCAGATCTGGATGGAGACGGCGCTGTCGGCCAGTCGGACCTCGGTATCCTCCTCGCCAACTACGGAACAGGAGGCTGACGGTACCGATAGCAAACCGCGTGCCGCGCTGAATAGGCTGCGATTGCGATGTCAATCGGCGTGCGCAATAACCAAAAACCGGACGCTCCAAAACCGGCCCAAACCGCGTCGAAACTGACCGAAACTGATCCAAAACCGCGCGAAAACGCTTCAAAACACGCCAAAACTGACCGGTTTTAACACCGCATACCACGACGCGTGCGCATGAACCAAGCACGCGGCGAGCGTGAACCGGCTTGCTGTACTGCAATCAGGGATCGCCCCCAGAACGACCACGCCAAAAAGCCCGTGCGCACGCTGTGATTCTTTTTCAGCGAATGTCGAAGAACGTTCCGCCGGGCTGGATGGCCTACCGCGCGGGGGCGCGGAACTTGTTGTCGCGGCGGAGGATCTCGCGGAACCTGCCATACGTGCCCTGACCGCTGCGGCGGACGGCGCCGATGAGTTCCTGGATCTCGGGGATGTGCGGGTACCGTTCCTCAAGCTCTTCCATGGCTTCGTTGGCGGGCTGACCGTCACGGTACAGCATGCGGTGCGCGATCTTGAGCGCGTCGATCGTTCGTTCAGGGAAGCCTCGGCGAACCAGGCCCATCGTGTTGACCGCCCGGACGATGGCGGGATGGCCTTCGACCATCATGAAGGGGGGGACATCCTTGGAGATTCGCCCCAGCGCGCCGACGAAGCTGAGCCTGCCGACGGTTGCGAAGTGGTGGATGCCCGCTCCGCCGCCGATGCTTGCGCCGCTGTGGACGATGACGTGGCCGGCGAGCATGACGGAGTTGGCGATGACGGTGTGGTCGTGCACGTGACAGTCGTGTGCGACGTGTGCAGCGACCATGAGAAGGTTGTCATCGCCGATGCGTGTGACGCCGCCGCCGCCGATGGTCCCGCGGTGGATGGTGGCGTGCTCACGGATCTGATTGCGGTCGCCGATGATGGTTCGTGTGGGTTCGCCGTCGAACTTGAGATCCTGCGGGGCTGCGCCGAGGACGGCGAACGGGAAGATCTCGTTGTCGAATCCGATGGTGGTGAGGCCGGAGAGTGTGACGTGATTGTGCAGGACGGTCCCCGCACCGAGTCGGACCTGCGGGCCGATGACGCAGTACGGGCCGATCGTGACGTCATCGTCGATCTCCGTACCGGGTTCGATGATGGCAGTGTGGTGGATGGTTGGCACGCAGGGAACTCCGGGATTCTCGGATCGGCGGCAAGGGCTTTGGGGGTGGGGGTGGGGGTGGGGGG
>JAGLTS010000009.1 GCA_023135165.1 Phycisphaerales bacterium | reverse complement strand
CAAGGCCGTCCAGACCGGCGGACCGTCCGGTGGCTGCATCCCCGCTGAGCACCTCGACATCCGCGTGGACTACGAGCACCTTGCGGAAGTCGGGTCCATCATGGGGTCCGGCGGCATGGTCGTCATGGATGAGGAATCGTGCATGGTGGACATCGCGCGGTACTTCCTCTCCTTCACGGAGAACGAATCGTGCGGCAAATGCGTCCCATGCCGAATGGGAACGCAACACCTCCTGCGAATCCTCACCGAGATCACCGAGGGCAGGGGCCTGCCTGAGCACATCGAGAGACTGAGGAAGATCGGCGAAACGGTCAAGCATGGCTCACTCTGCGGACTGGGCCAGACCGCGCCGAACCCGGTGCTCACGACGCTGCAGTACTTTGAAGATGAGTACCGGGCGCACATTGAAGATCACTGGTGTCCGGCGGGCGTCTGCAGAGAACTGATCGCTTTCGAGATTGACGAGGATACATGCACCGGATGCACGCTCTGCGCACAGGCTTGCCCGGTCGATGCCATCACGGGCGGCAGAAAGAAGCCGCACCGGATCGACCCTGGCATCTGCATTCAATGCGGCGCGTGCAGAACGGCATGCAAGTTTGAGTCGGTGCTCGTGACTCCGCGGGGCGCCTCGGTGGACAAGACTAAGGAACAAGTCGTCGGGGGGTAAGCCGCCTGCATTCGCGAACGACCACTGATATTGGAACATCCGATGGACATGATCACGCTCACCATCGACGGTAAACAGGTTCAGATCGAAGAGGGCGGAACGGTGCTGGACGCCGCCCGGCGAAACGGAATCGAGATTCCGACGCTTTGTGCCCACGAGGATCTCCCCGACTTCGGCGCGTGCAGAATGTGCATCGTCGAGATCAAGGGCATGCGCGGTTATCCAACCTCATGCACCACGCCCGCTGCGGAAGGCATGGAGGTGCGGACAGAGACCGAGGCCCTGATCTCGTTGCGCAATCAGATCCTTGAGTTTACCGCTTCGGGACACCCGAACTCCTGCCTGGTGTGCATCCACCGCGAAGACTGCGAACGCTACCGCCCAAGACCGTCCAAGACCGGGCAGGCGACGCGATGCGCGTTTTGCAGCAATCGGCCGGATTGCGCGCTCCGCGAGATGGTGCTCGATGCCTCGTCCAACGAACTCAACCTCCCGACGCTCTACAGCGAATACAAGATCGAGCGCGATGATCCGTTCATGGATCGCGATCACAACCTTTGCATCCTTTGCGGGCGGTGTTGGCGCATCTGTGAAAAGATCCACGGCACGCCCGCCATCAGCATCAACCATCGCGGACGCTGGGCGAAGATCGGCTCCGCGTTCGACCAAAGCTACGTTGACTCCGGCTGCACGTTCTGCGGCGCGTGCATCGACATCTGTCCGACGGGGACGCTGACCGATCGCTTCGCCCGATGGTACGGCCTGCCCGAACTGAGTTGGCGCTCGACCTGCACGATCTGCCCGCAAGGCTGCGACCTCACCCCCAGTGTGGATGGCGGACAGGTCACCGGAACGCGCATGACCGCTTACGACCGAGACGCACGCCTCTGCGCCGTCGGCAGATTCGCCTACGCACAAGTTATGAGCGCGACGAATCGATTGCGCCACCCCATGGTCCGCGAGAACGACGAGCTGATTCCCACCGACTGGGAAGACGCAATCAAGCACGTGGCCGGCGCGCTCGGCGACCTCAAGGGCGACGGCTTCCTCGCCATCATCGACGAAGCCAACACGCGCGAGAACGTCTTTGTCTACGAGGCGTTCGCCACCGGCGTGATGAACGGCCGAGTCGCGCGCATCGCATCGAACTGCGTACTCGATGACGCCATCGCGGATGACATTCGTGCGGGCCGAGTCAAGTCGGTGCTCACCACCGGGGATCACCTCGATGACGAGATACTCAGCAAGATCGAGCACCTGTTCGTCATGGATTGCCTGCCATCCAAAGCGACGAGCGAGGCGGAAGCGGTCCTGCCCGTCGCGATCCTCTCGGAAGTGGCTGGTTCATTCCGCGACACAGCGGGTGAGGTCAAGAAGCTCAGCGCGGCTGTGGACCCGCCCGGTCGCGCACGGATCGAGTGGGAGATCATCGCGGAACTCGCCGCTGCAATGGGAAGCGACGCACTGCGTTACGACAGCGTCGATGCGGTGACCAAAGCGATCACCGATGATGCCCCGCCCGCGCCGCTCGCAGGTTCGCCTCGCGACAATCTCAAGGATCTGCCTTCACGCTACCGTGGTCACTACCTCGCTGACTCCGCAGCGGGGCTCAAGGCGATGGGCCTGCCAAGCTCCCCCAAGCCGCCCCCCAAGGAAATCACGGGCGGTTTCCGCATCATCAAGAAGTACGAAGTCGTCCCGAACTTCCACATGCTGACAGTCGAGGCGCCCGCCATCGCGCGCCACGCCAAGCCTGGGCAGTTCATCATCGTGATGGTCAACGAGGAGTCGGAGCGCACGCCGTTCACACTCCTGGACTGGGATGCGCAAGCGGGCACGATCACGATGGTCGTCGAGGAACTCGGTCGATCCAGCCGAGAGGTCGCCGACTTGCAGGAGGGCGGCGTGATCGCACACGTCACAGGCCCGCTCGGCGTACCGATCGAACTTCCGGAGAAGGGAACGGTCGTGCTCGGCGGCGGATGCTACGGCATCGGCGCGATCTATCCGGTCGCACGAGCGCTGAAACAGTCCGGCCACGAAGTCATCATCGCACTGGAAGCGTGCAGCGCGCACACGCTGTACATGGCACATGAATTCCGCGAACTGTGCGACGAAGTCATCATCGCAACGAAGGATGGCAGCGAAGGAACCAAGGGCGGCGTGCAGGAGCTGTTCACAAGCGTTGTCGAGCGCGGCACGAAGGTGGACCTGTTCATCGCCGTCGGCTGCACGTTCATGATGCGCATGGTGGCCGAGACCACCAGGACGATGGGCATTCCGCTGCAGGTCGCGTTGAATCCAATCATGGTGGATGGGACGGGGATGTGCGGCGCGTGCCGTGTATCCGTGGGTGAGGACACGAAGTTCGCATGTGTGGATGGACCGTTCTTCGACGGCCACGCTGTGGATTGGGATGAACTTGGACTACGGCGAGAGGCGTATTCACGGGAAGAAGTCGAGGCGATGCCGCAATATGCGGGCGGCAACGGAACCGCGGCGGCGCTGACCGTCACAGCCGGGTGTGCGGCGAAGCTATGAACAGTGTTGACGGAATGTGCTCGATAGGTACTGCGTAAGAGACAACGATGGAAGACAACAAGAAGAAGACCAAGCCGAAGAAAGTACGCGTGCCCAGGCAGCCCATGCCCGAGCAGAATCCGCTGCGCCGCGCGAAGAACTTCGAGGAAGTGCCCTACGGCTATCCGGCGGACACCGCGGTTGTCGAGGCGAACCGTTGTCTCCAGTGCAAGAAACCGCTCTGCGTAGCCGGTTGCCCCGTCAACATCGACATCCCCGCCTTCATCAAGTTCATCTCCGATCGCGACTTCACGAGCGCGGCAGCCAAGTTGCTCGAACAGACCGCTCTTCCAGCCGTGTGCGGGCGCGTCTGCCCGCAGGAATCACAGTGCGAAGAGGTGTGTATCGTCGGCAAGAAGGCCGAACCAGTGGCGATCGGCAGACTTGAACGATTCGCCGCGGACTTCGTGCGAGAGAACGGCGGGCTGCCCAAGCCGGAGATCGCCGAGCCGACGGGCAAGAAGATCGCCGTCATCGGCGCCGGGCCGGCTGGGATCACCGTCGCGGGCGACCTCGCGCGATGGGGCCACAAAGTCATCATGTACGAAGCGCTCCACCTTACCGGCGGCGTGCTCGTCTATGGCATCCCGCAGTTCCGACTCCCCAAGGAAATTGTCAAATTCGAAGTCGATGCCCTCACCAAACTCGGCGTCGAGATCCATACCGACTACGTCATCGGCAAGACCGAAACCGTGGATGATCTGCTTAACAAGCTGGGCTTTGACGCGGTGTTCATCGGCACGGGCGCCGGGCTGCCCATGTTCATGAATATCCCCGGCGAGAACGCAATCGGCGTCTTCTCCGCCAACGAGTTCCTCACGCGCATCAATCTGATGAAGGCGTACGACTTCCCCAACTACGCCACCTCGCCGATCCGAGCCAAGCACGTCATCACGGTCGGCGGCGGAAACGTCGCGATGGACTCAGCACGTTGCGCACTACGCATGGGCTCCAAGTCCACGGTCGTCTATCGTCGCGCACGCGAGCAGATGCCCGCCCGTGATGAAGAGATCCATCACGCTGAACAAGAAGGCGTCGACTTCAGACTCCTCACCAACCCGACCAAGGTCGTCGTCGATGACAACAACCGCATGCTCGGCCTGGAGGTCATCAAGATGGAACTGGGCGAGCCGGACGACTCCGGCAGGCGCAGGCCCGTCCCCGTCGAGGGCAGCGAGTATTTCATCGAAGCGGATGTGGTCGTCGTGTCGATCGGCAACAGCCCGAACCCGCTGATTCCGCAGACATCGCCGGACCTGGAGACGACGCGCTGGGGCACGCTCGTCGCGGATGAGAAAACGATGCTCACATCCAAGCCGGGCGTCTTCGCGGCAGGCGACGTCGTCTCCGGCGCCGCGACCGTCATCAGCGCCATGGGTCAAGCCAAAATCGCGGCCGAGCACATCCACAAGCACGTGATGGGTCAGCCACTCACAACCGACAGCGACGGCGAGGAGAGCGACGCGGACTCCTGATCGTATCACACGCAAACCACATCAAAGCCCAGGGAAAGCCTTCCCCTGGGCTTTCTCTATGTGCGGGTCACTCGTTTGTTTCGCTCTCGGCATCCTGATCAGTTGTGAGTTGCTCTATCTTCTCGCCGCCGGAGGTGGGGACGGTGTCTTCCAGAATCGGATAGACGACGATCGTGAGCTGCGAGTTCACTGCTTTGAGATTCGTGAGAATGTCAAGGTGAACCGAACTGGTCTCCAGCGTGCCCGGCTGACCTTGCGTAAGGCGTTCAAAATGGCGTTTGCGCAGCTCGAAGTCGAGCTTGTCGAGGTGCTTCTTGTGCCGAAGGAGCGACCGGGCGAGGCTCTTGTCTCGCGTGGCGAATGCCGTGCTGGCGATGTGCAGGTTCTCGAAAACGAGGTCGAACTCCCGCTGCAGGTCGCGGAACCCTTCTTCGGAGAATCGGCCGCCGATGCGGATGCGCTTCCTGGCCAACTCGACGAGGTTCCTGTCGATGATGTCGCCGACCGTTTCCAGGCAGCCGATGAACCGCAGGTGGTTGACCTGCGTGGCGGATTCCTCATCGCTGTACGCCTCGCCGCCCGCTTTGGTCAGGAATCGCTTGATTTGACGGTCGAGCGCATCGACGATGTCATCGCGCTCTTGAATATCATCGCAGAGCGCAAGGTCACGCTCGCGCAGCGCGATCCAGAAATCTCGGAGCATGGATTCGACGATGCCCACGACGCGCATGATCTCTCGCAGTGATTGGCCGAAGACGAGCGAGGGCGAGTCGAGGTAAGCATCGCTCAGGTGTATGGGTGTGTGTTCATCGACCGGCTGGGGCGACTCGGGCACAACCTTGAGCATGAGCTTGGTGACGATCGGCAACGGCGCGATCCAGAGAACGGCGAGCAGGATGTTGAAAATCGAGTGCGCGTTGGCGATTTGCCTGCCAGCCGCCGCACCTGACCATTCGACGAGAGGCGCGTACCATTGGATGCAGAGCATGAGGATGACGGCGAGGATCAGGCGCATCAAGAAGTAGCCCAGGCCAAGCCTGCGCGAATCAGGGTCGGAATAGCCCACGGCGAGGGTCGTCAAGCCAAGCCCCACATCCGCGCCGATGACATACGGCAGGGCGACCTCGAGTGAGAGGACGTTCGCCGAGGCCATGGCGAGCATCAGGCCGAGCGCCGCAGTGCTCGATTGCAGGGCGACGGTGACGACGGCACCGAGTGCGAGCATGGCCCACGGGTGCTTCGCGAAGATCCCGAGCAGCACCTGGACATCATTGCTGCCGCTGACGTTCTGCTCTGCGGTGGTCTTGATGATGCCGACGGCGAGGAAGATGAGTCCCAGGCCAAGCAGCGCCTGTCCGATGCCGCGCCACAGGTTGGTCCGCAGGAACTGGAAGCAGATGATGCCGGCGAGGATCAGGATCGGCGCCTGCTCGTGCAACTCGAAGGAGATGAGTTGCAACTCGATGGTCAGGCCGATCGACGCGCCGAGCATGACGGCAAGCATCTGCTCGAAGCGGAGGAGGTGACTTCGGACGAACTGGACGCCGAGCAGCGTGATGGTGCTGCTGCTGGGCGACATGAATGAGACGAACAGACCCATCAGGCCGGCCCGCCAGCGGTTTCTGCCGAGGCGTTGCAGCCACCTGGCGAGCTTGGCGCCGAAGAGCCGATCCAGCCCTTTGCGCAGCACGCGAATCCCGTAGAGGATCAGCGCCACGCCGCCCGCGATGTGAAGCAGTGTCAGCATCGGGTATCACATGAAAACAGGGGCAGCCGCCGAGGTGCCCGTGGATAGTCTTAGCACGTCACGTTCGCTTCGGTCAAGACACAGCTCGTCGTGAGGGGATTGCCGGGATCGGCGAAGCTGACCGAAAACGGACCGAATTCTCCCCGGATGTCGCGTCTGTGGACGTGTCGGCTTCACGATTCAGCCCGCTCGGCTCGGCGTCGATCGACCTCATCCCGGAAGATCCGGGTCGTTTCGTTGTCGATGTTGCACAGGCGAATCTCGCGCAGCGTCGTCGTCCCGCCATGCTCCACTAGATGCGCCTCGATCGCGTTGAGCATGACCTCGGCGCACCGGTCCTTCGGAAAGCCGAAGATCCCGGAGCTGATGGCTGGGAGCGAAATGGAGCGCAGCTCGTGCTTGTCAGCCAGGAGAAGAGCGCTTCGCACCGCGGAAGTGAGCTTGGCCGGCTCGTTTCCCGATCCCCAGACGGGTCCGACAGCATGAATCACCTGCTTGCACGCCAAGCTGCCCGCACCGGTGATCGTGGCCGACCCTGTCCGCAGCGGTCCCTGTTTCAGGACGATCGCATCGCTTTCATCCTGGATGGACTGCCCGCCAGCCTGGACAATCGCACCCGCCACACCACCGCCGTGTGCCAGTTCCTCGTTGGCCGCGTTCACGATCGCGTCGACCTGTTCGCCGGTGAGATCACCCTGCACGACGCGGACTGTGCAGGATTGGGTCGGTTGGTACTCAGCCAGCGTGCTCGCCATTGTCTCAATCCTTCCCGAGCGGTGTCAGGATCTCATCCAGTCGTCCCTCGATGAGCGCCACCAGTCGGCGGGCCGTCTCCGCATACACTGCTTCGGACCCGCCGATCGGGTCGGCGATGTCGCCATCCGGATCAAGCAGATCGGCCGGTGCGTCCATGACCAACGATCGGACCACCTGAAGATGCGACCGCGTCATCACGTACACCTGCCGGGCCTGACGAACCAGCTCAGCGGTGACCGGCTGGGAGCGATGCGCGTGCATCGGCATGCCGAGCGATTCGACAGCCAGTCGCGCGTTCTCCGTCGCAGGCATCCCGGGTCCGGCAGCGGTGCCGGCCGACGCGATGTGCGCTCGATGACCTGTACGCCTCTCGATCATCGCCCGGGCAATCGCCTCCGCCATCGGAGAACGACACGTGTTGCCCGTGCAAACAAACAGGATCAGCCGTTCGCCCGAGGTTTCGTGCTCTCGCGTCTCGTCATGCTGCGTGATGGCAACGCCTCCGCCTGATCGTGCAGCGAGGCGCACCCGCGCCCCGCCAGCCCCAATCATACGGACGCGCCCGATCATCTGCTGTCACACGACCGCACCACGCGCATCACACCTGCCGCAGGCCTTCTTCATCACCACAGACCTCAGCAATCTCCCCTTGTGAATCCCGGAAGATCCGTTCGACGATCCGGTGAGCGCGTGCTCCTCAAACTGAGGCGTGCCGCACGGGTTCTCGCTGCGCTACCTGCTCGCCCCGTAGTTCGCCAGGAGGATGCCCAGATCCTGCTGATCGGTGTCGCCATCGCCGTCGATGTCGCCCCCCGCCGAGATGTCGTACGCCGCGAGCAGGATGCCCAGGTCCGACTGGTCCACGGTGCCGTTGCCATTGAGGTCGCCCGCAAGTTGTACGTCAAACGAGATCACCGCATTCCCGCCCGGCAGGCCGTCACCGCTGGGGAGTACATCGCGCGGATACGGATGCGCCATCTCGCCGTCGAGGCTCAGGCCGGCCGCGACATCCGTGATGCTGTCCGCCGCGGTCAATGTGTACGTGTCAGCGGGGAGCACATGATCGGGCGTGAGCGTTACGACATATTCCGCCACGTCATACGCAAACGAGAATTCAACTTCGCTTTCTTCCCCATCGAGCAGGAGGAAGTCCGCCGCTTCCACAACGACATCCTTATGGAACGCGATGTTGATCGTCCCCACTTCCCAAGGCGGCAGGTCATCGCCCGGCGCCGGATGCACAGCCACGATCTTCGCCGGCCCTTCCGTGAAACCGATCTCCGCGGCGCCTTCGTGGAGAATCCACGGCGTCGGATCAAACGCAAGTCCCGTCACCGGCACATCCACCTCGAACAGCAGATGCTCCGCATCGGCATCGTTCCACACCACGTGTACGGTTTCACCATCCGCATCGGTCGTCACAATGTCAATCGGCATTGTGAACACCGGATAGGATGCATCCTGAACCTGTTCAACATACAACTCGACGTACCGTTTCTCACCTGCGGTGATCTCACGCCAACCGTACTCATACGTCGGCGCGCCGATCTCATAGATCCATTCATTGAAGAACCACGACAAGTCCCAACCCCATACGGTTTCGGCGACGAGTTGCAGATCCGCCGTCGTCGCGCTGCTGTAGAGGAACGCCTCGCGGTACGCCGCTAGGATGTCAAAGAACGTTTCATCACCCACGACATGTCGAAGCTGATGCAGAACCCACGCGCCTTTTCGATAGCTGAACGTTCCGGAGAAGATGCGCGACACGCTTGATGTGTCGTACACGTACACGCTGTCATTGACCGCGCTCGGCCTGCGATTCGCCATTGCGTTGTGCAAGGCGGGTTCGCCGCTGCTCCCCGGCTTTCGCTCATACCAGATCGCTTCGGAATACGTCGCGAACCCCTCGTTGAGCCAGATGTCATGCCATGTGGCGCAGGTGATCATGTCGCCCCACCATTGATGCGAGGCCTCATGTGCGGTGATCGACTCGGAGAACGTGCCCTGGCCGGTCATCGTCTGGTGTTCCATCCCCCCGCCGAAGTTGAACTGGCAGATGCCGTACTTCTCATCCGAGAACGGGTAAACGCCATACGCATTACTGTACGCTGTCAGGATGTCCAGCGTCTTGAGCCATTTATCTCGGTTACTCGTCGAATCGCTTTCCGGATAGATGAAGAACTGCATCGGCATGGATACATCGTTGTAATCCCACACCGCGTCGAACGTGTTGTAGTTCGTGGCGGCGAAACAGAAGAGATACGTCGCCGTCTGATAGTCCGTGCGCCAGTGATACTTCTTTTTGTCGCCCGCGACATCTTCAACGTCGATGAGCAGGCCGTTCGACGCGACGACCATTGTATTCGGCACGGTGATGGACAGGTCCCCCGTCGCCTTGTCCGTGTTGTCATCCTTGGCCGGCCACCACGTGTAGGCGAACCACGGCTCGCTGAGCGTGTAGACGATCGGCTCACCGTCGTGCGTGCGGAACTCGATCGACCCGAAGCCGCCCGACACGGGGAAACCGTCATACGCGACCGTCAGCTCGAACACCTCGCCGATGTCGTACGGCCGATCGAGCGTGACTTCGACGGTGGTCGTGCTGAGGCGATTCCAAGCGACCGGTGTTCCGCCCACATCGACCGAGGAGATGTTGAACTGATCGCGCAGGCGGAACTGAAACGTCGTGAGACCGTCCACTTTGCTCTCAACGATCAGCGTATTCGACCCGCCGATCCACTCCGTCGCGGGGTCCACCTCGATGTCGAGGTTGTAGTGCAGCGCATCGGTGTCCGTGACTTCATCACGAAGCTGATTGAAAAGCGTCGCCGGCGAACTGGGCAGGTGATGCATCGCAGCCTGTGCGTGGGAGCATCCCTTGCCGTCAAGCGGGTCGTCAACCGGGTCTGCTGTGCAGGACACTGCCAGGAGAAGGCTGCAAAGAATCCCTCGCCACATGCGTCACCTCGCTTCTTCCTTATGTTTCGGCTGCGCGGGCGGAAGACAATCGCGCGCACCGACATGAGGCAAGTTTAGCACGGCATGGGCGTGCAGCAAGGATGGACAGGATCACATTGACGTGAGGCGATGCGACGCCCCCAGCACGTCAGGCAGCGTCGAGCAGGCGATTGATCAGCGCATTGACGAATGCGAAGCGCGAGCCTGCGTAGACTCGGCTGGTTTGCTCCGCGGCGCGGAGGCGTGCCTGCTCCAGTTCACCCGCCATCGCGCGGATGACCAGCGGCGCTTCATCCTCCCAGTGCTCTTGCAGGATTTGCACCTGTTCGAGTTCCTCAGCATCGAGCCAGAAGCCGCCACACCCGTTGCAGCGATCGACGTACACCCCACTGTCGCCGGAGTAGTTCATCGTCCGCATCGGTTCGCCGCACTTCGGGCAGTTCAGGCCGCTGCGCCGCTGCTCCATCGGCACGCCGAAGGCTGGAACCCGCTCCTCGAGCGCCACCCGTACCTCGTCCGTGAACTTCATGTCACGCGCGCGGACGATGTGGCCAAGCTCATCCGCATCCAGGAACTCGCCCCCGCAGCCATCGCAGATGTCAATCGTGACGCCTTCGTACTCGGCTGGGTGAAGGATTTGATTGCAGATAGGACAGTTCATGGCACCCACTCCACCTGTTGGACATCGCGCTCCGGTGCATCGACCGATCAGGCCGGTTGATCCTTCCCGTGGAGGACGATTGACCGAGCGGATGGGCAGTGTGGGCGGGCTGGGTGGATTGCATCGGCTGGCATGATGCGAAGTTACGGGCAGCGCGGGCCGATTCCAGATCGGCCCGCGCATCGTGCCCGCATGAGAGAAGCTACCACAGCAGGAGACTGCCGTGTGAACGATGATCGCGCCCCCGCCCACCGCAAGGCCCGGCGCCCCGGATGAGCAAAACGCCCATCCACCACCAGATACGCGATCTCCCCCCCTTCGATGACCGGCAATTCAAGAAAAACCGCAACTTGTCCGGGTAGTTGAACGTCTCGCAGAGGTTCATTCCACCCGTTGGCACATCTCAGGGACAGCCCGACGACTCGGCGTCCAGGCGGAGAGCGTCGTGGGCGTCCAGCACGATCGGACGCAGTTCGCGCGGCAGGCAGGGGGAGGCGTGCAGTAGGCCGAGCACCTTCGTGAGTTGCGGCACGGGCTTGGCGGAGATGAGCTGCTCGTGGTGAACCAGTCCCGCTGCGATCGAACTGAAGTAGATCGCGCGTGTGAGACCCCGCCACGGCCGAGAGCAGGCCCCGGCGCACAGCCGCTTCGCCACGCTCTTGATGAGTCGAACGTCGCGCAGCTTCGTCTTCTCGTCGCTGAGCATATCCACGCAATGCACATCCCGACCCATCACCCACGTCAGACACTGATCCATCACGGGAAGCAACTCGATCGCGGTGAACCCCTGATGCGTGTCCTCGCGCGGCAGCTTCGGCCGAGGCCTCGGGACGGCGACGATGTGCTCATCCTCCAGGCCGAGCGCCAGGATCTGCGCCACGCTGTCACCGCTGGACCCGATGAGCGGCGAGCCTGCGGGCGGCGGGCCTCGGTCTTCGCCATCGTGATCCTTCGCTTGCCCGGTCATTTCTCGCCGCCTCCACGATGGCCGCCGCGTCGCATGCCGCCCACATCGCGGATCAGCCGAGCAAGCTCATCGTCGATCTCGTGTTCCGACTCGACCCAGCGTGCGACCTCACGCCGAAGCTCCTGCGCGAAGCGCCGCTTTGCGACCGCTGCGAAGTTGGCAGCCTGCCTCGCATCGGCCAGCCCATGTCGCTTGGCAAGCTCGTCGTAGCCCGGCGCTTCCCCGCCGGAGAGGATCGGTCGAATGACGTGCTGCTCCAGCAGCCGTGCGTGCACCGCCAGGCCGTTGCGTTCGCAGTTGACCCTCATGCGGTGCATGGCGCGGTGGATGACGGTCGCTGCGAGTTGATAGTCGAAAGCTGCCTCGGGCGTGCGTGCATCGGCAGGTTCTTCGATGCCCAGGCCCGGTGCGAGCGAGCGGAGCGGCGAGGCGGGCCTGCGCTTCTGCGCCGTGTCCCGCCGATGGGTTTCCGTGAGGAAGTTGCGGATCGCCGTCATGACGAGCGTACGGAACCGCCCTTTGCGCCGATCCGCCGTCTGGAAAAGCCCCCGGGTCAGGACGACGCGCGAGATGAACTCCTGCGTCATGTCCAGCGCGTCATCGTGCGACCGCCCCATTCGCCTGATGAACGCGAAGATGGGCGCCCAGTAATCGCGCAGCAGTTTCGCCTGCGCTGCCTCCGCGAACTGGGCGTTGCTGTCCGCAAGCGCGCAGATCAGCGACCAATCGGTCTCATCAAACGATGCATGTGTCGCGCCAAGGAACGTACTCACATCACACCCCAGAATTCATCGTAGCAGGCGAGTATGGCTGCCGTCGTGAAGCCGCAGCTTGCGGTGGAGCGGCACGGCGACGAGCGTTCGCGTCCATCCTGCGACAATGCGCTCGTGACTCCCCTGGGAAGCGGCGGCGCACTGTCTGAGGGCGTACCATCTCCGTATGACCGAACTGACCCCCAAAGAAATCGTCACCCAGCTTGATCGCCACATCATCGGCCAGGAGCGGGCGAAGAAGGCGGTCGCCATCGCCGTCCGCAACCGCTGGAGACGCAGGCAACTGGACCCGGATGTGGCCCGGGAGATCGCGCCCAAGAACATCATCATGGTCGGCCCCACGGGCGTCGGAAAAACCGAGATCGCCAGGCGACTGGCCGGCCTCGTCAACGCGCCGTTCCTCAAGGTCGAATCCAGCAAGTACACCGAGGTCGGGTACCACGGCAGGGATGTCGAATCCATGATCCGCGACCTGCTCGATCTGGCGGTCAATGCTGTCAGACAGGAGCACAGCACGCACGTGCGGGAGATCGCGGATGCCAAGGTCGAGGATCGTCTCGTCGATCTGCTGCTCGGGCACACCGCTCAGCCGCGTCGGGCGAGCGGATGGGTGAGTGCCGATGACTCGGTGCTGACCGCGAAACACGGGGGCGACGACGAGGCGCAGCCTGAGGAAGGCCCGCGTGATTCATCCCGCGAACTGATCCGGCGCAAGCTCCAGGCCGGCGAACTGGATGACAAGTCGATCGACATCACCGTCGAGGAGAAATCGGCGATCCCCATGATCGGCGGGATGGGGGAGGGCCAGCTCGATCCGGGCATGCAGGAGATGCTTTCATCGCTCATCCCCAGCCGAAGCAAGACGCGATCCGTGACGGTGCGCGAAGCCCGCAGCATTCTGCTCGAAGAAGAGACTGAGAAACTGCTGGACCGTGACAAGGTGATCGAGGAGGCGATCCAGCGGGCGGAGGAAACGGGAATCATCTTCCTCGACGAGATCGACAAGCTCGCACTGAGCGCCGAGAGCGGGCGAAGCGGCGCGGATGTCAGCCGGCAGGGCGTGCAGCGTGACTTGCTGCCGATCGTCGAGGGATCGTCGGTCAGCACCCGCCACGGGATCGTACAGACGGACCACATCCTGTTCATCGCGGCAGGTGCGTTTCACAGCGCATCGGTGAGCGATCTGATGCCCGAGCTTCAGGGACGCTTCCCGATCCGCGTCGAGCTTGACGCGCTGACCGCAGACGATTTCCAGCGCATTCTGACCGAGCCGGACAATGCGATCCTGGGCCAGCAGCGGGAGCTTCTTTCAGTTGAAACCCTGAATGTTTCGTTTGACGATGATTCGATCGAAGCCATGGCGCAGCTCGCAGCCGAGGCGAACGCGCAGCTCCAGAACATCGGTGCTCGGCGACTGATGACGATCGTCGAGCAGGTGTTCGAGCAGATCAACTTCGATGCACCGCAGATGGCGGAGGCGGGCGACCGCGATGTGCGGATCACCGCGCAGATGGTGCGGGAGCGCATCGCACCGCTTCTCAAGGATGCGGATGTGTCGAAGTTTGTGCTGTAGAAGCGGCTCGCCTCTTCGCTTCCGTCGAATCATGACCGCCGATTACGGCTTGTGGCCCCGGCGCACGACATCCTTCTTGATCTTCTTCGTGCCGATCCAGACCTTTTCGGTGGTTTCGACGTTGATAACCTCCAGGTCAGTCTGGAAGAAGCGGATCTTGCGCTTGCCGTCTTCACTGGTCTGGATGATCGAGCCGAGGCGTCCGATCAGGACGAAGTCGCCGCCGAGCGCCTGGCCGAGGCGTTTGGCGGTCTCCGGGCTGGCGAACTCCTGCTGTGCGAGGATTTCGCTGACGACGGCGTCGTGCTCGCGCCCGCGCATGGCGACGATGCGGACCTCGCCGCCCCGGATGAACTCTCGCTCGATTTCCTTGGTGAAGAACGCGGTGTCGATGTAGTCGCGCGTCATGTTGGCGATCGGGCCGACGATCAGGACCGGCTTCCTGCCGTGCTCATCGCGGAAGCTGCGGTACCAGGGCCATTCGAGGGATTCCTTGACCATCTTCTGCGCGACGAGTCTGGCGTCGGTGTCATTCCATCGGCCGGACAGGTCGGTGACGCTGTCAGGGTCGATGCGGTCCACGTTGACGCTGCCGCCGCCACCGCCGCCGTTGCAACCGGTCAGTGAAAACGAAGCGGTGAGTGCAAGCGCCAGTACGATCGTCGTTGGTGATTTCATCGCGTGCTCCTTACAGGGCTTCATCATTGTAGAGCGCCTCGGTGAGGTCGTGTGGGAGGGACGCCGCGACGAGCCGAATGGCCTGCCTCTCCGCCTGCCGCAGCGCGCCGGCACGATTCGCCCCGCCATCCTGCGATGCGTACGTCAGCGTGGCGATCTGCCTGCGATCCGCTTGGTCACGCACGGCGACCGTGATGCGCCAGTCGGCGTACACCACCGCGTACTGCTCCGAATTCCGCAGATTCACGAGGTAGTTCACACGAAGCACCAGATCGCAAGGCCCAGCATCGACGGTCGTCACGCCGAGCTTGTTGAGTACCGCGGGAATCTCGGCGCGCATCGCGGGAGGCACATCGCGGTCCCAGATCAGGCGAGCGGTGATCGTCTCGCGCGCCTCGGCGAACGCGGTTTTGATGGCAGCGAAGTCGGGGTCGCCGAGCGTCAGGTCCGGCCGATGCCCGACGAGGACGTCATGCACTTGGCGAAGATCCTCGTACGCGGACACAGCCAGTCGCGCGGTGCGGAGGTGCGCGAGCCTGCTGAACTTGTGGCCGGCAGGTGTCTCCATCGCGGCTTTGTAATGCGCCTCGGCGAGTTGTCGGTTGATTCGCATCTGTTCCGCGTAAAGCCGGGCGGTGGGAATGCGCTCCAGGACAGCCAGCGCGTAGAACATGCCCTGGTCATCCTTGAAGCGTTCAGCAATCTGTGCGTTCAGGAGTTGCTGATCCGTGGAGAGCTGAATGTCGGCGAGCAGGGATGTCGTGCGCTCCCACTGTGTGCCATCGACGCTCGCGCCCATTTGGGCTTGGTAGTCGTCAAGTTGCGTTTCCCTGCTCTGGAGGAGAACGCTGAATCGGCGTGCGAGCTTATTGAGCGCATCGGCCTCGGACATATCGAGCGCGCGTCCCGTGCCGACCGCGGACATGTATCGGATCTCGGGATAGGCGCCTGCCGGGTTCATCACCCACGCGGGAAGCGATTGGTCGCCTGGCGCGATCATCGTGCTGTTCTTCGCCGCAGCGGTGCAGCCGACGAGGAGCAGCGGAACGAGGATCATCAGGTGAAACGGTCTGGCGTGGGACGTTCGCATTGGTCGAGCCCTGGAAGGTCATGGCGGGGATGGAGACGCACTGATGCTGCTGATGATACGACACGTCACGCGTCGAGGCATTCCCCCCCGGGGGGGCGACAGGGCAATCGCAAAATCATCCTGTGGGCGGGGTGAGCGGGTCATCGCGGTCCCAGTCAGCCTTGAGGCGTTCGCCTTCGTTGCAGCGCGTCGATGCGGGTGCCCCCGTTTCATCCCCTGTCTGTCTGAGCCGCCGCGCGCCTGCAGCGTCGAAGTGCAATGAGGTGACGCAACGGCTGTCTGTGCGAGCCGCCGCGTCCCCGCGAGCGGACTCCTCCAAACACCCCTCGCGTCGCGATCCTCTTCGAGGCGGATATCGTCGGCAAGGAGGCAGCTCGACAGAGAAAAGGGGACATCACTGATTCTTGATATTGATGACCGGCAGCGGTACGGCGCCGGTCATGCCTCGGACTGCAAGAGCCATCGAAGCCGGGTTGGTTTATCACGTCTTGAACCGCGGCAACGGTCGCATGCGGCTGTTCCACAAGGATCAGGACTTCGCAGCCTTTGAGCGGATCCCGAAGTTGGTCAGCGGCGGTGAATGAGACCCTTGAGGACGAGGCGCTGAAGGGGATACGAATCAACATGAACCGCGGCCGGCCGTGTGGCGAGCAGGATTGGGTACAACGTACCGCCGAACGCCTCGGCTTAACCTTCACACTCAGAGACCCGGGGCGACCGCGAAAGCCGCCAGAGCAACGGAATAATCAGTGATGTCCCCTTTTCTGCCCCTTTCTGCCCCTTTCTTCCCCGGATTCTGCCGCCCCCGCTAATTCTCTGAGATCTCCAGAAACGCGTGAAATGGTGGATTGACTTTGTAACGGACCTCGGTTCCTCTCGCTGCGGCCATCTTCCTAGCGATTACCTCCGTCTTCAGTGCGTCCTCGTCTGATGTGAAGACAAACTGGCCAGGCTTCGTTTCGACTCCCAGAAAGGACAGGCCGCATAGATGGCGCATCGCGTACTCCTGACGGTCCTTGGCAAGTCCGGCACGAGTGAGAATGTCTATTACGTCCGATTCAGTTAGAACGGCCGGCTGTCCAGCAAACTCGTACAGAATCAACTCCAACTCCGGAACTGAGACCCCATTCTCCACCAGGATACTCTCAAATACGAACTGCGAGTATTCCCTCTCGCCGTCAATGATGTCCCGCTCCTCAACACGGCTATGTCCCCGATTCACTGCCGTAGCGATAGCGGCGCTCACGAAGAACACGATGTCGCGTGGTCGCGGGAGACAACGGTCAACAAAGTACTGCCGCGCATTGGACCCATTCACTCTTGGGCAAAACATCTCCTGCCACACCTGGTTCGGGTCCCTCGCATCTCCGTCGCCAGACGCCAATCGCTCATCGACAATGCGCACGAGTGTTTCTGGATCCTCCCAGACTAGACGAGAGTAGCTGATCTTGTCGGGTTCCCTGGCTGCTTTCATCAGTTCGCTGAATATGTCGGCACGCACAAAGATGGTGAGTGTCAATGCAACAGGCTGCCGCCACTGGTCTTCACGTCCAAATTCTTGACGAATGTCGCGACTTACGCGCAGCAAGCCGAGAAGAAAGTCCGTTAGCAGCTTCAGGTCTGTACGCTTATCCCATGCTTTGTCAAGATTATCGACCAGTACCGCAACTCTCTCGCGGGTTGTCAAGACTTGTCCGAGCAGGCTGCGGAGATTCTGAAGTATCCCTGCATGCAGCGCTTCTGCAATAGCTACTCGGAACGCTTCTACACCTGACTCGGAGTTCACCTCGAACAGAGATGTAACGGCTCGCTCCAGCCGGACTGCGAAATCCTGACCAAGCTCATTCTCGCCGTGCTCCATTAGCGCAACAAGCTTATCCTCAGGGCTGTCTGGCTCAATGTGCCTACGCCTAGCCTTGATGGTTTGCACTGTTGCCCGGGCTATCTCGGTATAGATCAAGAACTTCCAGAGCGACTCGATCAAATATCCTTTCTCATCCTGTTCCTGGTACTTCCGCAAGAGCCTGAGTACGCTCTCGAACTCATAGCTTGCGGGTTTGACGACGCATACGAGGTTTCGCTTGTCCTGCCGCAGTTCATCCGCAATTGCGTATAGATTGGCCGTCTTTCCTGAGCCTTTCCTGCCCACGACAAGCGTATGCCGCCCCTCGAGAGCAGCTCTGAAGCTAGCAGTCTCGAGAAAGTAATCAGGCAAGTCCGTTTCTTCGTTCTCCGCTATATACTCGCCGATTCGGAGTGTCCGTAGATCTGCCGCGAGCGATAAAGACTGTTGATGTGCCGCGCCAGTTCGCCGCGATCGACAATACTGTTCATAGATCGCGTCCAGCCATTCCTCGGCCGCCTCGACGCAATCACTGCCCGTTCGATACTGCTGGAGCATGTCTCTGTAGTCAATCGGGCTATTGTATGTCTCGTCAGCAAGCATGAGCAGCGGTACGTCAAGGCCGTGTGCCAATCCGGCCACGAATGCGTATCTGGAGTTATGCAGAGTGGAGCCTTCGCGATCCGGGCCACACAGATGAACCACCACGCCGACCGCAGATGCCACCTTCTTCGAGTACCAACCCAGTGTCTGCACCGCAGACTCGCGAGGATCACTGATTGTGACTGGCATTTTCGTGGCGGCGACAGCTGTGCTGAGCTTGACCGCAGCTTCAGTGTTGTGGAGATTCTTCAAGTAGAGCAAGGACCGGCGGTCGGGTGGTGTGAGTGCTGGCTCGATGACATCAGAGAACACGGTACTATCGAGGTCTTCCCACGGACGTTCACTATAGAGCTGACGCACCATATCTGCAGAGTTGCAGTAAGGAACATACCCGACGGTGGTTAGGATGCGGAGTTGTTCGAAGGTCCTCGTGGAATCTGTTCGCGTCGTGTCCAGGAATAGCAGGACACGCTTATTGCGCGCGATGGAGTAGCCAAGTTCGAACATCACGTTTGGATTGGAGCCGGTCAAGTCCGCGTAGACAACGCCAGCGGAGTCAATCTCCTTGCAGATAGCGTTGATGATGATCTTCCCGCCGAGTCGACATTCCTCCCATGTCTTAATCGGGCAAAGGCCGCCCTTGTTGAATTCTGAGGTGGCGTGCTGTATCACCTCGGGGACTGACGGCGGCTGGGAGGGGTAGGCGAAGAAACTGTGGGGTAATCCGCTCATGCCAATCCTCCTGCTGCGACTACCGGGGCAGAAAACGGGGGGCAGAAGACGGGAAAAGAAAGGGGGGGATAAAACGGTGTCGGATACCGTTTCTGTCCCCCAACGGCGGACGCCCACCCCGCCCATCGCGCGGCGTTCCCTCGCCAGATTGCAGCGTGTCATCAAACTCATTCGGCGCCGGGCCGGGCATCGTCGCCCCCTTTCGGTTCATGCCAATGTTTATACCAAAACCCCACGGCCCCCACACGCCAACTCCCACACGCCGAACTGAAGGTCGCCTTCAGCGACCACAATTCCGGGTATCCGACGCGCGCACGACGCCGCATCACCCACACCACGCGCACGATCACAGTCATCGCACTGCTTCGCCCGCACATCCTCACCAATGCGCGCGCGACTCCGATCGAGCCTCGAAAAGTCGCTCAAAACCGAACCAAAACGGGCTGAAACTGATCCAAATCGCATCGAAACTCGCCAAAACCGGCCAAAACTCGCTCAAAACCCTAGTCCGATAACACGTTTTCCGTGGATCCGTGCGCGCGCTGATGGAATGGCAGGCCCCCAAATCCGGGGGTTGCCTGCGGATTTGTGGGGATAAAACGGTGTCGGATACCGTTTCTTTGGCCACCGCTTCGACAATCCTCACACCTCATCAACCGGAACTTTGCGATTGCCCTGGGGGGTAACCCCGCACTTCGTAGGAATCCGCTCGCGTGGACGCGGCGGCTCGC
>JAGLTS010000089.1 GCA_023135165.1 Phycisphaerales bacterium | reverse complement strand
CTAGGCGTCAATTAGAATGCCAGGACGGCCACTTTGCCCTTGTGTTCGAGTTTCTGCGAGAGCAGGATGCCTCCCATCTGGGCCATGGCTTCGATGATCAGCACGCCGGGCATGATCGGCTGGCCCGGGTAATGGCCCTGTAGGTACGGCTCGTTGATGGTGACGTTCTTGATGCCGATGGCCCGCCGGTCGGCTTCGATCTCGACGACACGGTCGACCAGGAGCATCGGATAGCGGTGGAGGAGTATCCTCTTGATCGCCTGGATGTCCATCACCGTGCCGTGTTGCAGGGCATCCTCGCGGTGCTGTAACTCAAGCTGCGACTTGAGCTTGCGCACCATTTCATGGTTGAGTGCGTGGCCGCTGCGCCTGGCGATGATGCGTCCCTGGATGACAGCGCCGAGGAGCGCGAAGTCGCCGAGCACGTCGACGATCTTGTGCCGGGCGGGTTCATCTTCAAAGCGGTACGCGTTGTCGATCGGGCCGTCATCACCGATGACCAGGACATCGCGGGGCGTGAGGTGTTTGCACAGGCCCTGCTCCCACATCGCCTTGGCTTCGACTTCGAGGCTGAACGTGCGGGCCCGGGCGATCTGGCTGGCGAAATCACCGTTGCGGAGCGAGAACTCCTGCATCTGGCGTCGAATCGCGGATGTGTCGCCGTAGTCCAGATCGTAGAGGATATGGAAATCATCGTCGTCGGCCGGGAGGGCAGCGAGGAGCGAGTCGCCGTGCTGCACGGTGATGGGGTCACGGATTGTGAGGGTGCGGCGTGTCGCCTCCTGTGTGACGAGCTGGACCTCTTGCAGAACATCGAGGAAGGGGGCAGCGGAGCCGTCGCCGACGGGCAGTTCCGGGCCGTCGATCTGGATCAGGGCGTTGTCGATGTGCAGGCCTGCAATCGCCGCGAGGCAGTGCTCGCAAGTCTCAATCGTGGCGTCACCAAGCTGGAGGGCGGTGCGTCGGTCCCTTGTCACGATGTGCTCGATGAGGGCGGGTACGCGTGCGGGCTGGGGCAGGTCGGTTCGCTCGAAGACGATGCCGTGGTCCGGCGGTGCGGGCTTGATGGTCACGGTGACGTCCTGGCCGTGGAACAGGCCCTTTCCGGTCACTTCGACCGATGCCGAGATGGTGTGCTGCTTCTCCATCATGTTGCGGGACGTTGCGCAAGGCCTTTACTACGTTGATGACTCAGGTGCGTGAGTGGTCCGATCGCGGCGTTTGGCGACCATTTTCCGGAGGACGACTTCCTGTCTCATCGTCTCGCCATGCGGTCGGGCGGGGTAGCCGCTCCAGACCTCGCTGGCGGGGATGTTGTCCATCACGCCTGACTTGGCGGCGATTTGCGCGCGGTCGCCTATGGTGACGTGATCGCGGATTCCGACGTTGCCGCCCATGATGACGCCGTCGCCGAGCGTCACGGAGCCTGCGAGGCCGACCTGACCTGCGAGCAGGCAGCCGCGACCGATCCGGCAGTTGTGGCCGACCTGGACGAGGTTATCGATCTTGGTCTGGGAGCCGATGACGGTCGGGCCGAACTTACCGCGGTCGACGGTGGTGTTGGCGCCGATCTCCACGTCGTCATGGAGTTCCACCCAGCCGACATGGGGGATGGGCTGAATCGACTGGCCGTCCGCAGCGAGACGATGGCCGAACCCGTCACAACCGATGACCGACCCGACGTGGAGGATGACTCGATCCCCGATCCGGCTTCGTTCGCGGACCACGACGTTTGGCCAGAGGACGCAGTCGTTACCCATCCGTACGTCGTCACCGATCACCACACCGGGGTGCAGCGTCACGTGGTCGCCGATGGTCGTGTGTTCTCCGACGACAACGTGAGGCCCGATCCGTGCACCGGGGCCGATCCGCGCGGTCGGGTCGATGATGGCGGTGGCGTGAACACCCACGGCCGGGGCGGGTGTGGGCGGGGCGAAAAGCGCCAGCGCGGTGGCCATCGCCAGATCAGCGTTGGGTACGACGATCAGGCTGCGCTCAGTCGGATCGTGTCCTGGAACGGTGATACCCTCGGTCACGAAGGCTGCCGCAGCTTTGGAATCGGCCCATTTTACCGCGTGCTTCGGGTCACCGATGAACGTCAGATCACCGTCGGACGCATCGTCAAGCGTGTTGAGCCCCGTGAGCGTGAGATCTTCCCGACCGTGCACAGCCCCGGCAGTCTGTGCTGCGATGGCGGAAACCGTGATTGAGCGACAGCGCCGGCGGGCGTGTTGGTCGTCCGCCGCGTGGCTGCCGTCGATCTGTTCGGGTGTGCTGCTCATCACCTGCGTTACGGGCTCACCGCTTGGCTGTTCATGAATGCGATCAGATCATCTGTGATGTCGAACTGCGGGTTCACGTAGATCGTCTGCCATGAGGTCATCAGTTGGCCGGTCTGCTGGGCGTTGAGGATTCGGTTTTCGCTGTCGCGTGGGAAGTCCGAGGGGCTTGAGTCGCGAAAGACGATGTCGATGCCGTTGGCTTCGCTGTAGGTCTTGATGGCTGCGCGAATCTCGGTGTAGATCTCCTGGAGGAGAAGCGAGTCGTCGCGTCGGAGCTTCTCAAGCTCGTATGTTCGTTTCGCCTGAAGCGTGAGGCCTTGAAGCTCATACTCCGCCTGGGCTTCCTCCCTGGCGGATGAGTTCTCTGGCAGCGCCTCGATGTTGGAGCGGAGCTTGTCGAGCTTCTCGGAAGCTAAGCGTGATTCCTCGTCGATCATCACTTGGCGAGCCTGCAGCTCCTCGTTGCCCTCCCTCACGATGTCCAGGCCGTTGAGCAAACGCCCTAGATCGACGACCGCCACGACGGGTGCTCGATCAGGCCCCTTAGCGTGGAGCATGTCGGCGCCGACCGTCTGGAGGACGGCGACAAGTGTGAGCGGCGTGAGGACCATGGCGAGCGTGATGAGCAGACGGGTGTGTTTCATGCGGTGTGACCCCTTTGGCGGAGGATCGTTGGGTGCTGAGCAGCCAAGATGAGTCAGTACACATCAGGGCCTTGCGATAGGTCGGGAACGGGCAACTCGTCACAGTGCCCGCACGGTGATCCAAAAGGGACATCATAGCCCATCGAAGTCGGCCTGGACACTGCCGAACGGATGCCGGGAAGTCGATCACGGCCATGCACGGATGAATGCGGTGTGGCGGGTGCTCTCTACAGGTCGTCCTCCTCCACGCGCTGGATCGAGGCGCCCAGCGCCCTGAGACGCTCATCCATGCGGTCGTATCCGCGGTCCAGGTGGTAAATGCGGCTGATGGTGGTTTTGCCCTCGGCTGCCAGGCCGGCAAGCACGAGCGAAGCGGAGGCCCGCAGATCGCTGGCCATGACCGGAGCGCCGACGAGGCGGTCGACACCCGAGATGACGACGGTCGGCCCCTGTCTGAACACCTGGGCGCCCATTCGGCCGAGCTCGGGGACGTGCAGGAAACGCTCCGGGAAGATCTTCTCCGTCACAACGGAGTTCCCGCGCGCCAGCGTGAGCAGCGCCATCATCTGGGCTTGCAGGTCGGTGGGGTATCCAGGGAACGGCTGGGTCGTGAGTCGGATCGGGCCGGCGCGCTCGCCGCCCGTGTGGATGGTGATCGAGCAGCGGCCGGCGGGCTGGGTATCGTCGAGGCGGTTGATGGTGAAACCGGCCGCCTGGAACCGATCCTCAACGGCGAGAAGCGAGTCGAGGGGACAGTTGTCGAGTCGGACATCGCCAGCTGTGATGGCGGAGGCCAGCATGTACGTGCCAGCCTGGATCCGATCAGGGAGGATGCGATGCTCAGCGCCGTGCAGCGACGAGACGCCCTCGATGGTGATCCTGGGCGTCCCGGCTCCGCGGATGTGTGCGCCCATCGCGTTGAGCACTGCAGCCAGATCGACGATCTCCGGCTCGCATGCCGCGGACTCGATGACTGTGACGCCCTCGGCGAGCGTCGCAGCGGACATCACGTTCGCCGTGCCGAGGACGGTTGAGCCGAACGGGCCTCCGAGGAAGACGGTCGTGCCTTTCAGTCGTTGTGCCCGCGCGACGACATCACCGCCTTCAAGGGATATCTCCGCGCCCAATGCGGTGAGACCTTGCAAGTGCAAGTCGATGGGGCGGGTGCCGATGGCGCACCCGCCGGGCATGGCGACCCGCGCCTCCCCACGTCGCGCCAGCAGCGGGCCGAGCACGCAGACGCTGGCTCGCATCGTCCTCACGATGTCATATCGGGCGTGGCTGTTTGACGTGCTGCTCGGCGTCAGCGTGAGAGAGCCGTCCGGCTGTGTCGCGGATTCGCAGCCAAGCTCCGTGAGCAACGCACGCATGTTGGTGATATCACGCAACGGGGGCACATCGTGCAGCGTGATCGGCTCATCGGTGAGCAGCGCCGCGGCGAGGATCGGAAGCGCGGCGTTCTTCGAGCCGCTGATGCGGATCGTCCCGGCCAGGCGCATCGGCCCATTGATGATGAATGCCTGCATGGCGAAGGACTCCTTGCGACTGCGTACCGCTTATCGGCTCGGCCGGGCGGAGCGGATCAGGAACGGCGCGAGGCCCATTCCACCCTGCCGAGGCATGGACAGATGCCCCAGCCGTCACATCCGCTTCATCTTCACCGCAGCCCCAGGCAAACCAGGGTTGCCGCGCTTGCCTCGGCTGAACTGGATCATACGTTGGAAGGTGATGCGGGAGTTGAACCAGCGAGGCACCTGTAGGGAGTCAGTCATGAAGCGAGTAAGCATCGGCCTGTTTTCGGCGTTTGTGGTAGTTCCGGTGGCGCTGTTGTCGGCCGGCGACCCCTGTCCGGGCGTTGTACTGCAGGACGACTGTGGCACTGACGCCGTGTGCATCACGTTCCAAGGAATGGAAGCGAATGCGGATGGCACAAGTTCCTGGGCGTACCTCGTCGAGGAGATTCCCGGCGGCAAGGACCTGAGCCATTGGAATTTGGCCCTGGCCCCCGACGCGACGGTCCTCGACGGTACAACGACACGCTTCGAGGTCGGTGTGGACGGCGCGACCGGCTTCTACGGCGTGAAGTGGGATCTTACCGACCGCTTCACCCAAGGTGTGTTCATCATCGTTCTGGACAGCCAGCCCGATGTCACCCCAACCGGTGTTCTGGTCGAGTGCGGCACTGCGCCGGACCAGGATGTGATCGAGGGGCCCTTTGGTGATGGTGTCGGCGGGGATTCGCCTCCGGGCTCGCTCATGCTTCGAGGGACCATCCGCGACTTCCTCGGCCGCGACGACCCTGATGTGGACGGCGTGTCCGGCCACACTGATTTCCAGCGGCAGCCCGATGCAGGCTATGGGCACTACATGGGCAACATCGACATGTTCCTTGGCGCCCAGCGCAAGCCCGCGTTCGACGGCGGTGGGTACAAGGTGACGCGGCAGTGGATGAACGCGAGCAACCGGCCGATCCACCCGAGTCTCTTCGATGAGGATGCGGGCGATACGCCAGGCATTGCGGGTGTCACGGACAACGGCGGCATCGACTCGTCCGTGAGCTTCGCGCAGTGGTTCCGTGACGTGCCGGGCGTGAACCTCGGCAAGGAACTGGACATCGAGTTCCTGCTTGGGATCAATGGCGTCTACACCTTCGAGGACAACGAATTCTTCCCGATTGACGACGACCTGCTGGGGAACGTCGGACGAGACCACAACTATCACTTCACGTTTGAACTCCTAACCGAGTTCGTGTACCACGAGGGTGCCGGCCAGGTGTTCACGTTCACCGGTGATGACGACGTGTGGGTCTTCATCAACGATCAGATGGTGATCGACATCGGCGGTGTCCACTCCGCAGTGTCGCAGACGGTCGATCTGGATCGACTCGGGCTGGCGGACGGCCAGGTGTACCCCCTGTCGTTCTTCTCCGCGGAGCGTCACACGACCGAATCACACTTCCGGATTGAGACGACGCTCGAGCTGGTCCCGATTGAGCTGCCGACGGTCGCGGCACAGTACGACTGATTCCAGACTCGCAAGCCGGGCCATGCCCGATTGCGAGCGTTGGCGACAGAACAGGTGCGGGAGCTAACCTGCGATGGGGCGGTGCGACGAGCGCCGCCCTATCCAATTGGTCGGCACCGCTTTGGTTCTCACTTCTCGATGTGACTCTCACAGATCGCAGCCGTAGTCGGCCAAGATGACTCCAAGGTCGTTCTGATCGGTGTCGCCGTCACCATCCAGGTCGCCGTCAGCCGAGCCGGTGTCGTAGGCGGCGAGCAGGATGGCGAGGTCTTGCTGATCGGTGTCGAGATCACCATCCAGGTCGCCCGGGCACGTCGGCCGCTCGATGCGCGCGATGTAGATGACGCACTCGTCGTCGCTCCATGCACGTCCCACAATTGTCGTGCCATCCGCCGAGACGACGGTTGCGGTCCCCAAGCTCCAGTCGGAGAGATCAACGCCGCATTGCTCTTCGAGAACTGAGCGGAGGCTGCGCGTACCGTGTTGGCGGTCCCAAACCACAGCCTCATAGTCATAGCCGTCCCTGCCGACGAGAATGACGCCGTCATCTGACACGTCGAAGAAGGTGGCTCCTCCGTCTTCCCGACCTTCGATGAGTTCCAGGCCGTCCTCTTCACTCCACCGGTATCCACGATAACCATCTTCGATGTGGGTGCAGTCCCCGACAACAACCTCGCCGTCAGCGGACATGCCATAGGCAGAGCTGCGTGTCACGTCGTGACTTGTCCAATCGGTGAGTTCCTCTACCCCGGTCTCGGCGGTCCATCGGAATGCCAGATCGTGACCCGACACCTGCCGTCCCCTGCCTACGACGATGTGGCCGTCCGAAGAGACTGCTTCCGCTCGGTCGATGGACACGAAGGAACCGCCGGCGGTCCTTTCGAGTGGAACGTAGCCGCCCTCAGCCGACCAGATGAACGCGCCCCCGTAGTTGCTGTAGCCCACCGCGACCGTGCCGTCGGCCGAGCAGTCTTGGGGGAATCCCCTCGGATGATCATCGAAGAGGATGCGCTGACCCTCGTCGATTGTCCAGATTGTCGCGTAGTCCATATAGCCGAAGATCGTCCAGCCGTCATCGCTGACCGCGGCTGCTGCGTAGGAGCTGTACTCATCCGGCCAAGCGAGCGGCAGCACGAGTGGGCCGGTCGCTCTCTCCCAACGGAATCCATGATGGCCATCATTGGGGGTCGCGATGATCACCTGGCCATCGGAACTCATGTCGTTGACGTAGTACCGCGTGGCGTCGGGGAATGGATCAAGCACCTCGAAGCAGGGTCCGTCAGCCGGTGCCGCAGTCGTGATCGCTGCGAGCGTCATCAGGGCAGCGCCGATGGTCGCCGATCGCCTTGAGCCGGTGCGTTGATGGAGCGTCATGGTTCGTCTCCGAGACAGTCCCGTGGAGGTAGTTGCTAGAGATCGCAGCCGTAGTCGGTCAGGATGATCCCAAGATCGCTCTGATCGGTGTCGCCATCACCGTCGAGGTCGCCGTCGGCCGAGCCTGTGTCGTAGGCGGCGAGCAGTATGGCGAGGTCTTGCTGATCGGTGTCGAGATCGCCATCCAGGTCGCCGGGGCACGTCGGCCGCTCGATGCGCGCGATGTAGATGGCGTACTCCCAGTCGTCATTCCTCGCGACTCCCGCGATTGTCGTGCCATCCGCCGAAACGACGTCCGCGGCCTCCAAGAACCAGTCGGAAAGATCAACGCCGCATTGCTCTTCGAGAACTGACAGGAGGCTGCGCGTACCGTGTCGGCGGTCCCAAACCGCAGCCCCATTGTTGTGCTTGCCGACGAGGATGACGCCGTCGTCTGACACGTCGTAGAAGTGGGCCCATCCGCCCTCCCAGCCCTCGATAAGTTCCAGGCCGTCCTCTTCACTCCACCGGTACCCACGGTAACCATCTTCGATGTGGCGGCAGTACCCGACAACAACCTCGCCGTCAGCGGACATGCCGTAGGCATAACTGCGTGTCACGTCGTGACTTGCCCAGTCAACGAGTTCTTCTATTCCGGTCTCGGCGGTCCATCGGAATGCCAACCAGTTACCCGATGTATGCCATCCCCAGCCTGCGACGATGCGGCCGTCCGAAGAGACTACGTCGGCTCGCACGGTAGACACGAAGGGGCTGCCGGCCGTTTCGAGTGGAGCGTAGCCACCCTCGGTGGACCAGACGAACGCACCATCCTGCGAGCTGCGGCCCACCGCGACCGTACCGTCAGCCGAGCAGTCATAGATGTATCTGTACGATTCCGGCTGATCATCGAAGAGGGGGCGCTGACCTTCGTCGATTGTCCAGATCGTCGCCTGGCTGCCGCTGCCGAAGTCGAAATTGACGTGGCCGAAAATCGTCCAGCCGTCGTCGCTGATTGCGGCTGTTGTGTAGGCACCGTCCTCATCGGGCATGGAGAGCGACAACCGGAGGAGGCCGGACTCCCGCGTCCAGCGGAATCCGTAGTCAATGTGGCCGCCCGTGTAGGTGTGAGCGGTTCCGACGATCACGTCGCCATCGGATGTGATGTCGTTGACGGTGTATTCCATTGTGCCGGATGTGTCGTTCGGGAATGCGGGGAGCACCTCGAAGCAAGGCTCATCGGCAGCAACGGGCGAGGCTGTGGCGAGCGTGAACAGGGCGATGCCGGTCAATGTCAACCGCTGTGAACTGAGGTGTGTGCGAAGCGTCACGATTCGTCTCCTGAACGGAATTGGATGGGTGCGCGTGGAAAACGGCGTTGCACTCGGGCGCATGCGGGACCGCTATGCGTCGTCGTAGTAGCGCAGCAGAATTCCCAGGTCACTCTGGTTGGTGAAGCCGTCGCCGTCCAAGTCGCCCCCGTCATCAATGTTGTAGTGCGCGAGCAGAAACGCGAGATCGTGTTGATCGACATCGCCATCCCCGTCGAAATCGCCCGGCAGGATGTACGGCGTGCGGTTGAGCGCCGCTGCCATCTTCGAGAAATCATCGTTGAGGACGAGGATGTCGGTCGTGCCGTCGCCGTTGAAGTCAGCCAGTTCGATCTGCTTCTGCGTCAGGCCGACATCGACGCCCTGGGATGGGCCGAAGACGTCCTCGACATCATCGACGTGCCGAACGGAGACGAATTCGTACTCCGGGTTGGCGAAGACGTAGTCGTGCGTCTGGTCGCCATCCAGATCGCCGACCTGAACATCGTTGCCATGGTGGAAGCCGTAGGCGACGGTGATCTTGCGGAAGAACTTGCCCGCCTCGTTGAGCAGCACCGTCATGGCTGAGCATTGCGTCGGCACATTGGTGCCGGTGTGGACGATGACAGCATCGGCATCGCCGTCATGGTCGAAATCCGAGACCGCTGCGGCGGCGATGTCGAGCGGGAGAATCGTCGAGTGGATGGGACGCAGATCACCATCGCCGATGTTCCGAGCGACCGCGAACTCGGCGCGATGCGATGTGGCGAGCAGATCGAGATCACCGTCGGCGTCGAAATCAGCGAGGATCGGTTCGCGAGGCATGAAACCGCGCATGAGCCTGTTGCCGAGTTGGAATGACCCAGACCCGGCGTTGAGCAGGATCGTTATGCCCGAGGCTTGCGTCGGCACATCCGTCGAGTCGCTGGCCACAGCCAGATCGATGTCGCCATC
>JAGLTS010000088.1 GCA_023135165.1 Phycisphaerales bacterium | reverse complement strand
CGCAGCTCGTCGAGCGAGAGCTTGAGCGTCTCGTCGAACTGGGACTGAACCGCGTCGCACCTCTCCGCCGAGGCGTCATTCTGCGTGATCTGGCATCGATCTTGGGTGTGGAGGAAGCAGCCGTCCTCGCGCAGGCAAGGCGATACGAGTCCCGGCGCGTACGCAGAAGAGCTGCGGTCGACGCTGCCGAGACGACAGAAAACCGTCTCGACGACGCCGATTCGGCGCAGGAAATGCGCGATTCGCCGGAAGCTCAGATTCTTGGGTGTATTTTGGTTGACCCGGCCCTGTTTCGGGGCAAGAGTCTCGATCCCGGCCTGTTTGTGAACGCGGCACATCGAAAACTCGCCATTCGCCTGGCTGGGACGCAAACGGATGAGATTGACCATCTCTTGACCCGGTTGGAGGACCCCGGCGTTCGAACGGCGGCTGTTCATGCGTACGCTCGGGTGAAACGGATTACCGAGCAGGATCGGGGCAGGCTCCAGACAACCTTCGACGAATGTCTGGCAACGCTCACGACACGGCAGAACAGGAGCGCACGCGACGGTGATGCCGTCACCGTCCTCGAAAGACTGACACTCGCCAAGGAGACATCAACCGACCCGATCGCCCTGGCGCGTACCACGCACTGATCGGCTTGGGCCTCACTGAGGCGCCCCGCCGACACACACGATAGACGCCGTCCGCATCCTCCTCCGGTGCCCTGATCGCACCTGCGGACGAAGGAGAGTACTTCACGTGATCACCGACCTTGACCCCGCCGTCACCAGTTTGTTGGAGCTCAGCCGCGACCGTGGCTGGATGGCCTACGAGGAACTCAACGACGTCATCCCCGACGCCTTTGTGGACCCTGTCATGATGGACGGGCTGCTCGTCGCCATCGACTCAGTTGGCATCGAGGCGATCGACCTGCTCGAGTACAAGGCCAGATCTTGGCGAGAGGCGAAAAAGCGAGGCGAACTGGTCCCGCCCTCATCGCCCCAGTCGCAGCAGAACACCGCGGTCTACAGACGCACTGAAGCGATGCTTCACGCGCTCGAAGCGGAGCAGACGACCAAACGAATCGACGATCCGGTACGCATGTACCTGACGCAGATGGGCACGATTCCGCTGCTCACCCGCCCCGAGGAGATTCGCCTCGCCAAGAAGATCGAAACGACGCGCATGATCTTCCGCCTGCGCGTCCTGATGTGCGATTACGTCGTCGCTGAATGCGCGACCACGCTGGACGCGGTCAACAAGGGCCGGTTGCCTTTCGATCGCACGATGCGCATCTCCACAGCGGAGGAGGACGCCAAGCAGAAGATCGCACGGCGAATCCCCGTCAACCTGGTCACGATTCGACGAATGCTCGAACTCAATCGTGAGGATTGGGAGACGCTCGATGATGCCCGCCAAGGCGAAGACCTGAGTGACAAGAAGATCTCGGAGATCAACGCCCGCATCGAGAAACGCCAGCGCAAGTTCTCCGTCCTCACCGAAGAGCTCTGCCTCCGCACCGGCAAGATCGTTCCGTTGCTCAAGAAACTCCGGAGCATCTCCAAGAAGATGCTCGACCTGGAGCGAGAGCTTCGCAAAGCGGAGAAGTACCCCAACCGCTATGACACTGAAGATGTCATGGTGATGGAAGAGGAGCTTGCGGGCCTGCGTTCGCTGGTGCTCGAGGAGCCGCAGGAACTCGCGCATCGCCTGAGGACCATCGACCGCGTCTTCTGGGAGTACGAACAGGCGAAGCGAGACCTCTCCGGAGGCAACCTGCGACTGGTCGTTTCCATCGCCAAGAAGTACCGCAACCGCGGCCTGTCGTTCCTGGACGTTATCCAGGAAGGAAACACAGGGCTGATGCGTGCGGTGGACAAGTACGAGTACAAGCGCGGATACAAGTTCTCGACGTACGCCACGTGGTGGATCCGCCAGGCGATCACGCGCGCCATCGCAGATCATGCGCGCACCATCCGCATCCCGGTGCACATGATCGAGACGATGAGCAGGCTGCGCGGCATCGCCAAGACGCTCCTGCAAGAGCAGGGCTACGAACCCACCGTCGAGGAGATCGCCGAACGCGCTGACATGGCCGTCAGCGAGGTGCGGCGCGTCATGAAGATCAGCAGACACCCCATCTCGCTGGATCGACCCGTCGGTGAAAGCGAAGACAGCTACTTCGGCGATTTCATCGAAGACATGACCACCGATTCGCCCGTCAACACCGCCGGGAACGACGCCCTCAAGGGCCGAATTGAACAAGTTCTCAGGACACTGACCTACCGTGAGCGAGAGATCATCAAACTCCGCTACGGCATCGGCGATGGGTACACCTATACGCTCGAAGAGGTCGGCCGGATCTTCAAGGTCACGCGCGAGCGAGTCCGGCAGGTCGAAGCCAAGGCCATCCGCAAGCTCCAACACCCCGTTCGAAGCCGGAAGCTCGCCGGCTTCATCGAGACGGAGACCGTCGAGGCTGAGGTCACCGCGTCAGGCCACAAGAAGTAATCCCGTGCGCCTCATGATTCGCCGGCATCGGGGCGGCGACCTGCCCGGCTCGCCATCGCGGTCGGCAGATCCGTCTCCTTCACGGTCTCTTGCTCACCCGTTGCGAGGTTCTTGAGCGTGACGCTGCCGTCGCCCTCGACGATCGCGGCGTAGCGTGCCCGGCAGGCAGCAGCCTCCTTGAGCAGCTTGCCGATGTTGCGTGTCGTGCGGTATGTCCGGCGCGCGTGCAAGCCGGCGCTGCGGAGGCTCGCCACGAGGCTAATTACGCGCTGGTCAGCATCGTCCTTGCCCGATGGCACGACGAAAACGTCAGGCCGGGGCATGAGTTGGTCAGCGTCGGGCAGCAGGTCGTGCTCCTGAAGAACCAGCGAGAGGACGACATCGCCCATGCCGAAGCCGCAGGCCGGCATCGACGGGCCGTTGAACAGCTCGATGAGCCCGTCGTAGCGTCCGCCGCCTGCGATGGCGCGTTCAGCGCCCGTCACCTCGTAGGCTTCAAACACGATCCCTGTGTAGTACGCCAGTCCGCGGACGATGCCCATGTCCCACTCGCACCACGCAAGCAGCCCGGCGCGGTCGAGCTGATCGCGCAGCGCTCGCAGTTCAACAATGGTCTCGTCATCCACGCCGATCGCCTCGCGGAAGGCATCCCACGGCTGGTCCGCGCCGACGCGAATCTGCGCCACGCCGTCCAGCCGCACCACCTGGGCTGAGTCCAGGCCGAGCGCCGTCGCTTGTTTGGCGAACTCGTCAGGCCCGATCTTGTCGCGCCGGTCGAGCAGTGCGAACGCATCGCCGAGCCTGTCATCGGTGACGCCGACTGATCGCAAGAGGCTCGCAGCGACCTCGCGGTGGCTGATCTTGATGCGGACGATCTGCTCGGTCAGCCCCAGTTCGCGCAGCAGGTCGATCATGCAGCCGATGACCTCGGCATCCGCAACGGCGAGTCCCCGGCGATCGTCATCCGATGCGCCCGGCCGACCGACGAAATCGACGTTCCATTGGATGTGTTCGCGCAACCGACCGCGCTGGGGGCGTTCCGCGCGATAGTGCAGGGGGATGGCGAACCACTTGATCGGCTGGGGCAGCGTGGCGGCTCGCGCAGCGATCATGCGGGCGAGCGTCGGTGTGAATTCCGGCCGCAGCGCCAGTTCCGCATCGCCCCGGTGTTGGATGCGAAAGATCTCCGAGACGATCGCCTCGCCGGACTTGCGTGTGTAGAGGTCCAGGTGCTCGAAGGTCGGGCCTTCGATCTCCTCGAAGCCGTGGCGGGTGGCCACGCGTCGCCAGGCGGATTCGATGTGCCGCCGGACCGCCATATCCGCAGGGTAGAAGTCCCGCATGCCCTTGGGCGCTTGCAGCAAGTGTGCCTTGTCAGCCATGATCGGCGTAGTGTAGCCGGGAGGCGGCGGCGGGCGCTGCACGTCAGTCCGATGCTGACACGCGAGGAGGCACACCTGCTGGCCGGTTTCGTCAAGCGGTACGACGATGAGACGATCATCGGGATCGGACCTGTGAGGGCAGCGGGTTCGCTACATGTTTGGCACGCAGCCGCCACGCCGGACTGGAGGTCACCACGGGCGACCGCAGGTTCGGGTATCCCCGCGATCACGGCCCGACGACGCTTCCCGTGTCATAATCCCGTGCAGTTCACACCCCACCTGCAACGCAGCCGTGCTTTCTCCGAACAACTGACCGGAGCACGGCCATGGGCATGACATACGTGACGGAGATCGACTCGCGAATCACACCCCTTGTGGACCCCGCCGCGGCACCAGCGGAGCGGCAATGGGGTGTCTTTGTGCATCTCTCCGGCCTGATGACGATCTTCACCATCTTCTGCCTGCTGATCCCCCTCGTGATCTGGCTCGCTAAGCGGGGTGAGTCGCCCTACCTCGACGACCACGGCAAGGAGGCGGTCAACTTCCAGCTTTCGATCCTGCTCTACACCGTGGTCGGCGGCATCCTCACGTGCGGCATCCTGGCGATCGTGTGCCTGGTTCTGAACATCATCTTCGCGATCAAAGCCTCGATCGCCGCCAACCGTGGCGAGTTCTATCGCTACCCGATCTGCATTCGATTCTTGTCGTAGGCCGGTCGAGACGATAGAAGGGGATCATGGAAACGCCCACCCCCGATCAGAATGAAGAGAATCCAGCTCCCGAGTCGGCTGCGCCCGCGCCTGAATCCGCGCCGCCTGACGAAGGGCCCTTGCTCAAACCCGCGAGCAAGGACGATCAGAATATGGCGATGTTCGCCCACTTGCTGGGCATCCTCATCGGCTTCATCGGGCCGCTCATCATCTACCTCATCAAGAACGAGGAGAAGGAGTCGTTCGCCCGTCAGGAGGCGATCGAGGCGCTCAACTTCCAGATCGCCGTCGCAATCGCTGCGGTCATCTCGGGCGCGCTCATGATGGTCTGCATCGGCCTCATCCTGATGCCGTTGGTCGTGGTCGGCAACATCGTCTTCTGCATCCTCGCAGCGCTGCAGGTGAACAAGGGTGAGCCGTACCGCTATCCCTTCACATTCCGAATGATCAAGTAGGGTACGGCTTGCGGCTCGCTTGAGCGCCTGCTGTTGCCCACCGGCGAATGCCGTCCGCATGTCCGTTGCCCTTGAACGGCCTGCCACTGGCTTCACCTGCTGTGCCAGCGGAGGCACGCGGGCTTTTTCCTATCTCCGCGCAGCAGGCGTCAAGCGTGGGCGACAAGTTCTCCGATGATGAGGCATTGGACGCCTCATGCGCCGGGGCCAGAGGATGGCGATGACCGGGAATCCTGTACAACTGACGATCATCCGCGGGCAATGGGTGACGCTGCTCGGCTCGCTGACGGCACTCTTTACGCTCTCAAGCCTGCTCGTTCCTCTGATCCGCATCGGCATCGGGTCGGAGAGTTGGCTTCGAGCGGTCGAGATCGTGTACGTCGGCGCGGAGCGGAGTATCCCCACGTGGTTCGCCGCATTGCTGCTCGCGCTGGCTGCGTTTCTGCTTGTAATCATTGCTGTGGAGGCGCAACAGGCCCACGAGAAGTACATCGTGCGCTGGTGGGGCCTGTCGCTGATCTTCCTCGCGCTTTCGGTGGATGAGATCGCAACGCTGCACGAGCGGTTGGGCGGCCTCATGGAGGACCAACTCCAGCTCGGCGGCGCGCTTCGCTTTGCCTGGGTGATTCCGCTCGGCATGTTCGCACTTCTGGTCGGACTGGCGTACATCCCACTTCTGCTCAGCCTGCCGCGCGGGATCGCCGTGCGGTTCGCCGTCGCCGGCATGCTCTTCCTGCTCGGCGCTCTGGGGATGGAACTCGTCAGCGCGCACTTCGTCTCGGTGCACGGAGAGTCGGTCATACACAAGAGCGCGATCTACGCGCTGATGAATATCGTCGAGGAGATCCTCGAGATGGTCGGCGTGATCGTGTTCATCGACGCGCTGCTGCGCTATCTCACGATGCGGGGAGTTGAGCTGCGCGTCACGCTGGTGTGACACATCGCAGCCGATCCGCTTACGGCTTCGCGATCACTCCGACATGTCGAACTGCTTCGCGGTCGTCCCCGTCAGGCCGAGGCGCTGGCGCTCGTGGTAGGCGTCTTTCGTACGCATCGTTCGGACAGCCCACGCGAGCATCGTACGGAGCACAGCGATGCGGTGCAGACTGTAGACCATGCCGACGAGCCAGAGGAGGAACATGAACGCGCCGGCGAGAAACGTGAAGAGGCCGGCGATACCGAACACAACAACACCCGCGATCACCGCCAGCGATTCGGCGAGCGTGATTCCCCATACAACGCCCCACACCAGACGTGAGAACCGCTCGGAAAGCTGCAAGTCGTACGCCCACGATGTCAACCCGGCGAGATAACCTGACAACGCAACCATCGCGAAGATCCCGATGACGCAGCCAACAAAACCGCTCGCGCACAGGATCGACTCCACTTGCGTGGACCACGTGCGAACGTGCGCAAGGATGATGACCACGACAGGCAGTGCGATCCATCCGAGCGATGTCCATCGAACAAGCAGGCGGCGCAGGCGCCAATCCCTGGAATCACCCTCCGGGCTTCCCAGGCGAGGCCGGGGCGCTGTGAGCAGGTACACACCGACGCACCACATGGCGACGACAATAACCGCGGACTGATTCACGACGGCGGGCCCGTACCTGAGTTGCGATCGTATCACCGGCGATGCGAGGGTGAGCACGCCGACCAGGAGCCCGGCATAGAGCATGAGGGTCGCGCCGAGGCGCAGTTTCTTCAAATACGGAAGCGGCGCTTCGTCGAGACTGTCGTGAAACCGCACGAAACTCAGACCGATCGACGTGCCGCACTCGGGACATACGCCGCTCCCCTTGAGCCCGCGAAGGTTGTACCCGCACTTGTGACACATGCGGTCCTCGTCGAGTACCTGACCCTTGAGCAGGCGGGAGAACTTGAAGTACTTCTCGCTGTTGAAGGCCGACATGGCGGGCGGTTCCCAGCGGTGGTGCTCAATGCGCGATCGTTACGCGGACTCTCTCTCGACGTGCATGACCGCTTGTCTGAGGATTCGCAGACCGAGCGTTTCGGTTCCACGTGTGGATGTCGTGGTCGCCAGGCGCGTCCAGTACGGATGCTGTGTCATGTCGACGTAGCGCTCGGGATGAGGCATGAGTCCGAAGACAAGGCCGGTGACGTCGCAGATGCCCGCCACATCGCCGACCGAGCCGTTCGGATTCCTGACGTAGCGCATGGCGATCCGGCCGCTCGCTTCGAGCGAGTTGAGCACGTCGTCATCAGCGGTGACGAATCGGCCCTCGGCATGGGCGATGGGCAGGATCATGTCATCCTCGCAGCCAGCGATGCCGTGCGTCCAGATGCAGCGGGAATTCGGCTCGCATCGGACGGGGACCCAGTCGTCAATGAATCGGCCCGTCGCGTTGTCAGCAAGCGAGACGGGCGGCGTGGGCGGAGTCGCAGGCCAAGGCGCATCGGGTTCCGGGCCGGGCAGCAAGCCCGCCGCGGTGAGGATCTGGAAACCGTTGCAGATGCCGATGATCGGCGTACCTCGCTCGATGGCCCCGGTGAGGTGTTGATACAGGTGCGTACGCAGCTTCTGGGCGAAGATTCGACCTGCCGCGATGTCATCGCCGTAGCTGAATCCGCCTGGGAAACCGATGATTTGATACCGACGCAATGTGTCAGGCGCGGCGATCAAGGCGTCCAGATGAATCATGTCCACGCCAGCTCCGGCGAGCGTGAAAGCGTGTGCAAGCTCCGCATCACAGTTCGTGCCCGCGGTGCGGATCAGAAGAACGGACGGCTTGGTGGCGGCGTGGGTCATCGGGGTGTGGGGGTCG
>JAGLTS010000087.1 GCA_023135165.1 Phycisphaerales bacterium | reverse complement strand
CGACGGCCGTGAAGTCCGTGTTCGGTTCCGGCACGTCGCATTGGCCGAACAGGTTCCATCCCCACGCCACGATCGACCCGTCGGACTTCAGACCGAGACTGTGGAGCATGCCCCCCGCGACAGCCGTGAAGTCCGTGTTCGGCTCAGGCACGTCGCATGGGCCTTCGTAGTTGTATCCCCACGCCACGATCGACCCGTCGTCCGCGCCGGCGACGGCCGGCCAACCGGCGAGCAGCGCGGCCATCACGGACACTCGTGCTACAGTTGCGATTCGTACATTCATTCGTGCGTTCATGGAATCTCTCCTCGTCGTGAGATATCGTCACATGCTGTAAATGCCATGGTTGAGCATTTGATCGGGTGGATGACCAGCCGCGGACGAGTTGGCCGGCGGCGAGGCCCCCGGTTTCGCGCCGCAGCTTTTTGTTACCTGACGACCCACACGATTCACGGAACCCCCGAACGAAGCGATGCTGATGATGGGACGCTCTGCGGCATCTGCGCCACAGGACGTGTCGAGAAGATCAACCGAGATGATGTGCGTGTGCATCACCTTCGGGCCTCCGATGACTCGCCCCGTATCCCTGGTAGCGCTGAGGGCTGGATACGGATCGAGCGATCTGAGTATCGCATCAAAAGTATGTCTTCAGCCGGCTTCTTGTCAATCAGTTGTTGACAAGATCGGCGGATTCACGGTGGTGGTGGGGGCAGCCCAGCCGCTGCCGTGCACGACTCGCTGTCACGGATCGGGCAACACCTGCGGCGCAACCCGCGTATGGGATGGCGAAGGGGTGCTGTCGGCTGGGTCGGCAGCACAGTCGGACGCTTGGCGGGAACTAAATCCCGTGTCGTGCGTCGGACTGATGGGGGTGTTGGGGGTGGCGACGTTCGCCTGGCTGAGCCGGCTGCCACGCATCGGCCGGTGTGGATGCGTCGGCCCGCAACGGCCAGCCGATCCGGATCGCGGATGGCGGCGCGGCAAAACGCGCTCAGACCGGTCCGGTGCGGCGGAAAACGGTAGGCTACGTGACACTGCACGCGCGGAATGTGGTAAGAACCGAGGCTGCGTCGCGTTGTGCGACATTGATACGCGAATCACGAGGATACGCTGATGGCTGGTGCAAACGCCTGTTGGGGCATTGAGATCGGAGCTCACGCGCTCAAGGCCCTGAAGATCGAACGTGATGGCGACAACCTCCGCATCACTGACTTTGCCTATATTCCTCACCGCAAGGTTTTGTCGACGCCTGATGTCGATGCTGACGATGTGACGCGGCTGTCGATCGGCGCGCTCGTCAGCCAGTACGACCTTTCCAAGGCTGCGATCGCCGTCTCCGTGCCCGGCCACATGGCGTTCGCACGTTTTGCGAAGCTGCCTCCTGTTGAGCCGAAGAAGATCCCCGACATCGTCCGGTTTGAAGCGGTGCAGCAGATTCCGTTCCCGATCGACGAGGTGGTGTGGGACTTCCAGACGTTCGTCAGCGAGGCCAGTCCGGATGTCGAGGTCGGCATCTTCGCGATCACGCTTGAGCGGATCGAGGATCGGCTGCGGATGTGGAGCGAGATGGGGCTGGACCCGCATGTCGTCACGCTCAGCCCGGTCGCTGCGTACAACGCCCTCGCCTACGACGATGCATTCACCGAGACGACGCCCGGCGTCATTCTGCTCGACATCGGGACGACCTCGACCGACATCATCATCGCTGAGGAAGGCAGAACGTGGATTCGCACCTTCCCGATCGGCGGTCATCAGTTCACCGAGCAACTCGCGGAGACCTTCAAGCTCAGCTACGGCAAGGCGGAGAAGCTGAAGCGAGAGACATCGACCAGCCAGTACAAGAGGCAGATCCTCCAGGCGATGCGGCCGATCTTCGCGGACATCGTCGCGGATGTGCAGCAGTCGATCGGCTACTACCAGTCACTCCACCCCGACGCGAACCTCACGCGGATCATCGGCCTGGGCTCGACCTTCCAACTGCCCGGCATGCGGAAATATCTCAACCAACAGTTGCAGATCGACGTGGTTCGTCTGGACAAGTTCAAGCGTGCGAGCCTCGGCGCTGGCGATGCGGCGCGGTTCACCGAACGCATCCACAACTATGCGACGGCGTACGGGCTGGCGCTGCAAGGCCTCGGCGGGGAGACGATCCGCGCCAATCTGATGCCCAAGAAGGTACTTCGCAAGCAGATGTGGAAGGACAAGACCAAGTGGTTCGCCACCGCTGCCGTCGTCTCTGTCGCGGCTTCTCTCTCGCTTTTTGCTCGACCGCTCATCGACGGTCAGGCGGCGGGCAACAACGCCTCCCAGATCGAGGTGACCGACGCGATTCGCCACGCCAAGGGCCTCGACACGCAGAAGAGGGAGGTGAGGGAGGCCAACAGCGTCGGCGCTAAGGGGCAGAACATGCTCGCACTGCTTCGCGGCAACGATGTCTGGCCGGTGATCATCGACGATATTACCCAGGCGCTGGCGTCGGCCGACCCGCAGGAGGAACTGCTCAGCGGCCGGGCTGAACTGATCGAGGCCATTCCACTCGGGGAACGCAGGCTGCTCTGGATCGAGAGCCTTCAGTCGTCCTATGCCCCGCCGGTCGACGCGGAGGAGGGTGGACGCCAGACACGTGGTGGCCGCGGCATGGAAGGGCAGGAGGAGACGGCCAAGCAGGTCAACGAAGATCCGCTCATCAACGTCACGCTCGTTGTCCGCACGACCAACGATGAGAAGCAGAACTTCGTCAACGACACGATCATCAAGTGGCTTCGCGATAATGCCCGGCGTGACGGCGTGCCATACGTCATCGACCTGGAGACCAGTCCGCCAAGCCTTCGTCTGGAGACAATCGAGCCTGGCGAACAGAGGACCAGCACCAGTCCGAGCAGCCGGAGGGTGCAGCCAGGTATGGGATGGCAGCCGAGCAGGGTGCCGGGCACCTCGCGCCCACCACCCGGGCGCAAGACCGGGCGAACCGACCAGGATCTCGTCTCGCGTTCCGAGCCGCCCAGCCCTGTGGCGCTCGTACCGCCTGATGCGGTGAGCTATCAGGTCACGATCACGTGGACGCTCATGCTGTACCAACCGCTGCAAGACCCCGACGCACTTGAGATGGGAGACGGCGCATGAACGCGATACCAAGCATCATCAAGTCCAATCTTGCCATTGTCATCTGCACGATCATCGTCGTGGTGGCGCCCATCGCGTGCTTTGTCGTCAGCACATCCATGAACAAGAGCGTGCGAGAGGGGCTCGAGTCGCGTGTTCGCGGATCCTACAATGATCTGCGCAAGCTCGGTGTGACGACCTACGAGATACCTGCGGCGCTGCCTGGCGGCCAACCCGTCGAAGTGGAGTTCGTCCTCAACACGAACTCCGTCGAGGAGTACAAGCGGATACTGGAGCGGCTCAAGGCCGGCGCGGATCATGTCTACGGCGACATCCTCGACGAGAACGGGGCCGATCGACTCGTCCTTGTGGATGGGCTTTTTCCCGAGCCGTCCGCGCTTCAGGCCACGGTCAAGCCGTTTGAAATGGACCAGCGCTACCCGGCGGTGCATGAGGAACTGCTCAAGACCATCAACGCGGGTGAGCCGCCCACGCCGCTCGATCTGCTGGATGTCCTCAAGGGCGCCGAGAGCGACTACCTCACATCCCTTGGACGCGGCGAAGAGGATGCCGCCCTTACCGAGGATGAGCAGGAGGAGCTTGATCGCCGGCTTCGACAGGCCCGTCTCGACCTGTACCACGAAGGCGCCACGCGGTGTTCCGTCTTTGTCGCCCCGGCTGAGCATCTCGCCGTCTCCACAGCTGAGAGCGTCTTCGGATTGCAACCTTGGGCGCTGGACAAAGCTCCTCCGCTGACGCAGTGCTATGACTGGCAGGAGGCGTATTGGGTCCGATCCGACATCATCGAGGCCATCGGCCGAGCTAATACCGGTCGAGACGGCGAGATGCTGCCCGTTGCCTGGGCGCCCGTGAAGCGCATCGAGGCGCTGATCGTCGTGGGTGCTGCGGAGTTTGATCTGTCCACCCGCGGCGCGTCTGGCACTGGGGAGTTCACGGAGATGCGGACCACCACGACCGATCGCGACGAGGTCGAGATCATTTCCGTTCCCATTGATCCCAGCGAAGCGATCGACTTCGACGCGGGATTGGAGGAGTCACTCACAGGCCGGGAGACTGAGAACGGCCTGTACGACGTCCGCAGGGCGCAGCTTGTCGTCCATGTCGCCTCCGATCGGATTGGAGATCTCCTGGCCGCTGTGAATCAGACCAGGCTGATGACCGTCACCGACATTCAGATCAACAAGATCGACCAAGGGCAGATCCTGCGAGATGGCTACCTCTATGGCGAGGAACACGTCGTGGAGGCGGTGCTCTCCATCGAGTGCTTGTACTTCCGGGAATGGACCCGGGATCTGATGCCCACCGAGGTTAAGATCGCCCGCGGCGTGCCCCTCGAAAGGCCGACCGAGCCGGACGAAGGCTGAGCTGAACCGACCGGCCTCTCTCACCGCCACGCTCCATCCAATGCCCACCAAGGCCCAGAACCATGAGAATCAAAGGCGTCAACCTGATTGAGCAGCACTGCGAGAAACTCGTCCTTGGGGCGTCGCTCGCCTTGCTCGTTGGCTTCGGCATCATGCAGTACCTCAGCCACCCGAACGACATCGAGGTTCAGGGCCGGCCGACCAAACCTGCCGAGGTCGATGAGAAGCTCTCCCGTCTCGCCGTCACGCTCGATCAGCAGACCCATTCGACGGATGTCGTCTCGCTGCCCGACGTGGCATCGATCGGAGAGTTGTTCGACCAGCGCCGAGACCTCTCAACCGTGGCTGCACTGGCCGGTGACCGTGATGCCGTCCCGTGGGGAGCCATGCACTTCATCGACCTGAGCGAACGCGGTGAGTACGGCCCGGCGGACGAGATCCTCTACGCCGAGTTGGAGTTGGAGCCGCTCCCTCAACCCGTCGCCAATGCCGGCGCCTATTCGCTCAACCGAGAGCAGTTCGAGACGATCCCCGAACTGGCCATCATGTTTCCTGAGGAGGCCGGCCCAGCCGACCTGCGCGCTGTTTCCATCGAGACGACACTACTCGCCGACTCGGTCCGGAAAGCCTTGGACCGGGGTGAAGACAGCGACGATCTGCGCCCCATTCCGACGAGCTGGTACGACGAGCAGCTCTTCGTCGGTGATGTCGTCGTGCAGCGGCAGCAGCGCCTTGCGGATGGATCGTGGTCTGAGCCGGTCGAACTTGATCCCCTGCCGGGACGAAGCACCGTTCGCAGCAGAATCCGCGACGAACAAGCTCAGACAAGCATCGCCGACTTCATCGAGACCAGGAACGACGTTGCCGAGCACATCGAAAGCCCGCTCTTCTACGAGGTTCGCACAAACCAGTGGACCCAGCCCAGCCACGCCTTGCTGGATGATGTTGCCGAGGAGCCGGTGGATGACGACAGCCCGACCGCTGACGTTGAACGGAAACTGGAGCGACAGTACCGCGAACGTGACCGCCAGATCACGAAGCGTGACGGCATGGACCAGCGAATCAGCGACCTTGAGGAGAGGAAACGAGACTCCCCCCGGCCCGATCCCATCAGCAAGCAGATCAAGGGCATACAGGCGCAGTTGGAGATCGTGAAGGAGAAAATCGCCCAGGTTGAGGAGAGAATCCAGGAGCTGGTCCAGGAAGCAGAGCTGATCGATCCGCTGTGGGTGGACCCCTTCGATGAGAGTGCCCGCGGACGCTCCGGCGAGGACCCAGACAAGCCTGAACTGATCAGCAGGTCAGGAGGCTCGATAGCAAGCAGCGATGTCGAGACCATCCTCCAGCGCGAAGAGATCACGCTCTGGGCACACGACATCACCGTTCAGCCCGGCGGGGTCTACCGCTACCGCATCCGATACGACGTGATCAACCCGTTCGTCGGCAAGGCGAGCAGGCTCAACGAGAAGCAGCGGAGCCTCGCCGAAGCGCTCGTTGTTAAAAGCCCCTGGAGCACGTGGGGAGAACCGGTGCATGTCCCGGCCGAGACGTACTTCTTCATCACAGCCGCCAATACACCCCAGCCGGGGTCGCCGGTCGCACGCGCAAGTGCTGAAATGTACGAGTACTACGACGGTTTCTGGCGCAAGGCGGAGGCGAGCCTCGAACCCGGCGATCAGGTCGCCAAGTCCATCTCCGTTTCCATCCTGCCTGACGAGGCGGCGTCTCCGCGTCCGCGTGACGTCGATGGGCCGCTGCCCACGACCCGGATCATGGTCCACGTCCCCATCACGCTCCTGGATGTTGTCGAAAGGCCGATCAAGGAACGCACGGTGCTCGGCGGCAGCGGAATCGAGCAGCGCGTCTTCCAGGCGGTCCTTTGCGACGCTGCGGGCCAGATCATCCTCCGCGCCCCGTCCCTGGAGGCTGCCAGCGAGGATCGGGCGTGGCTCATCGAGGCTGTCAAGCAGGCCGACGCGAGTCTTCAGCCCGAGGGATAGCGATTTCATCGCTTTTTTTCCCGATGACGACGTGGTCGGGTTGACATCCTCGACGGGATGGATACCTTTACCGGTTCGCCCCAAGGGGCGGGCGTTTGCGGTCGGTTGACCGGAAGGTGATCGAGTGCGACCGCGTCGCGGATGGGATGGCCCTTCGCGACAGGCTCTTTGACAACCGGATATCGGATGTTAGTGGTCTTGATGTCTGCGTTGCCCGCCCCCGGGTAACGCACACCGAGAACATTTTTGAGCGAATAGGCAAATCGTGACGTAGAGTCAGTTCAGCCGACCAGGGTTCGTTGAATCCGAATCGGCTGTGCTCATCTCCCCCCATGCGGCCGCACGTTGGACCGTGGACGGGGTGGATGGCGACATGCATCGGCTCGGTCTCGACATCGGTCGAGGTCAGGTCGGTGTGATGAAGCGACGAAGGGCGTACGGTGGATGTCTTGGCGTCGAGAGGCGATGAAGGACGTGGCAGGCTGCGATAAGCCCGGGGCAGGTGCCGAGCAACCGTTAATCCCGGGATTTCC
>JAGLTS010000086.1 GCA_023135165.1 Phycisphaerales bacterium | reverse complement strand
AAAGGGGCAGAGGGGCATAGGCACAGAGCCAGAAGCGGAGGGAGCGAAGCGGACGCGTGTCGCGGTGGGTCCGCCGTTGGTCCGCCACGGGCGGACTGCGCTCAAGGCGGTCGTCGTCGGGACGGTTGTGGCGGGGCTGTCATGATGATGACAGAGCTCGAACTGCTGCATCAATCATCGCCGTGGTCAGAGTATTGCGACACACGTGCAGGGGCGTCAGTTCTCTCGGAGGCGTGCAGCGAGACGGGCGATCTGCAGCTCCAGACGCTTGATCTCACGGGTCACGGCGTTCTTGTCCGTCCGTGTCCACCACCAGAGCTTGATGAGCCATGTGCCCAGGCAGCCGACGATGAATCCAGATGACCAGGCGATCATCGCCCGTGTTGATTCGACTCGAAAGAACTGAATCGCGGACAGAACTGCCAGCGAGGTGAGGATGAGCATATTGCAGTGCATGCCGATCATCAGCCAGCGTTGGCGCCCGCGGAAACTCTCTGCGATCATCTGCAGGAGTGACTGCTCGCCGCCGTATTTGTCGAAAAGCTCTTGGTCTTCCGCTTGCAGCGCCGCTCGGATTGTCTTGTCGATGTCCGTCATTGTTGTGTCCTCTCGATTACTTCTCGCAATGTGTTTCGTGCATGGTGCAGGCGTGACTTGACGGTGCCCTGCGGGATGTCCAGCGCACCGGCGACCTCCCGGACACTCAAGCCATCGAGGTAATGGAGCGCCAGAACGGTGCGCTGTTGGGCGGGCAGGTGTCGAATCGCGCAGCGAAGGTCTGTGAGTTCATCGCAGTCTGAATCGGCGACCGTTGTGGGGGCAGGTGTGTCCGGTGCGGTCGTCGTCTGTGGTGTGATGGCGCGATCGCGTTGCCGCCGACGCACCCAGTCCGCGCACCGGCGGGAGACGATGCGATACACCCAGGATCGGAACGCAGCCGGGTCGCGCAGGCGTGGGATGCCGCGGATGATCGCCAGCCACGCTTCCTGGACGACTTCGCCTGCTTCATCGGACTGGCCGACGAGATGGCGGGCGTGCCGGAGCAGTCGGGGCTGCCAGCGGGTGACGAGTTCCCGAAGTGCATCGGCCTCGCCATCCTGGCACCGAAGCACCAGCCATTCGTCGAAGATGTCATCCTGTGATCGTGCCATTCTGTTTGTCTGGTCGCGTGACCGGGGCCGGCGGTTCATCGAATTCCGACAAACTTCGTTGCGATCACACACATTGGGCGAGTGCATCGCGGCGTGAGTCGAGAAGGACACGTGCGACACGATCAATCAGTCATCGACGCGCAGCGCTGCGCCGCTTTGAACCTCGATCGAGGCGATCGTCGTGTCATCCGCAAAGCTGCTGCCGCCCGTGAACTCCTCAAGGGCTGTGAAGACCCCGGCAACGTCATCTTCGATCGAACCGGAACCGGCGATCACATCTCGCAGGCGCGCGTTGCCGAACGCCTCGTTCTTGGTGTTCAACTGTTCGACAAGGCCATCACTGTACAGGACCAAGCGGTCGCCGGGCCTCAGTTCGAGGCGCGCTACGGAATACTCGAGGTCGGGTTGAACACCGATGATCATGCCGCCGGGTGACTGCGGGCGGGCAGGTGCTGCGTCGGCGGGGCGGATCAGCCAATGGCCATGACCGGCATCGACGTAACGAAGTGTGTTGTCTACCGAGTCATACACGCCGACCCACAGCGTCGCGAACATGCGCTCCGATGAATGCTGGACAAGGTATGCATTGGCTTGGGCGACGGCCGTGGCTGGATCACCGCAACTCGCCAGGATCGCACGTAGATGGGACAGCACTGCGGTCATAAGGATCGCGGCGCCGATACCGTGGCCGGTGATGTCGCCGAAGCAGATTCCGGTTGTGTGGTCGTCGATGTCGAAGATGTCAAAGAGATCGCCCCCGACCACCGAGCCCGGGCAGGTCCGTGACGCATATCGAAGTCGGCCCACCGTGCCCCCGGGAGCGGGCAGCAGGAACGACTGGGCCTCCTGGGCGATTCTCAGATCCGCATCAAGTCGCTCCTGCCGCTGCGCCAGTTCGATGCGCTTCAGGCTGGAGAGCGCGAGGCTGGCGATTTGCGACACGGCATGACAGAAACTCGCAGCGTCAGGTTGTGGTTGTACTTCGCCGACTCGCGAGTCGAGATAGATGGCTCCAACGACCGCCGAATCGACGACGAGCGGTGCACACAGGGCCGCCGAGATGCCGAGTCCCTCGATGCTCTGGCCGCACTGCTGTTCTGCGCTGCGCGACAACCGTGCTACGCGACCGGTCGCCGAGGTCTGCAGTAAAGACCGGCTGAAGGTGAATCCCTCCGACGTGTCATGGTGACGATCATGGAATGCGATGATCTCGACTTGTTCGGGTGATCCGCCCCATCGCAGCAGAGCAGCGCGCGGAAACCCCGTTCCTGACATGATGAGTTTGATGACGGCCTGTGCAAGCTCGTGTTCGGTCACGGCTTGATAGATTGCGGCGGAACCTTCGATCATGAGAGTCAGGCGTCGGTGTGCGAGCGAATCTAACTCCCGCGCAGAGACAGCCGTGACAATCGTGTCAGGAGTAACCGTGGCATCGGTTGTCGCCAATGCGCGATCGGTCACCGCAGCCGAGTCCACACGAAACATGAACGGGCCGATGCGCAGAAGGTCACCGTGACCGGTTATGGCCGGCTTGTGCGGGTGAAGTCGCATGCCGTTCAGGAACGTGCCGTGCCTGCTTCCCAGGTCCGTCACCAACCACTGACCGCCGCGGCTGAATACGGCGACGTGTCGTCGTGAGATGCCCGCATGGGGCAAGCAGACATCACACTCGGCTGCACGGCCCAGCAGTGTCCGCGTGTCCGGCTCGGGGACGACGGGATCAATCGTCGGCCCGGCGATGGGATCCAGTCTGAGTGTTCGAGATCGCCCGTCATCTGACATGCCGCTGAGTTCCTCTCGCACGCCCTGTCAGCCCCGTGTTCCGGCATGGACCGTCGGTCGCAACGCCCATGCTGTGCTATGGTACCCATTCGGGGGGCGCGAGTCCGGGCTCATGCTGCTGCGACCAGTTAAGCCTGCGAGGATCTCTCATGGCTGAGGACAAACCCAACAGTATCGACCACGACGCGGCCACGAGCGATACGCCGCCGCAGGCGCCGGATGATGTGAAGATCACACCGCTGACTTCGGCGCCCGTGCCTGAGACCATCGGCCACTACCGCATCATCCGCGTCATCGGCGAAGGTGGGATGGGCACCGTCTATCTCGCTGAGCAAACCGATCCTCATCGACAGGTCGCGCTGAAGATCATCAAGCTGGGTATGGACACGAAGCAGGTCATCGCCCGCTTCGAGGCCGAACGCCAGGCCCTTGCCATGATGGAACACCCAGGCGTAGCCAAGGTCTTCGATGCCGGATCTAGCGACACAGGCCGGCCCTACTTCGTCATGGAGTACGTTCCGGGGATTGCCATCACCGACTACTGCGATCGCGAGAGACTCAACACTATTGAACGCCTCGATCTGTTCATGCAGATCTGCGAGGCGGTCCAGCATGCGCATCAGAAGGGGATCATTCATCGCGATATCAAGCCGGGCAACATCCTCGTTTCGGTGAAGGAAGGGAAAGCCATCCCGAAGGTGATCGACTTCGGTGTTGCAAAGGCCACACATCAGAAGCTCACCGAGAAGACGCTGTTCACCGAACAAGGCCAACTCATCGGCACGCCGGAGTACATGAGTCCGGAACAAGCTGAAATGACCGGCTTGGATGTGGATACGCGCACCGACATCTACTCTCTCGGCGTGCTGCTGTATGAACTGCTCACCGGCTCGCTGCCGTTTGAGCCCAGCGAGTTTCGCCAAGCTGCGTTTGATGAGATTCGCCGAGTGATCCGCGAGGAGGATCCGCCCAAGCCGAGCACGCGCCTGAGCAGTCTCGGTGATGAATCGGGGATGATCGCCAGACAGCGGCGCACGGATCTAAGGTCACTGGAGCGCCAGCTCCGTGGTGATCTTGACTGGATCACGATGAAGGCGATGGAGAAGAACCGAACGCGGCGGTACGAATCCGCCCACGGCCTGGCGATGGACATTCGCAGGCACCTGGATCACCAGCCTGTCGTGGCCGGTCCGCCCGGCGCCCGGTACAGGATGAGCAAGTTCATCCGGCGCAATCGGGCAGGTGTGCTCGTGGCGAGCATCGTGCTGATCGTCCTCCTGACGGGGATTGCGGGTACGACGTGGGGCCTGCTGGCGGCTTCGGGTGCGCGCGATGCGGAACGTGAGGCAAAGGAGCGCACTCAGGCCGCACTCACGCTGGCGGAGCAGCGATTGGAGGATGTCAGAGCCGCCCGTGACGCCGAGGCGGAGCAGCGGCGGATCGCAGAAGAAGCGAGAATTCGAGCCGAAGAAGAAGCGGACAACGCCAGGGAGATCAGCAACTTCCTGACCGATGATCTGCTGGCGGCAGTCGCGCCGTCGGCAGAGTCGGGCAAGGGCAAGGATGTATTGATGCGGGATGTGCTCGACGCCGCTTCGGAGAAGATCGAAGAGGCATCCCAGTCCGGGGGTCGCTTCGCCGACAAGCCACTGATCGAAGCGTCGATCCGCGCGACACTGGGCGATACGTACCGCTTGCTCGGCGAGTATCCCAACGCTGAGCAGCATCTGGAACGCGCGCGAGAACTGCGACTGCGCGAACTTGCCGAGGAGCATCCGAGCACGCTGACCTCCATGAACAACCTCGCGATCCTGTACGACGATCAGGGCCGCTACGACGAGGCGGAGCCACTGAACGTCAAGACGCTGGAGATCAGGAAGCGGGTCCTCGGCGAGGAGCATCCGGACACGCTGAACTCCATGGCCAACCTCGCACTCCTGTACTGGAATCAGGGGCGCTACGACGAGGCGGAGCCGCTGAACGTCAAGACGCTGGAGATCATGACGCGAGTCCTCGGCGAGGAGCATCCAAGCACGCTGAACTCCATGGGCGGCCTCGCAAACCTGTACAAGGATCAGGGCCGGTACGACGAGGCGGAGCCACTGTACGTCAAGATACTGGAGATCGAGAAGCGAATCCTCGGCGAGGAGCATCCGAGCACGCTGATCACCATGAGCAACCTCACGATCCTGTACATGAATCAGGGCCGGTACGACGAGGCGGAGCCGCTGTTCGTCAAGACGCTGGAGATTCAGAAGCGAGTCCTCGGCGAGGAGCATCCAAGCACGCTGAGTTCCATGAACAATCTCGCGATCCTGTACTACGTCCAGGGGCGCTACGACGAGACGGAGCCGCTGTACATCAAGACGCTGGAGATCAGGAAGCGAGTCCTCGGCGAGGAGCATCC
>JAGLTS010000085.1 GCA_023135165.1 Phycisphaerales bacterium | reverse complement strand
GACCCGACTTTCATAGTTTCTCCGTAGTGAGTTCCCGGCCGTGATTGACCAAGCGGTTCATGGAGAACACGGAGCAGGACCAGCGTGAGTAACCAACACAGTATGATTCACCCATGATCGAGCGATTCGCACGACTTCCCGCAGCGCTGGCACGGTGCACGCGCACGATGCGCCTCGGGTCGACCGGTGTGCCCGCCATGCTCGTCCACCCGGATTGGCGGACGCCGACGCCGACGATGCTGTGGTTGCACGGCAGAACCGTCAGCAAGGAACTCGACTCCGGGCGGTATCTTCGTTGGCTGCGACACGGCATCGCCACGTGCGCCATCGACCTCTTCGGACACGGCGAGCGCCTCGACGAAACGTACCACCCACCCGAGCGCATACTCGAAGTGATTCAGCACACACTCGGTGAGATCAACGATATCATCGGAGCCATCACCGAGCTTGAAGGCGGCGTCTTCGACCACACACGCCTGGGCATCGGCGGCATCTCAGCGGGCGGCATGATCGCGTTGGCTCGATGCTGCGAACCGCACCCGTTCAGGTGTGTGACCGTTGAGGCCAGCAGTGGTGACTGGGACTTTCAGCGAGGCAAGTCACAGGTGAGCGATGCGCTGATCGACAAGCTCAACCCCACCAATCATCTTGAGCGTTGGATGCCGATCCCGCTGCTTGCCCTGCACTGTGAGCGAGACCAGTGGATCCCCGAGCAGGCGATGGCGGACTTCATCGAAGCTCTCCGCCGAATCTGCACCGATCCGACCCGCATCGAGTACATCACCTACGATCGCACCGGCGCTCCCTACGAACACGCCGGCTTCGGCAGAAGGACCGCCGACGCGAGGAGAAGGCAACTCAACTTCCTTGAGCGCCGACTCATCCCGCCAGGATCGTGATGACACAGACGCCAACGTTGTTCACCGGCGGTACACTCGGGGCCGGATGCGGCGAATCGAACTGAGCCAACTCGTCAAGATGGACTGGCGCGCCAGGCACCTGTTGCGCGTCGTCACCCTCAGCGCGATCGTCGGCATACTGGCCGGCCTGTCCGCCCGGCTGATTGCCTACCTGCTCGCACTGGGCACATCGCACATCGTTGATCGCTTCCCGCAAGGTCAGGCATACGAGATCGGCGCGTTCAGTTGGATGCGCCTGCTCATACCCGCGGTCGGCGGGCTGCTCTGCGGACTTGTCCTCTACAAGCTGCTCAAGCTCAGTCCGCGGCAAGGGACCGAATCGGTCATCCACGCCTTCCATCACGAGAAGAGCGTGATGCCCCTGCACGTCTCGCTGGTCAAAGGGCTGGCCGCGGTGGGCGTGATCGCGTGCGGTGGCAGCGTTGGTCCCGAGGGTCCGGTCGCGGCGCTCGGCGGCGGCATCGGGTCAACATTCGGCAGGCGCTTCGGCCTGTCCGCCCGCAGCACGCGCGAGTACCTCATCGCCGGTTGTGCAGGCGGCGTCGGCGCGATCTTCCAGTGCCCGCTCGGCGGCGCGCTCTTCGCCGCGACGCTCATGTACCGCCAGCCCGAGTTCGAGTCCAAGTCCCTGCTCAAGGCCCTCATCTGCTCCGTCATCGCCTACGCCGTCTTCATCGCGTTCCGCGAGGAGGGCGAACGGCTCCTCCACAACGCGAACGAGCTCAGCTTGCACAGCCCGGGCGACCTGATCTGGTTCTTCATGCTCGGCTTGGCGTGCGCCGCTGCGACGGCGATCCTCTGGGCATCGCTGCGCATCACGGAAGCGGTCCGCATACGAAGCAGCATTCCGCTCTGGATCTGGCCGGCGATCGGCGGGCTTGCCGTCGGCGCCATCGCATGCGCCGTGCCACAAATCATGGACTGGCATTACCACCTCGTGCAATCCGCGATGGACGGCCAGGTCGCCGACATCCGCCTGTTCGAGCTGGATCAGCCTCAGTGGATCCACTGGATCATCCTCTTCACAGGCGTCGTTATTGCGAAATGCATCGCCACCGGCATCACCGTCGGAAGCGCCAACGCGGGCGGATTGCTCGGGCCGAGCCTGTTCATCGGCGGAATGACCGGCGCAAGCCTCGGCGCGCTGCTCAAGATCCTCTTCGGCGATCTCATCTCCGATGAACTCTACGCCTCACTCATCCCCATCGGTATGGCGGGCTTTCTCTCCGCCTCCATGCGCTCGCCCCTCGCCTCGATCGTCATGGTCCTCGAAATGACCGGCAGCTACGAACTCATCGTCCCCTCCATGCTCGCATGCGTCACCGCGTACATCTTCGGCCAGTCGTTCGGCCTCAACAACGAGCAGCTTCGCTCCAGCACCGAGTCGCCCGCTCACTCCGCCGAACCTGTCCTCGACCTGCTCGAAGCGATCCGCATTGACGAAGTCATGGATGATCCGCTTGAGCACATCGCTGTGCCAACGACGCCTTGGCCTGAGATCATCCGCAGGCTCGGCTCGATGCCTTACCCCATCCTATACGTCGTGCGCGATCGGCGAATCCTCGGCCAGATCCGCGTCAGTGAACTGCAAGCGGACGATTCCGATCCATTCTTCCGGGAAATGATTATCGCTGAGGATGTGATGACCGCGCTCGATACGCGCCTCAGTCCGAGCATGCCGCTGCTTGAAGCGTCTCGCCGATTCGCCGTCGCCCATGCGTCCATCCTCCCTGTTGTTGACGAACGCTCGGTTGATCGGATCGTCGGCGTCTTGAACCGCGCGCAGATCCACCGCGTGCTGCGTGACCGGCTCGCCGGCGCTCGTGATCTGGCGATGCGCGAGGAGGGCGCACTCCGCGCGCTCGAAGGTGAGGACCACCTCTTCCATCTCGCACAGGGGATGTCGAGCGGCGTTTCGCTCAAGATTCGTGAGATCCCCGTGCCGGATGATGTGGCCGGCACGTCGCTGCGCGACTCGGGCTTCCGCGCGAAGTACGCCCTGGAGGTGCTCGGCATCCGATCGGCGGACGGCTCGCAGAGAATCCCCGCGGACCCGACCTGCGTGCTCAACCGGACGGATCTGCTCATCGTCATCCCACACAGCAGCGACGCCCCCGCCTCGCCGTGATGCGGTCGCGCGCGTCACTCAATCATCGTCGTCATGGTCGATTCGCGGCGCATCGCGCCAGGCGCGGATGACGATGCCGTCGCGCAGCTCCACGTACGCAGCCCCGGCGTAGTCCATTTTGGATGAGCCCGTGACGAAGGGGAAGACCCAGCCGCTGGAGTGGTCGCGCACATCCCAGTCGTATCGCCAGATCTCGCCGGGGCCGTCGATCGTCTCAACGGGAGATCTGGATGACGGCTCGCCGAGCGTGGCGAGAACCCACGATTCGGTCGTCACACCGGGCTCGATCTGCTCGACGGTCGTCGCGCCTACGTGTCGGCCGGTGACCTTGACATCCGATGAGCCGCTGACGCATCCGGTGAGTGTGCATCCGGCTGCGATGACGGCCAGGAACGTGCATGTGCGATGGTGATACATGATTGCCTCCGATGTTTGATGCTGCCGCCTCCTCTGAGGCGATTACCGTCATGGACCCAGGCGGGTTGCACGTATTCCCACGCTTACGCATGTCGTGGGCAGGCGATCACCCACATCCGCCGTTATCCGCCCAACAATCGTACAGCGACCGCAGCGCATCGCGGATGTTGCCATCGTGCGCTTCATGGAACACACGCCACCGCTCGCGACGATCTGACAGGGCGTCTCAATCCACCGGCTCGCCTGCTGCACGTTGGAGACCGGCCGAAGGAAGATGAAGTAGAAAAACCCGCTGCCCATGACGAAGAAGACGCCGAAGAACATCGCGAGCAACAGTCCGGCAGGGACGTTCCGCATTCGCTGCTTGATCGCTTTTCGTGCGATGGATCGCGTCATTACAGACCTCCGCCACACCGCACGGATTGTATATCACGGCGTGCAGCGACGCATTCACTCCGCGAACGGCAGCAGCTCAGCGGGCAGGCGCTTCAGCCCGCGCCGTTTCGCCTTGGCGACCGCATACCGGACTGATTCACGCATGCGCTTCCGCACGCGATCGGTGATGGTGATTCCGAACGACTCCATCGTCTGAAGCGCCCAACACCATGCGTGGTACTCCTCAAGGCATCGCGGCTTGTATCGGCCCAGCCCGATGGCGTGATGGCCGACCTCGTGCAGGAAAACCGCAGCGCTCATCGGCCCCTTCGGATACGGCGCCTCGATAAGCCTGCTCGTCGACCCGTCGTGATACCGGATCAGCCATGCCGCGCCGGACATCCCGCTGCGCCATTTTCGCACGCGCACGTTGTGTTGCCGCTTCATCTCTGCAACCAGCGCATCGTAGCGGTCCTGGATCGGGCGACGCTTCGGCGAGGGCACCACCCCACCGCGAGGCTGGCGTGTAGCTCGCTTCCTGCGTACCGAAACCAAGTCGAAAAACGCCATCACGACTCGCTGCTCCGAAGCTTGTCACCATCGCGAATCGGTCGACCGCGCGCAAAGTCCGCAAACGCCATGAGCCGTTTTCCCGCCGGTTGAACCTCCAACAGCCGGAGCTTCCCGACCCGGCACACCACGACACCGTCCGCGTCGATTCGGCCACACGCCTCCTCCGGTGATTCGGAGATGTCATCAACGACTTCCACACGGCACAACCCCAGACGGAGCGAACCAAGGAAAACCGCGACGCCCGGCCAAGGCGTCAGGCCGTGGATTCGCCGCTGCGCTTCACGGGCTGACTCGGTGAAGTCAACCCACGCATCGCTCTTGGCAAGACGAGATGCAGCGGTGACGAGCGATTCATCCTGCGACCGCGGTTCGAGCCGGCCCACCCGGAATGCGTCGAGAACACCCTCGACAAGGTCCGGTCCATCACCGGCGAGCATGTCGTGCAGCTCGCCAGCCGTCCATTCCGGTTCGATCGGGTGGCGACTCTGCGCATAGACCTCCCCGGCATCCATGCGGTCCGCCAGGGCGATGACGCTGTTACCCGTGACTTCATCACCGGCCAGGATTGCATGCTGAATCGGCGCAGCGCCTCGCCACCGCGGGAGCAGCGAAGCATGCAGGTTCACAGCAAAGACCCCTTCGAGCAGTGATCGGCCGAGCTTCTGCCCGAAGGCGATGACCACCCATGCGTCGGCATCGAGCGCGCGGATTTGGTCGCGCACATCCGGCGCATTGACGGAATCCGCCTTGATCGTCGGCAAATCCAACGCATCAGCACGAACGCCGATCGGCGTGGGCGTCAGCCGTTTGCCGCGTCCGGAACGGCGATCCGGCTGCGTGACCACGGCTGCCAGGTCGCACGACCCGGCCAGACGCTCCAGCGTCGGCACACCGAACGCTCCGGAACCAAAGAACACGAGCCTCACGTCGCGAACTCCTCACACGCCTAAAGGACCAGCTCGAAATCCTGCTCCAACTCCTTGATCTTCCTGCGGTTGGCCAAGCGGTCGATCGGCGGCATCCGGTCGATGATGAGCCTGCCGTTGAGATGATCGATCTCGTGCTGCCAACAGCGGGCGAGCAAACCCTCGGCGGTCCGCGTGAAGCGCCGGCCAGCCAGATCGGTCGCCTCAATGGTGATCTGCGGGGATCTCAGGATCTGCCCTCGGATCTCCGGCAGGCTCAGGCAGCCCTCCTCGGCAGAGGCGGATGGGCCGATCGGGTCCTTGAGCATCGGGTCGATGTAGACCTCATCGCCATCCGTCTGATCGGGCACATTGGCGACGAAAAGCTGCCAGGGGACGTTGACCTGCGCTGCGGCGAGGCCGACGCCCGAGGCGTCGTGCATCAGGTCGAGCATCCGTGCAGCGACTTCCCGGACCTCATCGCTGGGTTCACCGATTGGATCGCCGACTGTGCGAAGCGAGGGGTGCGGATAGTGCACAATGACAAGTTGGGAGGCGTCGATTACGGAGGACATGCCCACTACTGTAGCGGCGCTGCGGCATTGGGGTTGACGGATGATGGTATGATTCGCTCCAAAGTGACGTTGACGGGCTGACGGGGCGGCTTTAGCATCCGACGCGATCAGTTCGGTACCCGGCAAGCGAGGCGGGAGTTTTCACGGAAGGCGGTTGCCGTTGGCGCTTTTCAAGCGGAAGCCAAAAGAGGGTGAGGCTGGACAGGGGCCGTCCGACGAGACGGAGACTCAGTTCCAGGCGGAACCGGAGAAGGCAGCTCGTTTTTTCGGCCGCGCTGGCCAGATGGTCGTCACCGAACAGTATGACTACGCCATACAGCTTTTCATCGACGGGTTCCGATGGGATCCCACAGCGGTCAACCAGCTCGACGAGTTCCGCAAGGCAAGCAACGGCTACGTCAACCAGGGCGGCAAGCCGGCGGGGCTGAAGGAGAAGGCCAAGTTTTCAGGCCGATTGGCGCTGGAGAAGTACCTGCGGGCGCTCTTTGTGTGGGGCAAGGACCCAACCGGCGCGAGCGCGGGCATCGACGCGATGAAGGGCGCGGCGGAGCTTGATCTGACGGAAATCGCGTATCGGATCGGCGAGTTGGCGATGAACCGCGTGCCAACCGCCAAGCGAGGCAGTCAAAAGGATCTCTACCTCAAGCTCATGAACCTCTTCGCCGAGATCGGCGGCTACGACAAGGCGGTTGAGGCGGGCGAATCGGCGATTCGGCTGGACCCCGAGAATCGCAAGCTCATCCTCATCGTCCGCAGCTTCTCAGCCGAGGCCACGATCACACGGGCGGGCTACGACGAGGCGGGCGAAGCCGGCGGATTCCGCCAGTTCATCCGCGACGATGAGAAACAGCAGGAGTTGATCGAGGCGGAGTCGCTCGTCAAGAGCGAGGATGCGGCAACCCGGGCGATCGACCGCGCCGCCAAGGCGTACAAGGAAGATCCGCTGAACCAGAACAACATCCGCCAGTACCTGCGGCTGCTCCAGGAGCGAGGCCTGCCGGAGGATGAGAGCAAGGCGCTCAAGGTCGCGGAGAAGGCGTACGCCGACACGCAGCAGTTCCAGTTCCGCAGGGCGGCTGGCGAGATCCGGATGAAGCTGGCGCGTATGAAACTGCGTCAGTTGAAGGCGAAGGCGGAAGCGCCGGATGCATCGGCGGAGGACATGGATCGGTTCCGCAAGGGCAAGGCAGCGCTCGGCAAGCTCGAACTCGACGAATACGAGGCCCAGGTCAAAGCGTATCCGACCGATCTCGGGCTGAAGTTCGAGCTTGGTCGCAGGCAGTACGCCTTGGGTCGCCACGATGAGGCACTCGCCACGCTCCAGGCTGCCAAGGGCGATCCCAAGCGCCGCGCGCAAGTGCTCTACATGCTCGGGCAATGTTTCCTGAAGAAGAGTTGGCTGCTCGAAGCCGTTGAGTCCTTCAGAAATGGGATCGAAGCGCACTTCACGGATGCCGACGACCTCGGCTTCAACCTACGCTACGCGCTGATGAGCGCCTTGGAGTCGGAGGCGAGAAGCAACACGGATCTGGATATGGCGAAGGAGGCGTTCAGCATCGCATCGTCCATGGCCATGGAGAAGATCGACTACAAGGACATCAGCGATCGCCGTACCGCCCTGCACGCCCTGGTCAACGAGATGAAGGCCCGCGGCGAAAAGTCCGACTCCGAGTAACGCCTCGCTGCGAGGCAGGCCCGCCACATGACCGCTCACACATCACCTGCCGTCGCCATCATCCCCGCGCGATGGGCGTCGTCACGCTTCCCAGGCAAACCCCTCGCCGACCGGACCGGCAAGCCGCTCGTCCAACATGTCGTCGAGCAGGTCGCTCGCTGTGAGATGATCGGCCGAATCATCGTCGCAACGGACGATGAGCGCATCGCATCGGCTGTCCGCTCGTTCGGGGGCGAAGCGGTCATGACGAGCGAGACCCATCCAAACGGCACGAGCAGGCTCGACGAGGCCGCGACCATCCTCAGCCTGGATGACGATACGTGGGTCTGCAACGTGCAGGGCGACGAGCCGGAGATCGACCCCGCGCTGATCGACCTCACGATCAGCCACACACTCAATGCCGCCGACGCCGGTGTGCAAGTCGGCACCCTGGCCGGCCCGTTCGCCGACGATGAGGATCCGGCCGATCCGAACATCGTCAAGGTCGTCGTCGGTCAGCAAGAGATGGCGCTCTACTTCACACGGGCGCTCGTCCCGCATCGGCGCGATCCCACCTCCGTACATCCCGCCGTCCCGCTCAAGCACGTCGGGCTGTACGTGTACACAAGACGGTTCCTGCGCCGATACGTCGGCCTTCCCCCGACGCCTCTTGAGCAAACCGAACAACTTGAACAGCTTCGCATCCTCGAGCACGGCATACCCATCGCCGTCGCCATCGCGGATGCGAAGCACCACGGCATCGACACACCCGAGCAGTACGAGCAGTTCGTGCGCCGGCTCGGAAACCAGGGACAAGCTCCTCCCAGGCACTGAAGTGATGCGCATGACTCCGCGTCGGCCGGCTATTCTCCTCGCGCCTCGGCGAGTTCCGCTTCGAGCGAGTTGATGCGCTCGCGGAGCCGCTCAAGCTCATCCTCAGCCGACGCCTCATCCAGTTCGATCCGAAGCGCTTCGGCATGCTCCGCTGCGAAGTCACGGACCCATGCGGCGCGGTGACTCGCTGCGATTCGCTCCAGAACCGCCATGCCTCGCTCATCACCGAGCGTGACGAGGCCGGCCATCGCCGCTTCGCGCGCCCGCTCCTGCGGATCTTCCAGAAGCGATACGAACAGGTCGTACACCGCGTCGGGCCAGTGATGTCCGAGGTGCGCCGCCGTCTCGATCGCCACGGCGCGCGTGCGATCATTCGCCTCGCCGAACTGCGCGTACCGCATCGCGCCGCCGAGACCTGCCTGGTCGTCGAGTTCCGCGAGCGCCCACAGCGCAGCCTGCCTGATCGCATCGTGCTGCGATTCACGATCCAGTGCGTCGAGGATGATCGGCAGGTGTTCGCTGCCGCCCCGCACGCCGAGTTGCACGATCGCTTCTTCAACCACGCCGTAGCTCTCATCGGAGAGCACAAAGCCCGCAAGCAACGCATCGACGCCGTCACGGTCAAGCCCCGCAACCGCAGTGACGACCGCGCGACGGACCGACGCATCCGCCACGCCCGCCTCCGTCAGTTCAAGCAGCACATCGCCCGCGCGTGATGAGACAAGCTGTGACAGCGCCGTCACCGCAGCATCCCGTACAATCCAGTGCGCATCCTCATCGAGCACCACGGATGACAGCGCGTCGATTGCGCGCGGTTGATCAAATCCGCTCAGCGCCTCGGCGGCTGTCCGCTTCGCGTGGAGCGTCGGGCCATCGTGGAGCTGCGCAAGCCACCAGCCGAGCGGCTTGCGATACGCCCGCTTGTGAAGCACGGTCATCTCCGGGTCGATCGCCACGATCGTCGGCTGACCATCCAGAACGATCCGCCGCGATGCTGATCGCTCATCGCACCTGATCGTCACCGCTCGCTGCTGATCCTCCGTCTCAATCCAGATCGGGAGCGCGATGTCGAATGCAGGTGTTCTCGCGTCGATCGTCTGCGTCTGCTCGATCCGCACGACGAGTTCGCTCGCCGCTTCATCCCATGACAGATCCACCGTCAGCTCGGGCAGGCCGGGACCGTGCACATACCTGTCGAAGAATCGGCCGAGGCTTCGCCCGCTGACTTGCTCCATCACGCGCCGCAGGTCGTTCGTCTCGACGACCTCGAATGCGTACCGATCCGTGTATCTGCGCAGCCCCTCGAAAAAGACATCGTCGCCGAGCATCATCCGCAGCATGTGCAGCACGGCAGCGCCCTTGCCGTACGGACACGCCGCTCGCCCGAACGATTCCCACGGATCGCTCCAGATGTTGCTGACCATCCCGATCGGCTCATCGGTCGAATCACTTTCGAGAACGCCGTCAAACGCATACATCATCGCCTGCTGGTAGCCGTCCAAGCCATCGCTGTGCTCCATCCACAGCGCGTTCAAGTACGTGGCGAACCCCTCGTTGAGCCAGATGTGATCCCACGATCGGCAGGTAATCAGATCACCGAACCACTGGTGCGCCAGTTCGTGCGCGATGAGCCAGTCCATGTCGCCGTCGAGCAGCGCCCGCTCATCGAGCATGATCGTGTCGTAATACGTCGTCGCCGACGTATTTTCCATGCCGCGCGGCACAGAGTCCCGAACGACGATCTGGTCATACCTGTCCCACGGATAAGCCCGGCCGGTCACTTCCTCGAAGAACGCCAACATCTCGGAGGTTCGGCCGAACGTGCGTTCGACGCGATCCGCCTGACCAATCGGCATGTAGCAGGTCATCGGCAGTTCCCGCCATCGCCCCTCGACAACGTCGAATCGCCCCACCGTGAGCATGACCAGATACGGGCAGTGCGGCTTGCTCTGATGCCAGTGGTACACCGATCGGCCCGCCCGGGTCTGCGAATCGACGAGCATGCCGTTGGAGATCGCTATGAATCCCTCGGGCACGTCGATGAGCAGTTCGGTCGTCAGCCGCTCATTCGGGTGATCAAGCGTGATGAACCAGTGGCGATTGCCCGCGACCTGGCCTTGCGTGTGGATCTGGGCGGCGAGCTCATCCTGGGCAGGCGACCACGTTATCCCGTGTGTGGGGCTGTCGCAGAAGTATCGGATCGTGAGTTCGTACTCAGCGCCGGGTTGCAGCGGCGAGTCGAACGCGAAGGTGACATCCTCATCACCGGTGATAAACGAGACCGGCCGACCGTGCAGCGTCACCGCCCGGATGTCCAGCCCGACCGCATCGAGCGACCACGTTGTGAGCGGTCGACCGATGGGCGTGAAGCGGAGGCGCTCGACCGCCTCGAACCGCATCGCATCCATCGTGGGGAAGGTCAACTCAAGCTGCATGTGAAGCAGGTCGGCTGACCGATCGGGCGGGTAATGGCGCAGGTCGCGCCCGGTTGTCCGGTCGAACGCCACCGGGTCGTCGCACTCAGTTGGGTCGATCGCTCGACTTGCCTGACCGACTTGGAATGCAACCGCCAGAACCGTCAGAAAGCTCAATACGCTGCGTCGATGCATACCGCGTGACTCCTTCGTGGAAAGGGCTGCGTAGTCTATCGCATCGCGTCGTTCCGCCCGTTCATCCATCCACCAGGATGGACAGATGAGCAAGTTGTCCGCCTATCATGCCGATCCTACCATCAGCGGGCATCCAGCGATCCTCGCCCTCCGAGAGCATCCATGACGGCACGCATCCTCCAGGAAGCCGACCGACGCATCCTTCTCATCGACGGCGCGATGGGGACCAGCATCCATGCCCTGAAGCTCGATGTGGATCGCGACTTTCTCGGCAAGGAGAACTGCTCTGAAATCCTGCTCAAGACCCGACCGGACCTCATTCAGCAGATCCACGAGTCGTTCCTCGCCGTCGGTGCGGATGCCGTTGAGACCAACACGTTCGGCGCCAATGCGCTGGTCCTCGCCGACTTCGGCCTGGCGAGCGAAGCCTGCGCGCTGAACAAGCAAGCTGCCGAAATCGCCCGAGCCGCCTGTGAACGGCACGCCACCCCCGACAAACCCCGCTTCGTGCTCGGCTCGATCGGTCCGGGGACGAAGCTCATCACGCTCGGCAACACGACATGGGATGAAATGCACACTGCCTACGTCGAGCAGGCGAACGGGCTTATCGCAGGCGGGTGTGACGCCCTGATCGTCGAGACATGCCAGGATCTGCTTCAGGTCAAGTGTGCCGTCAGCGCCTGCCTTGACGCGCTCGGCGAGCGGAACAAGACGCCGGACGACCTGCCGATCATGGTTCAGGTCACGATGGAATCGACGGGCACGATGCTCCTGGGCAGTGACATCGGCGCTGTCATCAGCACGCTCGAAAGCTACCCCGTCATAAGCATGGGCCTGAACTGCGCGACCGGGCCGAAGGAGATGACCGAGCACGTACATGAACTGGTTCGGCACTGGCGCAGGCTCATCAGCATCGTCCCCAACGCGGGCATGCCGATCCTCGTGGGTGATCGAACCGAGTTCCCGCTCTCACCCGATGAGTTCGCCGACGTGCTCGAACATTTCGTGGATCTGGGCGTCAACATCGTCGGCGGATGCTGCGGCACGACGCCTGCACACATCGAAGCGATCGCCAAGCGCATCCAAGGCCGAAAGCCGCTTCACCACCCCCACCACCCCCACTCCCGCACACCGCATCGCCGAGCCGTCGCCAGCCTCTACTCCGCTGTCGATCTCACGCAGGACACCTCCATCCTGCTCGTCGGCGAACGCACCAACGCCAACGGCTCGTTGCGATTCAAGTCGCTGCTCGAAGCGGAGGACTGGGACGGTGTGGTGTCGATGGCGCGCGAGCAGATCCGCGATGGCAGCCACGTGATCGACGTGTGTGTCGATTCCGTCGGACGGAACGGCATGACTGACATGACCCAAGTCGTCTCTCGCTTCGTTCGCCAGGTGGACTGCCCGCTCATGCTCGACTCGACCGATCCCAAGGTGATCGAAGCGGGCCTGAAGCTCGCCGGCGGCAAGTGCATCGTCAACTCGATCAGTCTTGAAGACGGCGAGAAACGATTCAACGACATTTGTCCCATGCTGCGACGTTACGGCGCCGCTGTGGTCGCCCTCACGATCGACGACGACCCGCAAGCCGGGATGGCCAAGACGGCCAAACGCAAGCTCGAAATCGCACGGCGCATGCGCGATCTGTTCACGGACACATGGGATCTCGACGAGCGCGATCTGCTCATCGACCCGCTCACATTCACCATCGCCACCGGAAACGACGATGACCGAAGACTCGCGCTCGAAACGCTCGACGGCGTCGAAGCGATCGCCCACGCCATGCCAGATTGCGGCATCATCCTCGGCATCTCCAACGTGAGCTTCGGCCTCAAGCCCGCTGCCCGCACAGTGCTCAACTCCGTCTTTATGCACGAAGCGATGCACCGCGGACTCACCGCTGCCATTGTCCACGCATCCAAAATCCTGCCCCGCACAAAGATCAGCGACCGGAAGTGGAACGCAGCGCTCGACCTGATCTACGACCGCCGCACCGCCGACCGTGACCCGCTCCTGGACTTCATCGCGCTTTTTCCTGATGACGAGCAAACCTCACCACCCGCCGCTGCGGAATCGCTCACGATCGAGCAGCAGCTTCAGCGACACATCATTGACGGCGAGAAACAAGACCTCGAAAAGCACTTGGGCGAGGCTCGCGACAAGTACACGCCGCTCCAAATCGTCAACGAACATCTCCTGACGGCCATGCGGGTCGTCGGCGAACTGTTCGGCCGAGGCGAGATGCAGCTCCCGTTCGTCCTGCAGAGCGCCGAGGTGATGAAGGCTGCCGTCACCCACCTCGAACCTTTCATGGAAAGGGCGGACGCCTCGAACAAGGCCACGATCATCCTCGCCACCGTGCGCGGCGATGTCCACGACATCGGCAAGAACCTCGTGGACATCATCCTCACCAACAACGGCTACAACGTCGTCAATCTCGGCATCAAACAACCCATCGCCAACGTCATCGCAGCCTGTGAAGAACACAACGCAGATGTGATCGGCCTCTCCGCGCTGCTCGTCAAGTCCGTCGGCGTCATGGAAGAGAACCTCCACGAACTCAACGATCTGGGCGTCACCATCCCCGTTCTGCTCGGCGGCGCAGCACTCACACGCGAGCATTGCGAAAACACGCTGCGCGACATCTATCACGGTCAAACGCACTACGCCAAGGACGCCTTCGACGGTCTTCGCATGATGGACCGCATCACAGCAGAGCAGTCCGGCGAACCGGAGCGCAAAATCTCGCCCCAAAGCACCGGGCGCACTTCGCAGGCCACACAACAGCATTCCGCCGACGGCAACCCTCAGCCGATCACGGCTGCGCCCGTAGCCGTCTCAATCCCTGAACCGCCTTTCTGGGGCACGCGCATCGTCGACGCAATCGACCTCAATGACGTCTACGCATTCATCAACACGACAGCGCTCTTCCGCTCCCAGTGGGGTTTCAAGCGAGGAGCATTGAGCCGCGAGGTCTACAACCAGACGATCACCGACACGGTTGAGCCTCTTTTCGAGCGCCTCAAGACGATGTGCCGCGATGAGGCGATCCTGCAACCCAAGGTTGTGTACGGCTACTTCCCATGCAACGGATCGGGCGATGATCTGATCATCTACGATCCCAACGACCACGGTCGTGAAATCGAGCGCTTCACCTTCCCTCGCCAAGCAGGGCGAAAGCATCTGTGCATCGCCGATTTCTTCCGCAGCGTCGATTCGGGTCAGCGCGATGTCGTCGCCCTGTCGTGTGTCACGATGGGTTCAGCCGTCTCCGAGTGCGCCCGCGCCCTCTTCGACGCGGATGAGTACACGGAATACCTCTACGTGCACGGCATGGGCGTCGAGTGCGCTGAAGCGCTCGCCGAGCTGTGGCACCAGCGCATGCGCCAAGAACTCGGCATCGCCAGCGACGACAGCCCACACATTCGTGAGCTTTTCGCACGGAAATACCGCGGCAGCCGATACAGCTTCGGATACGCCACATGCCCGAACCTGTCGGACCAGGACAAGCTCTTTCGCCTCCTTCGACCCGAGCGCATCGGTTGCACGCTGACCAGCGCGTGGCAGATCGTCCCGGAACAGAGCACAAGCGCTATCATCGCGCATCATCCCGAAGCGAAGTACTTCAGCGTGTAGGCCGCACAGCCGGGCTGCGATGGATGCTGGCTCGGATTCGCCGGCTCACCGGGCGGGCTGATGTGGGGCTGCGTATAATAAGACTGTGATGATACGGATGAATCATGCACAATTCGTGAGCAGGCAACCGCGGCACGGCCGGATGACGCTGGCGGCTGTGTACCTGCTTCTGGCGTGCCTGACGGCGGTCGTACCGGGGCAGCAGCAGCCCCCGCCGCCCCCCGGGCAGCAGCCGAGCGTCGCGGCGGCAGCCGTCCCGGCATCTCGCCAGGCGGATCTCGTCATCATCATCCCGATCCACGGGCCGATCGATCAAGTCACGGTGCGCAGCGTCAAGCGACGCCTCTCGCTCGCCGAACAGGCCGGGGCGGACACGATCATCTTCGAACTGAACACGCCCGGCGGCCAGGTCGATGCCGCGCTCCAGATATGCACCGCGATCAAGCGATCATCCATCACGCGCACCGTCGCGTGGATCAACCCGGATGCGTACTCGGCGGGCGTGTTCATCGCGCTCGCGTGCAGGCAGATCATCGTCAGCCCGGCGTGCACGTTGGGCGATGCCGCACCCATCGCCATCGGCATGGGGGGCGTCAGCGCACCCACCGGAACGCTGCGCGCCAAGATCGAATCGCCCATCCTCGCGGAGATCATCGACTCAGCCAGACGCCGCGGCTACGACGAGAAGCTCGTCCAGACGTTCGTCATCCCCGAGATGGAGCTCTGGCTTATCGAGAACACCGCGACCGGCGATCAGATGTTCGTCGATCACGTCGAGTACAAGCTGATCTTCGGCGTCGAGCCGACCAGTTCCGTCGTGCCTCGCCGCTTGCCGCCCCCCATCCCCGACCCGTCCAACAGCGGCAAGAAGATTCGGCCGTTCTTCCGTCAGTTCCAGATGCCGACGACGGGCGCAGGTGGGCCGCTGGACCGAGAGGCGATCGCAAGCGAGATCGAAGATGCCCAGTTCCTGCCGTCGAGCAGGCCCGTCCTCACGAGCGCCGATCGCGGACAGTTCATCCTCGTCGAGCAGGTTGTGGATTCCGCGACACTGCTGACGATCAAAGAGATGGACATCCTCCGCTATGGCTTCGGGCAGGATCTGCTCCGAAGCGACACGGATATCCGCACGTACTACGGGGCCAGGGAGGTCGAGCGCTTCGACGCCTCGTGGTCGGAGGGTCTCACCGTTTTCATGACGAGCTTCTGGGTTCGGGGCATCCTGATCGCACTCATGCTCCTCGCGGCGCTGATCGAGATGACCGCACCGGGTGTCGGCCTGCCCGGTGCCGTCGCCATCGCCTGCCTGCTCGTTCTGCTCATCGCACCGGCGCTGACTGGCTTGGCGTCTTGGTGGGAGCTTGCCGCCATCCTCATCGGCATCATCCTCATCCTTGCGGAGGTCTTCGTCATCCCCGGCTTCGGCGTGGCTGGCGCGCTCGGGTTGGCGCTGCTCTTCGTCGGCCTGATCGGCACGTTCATCCCCAATGAGCCGGGGCACCTCTTCCCGCAATCGCAGATCGATCGCGACCATGCGGTGGTCGGCCTGGCGACCATCATCGCCAGCATCTTCGCCGTCGGCATCGGCGCGTACTTCATCCGAAAACAAGCGGGAAATCTTCCCATCTTCAACCGAATGGTGCTCACCACCGTCAATCGCGAGCCGAGTGATACCATCCTCACAGCAATGGGGCCGAGCGCGACGCAAGGCATGGTCACGGTCGGCCAGATCGGACGCAGCATCACGCCCTTGCACCCTGCCGGCCGGGCACAGTTCGATGATGACATCCTCGACGTCGTCTGCATCGAGGGGTTCATCGACGAGAATCAGCCGATCCGCGTCACCGAGGTGAGCCGATTCCGCATCGCGGTCGAACGTGCCCCGACGGATGCGCACACGTAACGAACAGGAGGCGGCATGGAAGGCATGGAACTTGTCTGGGGAGTCGGCCTATTCGCAGCGGCATTCTTGCTCTTCGTGATCGAGATGTTCGTGCCCAGTGCGGGCATCCTCGGAATCACCGCTGCGATCTGCGCCATCGCCGGCTGCGTTGCCTTCTTCATGTACTCGCCGATGATCGGGATGCTCTCGGCCGTCTTTCTCATCATCGCAGCACCGACAGCCGCGTACGCAGCCTTCAAGTACTACCCGCACACCCCGATCGGCAGGCGCATGATCCTGGGGAACACCGCGCCGGGGGAGGATGACGAATCGGCCCAGCGCCGAGCCTACGAAAAGGCGGAGACACAAGCCCGGGAGAAGCAGATCGTCGGAGCCGAGGGCGTCGCCGTCACCGACCTGCACCCGGTCGGCGTCGTCCGAATCGAGGGTGAGCGAATCCAGGCCCTCGCGGAGACGGGCATCATCGAGGCTGACACGCCGATCCGCGTCATCGCCGTCGTGGGCAGCGAGGTGCGTGTCCGTCCGATCACGTAGACCGATACACACGGGCGGTGGTACACTGTGGCCGGGTCGGCCTCCCCGCATCGGGCATCCCCCATCGGCCGAACCGACTGTCACGGCGGCCAATGACCGCGTCACCTTGGAGCAGCGAATCTCATGCAAGCACTTCTTCTCGCACAACAGACCTCGCCCACACCCCAGTGGATCTGGATCGCGGTCTTGGTCGTCCTCGGAGTCGGCGCCCTGATCGTCGTCGTCGTCGTCGGGCAATTCTTCAACCTTTGGTTGCAAGCATGGCTCTCCGGCGCGCATGTCCGCTTCATCGAGTTGATCGGGATGCGTCTGCGCAAGGTTGATCCTCGCGTGATCGTCCTGACGCGCATCAGCGCGATGCGCGCCGGGCTGTCGGTCGAGGCGGACCAGCTTGAGTCGCACTACCTGGCGGGCGGGCGCGTGCCGAACGTCGTGCGGGCGCTCATTGCGGCGGACCGCGCGAAAATCGACCTCAACTATGACCTCGCGTGTGCGATCGACCTCGCCGGGCGTGATGTGCTCGATGCGGTGCAGACGTCGGTCAAGCCGAAGGTCATCGACGTACCCGACCCGAGTCGCGGCCGACCCACGATCGACGCCGTCGCCAAGGATGGCGTCCAGCTCAAGGCCAAGGCCCGCGTCACCGTCCGGGCGAACATCCAGCGACTCGTCGGCGGCGCGCTCGAAGAGACGATCATCGCCCGCGTCGGCGAGGGCATCGTCACGACGATCGGCTCGGCGCAATCGCACAAGGCCGTGCTGGAGAACCCCGACTCGATCTCCAAGAAGATCCTCGAAAAGGGCCTCGACGCAGGCACCGCGTTCGAGATCCTCTCCATCGACATCGCTGATGTGGATGTGGGCGAGAACATCGGCGCACGCCTCCAGGCCGACCAAGCCGAGGCGGACAAGAAGCGGTTCCAGGCTGAGGCTGAGAAACGCCGAGCGCTCGCCTTGGCTCTGGAAGCGGAGAACAGCGCACTGGCTGAACTGAACCGCGCCAAGGTCGTCCTCGCGGAAGCGGAAGTGCCGCTCGCCATCGCCGAGTCGTTCCGAAGCGGGAACCTCGGCATCATGGATTACTATCGTATGCGCAACATCCAATCGGACACCGCGATGCGAGCAGCGGTAGCCGGCGAGGAAGGTGGCCCACAGCATCCGCAGGCGCCACCCCCCTCCGATCACCGCATGGGCGGCCCACCCAGCCAATAAGTAAGCCGAATCCGCGTTCCTGATCGGCATGCTTGACCACGTGCACGACGTACGTTCCTTCTCAAAGCGTCCGCCAAGCTTGTACGCGCAAGTGGGGATGGCGATGCGCCAGCGCACGGGTTGGAAAACGCTTGCGTCTTCGCATGACATCCAGGATGAGGTCGCCGGGCGTTTGGTATGCTGGGGGCAACTGTGGGAACTCCTGCACTTCAATCCGCTGTTCGCTTCGTGTCCGCCTGGCTCGGTCGGATTGGACGCGGTGATGACGGGCACAAGCCGGACCGGTGGTGGCTTGTAGCGCTGGCGGCTGGACTCGCGGCAAGCGCGCTGTTGTATATCGCCTACCGCTGGCCGACATGGCATGGCACATGGATGTTTGGGGCTGTCTTCGCTGTCTTCGCGATCGCCTTGGTCTGCAATCCTCGCAGGTGGCTGCGACGCACGGCGGGCGTAGCGCTGATGGCGGCATTCGCGTCGGCTGCGGTGCCCTCGTTCACCGCGACGCTCTGGGCGCAAGCCGAGACTCCTGAGGCGAGTGGTAACGGATTCTGGCACATCGCCGTTGACAACTCACCGCCTCTCGGCGTTACCTTCGTCATCCTCGCAATCGTCTGCGTCTTTTTGGACTGGCTGGACCGCCGGCCGGCGATGGGCTCGGCCGGAGGGGATCGCGTGAAGGTGCTCGGCCCGAACAGCCCGGGCGTGGTGAAGGGCGATGTGACCTACAACCAGGGCGCTGCGGACCCCAAAACATTGAGCATGATCGTTGACCTGTATGGGAAGAACCTTGAAGAGAGGGACCGGACGATCGAATCGCTCAAGGGGGAACTCGGGGCAGCACTGAGCCGGGCGCAGGCGATGGCCGATCAGGGCGATGCGGATGCGAAGGCAGCGCTGAATGAGGCGCGTGCTTCCGGTGATGCCGCAAAGCTCCAGGCTGAGCTTATTCGAGTCGGCGACAGGATGGGTGGTCGGATTCAGGAGCAGATGGCGGACTACGTTCAGCTCTGCCGAGAAATCGCGACGATTGCGTATTTGCGGGGTGACATCGCTGAGGCGGAGAAACGACTGGGGATCATCCTCAAGGCGTTCCCCGATGATCTGGATGCGATCAACCGGATGGGGCACATCCACCTGCTGCGCGGTCAGCTGGCCGAGGCGGAGCAGAGCTACGGGCGAATACTGGAGCTTGCGGCGGATGATGTGGACTCCATGGCGATCGCGTACGGCAACCTCGGCGTGATCCACCTGACGCGCGGCGAACTGGACCAGGCAGAGGCGATGCTCCGCAAGGCGCTCGAAATCGACGAGAAGCTCGGCCGGCTCGAAGGCATGGCCAGCCACTGCGGCAACCTCGGCGTGATCCACCAGACGCGCGGCGACCTCGACCAGGCGGAGGCCATGCACCGCAGGGCGCTCGAAATCGACGAGAAGCTCGGCCGGCTCGAAGGCATGGCCGGCGACTACGGCAACCTCGGCCTGATATGCCAGACGCGCGGCGAACTCGACCAAGCCGAGGCGATGCTCCGCAAATCGCTCGAAATCGACAAGAAGCTCGGCCGACTCGAAGGCATGGCCAACCAGTACGGCAACCTCGGCGTGATATGCCAGATGCGCGGCGAACTCGACCAAGCCGAGGCGATGTACCGCAAGTCGCTCGAAATCGAGAAGAAGCTCGGCCGGCTCGAAGGCATGGCCAACGCGTACGGCAACCTCGGCCTGATACACAAGACGCGCGGCGAACTCGACCAGGCAGACGCCATGCTCTGCAAGGCGCTCGAAATCGACGAGAAGCTTGGCCGGCTCGAAGGCATGGCCAACCAGTACGGCAACCTCGGGGCGGTGGCAAAGCAGCGCGGCGATCTCAATGAGGCGAGGCGGCTGTGGGTCAAGGCGCGGGATCTGTTCGCCAAGGTTGGGATGCCGCACATGGTTGAGCAGGTGCAGGGCCAGCTCGACGCGCTTGATGGGTAGGGGTGGTCCGCCGGTGGCGGATTTCGTCCGCCCGTGGCGGACTCAACGCGGGGGGTTGGGGGTTCAGGTGATCGGTTCGACGTGAGCGGCGGCACGGCGGTATGCACGTATCTGTGGGCGGTAGTACTCAATCCTGGCTTGCGCATCGCCCGGCGTAATGCGGTCGGTCTTGTAGTCGAGAATCTCCGCCCACACCGCTCTGCCCGCTCGATGCGCGAGCCACTGCCCTTGGTGGAAGCGCGGCGTCCAATGCTGCTCATCACTCGTTACGGGCACGGCGCCCCGTACTGCGCCAGCAAAATGCCGAGGTCGGCCTGGTCGGTGTCGCCGTCGCCGTCACAGTCACCGCCGTCGTTGGTCTCATACGATGCGAGCAGAATGCCCAGATCCGCCTGATCGACATCGCCATCGCCATCCAGATCACCGGGCACATCGACGCCGACCGGCATGGGCCACCTCAAGATCGTGCTGTCGGGTTGACACCCAGCAAAGACAGCGTTCGATTCCGTAGCGCACATTTGGTATATGGCCTGCATGCCGCCATACGGACCGATAAAAGGATTCCCGAGGGAAAGCCAGGTCGTTCCGTCATCCTCGGACAGGAAGAGCTGCATGTACCGTTCATTGCTTGTGCCTTCCATGCAACAGGCAGACGCGAGCAGGCTGTTTCCTACTTTGATCACATCGCGCCAGTAGGTATAGGTGGGGCGCTGCAGATTGACGGACGTCACCTCGGCCCACGACAGCCCCTCGTCGAGACTCCGGTAAAGGCTGATGGGCGTGTTGGGCGTCGTAGCGGCTTCCCCGCACAGATAGATCCCATTCCCGGCATCGCACAGCGGTTGGAAGAGGAATGCTCCCGGAACGGTGACGGAAGTCCAACTGCCGCCCTGATTGGTCGACATGTACATCTTGTCGGTGGTGCACGACGGCCACAGCAAGACGTTGTCGCTGGTCAGGATCATCTGACGCGCCCACGCCGACACACCCTGTCCGGGTTGAGCACTTGGAACGTACCATGTCGCGCCGTTGTCGGAGGACAGGATCATCTTGTTGACCGTGTCAAAGCTCTTGATGTTCACCATCCAACGGTCTTCTCCCAGATAGACTGGGCTGAACACTGCCCGTGCGTTCGCGCTTCCGATGAGGCTGCGGATCTGCGCCGAGGACAGCGCAACCGTCCACGTGGAACCGGTGTCAGTGCTTTTCATCAAGCAGGCGTTGCCCGTGTCACCCGTACCCGAAAGAACAGTCTCGCCATTTTGCCCGAAGAAATAGGTGTGAGCGCCAGTCGAGTTCGGACAGCCGACAACCTCCCACGTTGCCCCACAGTCTTCGCTGAGCAGAAAGCGATTGGTCGCCTGCGATGAGCGTTTCCCAGCTATGATTCGTCCGTTGCCGAGGTAGTGAATGGCGCTGAACGCGTCTGAGGCCTCCGCCCCCTGATAGACGTTCGTCGCACCCAACGGGCTTTCATCCCGCACCACACCCTGTGCTTGTGCAACCACAGGCAGGAGCATGAGCCAAGAAAGGCCCGCGAGACATCCGCACAAGATGGCGGGCAATCGACTCGAACATGGCTGCGGAATCTTCATGTTGGTGTTCCTCTTATGCGTCATGGCGGCGGGATGGAAATAGGCCGACGTTTTTCCAGTCGCCCTCGCCGAACAGGCAAGGCTCTATCATAGCGCTTCGGCCTTCTCGACTCCAATCTATAGCCGAAGGCTGTGGATGGCAGGATCGATCAGGCATGGGAGGCAGCGCGGCGATTGGGCAGGTGCCCTGAGTGCGCGAGCGGGAGGGCGTGGGGGTTCCGCCGGTGGCGGATTTCGCTGCGCTCAAGGTTGGGGGGCGTGGGGGTGTGGGGGGTTCAGGTGATCGGTTCGACGTGGTCGGCGGCGGTGAAGACCAGACATGCGGATACAGCATCACGTGAAAGACCGAGCAGGTGGGCGGCAGCGCGGCGGTATGCACGTATCTGCGGGCGGTAGTACTCAATCCTCGCTTGCGCATCGCCCGGCGTGATGCGGTCCGTCTTGTAGTCGAGAATCTCCGCCCACACCGCCCTGCCAGCTCGATGCGCGATGACGAGACGATCGATGCGACCGGTCAGAAGCGCGGCACGGCCTGCGTCTTCATCAACATCGCGCATCGCAAAAGGCCATTCACGGCGAACTTCAAGCTCGATCGCACCATCCATGCGGTCGGCATAGCGCGTGCGAGCGAGCGCATCGGCGATGGCTCCGGTGCGCAACGATTCGAGGAATGCATCAGCGTGTTGCGCCGCTGTTGCGTCATCCCACCCCAACCCCCACGCCAGCTCGCGCGCATCGGCGAGAAGCGACTCGCGGCTCGGCGGACCCTCGTCGAGCCATTCGATGCGCTCAAACCAGCGATGCACGAGCGTGCCGAGCTGGAGCGATTCATTGCTGCCGATTGTGAGAAGCTCATCGAGATTGATTCCACCGCCACCCTCCATCGCGGATGGACTGCTGCGGCTGAGCCGACTCGTCGGCGACTCGCTGGGCGGCGCAAGCGTCAGCTCCACCTTGAGCGCAGCGAAATCCGCCCCCGGCGGGCCCACTTCCTCTGCGCGCTCGCTCAAGTCGGCTGCCCAATCGCCGCGCTCGTCGCACCACAACACCGTCTCCGGTTCAGCATGCTCCTCCGGCGCAAGCGCGCCGCGCAGAACACTCGCCGCGTTTCGACCCTTCGGCGGCCAATCCCCGGGCGGGACGATCATCTCAAGCAGGTGAATCGCCCTGGTCATCGCGACGTACAGACCGCACAACGCCTCGATCACTTCGCGGTGCAGACAGCGATCGTGCAGCCGATCCAGCCCGCTGTGCAATGCTCGAAGCTCCTTGCCCGCGTAGCACGTCGCTGTGGCCACGGGATGGAACGGGTCAGGCCGATCCGTCATCACGCCGGCCGAATCCACCGACCAGTTCACATCCAGTTCGGGCAGGATCACCGCATCGAACTCAAGTCCTTTCGCCCTGTGAATGGTCATCACACGGACGTTCTCGCGCCCCGGTTCTTCGACGGCGCGGGCCTGAACGTAGCGCACAAAATCCGTCGGCCGAGTCCCCGCCTGCGTCTCGAACTCCTGCGCCAAGTCGAGCAGTTGCTCGAACCTGCCAAACCCTCGCGCATCCATCGAGGCGGCGCATCGTTTCGCAAGCCGGCCGAGCACCGAGGCGTAGCCGTCGCGCATCAGCTTGCGTCGCAGATCCGCGGCGACGATGCGCGCGTGCCTGTGATCCATCGGGTCGGTCAGCCCGATCGCCTCACCCATCGGCGACGTGGCGATGTGGAAGCGAGCTGCTGCATCACCGGGATGATCCGCCATGTGCAGCAGCGACATCGCGACCGCGACAGGCGGGGCATCGGTCAGAAGGTTGCCACCCTCCTCGCTCGCTGGAATGTCAAGCAGTTTCAGTTCGTGAATCAGGTCCGCGACGTGGCGGTTCCTTCGCAAGAGCACAGCGATGCGGGCCTGCGGCGCCTCGTCAACGATCTGTGCGACACGTTCCGCAGCGTACGAGATGAGTACCCGGCGTCGTTCTTCCGCCTTGGGGCGCTCGCCCACGGTTGGGCCGACGATCAGGCGCGCCGCACCGGCCCGCTGCGTATGCGCCGCGGTGTGTTCGCTGAACCGGTCCGACCACACCTCGGCTGCGGAGGCGACGTCATCAAGCGCCGGATTGCGCGCAAGATCGGTGAATACCGCGTTGACCGTGTCCGTGATGACTGGAGACGAACGGTAGTTCTTGCTCAGTTCGATCGGCGCAAGCTGTGGCCAGCGCGCTTGCAGATTGGGCAAGAGTTCAGGCTCCGCCTCGCGCCACACGTAGAGCGACTGCTTCACATCACCCACGCAGAAGACCGATCGCTCGCCACTGCCATCCGCGAGCAGTTCATCGAGGATCGGTTCGAGCAACCGAAACTGTACGACGGATGTGTCCTGGAACTCGTCGAGAAGCACATGGTCGAGCCGCGCATCGAGCCGGTAATACATGTCATCCAGTTCCGCCGCGACTGATCCAGCAGTGAGCCTGCGGGGGATGTCGTCAAACTGGTACGCACCGGCCGACGCCTTGCGCTCCTGGTAGGCGGCGTCGAACCTTGCCATGAGTTCATGCGTCGCGCGGTTGCGATCCTTGAGGCGTGTGAGCAGGACCGCTGCTGCGTGGTCGATGAGAGGTTGGTACGCAGCGATCGTCTTGGGTGGAATCGGTGCTCTGCTGAAGGCATGCTCACCCTGGATGATCTTGCTCGCGATGCCCTTGGACAGGAACGCATCCCAGTCATGCTCCACAACGGCGGCGCACGCTTTGTCATGCGCTTTCACGGCTGTGGTGTTCGGCTTTCCAGCCTTGGTCGTGGGCATTTCGGCGGGGCGCAGTGCGCGCAGCGCTTCGTCAAGCGCGCGTGTATCGAGCAGCGCCGTTGTCGGACCGAACACGTTCCACGCACCGGGCGTCGGTTCGCTCTGGAGATACGCGGTGTATGTACTACCGACGACTCGCTCGATCTCCGTGTGGACGCTGCGACCGAGATCGCCCTTGTGGAGCATCTGAACGAATGCGAGTAGCTCGACGCGGTTGCTCCGTGCGAGCGCCTGCTCGATGGCCTGCGAGCGTAGAAGCGCATCGGTGTCCGATTCACAGATGCGCCAGCCGGGCGGGATGCCGAGTTCCAGCGAGAAGCAGTCCGCGATGCGCAGGAAGAACGCGTCGATCGTCAGGATGCTGAGGCGATGCAGATTCCTCGCAACCAGCGAGGTGAGTTCAGCGCACCGCGCCGCGGTGAGCGTTGCATCCACGTGCGCCCGAAGCTCGTCAAGCGACGGTCCGCCGACGGCTGCATCCGCCAGACGATCGAGGATTCTGCTGAGGATCTCGCCGGCCGCTTTGCGGGTGAACGTCGTCGCCAGGATCGATGATGGATCACAGTGCTCAGCAAGCAGGCCGATGTAGCGGTTCGTGAGTTGGAACGTCTTACCCGTCCCGGCCGAGGCGAGCACAACGCGGTGCGGATCGTATGTCATGTGTCACCCCCTTCGTCATCCATGCCGGTCTGATGACCGATCAGCCCGAGACCGCACAGCGCGCCGAAGACGCCATCAGTCGGCGGGCGATCACCGATGTCATCGAACTCATGCCGTCGAACGCGGCGCACGACATCGCAGGCGGCGTCATCCGCATCGCGCAGATCGTCGCCGGACCACCCCGCTTCGAGCAGCCCCACGCTCTTGGGATCTTTCGGAATCGCGATATACCCGAGCAGCACGTCGTCCGGCGGGCCAAGCTCGGCTGCGAGATGACGATACAGCGGCAGTTGCAGATCACGCCACTCCCGGTCACGGTTGCGATGTGCAGCGTCCGGCTTCTTCACCGTGTCGCCGGTCTTGTAGTCGAGGATCGCCAGTTGGCCGGTCTCTTCGTGACGGTCGATCCGGTCGATCTTGCCGCGCAGTTGCATCGGCTCGTCATCAACCACGAGGACCGCTCGCTCTTTGGCGGGCTTCCATTCCGGCTTCACCGCGATGCGCCATCCGCTGCGCACCCACCCCGCCTGCCACATTGCGAAACTGCGCAGCCGCTGCCGTGCGAGTTGCAGTTGCACCCACACCGCGACGGGCGGGTCCATCCCGAAACGGCGCAACGCGATCGCTTCCAGATCCGCGCACAGGCATGCTTCGATCCGCTCCGGATCGTCCGAGTCGCGCGCCTCACCGGCTGCGAAACACTCCAGCGCTTCGTGCAGCACCGAGCCGTATGTCATCGCATCCATCTCGACACCACTGTCATCGCGTTTCGCCAGGCGCAGGACGTGCTCTAAGTAGAACTCGTAAGGCGACTTGAGGTACGTGCGAAACGATGTGACCGTCATGGATGTCACGGGATCGGTGTCGATAATGGGAACGGGCAGGAACCGGTTGTCATCGCCGGGCGTGAGTCGGGAGATGACCGACACGCGCGGCGTTGTATCGAGCGATGGGTCCGTGAACCGGCGCACTCGCGTGACGAGCGTTTGCTCATCGCATGAGAAGAGCAGCCTGCTAGATGAGAGCGGATCGCCTCGCCCGCTTTGACGCCCGACGATGAGCGCGATGTCCTTGCGTGCTGAGACGACCATCGACAAGAGGTACGCATCGCGCGCCAGACGACGCCGATGGTCCGCGATGCCCAGAGCCGTCCGCAAGCTGTCGGGAAGGAACGGATCACGCCCGCTCGCCGCCGGCACACGCCCTTCGTTCATCCCCGTGATAACGACCACCGGGGCTGGGTCCATCGGCAGTTCCAGCCAACCGACGACGTCGATCGCCTCCTCATCAGGTTCATCAGGGATCGGCCTGGGTCCGGTCTCGGCAAGCGCAAGTTCCAGCACGTCAATCACGCTCGCGCTCGGCTGTTCCGAATCGTCGCGCGCGTTGATGCTCGCCAACTCGTCAAGCGCCTCGCGAATCGCCAGACACGACTCAACCACACGGCGCTGCGCCGGATCGTCACGGTTCATCACCGAGTCGCCGTACACGCGCCGCAGGATCGCAAGAACAGCGGCGGCGCACTGCGAGATCGAGCGTGCCGGCGCAAGTGAGCCTAGCATCGTCTCGATCGCGTCGTACACGCGCGTCAGTGTCCTGGTCGCCGGGCCTTCCGCGCCGAACCATCGGCCATCCACCTCGCCGTGCAGATGCTCCATCTGGTACGCATCGAGCACATCAAGCCACGACTCGCACGCCGCACCGCCATCACGTGTGGACAACTCGCGCGCGATGTATCGCTCGACATCCGGATGACGCACAAGCGCCGCCATCGCTGCGAACGATCGTTCCCTTGCATACGCGCCGACTGCGGCGAGCAGACGGTAAGGCGGCGTCTGCGCGACGGTCATCCGTGCTGCGTAGTGCACCTTCAGCCTACCCGTCCGCTCAGCCGTGCGCGCCAGATGCGGAACAACCTCCTCATCCGGAGCGCCGATCACGATCTCATGGACGCTTCGATCTGCACCGTGCGTCGCGATGAACGCAAACGCCCGATCCGCTTGGTCGGCAGGCGTCTGGGCGAAGTGAATCTGATCATCATGAATCGGAATCGTCGCGCCTTCCCAACGATCGGGAAGGACGCACCCCAACTCATCGAACCGGTCGGCACACTCGTGCGGCGCGCAGATCAACACCGTCACACGATCACCCGCACGTGTGAGCACCGCCCGAGTCGCCTTGCCCAGGTCCGGCACGCCGAGCAGCATCACATCCCCATCGCGCACCGGCCGGTTCTCACGCACCGCATGCAGTCGGTCCAGGTCCGCATCCGACAACCCCCACTGGCGCAACTTCGCTTCGTATGCAGTCTGCGCACGAGCGGCGGCGAGCCAACGCTGATCCTCGGTGCTCCGACCCACCTCCGCAGCGAGGCGAGGAACATCCTCAAACAGCACCAACTCACCGGCAAGCTCCACATGACAGCGATCCAAGAGCGCTGCAAGCTCACCCCACGCGCGCAGATCATCATCAGCAGCACGATGCGGCACGAGCGGGCTGAGCGCATCAGCCTTAATCGACTTGAGCGCCTCGATCCACGCCAGCCGTCTTGCCAGCGGACCCGCGGGCGTTTGATGCAGTCCAAGAAGCAGCGGACCAACCTCGCTCGGCGTGATCAGATTCGGCGGCGAGAGCGCACGACCCATCGCCTCGGCGCGATCCACAAGCAGTGCTGTGAGCATCCGACCCGCTCGCCCGCCCGAGATGACGACCGTCAGCGCTGAGAGATCCAACTCCGACATGCCCGCGCAGCGCGAACAGAGGTAGTCGCACGCCGACACCACGCCCGGCTCATCCCATCCCAGGAATACCCGCTCAGGTCCCGTTGCCAATGTGCGTTCTCCAACACGACGTTCACAGCGCCCGCCGGGCAACGACATCACGCGCCCGAGGCATCAGCATACGCCCCGTCGCGCAGCCGTGGGACCGCGCTGCTGCAATTCACATCCGCTGCAAGCTCGACGTCGCCGGGAAAGCCCATCTCGATCAGTTCCTTGCCGGATGAGCAGCCCAGGAGCACCGCGGTGATATCGGCGCGTGCCGCCTCCCACGCTGCGACGGCTGCGGCAGCCTCCGGCGATCGACTGCCGGGCAGCTCACTGATGATCGCACCGGCGCCGATGAGATCCTCGACAGCCGGCCTCAACCCTCCGTCAGCCCACCGCTCGCCCGCGGGAATCACGCTCACTGTCGTGCCAAGCCCCCGCGCGCAGGCCGCCACCGCACGATAGTTGCGCAGACATCCGGCAAACGTCGGCGTGCTGCCTGTCATCAGCGAGATCGTCGAGCCGTTCGGCGATGGAAGGACCAGTTTCGTCCCGGCTGGGATGCTCACAAGCGAGACCATGGCGAGCGAGTACGCCGATGTCGATCGACGCCGGCCCGCGAGCTGCGCGCCGTGCATTTCCGCGAACCGAGTCGCCTTCTCATCATCCCAGCGGTATGGAAGGACAATCGCACCGTTGCCGACGATGATGTCCACGCACGAGGTGAACGAGAGCACATCCACAAGGATGACGACATCGCTGACAGGCGCGAGCATGGCGACGCCCTGCATGCCCCACTCACAGCGAACGTCAAACTCTGATTGGTCCTGGAACATCGCGCGCTACTCCTCCCGACTCGCCTGGACATGGTAACGAACCTCGCTCGCCTCCCTCAATCCTAGTCATTCCCGAACGTGAGCGTCGCCTGGTCTTGCCCCTGCGGGGGAGACTCAGCACTCCCCAAGCGGATCAGTCTCGGTCGGCGGTGCCGGTGCGCGAGACGATCCCACCCAAGGCGACTGGACCCGCGGTCACGGATATGAACAGCGCCTCTATCGTCATGAGACCTCCACGCGGCTGTGCGTCGCATCTGACTGAATGGCTACTTATCGCCGCGATCCGGAAGCGGCTTCAGGCCCGCCGCTCGCCATTTCTTATTGATGGCCTCGCGATCGTCGTGTCGCTTCTTCAGCTGAGCGAAGCAGAAGTCAAACAGGCCCTTGAGGGTTC
>JAGLTS010000084.1 GCA_023135165.1 Phycisphaerales bacterium | reverse complement strand
GACAAACCCGACTTCATAGAAGGACGCGGAGGGCACGGAGCAGAGGTGGGGTTGTCTTGTCCTGACATAGGTTGACACACCCGGAGTGGTTCTGGGAGGTGTCAGCGAGGGGCGTTGGCGAGCAGGGCGGCGGCGTTCTTGCAGTGCTTTCTGCAGATCGGGTCGTCAGCACACAACGCGCCGCGCGCCCGGCAGACCGCCCTGCCGTGGTGTATGAGGACGTGACTGAGCATACACCACGAATCGCGTGGGAAGAGCGTCATCAGGTGCCGTTCGATCATCTGCGTCGTCGCATCCTCGGCGACGAAGCTGAACCGCTTGGCGAGGCGAGCGATGTGCGTATCCACGACCACGCCGACGTTGATGCCGAACGCGTTGCCGAGCACGACGTTCGCCGTCTTCCGTGCGACGCCGCGCAGTGTCACCAGCTCCTCCATCGTGTGGGGCACTTCGCCGTCATACCGTTCGACGACATCCTTCATCGCGTGGTACACAGCCTTGGCCTTGTTTCGGAAGAGGCCGATCGTCTGGATGTAAGGCTGGATTCTCTCCGGCGTCATGCCCGGCGCGATGTAGTCGGCGGGCGTCGGAAAGGCCTTGAACAGCGAGGGCGTCGCCTTGTTCACGCTCACATCGGTCGCTTGCGCGCTGAGGATCGTCGCGACGAGCAGTTCATGTGGTGAACGGTAGGAAAGCGCGCACGTCACATCGGGGTATTGCTCAAGCAGAAGCTTATAGATGCGCCGCGCGCGGCGCTTGTCCGCGGGCGAGCGTTCGGGGAGATCGAAAGGGATGGCATCGCGTGATCGGGCTGCGGTCATATCTCAAGCAACCGTCAGGTTGAACGTGTAATCGCCTGCCGTCTTCCCGCCCGCCTGGATGAGTACGTAGAGCACATCACCTTGCTGCACCGCGAAGCTGAGGCTCGGCGGCGAGCCCGCCTTGCCCTTGGACTTGGCGAGAAGCTGGCCTGTCTGTGAGAAGAGCGTCACGGTTGGGATGAGCGTTCCCGTCGCGGCGAATGCGTTGAGCAGCAGCGTTCCGGTTTGACCGGCTGTGAACGTGAAGTAATCCAGATCGCCCTTGTCGAGGATTGTGCCGGCGACCGCCGTTTGGGCGCTGATCGTCCCGAGCGAGTCGGCCGTGGCGAGCGTTGCGTTGCCATCGATTTCCGCATTGATCGCGTAGGACCCGGTGGATCGCCCCTTGGATGATTCGACGGCGAGGAAGTACTGCGTGCCGGGTGTGAGTGAGGCGCGGATCGCAGCCGTGCCGTCGCCTGTCTTGTCCTTGGCGGAGGCGATTCGTCGCGCGGCGCCGCCTGTTATGGTGTACAGCGTCACGTTGGGGACGAGTTCACCTGCCGTGGTGGAGACGGCGAAGAACGCGGTCGTCGCGCCGGCGGGAGCGGTGAATGTGTAGTGATCCTGATCGAGCAGCGAGGAGATATCACCCTGCGCCTCAGCGGTGAGCGGGTCAAGCTCGGACTGGTCGGGCGCTGCTGCAAAGACGAGATCCGCTGCCTGGGCGGCGGACCCGAGGTCGTCCATGGCGAGGTTGATCGTGTAGTCGCCGCTCGCGTTGCCCTTCGCCTCGACGAGCATGCGGATCTCTCTGCCTGCAATCACGTCGAACCGCCCGAATGGTAGACCGCCTCGCTTGCCGCTGCTGCGCGCGAGTCGCTGCCCGGTCTGGACGTCAACGAACGTGATCTTCATCTTGATGCTGTCATCGCCAGCCGAGTCGAACAGGAATGCGCCGCTAGCTGTCGGCGTGAAGCTGAACCAGTCGTCATCCTTCGGATCGAGCAGCGTGCCTTGCACCTGGAGCGCATCATCCAGATCGCCGAGGTCGGCAGGCGAGACGAACGACGAGTTGGCGTCGATCTCGACGTTCAAGTCGTACAGCCCGCTCGTTGACCCCTTGCCGGACTTGACCTCAACGAAATACTGCGTGCCGGGCGTGAGCGTTGCTGTGAGCGACGCCTGACCGGTTCCCTTTGCATCCTTCGCGGCGCGGATCTTGGTGAGGCCCGTGCCGACGGTGCCGGTGTAGAGCGTGATTTCGCCGCGTAGTGGGGCGGTTGTTGCGAGGACGAACGTCGCCTTGCCGCCTTGGGCCGGTGTGAACGTATAGAAGTCACGATCCTGGCGCGGGTTCACAGCAGCGCTCGCCTGCGCTGTCAGCGTCACGCCTTCATCGCCGAGATCGACCTGATTCATCGTCAGCGTCGTCGCATCCTGGAATCGACCATCTGCGTCGTATGTGACATCAAGCTGGAAGTTGCCCGCAGCGTTGCCCTTGGCCTTCACTTGGATCGTGTACGTCACGCCCGCCTGGCCCGTGAAGGAGACGCCTGCCGGGAGCGCGTTCTTCGTGGTGGAGGGTTTGACGACCTTCTTGCCGGTGTCAGTGTAAAGAACCGTCACCTTCGCAGCTGGATCAACCCCGAGCATCGCGGCGATGAACACGCCGTCGATCGTGGGTTGCACGATGAACTCACGTCTCGAACCTCGGCCAGTAAGACTGCTGCTAAAGGACAAGCCATCCGGTCCAAGCGATGTGCTGAGCACTTCGACTTGGAAGTTCACCGTCGCCGTATTGCCCGCAACATCGGAGACGGCCGCGGTAAACTGCTGCAGACCGGCCTGCGTTTCAAGCGGTACCCATGAGACGATCCCCGTCGTCGGCGTGATCGTCGCGCCTGCCGGGGCGGCGGGCAGGCTGTACGTGACCGGATCACCGGCCTGCTCCGCATCGGAGCCGAGATCGAGCGAGTACGGCTGACCGGCGCTCGTGGACTGGTCGCCGATCGGGTCGAGCACCGGCGCGACGGAGTCGATCGTCATCGTGAGAATGACCGATGCGTTCGACATCTGCCCGTTGAGGGTCTGAACGGCAGTGATGTTGTAGGTGTCATCGGCGAGCATCGTCGTCCCGTCGGTTGTCACCATGACCGCGTCGTTCCCGGGAGCGACAACAGCCTGACCGATCAGACTCAGCCCCGCGTACATCTGCACGGTCGCGCCGCTCACGACGCCCGTGATGCGGAATTCAAGGGCCGACCCAGGGTTTGCATTGTTGCGGCGCGTGATGTTGTCCGTGGATGAACTGCCGGTGTCCGTGGATGCCGTGAGATCGACACCCGTTGGTGCGAGCGGCAGCACGGTGATGTCGAAGCTGCGCGTCGTGATGTTGCCCGCGATGTCCGACACGGACACGGTGAAGGGGTTGACACCGACCTGCGCGCCCGTCGGTGTCCAGTTGATCACGCCGGTCTGTGTGTTGATGGCAGCACCGGTCGGCATCACACTCGCCGAGTACACGGGATCGAGGTCGGCGACCTCATCGTTGCTGCCCAGGTCGACCACGACGGCGTCATTCTGTGTGACGGATGCGTCATCCGCGCCGGTGAGCGTCGGCGCGATCGAGTCGATCGTGATATCGAGCGCAGCGGTCGGGTCGGACTCGGCGCCGCCGCTGGTCTGGGTGGCGGTGATGGCGACCGGTCCGTCGATGAGCAGCGTCGAGCCGTCCGTGGTGACGGCAACGCTCGTTTGGCCCGCGGGCACGACAGCCGAGCCGATCGCTGTGCCGTTGGCGTAGATCGTGACGGTCGCCAGATTCGCCACGCCGGTGACGTTGAACGTGAGCGAGGTTTGGGCGCTGCCGTTGTTCAGCTTCGTGATGAGGTCACTGCTCGACACGCCGGTGTCCGACGCCGCTGCGAGCGCGAGCGTCTCCGGCGCGTTCGGCCGGGCGGTGCCGTCCAGATCCACGGTGAACGAACCCGGTGAGCCTGCTGGGGATGTGATGACGAGCGCATCGCTGAATGCGCCGCCTTCCGTCGGATGGAACGTCACTGTGAACTCGAACGATTCCGTCGGCTGAACCACCCAATCATCGCCGCTGCCCGCGCCGTTGGCGGGTGTCATCGAGAACGGCGCGGCAAGCCCTGATGCGATCGTGATCGTCACAGCTTCGGTGCCGCGGTTCAGGATCAGGAACGTCTGCTCGATGGTATCGTTCGGGTCGATGTTGCCGAAGTCGAACGCCGCCGCGTCGGTCTGGTCCACATCGTTGACGACGATGGTCCATGCGGGTCCTTCGTAGAGTGGGCTGTACTCGACGAGCGACGCAACGCGCTCGACGACGACGAGGTTGTCGTTGTCGATAGGCGCACCCGTATCGCGCAGGGGCAGGTTGGTGAACGAGCCGCCTGCATTGACGGTGTCGAGCGATGCGATGTGATCGATCGTCTCAAGCCCCTCAGCGCCGATGATCGAGCCGAACGTGGTAAACCCGCCGTTCTGGTTGTCGAGGTTGTCGCTGTTGTCGACGAGGTTGAAGAACCACTGGTTGGTGGCGGAGTTCGGATTGCCGCCGAGCTTGGCCATGGCGATCGTGCCGCGGATGTTCGTGGTGACGCCTTCGACGAATTCGTTGGTGATGGGCGCGTCGGCCTCGACTTCGTGTGCGATCCCGTTGGCGTAGTAGTACCCGCCGCCCTGCGTCATGAAGTTCTGCATCGAGCGATGAATGAAGCTGACATCCCAGTCGCCGTCATCCGCGTAGTTGTAGAAGTTGTCGACGGTGATGGGTGTGACGCCGGGCGTGAGCAGTATGTCGACGAGGCCCGACACCGTGTCGAAGCGCGCGGTGCCTGTGCGCTCGCTGATATCGACGCGGATGTGGAAACTGCCGCCCGGCACATCGTTGCCTGTTGGGAAGTTGCCTGCGTACTCGCCGTCAAGTGTTTCGCCGCCCAGCGCTGTGATCGGGCTGTTGGTCAGACCGACCAGCTCGACGCGGTAGTCTTCGGTGACGGGGGCATCGGGCGTGAACGTGACCTGGCGGCGCGATGAGTGGTACGTCACGACCCCCGCAACGGCCTGATCGTCATCCGTCCCGAACTCGGCGTCATCGCCGGCCGTCAGAACCAGGACGGTCTGGTCGGTGATCGTCTCCGCTGCGAGCGCTTCGTCGAAGTCGATCCACACGCCGCCGCGGTTATCCGCATGGAAGTCGACGATGTGCGGGCCGCCCGCCGCGGTGAGCGTTCCCTCCACCGCGAAGTTGAACGTCGTTGAGCCTTCAGTGTCGGTCACAACGAAGAGGACATCGCCCGACTTCGCGCCGGTGGTGCTCGTCGGGTCCAGTGCGATCGTGAATGTTGTCGTGTCCGTCGTGACGTCCGGCGGATCGAGCGTCGTGTCAGCAATGTTCTCGATGATGCGGAAACCGGCGGGAACCTGGAGATCGCTGAGCGTGACAGCCGTGCCGCCCGTGTTGGCGATGACGAACTGACGCTCACGGACGGATTCGCCGAGTTGCTCAAAGCCGAACGGTCTGGCGAGCGCTTCACCATCTTCGATAAGCGTGGCATCGGCGATGACGACCACGGACAGTAGCCGACGATCTTCGAGCGCCTCGGCGATGGGTCGTGGCGCTCGACCAGCCGACCGCAGCAGTCGGCCAACCTTCCCGCGCGCCTGACGGTGCTGTCCGGTCCATCCCATACATGAAGCTCGATGTGTGCGAATCATGGTGTTCCTCCACCCGGCCGTCGCGTGATGTTCAGTGAACAGTATCGGTTAGCAGCGCGCCGTTCCCTTCAGAACGGGCATGAGTGCGCAATCTTGCTCATAGCGTGTGATCTCGCCCTCCCAAACAACGCGCCAACCGCGATTTGCCGCCCGACTTGGCAAGGCGGAGTGCGGGGGCCGTGGGGGTCGTGTGCGGTGGGGGTTGGGCGGTGGGCGGTGGGGGTTATCCCGGGTACGTCGGTTTCTGTTGCCAGTCCATCTCGTAGGAAGCGGGGATGCTGTGGTATTCGCGTGGGAAGACGTAGTCCTTGCGGAGCGGATGACCTTCCCAGTCCTCGGGCAGGAGGATGCGGCGCAGGTCGGGATGACCGGGGAAGTCGATCCCCATCAGGTCGTAGGCCTCGCGTTCGTGCCAGTCCGCAGCCGGCCAGATGTCCGCGACGCTCGGGATCGACGGGTTCTCCCGGTCGGTGAAGACCTTGACCGCGAACTCGTGACGATGCTCGTAGCTCATCAGGTCGTAGCAGCAGGCGAGCTTCTCATCCGCCACGTAGTCCAGTGACGTGATGCAGGAAAGCCAGTCGAACTTGAGGCGGGGGTCGTTGTAGACGAACTCAGCAAGGTCTCGCCACTGGGCATCCTGGATATGGATACGCGGGTGGCTGTCGTCCATGTGGGCTTCGATAGCGGAGTCGCCGAGTTTCTCCGTGAGGATCTCGACGATCTGTGCCGGTGTCAGCTTGCCTTCCGGGGTCGGTGCTTGATGGTTCGCCATGACGCGAATCATAGCAGGTTCAGGTCGTGCCTCACGTGCGTGAGAAGCGCCGCTTCGCAGCCTCGCCCGGCAAGACGAGGCCCTCCGTGACGCATGTGGTCCCTGCACGGTAGAATTGCCCGCGAACCGTCAAGATCCCCCATACCCGTGAGACGAGGTGACGCGATGCGCGCGATCGTGACCGGCCAGGTCGGCATGGACAAAAGGCAGTATCTCGCCCAGGTCGAGGCCTTCGCAGGCGAGCAGGGCGAGTCCATCGACCTCTACAACGTCGGCGACCTGATGTACGCCGAGGGACGCGATGTCCGCCCCGGACGAATCCTCGACCTGCCCCTCAGTCGCCTCAACTCGCTCCGCCGCGCCATCTTCAAGGACATCATCACAGGCTCGAAGGGTCAGCCGAACATCATCGTCAACACCCACGCGACGTTCCGCTGGCGGCACGGCCTGTTCCCCGCCTTTGACTTCGATCAGGTCGGGATGCTGAACGTCGATCTGTGCATCTGCCTCGTGGACAACATCGAGATGGTGCACCACCGACTGCACGCCGAGCACGATGTCGATGCCACGCTCAAGGACTGTATGGTCTGGCGCGAAGAGGAGATCCTCGCCACCGAACTCATGGCGCAGGCGGCGGGCGCGGAGTTCTTCATCCTCAGTCGAGGCAGGCACCAGACGACCGAAGAAGCGCTGTTCCGTCTGATCTGTCGCCCTGACATGCGCAAAGCCTATCCGAGTTTCCCGATGACACATGTCGTCGGCATGCCGGATGTCCTCGCGGAGATCGACCACTTCCGCGCTGAGATTGCCAGGCACTTCATCGCGTTCGATCCCGCTGATGTTGATGAGAAGCTGCTGCTTGATCGGGCGGCTGAAGCTGCTCGCGAAGGCAAGACATACGTGGATGTGACGCCGCATTCATTCGCGGGATCAGCACTCACCGAGCCGTTCCGCGTCAAGGTCAGTGAAGTCATGGACATCGCAGGCGACATCGACGGCCAAATCTACATGCGCGACTTCAAGCTCATCGACCAGGCGGACATGATCTGCTCGCTCATCCCCGAACTGTCAGGCGGCATGCCCGGCCTATCCTCCGGCGTTGAGCGGGAACTCCAACATGCGTGGGAGCACACCAAAGAAGTCTACGTCGTCTGGAAACCCAAGAAGAGCCCAAGCCCGTTCATCACCGAGACCGCGACAAAGATATTCGCCTCCGTCGACGATGCACTGACGTACTTCGAGGACAACGGCCTGTTTTCCCAGCGCAACCTCTTCGGGCACTGAGGCGTCGCAGGTCGATGGAATCAAGCAGGTGGAGGGTCCCTACCGTTGCGGCTGATTACTCTGTCCAAGGTCACTTCGGCGTTTCCTGAACTGGATCGCCTCAGCGACGAACAGCGCCGTGAACTCTGCCACCGTGCTCTGGCGTCCGTCGCAGGGCTAACAGAAGTCGGCATCATGTCGATCATTGCATTCGCGGCGTTCTTCCTCTCCGCTATCGGCGCTCTCATTCTGGTCATACCGTTGGCTCTCGAGCTTGTGCCGTCGCGTTTGCGCGGTCATCTGCCCTGGGCGGAAGAGCTTGTCATGGTAGCCATTGCGATACCGTTGCTCTTGGCAGCGGGGATTGGAGCATTGCGCGTTCGGGATGTGCTGCTGGGGCGACTACTGCGCGAGGCTCTCCGAGGGCGGCTGAAGAAACTGCGCTGCCCCGGCTGCCGGTACTCGCTCATCGGCCTACGGGTCAGCGGCGACGTCGTCCGTTGCCCGGAGTGCGGAGGCGCGGTGACGCTCGCGGAACTTGGGCTTGATTCACCGGATGACCTGCTGCCGCCGGTGGATGCGCCGCCTCATGATGATCCTGAAGCCGGGGCGCGTAGCGCGCCTGACTGAGCGATCGCCCGGCCAGAAAAACGGTATCCGACACCGTTTTCTTGGCCCCCCAATATCGCTCGTGGAGCGCACAGGCTTGGCTTCGAGGTGGTGTGGGGGGTTCGTGGGGGTTCGTGGGGGTTCGCACCAGTGTGGACATCCAGCGATTCACGACCGAATCGTGCGCACGGAATCGCGGAAAACGTGTTATCGGACTCGACTTTTGGGCGAGTTTCGGCCGGTTTTGGCTCGTTTCGGCGCGTTTTGGATCAGTTTCAGCCCGTTTGCGGTCAGTTTTGAGCGACATTTTGAGGCTCGATCAGTATCGCGCGCGCATCGGACAGGATGTGCGGGCAAGCGGTGCGATGTCGGCGGTGGTGCGCATGGTGCATGCGATACGGGTCCGCCGCTGGCGGATTTCGCTGCGCTCAACGTGGGGGTCGTGGGGATCGCCGATGGTCCGCCACGGGCGGACTTTGATCAACCGATCCCCAAAGCCCAGGGAAAGCTTTCCCTGGGCTTTTCTCATCCTCCCGCACCCTCACACCCCCACACCCCCATCACCTCCATTGCCCGCTTCGTTCAGCGGTGCCTTTCTTTCCCACCCGCTGTTGCGCTTCGGAATTGAATCCGCCGCAACTCTCAACAATGTGCTTGTCACCACACTTGCTTGCACGCCGCAACGGGGCGACGATGGCGGAGCATGACCACGTACCGCACCATTGCCCGCCCGGTTTGCGTGGAGATCGGCAAGATCAAAGGCTCGCGGTTCATCGCCGACGCGGCGACGGCGGGAAGTGTCGATGAAGCCCGGGCCTTCCTCCAATCGATCCGCGAGACGTTTCCCGACGCCACGCATCACTGTTCCGCATGGCGCATCGATGAGCACGAATCCCGCGCCAACGATGACGGCGAACCGTCCGGCTCTGCCGGCGCGCCAATCCTCCGCCAGATCGACGGGGTGGGCGTGATCGGAACAGTCATCGTCGTCACCCGCTACTTCGGCGGCACAAAGCTCGGCACCGGCGGCCTCATCCGAGCCTACGGCGCCGCGGCACGCGCCGCGCTCGATGCAGCCGACGTCATCGAACACATCGTCACGCGGACACTCCACATCACGCACGGCTACGAACTCACCGCAACAGTGCAATCCGTACTCTCCGCATACCACTTGGAGCCGATCGACCCACACTACGAAACGGATGTGCGCTTCACAATCGCGATTCCGGAGGAGACGGCAGACGAACTGGTGCGCGAGTTGACGGAACGCACAGGGGGACGGGTGAGGATTGAGGGGGATTCGGCTGCCGGTAGCGCGTAGGGTGGAACGAGCACAGCGATTCCCACCATTCCTCACCCTCTGACAACCGAACGCATCAGAAGGTGTGAATCGCTCCTACGTCACTCGTCCCACCCTACACGCTTGCTCGACATTTCAGTAGAATGATCCGATGATTCTCGCGTTTCTCACACCCCTACAACGCGACTCGCTCACCCTCGTGGGTGCCACTGGAGCAGTCTTGGCATTCGCAGGCGTTGTGGTCGCGATCGTCCGGCTTTGGACGACAACAAAGGCGACGAAGGCCGCATCGGAGGCATCGCTATCGGCCCTTCGTGAGAGCCAGGAGAAGTACACTAATCACGTCCGTGCGCAGGCGTCGCGGTGTCTTTCTGTGGTTCATCACTTCATTCAGGCACGCGAGTGGCGGCTCGCTGCGGCGAGACTGGATGATTTGTACGAGATTGCAGTGGAGTTCGGGTTTGAGGATGTTGGGTGGCAGGGTTGTGCGCAGCGGATCGGTGAGATGAGTGCGTATTTCGAGAAGCTGGCTGCGGATGAAAAAGACGCGCTCCCAACCGCGATGAACAAGAAATGGCAAAACTTGCGCGGTGATTTGCGCTCGTGCATCGCACAACGTGGCGGTCCCCTCGCCGTGGCGGAAAAGGAGGCTCCATGACACCGGAAGCAAAACTCATACAGTTGGCCCAACGACTTCTTGAGCGCTCTCAGGAAGGAAAAGTCAACTGGAGATTCGACCAGAGTGATGACGATTACTATGTACTTCTGGAATTTGGTATTCTCAGCCTCTCTATCATCACGAACACCGCATTACCAGATGTCGCCAGATTGGGTTTGTTTCGGGGCGTAGATGACCCCATTGTTCTTGTCCGGATCGACGAGACAGAGCCCGAGTTTCAGGTACTTTATGCGCTATACAGTGAGGCAAGACGGAAAGTGAGCGGGTGGGATGAAGTGCTTGCGAAACTCGAGAAGGCGATTGATAGCGGGGAAGAAATCGGTGCCGATCTACCGCCACCGCCCCAACCTATCGATGAAGATGACATTCCATTCTAACCACCCCCCACGTCGGGCAGAAAAAGGGGATGAGTACATTTAACTGGACTTGGCGCACCGCGGCGCGTTGCGCTTCGGGATTGAATCCGCCTCCGCCGATTCCCGCAGGAACGAGTTCCTGCGGCTTTTGGGGAGGCGGGCGCGGGGTGATGGGACGTGCTGCATGACAGCGGTGATTGCGTGATGTATTACGTGTGGGATGTACGGCACACGTGTGCATGGTGCGATCAGCGCTCCGTTGTGCGTCGCGGCTAAACGTGTAGCGATGCGCGTAGTGGACGCGGCGCGAACGTAGGGCAGCACATCCCCCTTCTGCCTTTGTGCCTTTGCCCCTTCTGCCTCTGGACCTCGCCGGCAGGCGCGTTATGCCGATTGCTTGGACTTGGATACCACGCGCAGCTCGTGCAGCGGCTTGGGATTCGTCACACAGTCCGAGTCGATCACGTAGGTCACGTTCTTGTTGTCCACGTCGGGCAGGTCGAACATCATGTTCATCATGAGTTCATCCATGACCGCACGCAGGGCGCGGGCGCCGGTCTTGCGCTCCAACGCCTTCTCGGCGATCGCTTCCATCGCCTCATCCGTGAACTGAAGCTCGGCGCCTTCCAACCGGAACAGGAACTCGTACTGCTTGATGATCGCGTTCTTCGGCTCGGTTAAGATTCGGACAAGCGTATCGGCGCTCATCGGCATCAGGGGTGTGATGACGGGCAGGCGGCCTACGAGTTCCGGGATCAGGCCGTAGTGGAGAATGTCCACGGGTGTGACTTGTGCGAGCACCTCCTGCGCCTCTTCAAGCTCCGACACGGTGCCCGCCGCTGCGGCGAAGCCAATGCGCTTGCGGCCGATGCGACGGCGAATGATGTCGTCAAGCCCGGCGAACGATCCGCCGCAGATGAACAGGATATGCGTCGTGTCGATCTGGATGTACTGCTGCTCGGGGTGCTTGCGTCCACCCTGCGGCGGGACGTTGGCGACGGTGCCTTCGAGCATCTTCAGCAGCGACTGCTGCACGCCTTCGCCTGACACATCGCGCGTGATCGAGACGTTGCTCGACGTTTTGCCGATCTTGTCGATCTCGTCGATGTAGATGATGCCGCGCTGTGCGGATTCCAGGTCGTAGTCCGCGGATTGGAGCAGCTTGAGCAGCAGGTTCTCGACATCCTCGCCGACGTAG
>JAGLTS010000083.1 GCA_023135165.1 Phycisphaerales bacterium | reverse complement strand
GCTCGCGTGGACGCGGCGGCTCGCAGGTGCCCCAAGATGAAGGGATGATCGACTTGGAGGCGCGAGCGGATGTCGCCGCCAAGCTCAGGGCGATGTGGTGAACCTGGTGCTACGCGGAGAGCGAGAACCGGCGCCCTTCCGGCTTGGCGAGAATGACGCGATTGCGTCCCTTCCGTTTGGCTGCGTAGAGCGCGGAGTCGGCTGCGGCGACGAGCCGTTCGATGCTCGGCGCCTCGACACACGAGAGGCTCGCCACACCGAAGCTCGCGGTGATGCGGCGTTCCGGATGCACCAGCCACTCGACGGCCTCCAGCGAAGCGCGGACTCGCTCTGCGACCTCGGCTGCGTCATCCCGCTCAGTCTCCGGGAGAATCACAGCAAACTCCTCACCGCCGTATCGGCAGGCAATGTCGCCCTCACGACACCCCTCAGCGAGCAGAGATGCGAACTTGATCAACACCGCATCGCCGTGCGGATGGCCGTAGGTGTCGTTGACGGACTTGAAGTTGTCCAGATCGCTCATGATGAGGCTGAGGGACCGGTTGTGGCGCGTGCTCTGTGCGAATTCCTCGTTGAGGCGTTCATCGATATAGGCCCGGTTCCCCAAGCCGGTCAGGCCGTCGAGCCTCGCCTTCTGTGCGAGCATCTTCATGAGGAAGCTGATGCGCAGGGCGGAACGCACGCGCGCCTTGAGTTCAGCGAAGTCAGGGGGTTTTGAGACGAAGTCCATGGCCCCCATTTCAAACGCGCGAACCTTGTCCTCGGTCGTCGTCATCCCAGCAAGGAAGATCACCGGGATCTCGTGTGTGGCGGCATCGTCGCGGAGCGTCTGGAGAACCTCGAATCCATCCATCTCAGGCATGTCAACGTCCAGGAGGATCAGGTCCGGCGATCTGGTCCTCGCCATCCCGATCCCGTCGAGACCGTTGTCCGCGCCGATGATCTCAAGATGGTCGCCGCGCAAACGGACCGACAGCAGGCGATGCATGTCGATGGAATCATCGATCAGCAAGATCGTCGACTTGTCAGGTGCGGAGGCAGTCACCGGCTTCTCCGTTAGGGCGGAGACGGACCTGCTCACTCGAGCGTGAAGGGCGATTCGCCTGATCAGGCGGCCATGCTGGCACGGTTGCACAGCTCGACGAGCTCGTCGACTTGTGTTCGCAGTCGGTTCACGTCTTCCGTGGCCTTGGCGGCGCCTTCGAGTTCGCTCGCAACCTCACCAATCGTTGGGAATCCGTATCCCGCGGCAGCGCCCTTGAGTTGGTGTGCAAGACGGGTGAGATCCGTGAGTGAATGTTCATCGAACGCCTTGCGAAGCGAGGTGACCTTCATGGGCATCTCGGCAACGAACAGCTCGACAAGCTCCACCATCTCCGGATCATCCGCGAACTCGCTAAGCAGCGGAGTTCCTCCCGGCTGGTCGTGATTCATGACAGCCTCCATTGGCCGACTGAGGTGAGAGACCAACTCGGCCGGCACGTACCGGCACGATGGTCCTTGCCACATTGGTCGGGTCAATCGCGTCCGTAAATCACTTCGATCCGCCGGAAAGAAAGCAGCGGACGTCGTGCGCCACGATGCCTCATCATCGGCTGTGTGGATGGTCCGGATAAGCCTCGGCGCACCCCTTCGGGCGACTACCTCGCCTCATCTTGGGCCAGTTCGCGCGCCAGCGAGACGGCCTCATCACGCTGATGGATTCTGCCCTCAAGCTGGGCGTCGTACACCGCGTCGAGCAGGCGCGTGAAGATGGGGCCCGGCTCAAACCCTAAAGCGATGAGATCGTCGCCGTCCAGCAGGGGAGGCGGGGCCAGACCCGACGCTGCGAGCGCCTCGACATCGCGCTGCACCGCCCCGCTCCGCTGCGGATCGCGCGCCCCAAGGAGAACGAGCAAATCGTCGAAGTGGTCAGCCGCTGCGAGGCGCTTCCGCCCGGCGATGCTGATCTGATCCCACTCCGCCTCGACGAGAACAAGGTCGCGAAGCAGCGCTTTGAGATGGTCTCGCTCATCATTGCTCAGCGCCAAGGCACGCCGCCAAGCGCTGACGACATGCTGTGATTCGACAGCGGCTCGCCGAACATCCCATGTGGCGTGCCGATCAAACATCCACGCTGCCAGGACGACGGGATAGCCGGCATGCGGGTCGAGGCTCTCGAGCATCGGCAACGGCCCATCCCAGGCGGACTCGCGCAGTACCGGCGCATCAAGGTGAAGCTGATGCAAAAGGCGCACAGCACCGACTCGATCGGGACCGGTGAGCGACATGCGCATCTCTTGACCGATACGCTCACGGCTCACACCTCGCAGAGATCTCGCGCACACACGGATCGCGTCGGCAGTACGTTCATCAAGGCTGAACCCGAGGCGCGTGGTGAACCGGACCGCTCGCAGGGCGCGCAGGTGATCTTCCTCCAAACGCTCCATCGGATTGCCGACCGCGCGCAGAATGCCCGCATCAAGGTCCGCCAGCCCACCGACGTAGTCGATGACCTCACGCTGAATCGGATCCTCAAAGAGCGCGTTGACCGTGAAGTCACGACGACGCGCATCCTCCGCTGCATCGGTGAACTCGACAACGTCCGGCCTGCGCGAATCCGAGTAGCCCCACTCGCGCCGAAATGTGGCAACCTCGACCGTTATTCCACGGCGTCTGACGAGGATGACGCCGAACGATTCGCCGACGCTACGTGCGCCCGGGAAGATACGCCGGACGGTGGTGGGCGGCGCGTCGGTGGCAACGTCGTAGTCGTTCGGCTCATTGCCGAGCAACCGGTCGCGCACGCATCCGCCGGCGAAATAGGCGATGTGTCCGGAGTCCCGCAAAGAGCGCACAATCCACTCAGCGACATCGCGCGCGGCAGAGCGAGTCGCAGCAGACATCGGGCGGCGGGCAACGGATCGGTCTTCAGCCATCGCCAACAGTCTACGTGCTGATCGCCTGGACCTGCGCGCGAGGACGGCCTGTTTGGCGGAAACAGACGACCCAGCGCGTGTCTGCCAAGGCTGGCTGTCGCTCTGTAAGCAAGAGGGAAGCAATGCATCACTCGGCCGGGCGTGCGGTCGCAGGTGATGCGGACCGGCTCCTCGCGCACCGGAGGATGCGTGACTCTCGCGCGGAGGCTGAGAGGTCTTCGCGCGGGGTTTTCGTGGGCAAGCGCCAATCGCGGGTGCTCCCAACAGCACGGGAGAGGTTGTAGAATCGGTCGTTTCATCCGGCTGAGGAGTTGCGGTGCCTGCGTGCCTGTTCACATCGGACCTGCACGGTCACGTTGATCGATACGAGAAGCTGTTCCGGATCATCGAATCGGAGCGGCCTGGCGCGGTCTTTCTAGGCGGGGATCTGCTGCCATCCGGATTCGGGGCTGTTCAGTCGGCCATGCCGGAGCACGAGGACTTCATCAGCGACTACCTTGTCACACACTTCCGCCGGCTGCGGACGAAGCTGTCCGACCGCTACCCCGAGGTCTTCCTCATCCTTGGGAACGATGACCCGCGGTTCGAGGAAGCTGCGGTGCTCGACATCGCGTCGCATGGGCTGTGGCATTACGTGCACGATCGGAAGCTGCCTCTCGCTCAGCACGCGGTGTACGGCTACGCATTCGTCCCGCCGACGCCGTTCCAGTTGAAGGACTGGGAGCGATACGACGTGTCGCGGTACGTCGATCCGGGTTGCATATCGCCGGAGGAGGGTTTCCGCAGTGTGCCAGCGACGGAACACGAAGTCCGGTATACGACGATCGAGAAAGACCTAGCGAGGCTGACCGGGGACGATGCGATGGATGGCGCGGTGATGCTCTTTCACACGCCGCCCTACCAGACGAATCTCGACCGCGCTGCCTTGGATGGCAAGATGATCGACCACGCGCCGCTGGATGTGCACGTCGGGAGCATCGCGGTTCGCCGGTTCATCGAGGCGAGACAGCCAATGGTGACGCTGCACGGCCACATCCACGAATCGGCGCGTCTGACGGGCTCGTGGCGGGATCGGATCGGTCGGACGGAGATGTTCAGCGGCGCGCACGATGGCCCGGAGTTGGCGCTTGTCCGGTTCGATCTGGACGATCCATCGGGCGCAACGCGCGAGTTGCTGTGATCCGTGAGTCGGGCACTCTAGTCGGTGGAGACCTTGTCCATCGTCAGCGGTCGGGCGGCGTCGGTGATCGCGCCGATCTTGGCGGCATAGCTGGTCTGCCGGGCGATGTCGTCGTCGGTCACGTAGTGCACGTCGAGCAGACCGTCGGTTCGGTATCCGGTGCGCAGGTAGTTGATCTCGGCGAGCGATCGGCTCCACCCATCGAGCCAAGTGGAGAGTTCGGCGTGATCGGGCTTCTCATCGTCGATGTGGATGATGAGGTCGATGTCGCTTCCGGGCCCGGCGGTGGCGTTCTTGGTGCTCCCGAAGACGTAGATCCCCTTGACGCCAAAGCGCGCAGCATCGAGATGGCGTGCGATTTGTTCCGCCATTCGCAGGCGCCATCGCCAATGATTCTCGGGAGCAGCCTCGACCGCCCATTGCACGCGCCCCGTCGGCTCGGTGTCATCGGTGCCTGGTGAAGCGAGCACGCCCACAGCCTCGTCGAGGTCGGCGTTCATCAGGATTCGCAGGATCTGGCCGTCTGTCTGCCGGGGCACGTCGATGACGCGCAGGACATCGGCGAGGTGAGCGAACTGAGGAAGCATCTCGGGAAGGATGTTCGTTGAACGGCGCAGGAACGGTTCATTGAACACGATGCCAGTCTGATCGGGGTAGAGCGGGAGGTATCGGATTCCCGCCTCGACGAGATCCTGGAAGAAGTGCGTACCGAATGACAGTTCGGGAAGATAGTTACCCTTTTGTCGAGCGATCTCAAGCAGCATCGCGGTGTTATTGATGTCGGAGTAGGTGACGGGGACACCGAGTTTGATGTCACCGCGGCTCCCCCATCGGCCGGGTCCCATGAGGATGAACTGGCGCTTGGGCAGGAACTTGTTCAACTTGCCGACGGCACGACCGATGTCCTTGAGCTTCGCCAAGTCGCCGACGGCTGCATATTCGTCGGGATCGACGTAGACGATGTGCGTGATGTCGCGCACTTGGCCATTCGAGACATACCGATCGGCGGAGAAGATCACTTTATCGCGAGGGAGATCGCGTGGAATTGACGCGGGTGAGTGCTCTTCCGCATGGCTCTGCGATCGGCACTGCACGATGTAGAAGTTCTCGCCGTCGGATGCGAACTCGATATCGACGGGCATGTCGAGCTTTTCCCGAAGGAGCTTCAGCAGAGCAGCCATCTGCGAAATGAACGGCGTATCGGAGATCAAGCCCTCGAACGTGACGACGAGATCATCGGTTTCCCAGTCAGGCTCCAGGCCGCTTGGTTTTCTGATGTGGTCGTGCTCGACGAGGGAAACGATGCGCCGCGCAGCCGGATAGTCATCACCGCAATCCCGGAGCAGTTCACGCACGTCGATCGTCTCAAAGTCGTTCTTCTCAAGATTGATGACGTCGATCTTCTTTGGGGAGTAGCGGATGATCTCGTCAGCGGTCACGTTAACGCGCAAGCCCGGTTGGCCTGGCGCGATGAGCGTGGGATAGTCGTCGGCGATGCGATCCACAGCTCTCGTCCCAAGCCCGGGCACCATGCGGACAAGTCCATCCTCTCGCTTGATGCGGGGCGACCAGCGGAACTCGTTGTGGCTGAACGCGACGCCGGCGAATGCCGGGAGGAAGTACTTGCCGATCCGCTTGCCGACGACTTCCTGGATGAGGATTCCCATCTCCTCGCGGAAATCAAGCAGGCCTCGCTCTGCCCGATACTCGATAGGGTCGGGGCTGAAGACGGATGCGTATACCTCGGCGATCGCATCCTGGAGTGCTTCGAGGCGTTGCTTCTTGCTTCCCTGATTGGCGAGGAAGAGGCTCTTGTACTTGCCTGAGAAGGAGGCTCCGACCTGATCTTCCAGCAGGCTGGAGCTTCGCACGATCAGAGGCCGATCCTCGAAGTCATCGAGCGCCGCCGCCAGCGCGTTGATGATGTCAGGCGGGAAACTCGAATTCTTGAAGACATGGATGATGTGCGGATAGTCCTGGCGAATCCGGTCGATCTCCATGTACTTCCGGTTATAAACTTCATCGAGGTTGTTGTGGTGGACGAATTCGAGCAGCGTGTCCGATGCGATGTACCAGGTTTTCGGGATGCCGACGTTGCTGAACAGATCGTCGTGTTCGAGTGATTTCCTGATAATCTGTGTCGCTAGGAAGAGACCGGCCCCCTTGCCGCCGAGTTTTCCCTGGCTTTTCGCAGGGTAGATCAGGTGCTGCACCAAGTCGTAGAAATCCTTGACTTCGACGAAGTCCTTCGCGATGTTGATGAAGCTGGGCTGGTCAACGAAGAAACGGCGAAGAAGCGCGACCTTGAGACTCGTCTGAACTGCCTGGGGCAACTCCGAATCCTCGATGGCTGCGGCTTGATACCGTTCGACGGCCTCCGCCATTTCCGCGACGCCGCTGCCCGGGTTCTCAAGCGACTTGATGAGGAACGTCGACTTCTCCTCGTTGATCCATGATTGGACGAGGGAGATGATTTCATCCTCGCCGAGGTGCTGTGTGGCAAGGTTGAACGTCTCGTCGCTCAGACCCGCTGTCTCCAGCATCCTTCTTCGTTGCAGCGGCCGATTCCCATCATCGTTTCCACTTTCCAGCAAGCCGCCTTCATCAAGGCTCGCCTGAAGCAGTGCGTTCGCCTCCTCCACACCATTCCAGCAGAGGTGGTTGATCATCTTTCTGGTGATGCGCACGAGCAGGTTCGGATCGGTGCGCTGCAGGAACTCAAGGAGGACGCGCCATGGCTGGCTCTGTCGAGCGGAGATGCCGTGCATGGCGGTCTCCCAACTCGCGCGATCCTCGCGCAGTTGATGCTGCAGGAGAAAGAGCCCGATGCGCTCAGCGATCGCATTGATGAGCCGGCGCTCCTCGTGGAGGAACGGCCCTTCATCCGCCTTTGGTTTCTCCTCGGTGTAGCAGACGGTGATATCGCCGACCTTCTCGCCTTGCACGACGATGTCGGCCGTCTGCCTCCACGGGGCTTCGGAGAACGTGGTCGGCACGCAGATGTCGCCGATGAGCGACAGCGCGCCCTCACAGATATCAGAGTACTGCCAGCCGGCCGGAATGGCGTCGATGAGATCGCTGTATATCTCCTCCGCAGGCCTGTCTTGCCGGCTGAGGATCTCGTCAACCTTGTAGAGGCAGTTGAGTTCCTTGGCCCGCTCTTGAAGGGACTGCAGGAGTTGTTCGCTTGTCTTGTCTGCCGTTGTCATCGTCGTGCCCCGATCCACCTCCGGCGACCGCCGCGGCTTCGTTTCCGCGCCGCGCCAAATGGCGCCTTGTCCCGTTCGACCATCGACCTTCACAAGAAGCGGCGCAGCGAGCCGAACATGTCGGGCGAATTCCGTCTCCGCCTCGGCGTCCTGTTCGTCGAGCCAAGCCCAGTTGATTCCCGGTGTCGTGTTCTGCCGAACTGAAAGGTAGCTTACCTCGAAACTTGTGATGTTATGAAAGAAGTGCGAACCTTGGCTCGGGTCGACCATCATGTTCGGCAACGTCGCCTCGACGATGACCTTCGCGCCGCAGATCTGTCCCCACTCGACGGGAATCCCAAGCCAGGGGTCGGAGCTACCCCATCGGCCAAACCCGATGAGCAGGTAGGGCCGGCCCTCCGCGAACAACGGCGTGTTCAGCGTCGCCAGCTCGGCGGCGATCGTTGGCGTGTGGCACGCCTCGAATGATTGCGGCTTGACGTAGACCACATCCTGGATCGTGTTCACGATGCCGTTGCCCATCACGTGATTCGAGAAGACGAGCACGTCAGGCCCCGTCAGGTCATCTTCCGTGATCTCCACGGGCTGCTGTGACACGACCATCGGCCGAACCTGAAGAAGACCAAGTCGTGCCGGTTCGTCGGCGCCCTTTTGCGGGAACGTCATGGCGAACTCGATCTCCACCGCCGTCCCGACCGCCTGCTCGCACGCGGTGAGCATCTTCTTGACCGCGTCGTTGAAGGCGTATTCGCGAAGAACAAGCAGAGGCGCGAAGTTGACGACGCGAGGGCCGGGCATCCCCGTTCCCGGCGACAGGCGATCGCTCCGCGGGTCGTATGTGGAGGCGATGTACCTCAGTGTGTCGTCGTACTCCGCCGCTTGAAGATCAGCCTGGACGAGATACTCGGTGTCGGCGATAGGGTCGTACTGAGGAGGTTTGCCCATGTTGACCGCCCAGAACTCGCATTGTGTGTTCTTGAGCAGGTCGCCCGCCGAGGCAAATGGCGGGGGGGCCTTGGGATGGGCGGGCGAATACGACCAACTGATGCCGCCATCCACGATTGTCATGCCCAACCCGAGAGCAAGGTTGATGACTCCTTGCTCCGGCTTGGCCCGACCGGTCGGATAGAAGTTGTACGACCGCCCCACGCCTGACAGGTCGGGGTAGAACCGATCGCCTCGGCGCGCGCCAACGACCTGCTGGATGATCACCGCCATCTTCTCATCCTGGATCGCGTTGTCCGTCGCGCGGATGTAGTCCTTGGCAGTCCGGAAATACGTCGATGCCCAGACGAACTTGACCGCCTCGGCGAGCTTGCGGAACCGGTCGGCGGGGTCGTGCTGGTTGTTCGGCGTCATCTTGGTTTCGTAGACGCCAGCGAACGGCCGGCGCAGAGCATCCTCGAGCAGGCTGGACGAGCGGACCGCCAGCGGAAGATGCACCTGGCTGACGAGCGCCTGGAGCTCGCCGACGACTTCGATCGGCAGGGATGCGGTCCGAAAGGCGTGGGCGATTCGATCGTCGGGCGCATCCGAAAAAGCGATCTCGTGGAGATCGTTGGTTTCCATGAAGGTGTCGAAGACGTCGGTGGCAAGGACCGTCAGTGTGGGGATGTCGATCCTGATGCCTGGGAACACCTCGCCGCCAAGCTCCGACTCAACGATGTCGCGGATGAAGGCCAAGCCCTGGGCTTTGCCTCCGATCTTGCCGGTTCCGATGCGTGTGATCGGTTCGCCGGACTGGAAGGAGAGCCTGTTGAAAGGAGGCACCGGCCGGCGTGTTCCGTCGCGTTCATCCATGTGCTCACGCCATTGTTCAGTCTCGGCACGATGATATTCCGCCGCGGGGCCGAGCGATCGACATCAGATCCAACCGCGGTCATGGCACGCATGGACAACACGGTCGACGGCGATGACATATGCGGCATCTCGCATGTACATCTTTCGCTTCTTCGCCAGCTCGCTCACCGCGATGAAGGCTGTCGTCATCTTGACATCGAGTTTACCCAGGACTTCATCCTTCTCCCAGAAGTAGTTCATGTTGCACTGCACCTGCTCGAAGTAGCTGCACGTCACGCCGCCCGCGTTGGCGAGCAGGTCCGGGATGAGGAAGATACCTCGCTCGCGGATGGTCTTGTCAGCATCGGGCGATGTCGGGCCGTTGGCGCCCTCAGCGATGATCTTGACGTGTCTGCTGATTCGATCGACGTTCTCGTCGGTGATCTGGTGTTCGAGCGCCGAGGGGATGAGGATGTCCACATCCTGCTCGAGCCACGCATCGCCTGGGAGGGCTTCGTAGCCGAGCTTGCACGCTTCCTCCTTCTGGATGCCGCCGAATCGATCGGTGACGGAGAGCAACTCGCCCAGGTCGATTCCGCCTTTCTTTCGGAAAGCGTAGGAACTTTGAGCCTCCTGATCCCAACAGGAAACGCAGGTGACGGTGCCGCCGAGTTGCTGGTAGAGACGGATGGCGTACTGGGCGACGTTGCCGAACCCCTGGACGCTGGCGGTCGTGTCGCTTGCTCTGATGTCGAGTTCCTTGAGCGCCTCGCGGATCGTGAAGACGACGCCGAAGCCCGTCGCCTCGGTCCGGCCTTGCGAGCCGCCGACGCCGACCGGCTTGCCCGTGATGAAGCCGGGCTGCTTGGACCCGTGGATCGCCTCGAACTCATCGAGCATCCAGAGCATGTGCTGTGCGGATGTCATCACATCCGGCGCGGGGATGTCGGTATGCGGGCCCATGTTGCGACCCATTTGGCGCACGAAGCCCCGGCAGATTCGCTCCTGCTCGCCGGCGCTGAGGTTGTGCGGGTCGCAGATGACGCCGCCCTTGCCCCCGCCCAGCGGAATGTCCACGACTGCGCACTTCCACGTCATCCACATGGCCAGGGCGCGCACCGTGTCGAGCGTCTCCATCGGGTGAAAGCGCAGCCCGCCCTTGCAGGGCCCGCGGGCGTCGTTGTGCTGGACCCGATAGCCCCGAAATACCTTGACCGTCCCGTCATCCATTCGCGTTGGCACGGCAAAGGCGTACTCACGCAAGGGGTTCCGCAACAGATCCTTTGACCCAAGATCAAGATCCAGAAGCTCAGCCACGTGGTCGAACTGACGCTGAGCCATCTCGAACGAATTGAACGATTTGGTAGCCATTGATGCCTCTCACTGTTGGCAGGTTGTGAGACATTCACACGCTGCCGTGGGGTGGATTCCCATTGTACTATTCGCCGGACGATTGGAGGCTGTGCGAGACGCTGCCGGTCGATGAAAGCGACGGTTTTGTCGCAACTTCGGCGCGTTCGACCGGGCCTGCATCCGAACGACCACGAGGTCTCACGGCTGCGGCGGATGATGCAGGCGGAGCGTCCCCTCCAGACCGGTCGTGACATGCACCCCGGCGTCGTCATCGACCAGGACAGCTTCAACGTGGTCAAGCCTTTCGACAAGCGCCAGGGCACGGTCGGCGCCCAGGATCAGGAGCGCCGTCGAGAGGGCATCCGCGAGCGTCGCATCGGGGCAAATGACCGTGGCGCTTCGCAGACCGCGAGCCGGCCGGCCGGTCCGTGGATCGAGGATGTGGTGGTATCGCACGCCGTCCAGGATAAAGTAGCGCTCGTAGTCGCCGCTCGTGGAGACGCTCGTGTCGGTGATCTCAAGTGAGGCGAAGTAGTCACCCTCGTCCCCCCGCGGGTCTCGGATGCCGACGCGCCAGAGCCGCTGCTCGCTGCGCTCGCCCCCGATGATCACCTGTCCGCCCGCCGAGATGAGGAAACGCCCGATCCCCTGCTCACGCAACGCCGTAGCGGCACGATCCAGCGCATGCCCTTTGGCGATCCCTCCCAAGCCGAGCACCATGCCCGCTTCAGGCAGAAAGACGGTGCCGGCCGCGTCGTCGATCACGACACGCCGGAAATCGATCAATGCGAGACGCTCCTCGATCTCCTCCCGCTTCGGCACGCTCGGCCGCTCCGCCTTGAAGTCCCACAACCCCCACAGCGCCGCCCACGTGATGTCGAACGCGCCGTCTGTGATCTCACCGATTTCAACGCCTCGCCGAATCACAGTTCGCAGATCCTCGGGCACGACGGCAGGCTCTTGCCCGGCGGCTGCGTTCACCGCCGAGAGCGGCGAGGTCGGCTTCCATTCGCTCATCCGCGCATCCACATCACGGAAAACGTCAAACACGATGCGCGCCGCCTCCGCCCCGACCTCTACGGGCACAAGCACCGTGATCGGCGTGGACATGATCTCTTCAGTGAACGTAGCGAACACATCGCTCGATCCTTCGACACTGCCATGCGGACCGGTTAGCCGGATCGTCACGATCGCCGTCACTGCGGTCGCCACGACAAAAACCAGGATCATGCTTCGACGGTTCATGGCATTAGAACGGCGGCGGGCTGTTGAACTTGCGCCACTCGCCGGTGAGGGGCTCCCAGAAAGCAAGGTGATCCGCGTGCAGAAGAAGCCGGTCAGCCGAGGCCGGGTCGCCGTAGAGCGTATCGCCGAGGATCGGGCAGCCCAGCCCGCCGACGTTGCGCGGAGCGGCGGCGTGTACGCGAAGCTGATGCGTCCGCCCGGTGAGAGGCCGAAACTCCACGCGCGTGGTCGTGTCCGTGCGTGAGATGACGCGGTAGAGCGTGCGCGACGGTTTGCCCAACTCGTGATCGACCTTCTGCCGAGGCCGGTTGGGCCAGTCAACGACGAGCGGCAGATCGACCGCTCCTTCGTCTTCTTTGACAATGCCGTCGAGAAGTGCGATGTACGTCTTCCCAATCTTGCGCGCTTCGAACTGTCGCGACAGCCCACGGTGCGCTCGCCCGGTCAGGCCAAGCACCATCAGACCGCTCGTATCCATGTCCAGACGATGCACGGAGATCGAGCCGGTCGCCTGCGGAAAGACGATGCGAACGCGCGCCGAGACCGAGTCGAATTTGTCCGGCCCGCGACCCGGCACGCTGAGCAGCCCGGCAGGCTTGTCCACGACAACATAATCCTCGCCGAGGTGAACAACACAAAGCAACGGCATGGCAGGATCTGGCCGCACATACCGAGTGTAGCGGGATATCGAGGGCGCACATTGCACCACGCGCGTCACCCCCTGGCGGCTCGCCCGGGGCGAAATACGCTGCGTTCTTCGCTTAGCCGCGACGCGCAGCGGAGCGCTCCACCGAACAGGCGGTCCCACGATTCCATCCGCACTCCGGGCAGCCCGCGTCAAGTTCACCGCGCAGATCGTAAGCACACAGTGGGCATCGGCCGCGTTTTCGACGAGCAAACCGCCGACCGTGTTTGCCACCGAGGAACGCAAGGAAGAACAGCAGGCCGTAGCACACCGAGTCGGCGACGAGGCCAACCCAGATCGGGGACAGCGGCACGATGTTGGCCGGCACACGTACGCCGGCCGGCACCCACAGCCAGTCGGGCCGCGCCACAGCTCCATGCAAATACCACGAAGTACTGCCCGGCGGCTGCAGAACCGAGTGGTTTTCACCTTCAAGACAACGCATCGGCAGGCCGACACGCGTGGTGTGGATCGAATGCATTGGTCGGCCAACTCGCTGGTCCGCAGAAAGCAGAAACGCGCCGGCCGCCGAGACGCGGATCTTCGTCCGGCCGAGACGCTCTCCCGCAACGTACACGTACTCGATCGGCTCCTCGCGGAATGCCGGGGTCCGATCACCCCAGTAGACCTTGGCCTCTTCGCCCTGAAGCCACTGATCAATCCGAGGAAACTCGGGCGGCTTCGTCCACAGCGCCAGTCCCCACGCGACGACAACGCTGGTCATGAGGCCCATGACAAGGCAGATTGCGATGGTGATGATGTGCCGTATCACGATGGCAGTATATGGACGCGGACAGGTGCTCAGCGCGAGCTGCACCACGCGCGTCACCCCCGGGCGGCTCCAAGGAGTTGCATCTAT
>JAGLTS010000082.1 GCA_023135165.1 Phycisphaerales bacterium | reverse complement strand
TGGGGGGCAAAAGTGCCATCTCCGTTGTTCAAAAGAACCGAAACACTGTTGGAAACCCAATTTGCAGTTGCTAAGTCGAGGTCACTGTCACCATCAAGATCAGCAGCAAAAACCGAGATAGGATAATCATCGATCCAATAGGTCGAATCGGTAACAAAGGTCCCATCTCCATTGTTAAACAGTACTGAGACAGAATGTATCCCATTTGCGGTCGCCAGGTCGAGGTCGCCGTCACCATCGAGATCGGCGATGGCGGGGGTGTGGCGTTCCTGTCCGCCGACGAAGCCGCTCGTCGGCCAGCCTGGGAGCACCGTGCCGTCCGCGCGGTAGGCGTGGAGCTTCCAGTCTTCTTCACCGATGAAGAACTCGTCGAGACCGTCGCCATCAACATCACCGAGTGCGGGCGGCGTCGAGATGTAGTTCGATGCGCTCACAGGCCAGCCGGGCAGAACGCTGCCATCACCTGCATACGCCACGAGTTCGTCGCCCCAATATCCGACTGCCGCTTCCAATCCTGCATACGCAATCGAAAGCTGTCCCAGCGCGACATACCCGACGCCCGTGCCGCCAGCCACCGGCCAACCAAAAACCTGCGAGCCGTCAGCGTTCCATGCGTAGACCGGCCCGGTTGACAGAGCGGTCATCAGAATTTCAAGCTCGTCGTCGGCGTCGATGTTCCCAACAAGCACGTGAATGGCTTGGCCGGAGTGGTACGAACCCGCCCCATGCCACGCCTGCACCGGAAAGCCCGGCTCAAGGTCGGGGTCGCCCGCCGCAGCGATGCCCGCACTGACCGTCACGAGGAACATCCCCCGCACAACCGCGCGAACAGCGTGCCCGTTGCCATCTCCATGCACGACGGTGGTGTTCGATTGGATCACGGCGCTTCCCTTCCTTTGTGCGGTGCGAATCGCGTGTCGTCGCATTGACAGCGTATCGCGCCCCGAGCGGAGGTCCAGCAAAAGATCCGCCAATGTCGCCGCCCACCACACCGTCGTCCGGTAGTACACGCTCGTCATGACGGGGGATCATCGAGTTGTGTGGAGCTGTTTGGTTCAAACGCTCGGATGCTTCCTTGTGTGCTGCCTCATTCCGGGCTACATTCAAGACTGCTGAGTTCTCTTCAGCAGCGGACGTATCCGGGCGAGCGATGACTTGTGTGCGCGGGTTTGGCGTTCTTGACAGCGCCCGATGCAGCTTCGTCCGATAGGCCTCAATGCTCACTGGCTGACATGGTTCCATGCGCGCAGCCTCGCCGGCTTGGTCATAAGGAGATGATCGTGAATCAACTGCGGATTCTTACCTCCCTGGTTGCCGTTTCAGCATTGCTGACGTTTACCGCCGGGCTGTCGGCCGACCCGCCCGACCTATGCCGGGAGTCCGCGCCGGCGCAGGATGGTCGGTCCATCACGAAACTCCGCTGGATGTCGCCCAACGGCGAACTGCCGACGACCTATGCGGAGTACATCAACCATCGTCCGGATCGGCCCGCACGGTTCTCCAAGTCACTCGCGCAGAGCGACCCGGCCAAGCGCTCCATCGAGTCGCTCTCGATCCTCGTCGATGCGAGTCTCTATCCACAGATCGCCTCGTCACTCGATGCGTACATCACCGATGTCGAAGCGGCAGGCCACGCCGTCTTCATGCAATCCGTGTCGGGCGGTTCACCAGCCGAGATCAAGGCATGGGTCATCGACCAATACGGCCAAGGGGCCACGGGAGTCCTCTTCGTCGGCGACATCACCGCTGCATGGGCGGAGGTGTCCGGCTCGGTCTTTCCCTGCGATCTCTTCTACATGGACCTTGATGGGTACTGGGAGGATGGCGATGCCGATGGCGTCTACGAAACGCACCAGGCGGGCACCGGCGACGAAGGGCCTGAACTCTACATCGCGCGCATCTACGCGCACACGCTCACCTACGATTCCGAAGCGAACATGGTGACAGGCTACTTCGGCAAGACGCACGCCTACCGCACCGGCGCGCTGTACCAGCCGTGGCGGGCGCTCGAGTACGTCGATGAGGACTGGTACACAATGAATGTGCATCAAGACCTCATCTACGATGGCGATGTGACACGCTACGATCTGGGTTATCTCACCACGGGCGCGGACTACCTGAACAAGATGGATCTCGGACAGCACTTCGTCCAAGTCTGTGCCCACAGCTACTCGGGCGGCCACCACTTCAGCAGAAGGCCGACCGAGTCCGCGACATACGCCCATGTCTACATCCACAGCCCGACGCTCAGGATCGCCCGTCTTCATCTCGGCGCCGACGACGGCATCAAGGTGTGGTTCAACGCTGACAACGTCCTCACCGAGGATGTCTATGGCGGTTGGACGCCGGACCAGTGGACGACCGACGTGCTGCTCAACGAGGGATGGAACCAACTGCTCTGTAAGATCAGTCAAGGCGGAGGCGACTACTCTTTCTCCTCGCGGATCACGGACCAGAGCGGGGACGCGATCCCCGGCCTGACGTATCAACTTGATGACCCACAGACGCACGGCGCGCAGGGACAGTTCATCACAAACTGGCTGCTGAGCGGGTTTCATCAGGACATATCAGACAACTTCTGGAACTATCTGACCACCAACTACCTCGGAACCACCGAATCGGCGATCAACCCGAGTGACGGCGACATCATGGGCGGAGAAACATGGACAACCTATAACGCGCAGGGCAGCTATGTGGACATGAGCGCATACGACGATTCGGACTTCGGCGCGTCCTACGCATTTGCCCGTGTCTATGTTGCGTCTCAGACATCGTGCCAGCTTTGGATCGGTTATGAAGACGGCGCGCGCGTGTGGCTCAACGGCAACCAGGTGCTCTACGACAACCGATATGGCGGCTTCGAGGCGGACATGAGCCGAGTGAACATCACGCTCAACGCCGGCGAGAATCATCTGCTCGTCAAGGTTTCGGAGTGGATGGGCGCGCATGGTTTCAGCGCGCGTTTCTGTTACGCCGACGGCGGCATCGTAGAGGACATCCTGTATGATCCCCCCGCGACGCCGATCACATACATCAGCACGTGGCTGCTCAACGGCCCATATGCGAACGAGGATCAGGCGACTCGCCTCAGCACGGACTACCTCGGCGGAGAAGCCACGGTCGTGCCGAGCGAGGGTGAGGGCGATCCGGCGTGGACGCGCGGCATCCTTGGCGGGTACCCCGTCGATCTGGTCATGTACTACAACCACGGCGACTGGGTCTTCTCACAGGACATCCAGGATCGCGACCCACCGGTGCTCTTCTACAACCTCTTCTCCTGCGGCCCCGGCAGGTTCGTCGACGAGAACTACCTCGCCGGCGCGTATATCTTCAACACGACGTTCGGCCTGATTACCGTGGCATCGGCCAAGAGCGGGAGCATGTTGCAGTTTGATGATTTCACCAGGCCGCTCGGCGAAGGCGAAACGATCGGCGCCGCGTACCGCGAATGGTTCGATGCGCAAGCACCGTTCGAAACATGGGAACGTGAGTGGTACTACGGCATGGTGCTCAACGGCGACCCGCTGCTCCTCGTCGCACCACGCGGCGACCTGGATGGCAACGGCTGCGTCAATCAATCCGATCTAGGCATCCTGCTCGCGTGCTACAACATCGACGAAGGCGGCGACCTCGACGGCGACGGCGACACCGACCAGGCTGACCTCGGCATCCTCCTCGCCAACTACGACAAAGGCTGTTGATTGTCAACGGATACGTGATGCGCGGCTGCGGCGCCGAGCCGATCAAGCTCGCCTCCCGGCTGCCAATGGGCGGGCACCGTGAAGTGGGCAGCGACAAGCCGGTGCTCATCAGCACGCTGGTTTGAGAACCACCCCTACTCCTCACCCGCACGCCATGGGTTCACCCGGCATGCGATCCTTCACGACAGCGCGGCACGCACCGACTGGTATTCAGCTTCCTGATCGCCCGGCGTCGCCGCCGTCTCGCCGGCAACTTCGCGAAGCATGAGATCGAGCCGCTTGCGCACAACTTTGAGCGCCGACGCCACATGTGTGGCGGATGGAAATCCAGTGCGCTCCGCCACTGTGGCGAGGTTCGGCCGATCAACCGCGCGGATCGCGGGCTGGACGACGCGCTGCTCGAACGCCTGCCAGTGCTGCCCCAACCCTTCGCTGCGCAGCGAAGACTCGGTTCGTGCGAGCGCCTCTTCGAACAGCGCCATCGCCCAGCGGCGGTCGAACGCAGCCTCGGCGTCATCCGCTTCGTCGCGTCGCAGAAACGTCTCCTCCCGCCCGAGGTTATCGAGCGATGGTCCCCACTGGTCCGGGCGCGCTTGACGCTTCCGGTGCGCGCTGATCGCGTACCGTTTCAGCGCAATGAGCAGCAGCGAACGCAGTCGCCCACGCTCAGCGTCGGCCGTCTCGAAGAGCTTCTTCTCCAACACGACGTCAGCGAAGAACCCCTGCGTCAGCTCCGATGCGTCGTCACGCGATCGGCCCATGCGGCGGTAGCTCGCGTAGATGGCCGGCCAATAGCGTTGCGACAGCAGTTCCAGCGCTCGCTCCCGCTGGGGATGCGAGTCATCACGCAGCGCTTCGATGAGCGTCCAACTCGTCGTGCGGAACCGCGTCCGCGTCTCACCGACGTGTTCCATGTGATCCTCCCGCTCCGTAGGCCTCTGTTGCATCACACTTTACCGTAGCCTCGCGAAGATCGGCAAGAGAAACCGCGAAGAACCGGCCATGCGGCGAGGGGCGGGGCGAATGTTAAGATGAAGACTGACTCTCTCGACGGAGCGCACTGGATGCGGGCAAAAGGGATCGACAACACGGCGAAGCGGCCCGACCCGCTGCCCGACATGCACGCAGCCAAGCGGATTCTTGTCGACGATCCCGATGAAGATGCCGCGACCGATAAGTACCCGGCAATCCCCGGCTACAACATCGGGTCGATCCTCGGCAGCGGCGGCGCGGGGTCCGTCTACCGTGCCGCGCATGCCGCCACAGGCCGTGAGGTCGCCGTCAAACTGCTGAGTCAACGCCTCGGCGCGTCCGCGGGCGCGGCGAGGGCGTGGCGCGAACTGCAAGTGCTCAGCCAGATCCGCTTGAGCTGCCTGCCGCGCCTGCTCGACTACGGCGAGTACGAAGGTAGGCTCTACCTCGTCGCGGAGTTGATCGACGGCCTCACGCTCGCCCGCCACTGCGATGCCCACCGGCTTGATCGCAAGGCCCGCGTCATACTGCTCGCCGACGTTGCCAACGCGCTGCACGAACTGCACAACTTCGGCGTGATCCACCGCGACATCAAGCCCGACAACATCATCATTGATAAGCAGGGTAGGCCGTTCATCGTTGATCTCGGCCTCGCATCGCTGCTCGGTGACGATTCGACGCGCACCATCACCGAGCATGGCGTACCGATCGGCAGCCCGGCATTCATGTCGCCCGAACAGGCGCAGGGTGACTTGCAGGCGCTCTCGGCGCTCAGCGATGTCTACAGCCTCGGGGCGACGGCGTACTTCATCCTGACCGGCGACACGCCCCACGACACGCACACCTCTGTGCACGAGGCGATTCGCCGTGTGGCGCAGGAACCGGCGCGAGATCCACGAGCATTGTCCCAGGCACTGCCAAGAGTCTTGGCATCCGTGCTGCGTAAATGCGTCTCGCAGAAACCGAAGGATCGCTACGCTTCCGCACAAGCGTTCGGTGAAGATCTGCGTCGCTGGCTGCGCGGTGATGCAGTGGAAGCAACGTCGCCGAATGCGGCGCAGCACCTTGGGCGATTTGTGGGCAGGCACCCGATTCTTGTGGTTGCGTTTTCCCTTGGTTTCATCTTGACCCTTGGCGCCACTGCCTTCATAACGCATCTCACGTCAAGTCTGAATCAGACGGAGGCAACCAAGGAGGCTGTAACGAATGCCATGGATTCCATGCTTGGCATTTTGCGCCACAGCCGTTACCACGAACGGAATAGCGGTTCGCTCGTCCATTTCATTGACGAATCAGAGAGGCCGTCACATGGGGGCAGGTACCTGGTGCTCATGCCGGATCCCGCAAAGGAATCGCGAGCGCTGTCGCTCCTTTGCTTCCGCGAGGACAAAGGCGTTGCTGACCAGTTGGATCCGAAGATGACTGTTCCCTTCAGGTCCGATGGCGCCTATAAGCCGCGGAAGGTCATGATTGTGGGAGCCGTGGCAGGCGATCTGATAGCGAAGCACCCAGGGACGGAAGTTGCGGTCGCGCTCATCGACGCGGACTTCGAACCATCCGTGATTCAGATTTGGGACATGGAGCTATCAGGGGAACCTCTGATGGAGGTCTGGAGCGAGGGTCATGTGCATGATATGTATTGGAATGCAGATCAGAGGCTCCTCGCTGTAGTGGTTACATCGAATCGACTTGCCGACAACGTGGCTGAGCTTGCGGACTTCCACCTGCTGGATCAAGTGGGGCATCGCTATCCAAGGGTCCTGCTGGCCTTTCGTCCCCTGCGAGGCAGGTATGCGATGTTCCCGCTGGATGCCGACGGGCCGCTGCGCCCTCTTGAGCCAACCTTCATGATAACTCGGCTGCCAGCATATGAAGAAGAGATACTATCAAGGGCGCAGGTGCATATCGTCTCTTGCAGCGACAGTAGTTCCACGGCGGGACCATCGCTCTGCCGCATCGGCCTGGAAGCAGTCGAGCGATCAGAAGAGGGCGAGCTCAAAGGTCACAGTTGGGCGGCTGCAGATGTAGGCATTGATGGGAAAATTCTCGATGCGTTTGCTGACCAGAACGGTCGTCGGTTCATGGATGTGAGTTGCCTACCCGATCCTGGCTTCCTTCGAATCGACGTAGCCATCCTGCGTCGCGCGCAGGAGCTGCTCGATGCGTGTTCGCACGATTTGCTCGACCTCCGGGCGAGCGAACAATGGTTGTTCAATAGTGACGGTGTGAGCAATGAAGTGCGCGAAGCGGCACGCGCGATGTTGCTGCAGTCATTCCCGGGCCGCGCTGCCCAGGAAGTATGGCCGCGTGTTGAGTCAGCGGAGTTGTCGCCGGAGGCGTATAGCGAGTCATTGATGCTGGCGACGCTGGCGAGTGAGATGCATCCGTTCGATGGGCGGCTACTGTTCATACGAGGTGTCGCGGAGTTTCGTGTCGGTGACTACGAAGCGACGGTCGAGAGCTTGTATGAGTCGAGACAACGGGAAGGTCACGATCGGCCCGCCCGTGCGGCAGTGTTGGCGATGGCATTGCAGCAACTTGGGAATCGTGATGAGGCTATTATCGAGTTTGCATCGATGCGCCGATTCATCACAGCGGGAGGCGTCTTCGCCGACGCGTCTCCGTCGCTTGTCAGAGAGGCCGAGGAGATGCTTGGGTTCAACTAGCGCGTGAGACCGGTTGCGGATCGATGCGACGTGGTCTGTACTGCATGACGATTTGATGAGGCTCGGATTCCGGACGGTGTTGGGGGTGTTGGGGGTGTTGGGGGTGTTGGGGGTGTTGGGTCTGCTTAGTTGCTGACCCGCAGGGGATCGTTCGCGCCCTGTGGCAAGTGCCGACACGGTTCCCAGGTAGGCGTGGGCGCTACGCGTGATAGCAGCCCGTGAACAATTAACAGTCGCGCTTGATGACGAAGCATGAGCGCTAAGGAGGACAATGCTATGAATCAGAGATCGAACAAATCACTGTGGATGCTGGGCGCGTCGCTAGCTCTTATGGGTGCAACTCATCAGGGGGCGCTCGGAGATGACCGTGCTACGGTTGAGTACTACCTCGATGAGCAGGAATGGTTGGCGGCGGTCGGCAACGCCACGAGCTTCGAGTTCACCTCGTCGAACGTGGCGCTGGCGGATGAGGTGCCGGCTCCACCGAGCGACGGCCAAGGACTTGACACGACCATTCTCACATTCCGAGGAGACAATACGGGGCTCCCTTGGGACTTTACGCTCAACGCGCTCAACGGTCCTGCGTATGAGTGGTACTTCAACACCGCGGCGTTTGGTGACTACAACCACCTCAACACAGGGGCGGAAGCCACCAGCCCGGATGATGATTGGGCTGTAATGTTTGCGGGTGCGTCCAAGGTCTGGGCATTCGGATTCGACCTAATTCACAACGAACAGAATCCGGGTGAGCAATTGGTCGTCTACGGCGACAGCGGTGAGTTGGCCGCCTTCGTTCCTCCAGTGACGGGTGTGGGGAGAGGGTTTGTGGGGATCGTGTCGTCGGTCCCGATCACATCTGTGATGTTCGATGAAGATCCGGACGGTGATGAAATCGCCATTGACCGCTTTCAGTTCGGCCCAGAGTCGCTCTTCCTGCCGGGTGGTGAGCCATCTGTTGGCACTGAGCCGTATGGTGTTGCCGCTGGGGACTTGGACGGTGATGGTGACGTTGACCTGGTGGTTGCAAATGGTGCCAGCGGCGATATCTCGATCCTGCTGAATTGGGGCGACGCGACGTTTGCAGCAGAGGTGAGATACGCTGCCGGGGCTGCCTGCAATTCGGTCGCCATTGGTGATTTGGACGGAGACGGTGATGGCGATGTGGTTGCCACGAACGGCCACGACAATAGTGTCTCCGTATTCTTCAACGAGGGATATGGCACATTCGCTCCGCAGGTGGTTTACCTCGTGGGCGGGTGGCCGCAGAATGTTGCGATTGCCGATCTGGATGACGATGACGACAATGACTTGGCCGTCGCGAATATCCTGACAGATGACGTGTCAATCCTGCTCAACACCGGGGATGGAACGTTCTTCGAACAAGTTACCTATCCTGCGGGTGATGGCGCTCGCGACGTGGCAGCCGCCGATCTTGATGGCGATAACGACATTGATCTGGCGGTACCGAACGAGCAGGCGCAGACCGTTTCAATCCTGTTTGGCAACGGCGACGGCACCTTCGATCCTCCGGTTCCGTATCCAGCCGGCGATCACCCCTACGCAGTGGCGATCGCGGATCTCGATATGGATGGAGATGCAGACCTTGCCGTGGTCAACCTCGACAGCAATACCGTCTCGATCTTCTTCAACGATGGTAATGGCGAGTTCAGTCCACAAGAGGTATACGAGACGGGTGTAAAGCCGCGTGCAGTCGCCCTTGACGACTTGGATTGTGACGGAGATTACGACCTGGCTGTTGTGAACTCGGGAAGCAACGATGTCTCTATCTGGCTCAATGAGGGAGATGGATCATTCACAATGCACCGGAAGTACGGCGCGGGCGATTTCCCGCTGTCGATTGCATCTGCTGATCTGGATAGCGATGGCGACAACGATCTGGCCGTTGCGAACCATCACGATGACACCATTTCCATACTCCTGAACCAGACAGATCCGCCATGCGTCGGTGACCTGAATGGTGACGGAGTCGTCGATCAGCAAGATCTCGGCATCCTACTTGCCTACTACGGCTGGGGTGATGGCGGCGACCTTGATGGTGACGGCGATACCGATCAGTCCG
>JAGLTS010000081.1 GCA_023135165.1 Phycisphaerales bacterium | reverse complement strand
CGCGCGCCTGGGGGCGCGCGGTTGCAAGGCCGATCACGCGATAGACGAAGTACCGGCCGAGCCGTTGGCGCTCGATTCTGCCGACCTGTTCGAGTCGGCTCATCACGCGCCGCAAGCTGGACCGGTGGAGCTGAGCGAGCGTCGCCAGCGTGTCGGTGCGCGCGGAACTCCAGCCGGTTTCACGGTCGGTTGTGTACGCCAAACAGAGTACGACCATGCGGGTGGCGTTGTCGTAGTCCCACCACCACGGCGGTAGCTCGCCAGCGAACGTCATGATGCCGGAGCGCGTGGAGTCCATTCGCACGCTGTTCGTTGTGCTGGGGGGCTGTGTCCGATATGATCGGGCAGCCCCCCAGAGGGGGAAGTTCTGCGGCGGTGGTCGCCTGCCAGCGACCCCCGCCCATTCACGTCCGACAGGTGCTTTCACCCCGATAGCGGGGTCTGCCAGCGGCACCTGTCGGGCGTCCTTTTGCGCTCGCCTGGGGCTACTGCATCACCTTCGGTTCGGGGTTCTGATTCGTGTCGGGGCCTGGGGCCCCCGCTGTTGCGGTGACGCCTGAGGGCAGGACGGGCTGAGCGTTGTGGGCGGTGGCCTCAGCATCGCGCCTGGCGTCCACCATGACGTCGATCACGGTGTCCATGATCTCGGCGGAGTCATCGAAACGGAAGCTCTGGCCTGGCACGTGCACGAATAGCGCGCCGTCCGGGAGCACCTGGACGCAGTTGATCGCGGATGCCCATATAACCCCTGACTGGACGCCTGGCGTTTCGGACTTCGCGAAGCTGAGGAGAGTGTCTCCTGCGACCTGCGCTACGTCTGTGACCAAAAATCCCTTGTATTCACCTTCCATTTGCTGTTTCCTTTCGCTAGAAACCCTGATTATTCGTAACGTTCATTATCGGGCTTCGCGTCCTAGCCTCCTTGGCCCCGGGGTGATGGTTATGTTAAACTGCCCCGGGCGTCTGGGTCATCGTTGACCGGCTCGATACACTGCACGCATGCAGCCCACACACACATCCCACGATTCCGCCGAGCGCCAGCCGCAGGAAAAACTCGCGTCGCCGGCCAAAGCCGCCTTCGGGAACTACGAGGCGTTCGCCCCGCTCTGCTCGATCTTCAGGCGCTACCTCAAGGGATGCGGCCAGAAGTTCACGCTTGAGCGTGCGTACATCCTGGATGCCATCATCCGTAAAGACGAGATCTTCGAGGTCGAGGAGCTCCTCGATGAGATGAAGGCTGTCGGCGAGCGCGTGTCCAAGGCAACCGTTTACCGAACAATCCGACTGCTGCAGGATGCGGGCATCATCCAGCAGGTGCTTTTTGATCGGAAGCAGGCGCACTACCAGCTCATCTTCGGCCGGGAGCCGAAAGACCATCTCTCTTGCGTCAACACGGGGCGGATCATCGAGTTCAGTTGCCCGGAGTTGATCGAGCTGCGCGACCGGGTTTGCGCGGAACACGGCTGGAAGCCGGTCGGCCACCGGTTTCAGATCTTCGCGGAGTGCCCTGGGTCCAGTCCCATGCCAGCCGTGTCGGACGATGCGTGACCGGGCTCTCCTCCGCTGACCCCCAACCCCCACTCACCTCCGCTGTCGTTGACCTGCGTTGCGCCTGCAAGGCCGCATGACGTGTCGGTCTCGCACGGTAGTGGATTCGATTGACCGAGGACGCCTGACTGTGAGATTGGCTCGCTTAAAGCCGAGCCATTCACGGACCGATGATCCGGGTGGAGCCAACGCTCCGTGAGTGCTATCGTTAGTCCGATAAGGGGGTTTGCTTGGCCTCTCGACAGCGGGAAGTCCCGCCAATCCACACACCTGCCTCAAACAAAAAGAGATGGACGCAAAGGAGCCTGTGATGCTGGAACTTGAAAAGGGTGTCGACATCCTCACCGAGGTCGGAGGCATCACGTCGATCGATGCGGCGCGGAAGCTCTTCCAGGAGAAGTTGGACCAGGAACACGTCGCCAAGCTCGGGAAGATCAAGAACGAGCAGGCCCTTCTCAAGATCGCCAACGCGATCGCACTCTGCCAGCCGGACAGCGTGTACATCACCACCGGTTCGCCACAGGACATGCGTGATATTCAGCGGATGAGCATCGAGAAAGGCGAGGAATCCCCGCTCGCCATGAAGGACCACACGATCCACTTCGACCTGCCCGAAGAGCAGGGCCGCATCGTCGATCGCACCTTCTACATCGTCAACCCGGGCGAACCGGTCAGCGTCCTCGCCAAGAAGACGCTGCGTGACGATGCGCTTGCTTACATCAGGCAACACATGACAGGCATCATGAAGGGCAAGACGATGATCGTCGGCTTCTTCAGCCGAGGGCCGGCCGGCGCCAGGATGGCGCTGCCCGCGCTGGAGATCACCTCCTCGACCTACGTTATGCACTCCGCGGATATCCTCTACCGACACGTCTACGAGCGATTCGACGAACAGGTGAAGTGCTCCGGCCGGTTCCTGACGAATGTGCACAGCGAAGGCCCGAATCGACCGGAGGACCTGCCCAACGCGCGCGTCTACATGGACCGCAGTTGGCTCACGACGTTCAGCATGTTCTGCACGTATGCAGGCAACACACTGCTGCTCAAGAAGGGCAACCACCGCTTCGCCGTGGACCTCGCCACCTACTTCGGTAAGGGCGAGGAGCTTTCCGAGCACATGTTCATCACAGGCATCAAAGACAAGAAGAGCGGGCTCGTCACATGGTTCGCCGGCGCTGCTCCTAGCGGCTGCGGTAAGACGACGACCGCGATGGCAGGCAGTGGTTTCGTGGGCGACGACCTCGCACAGATGTGGATCGCTGAGGATGGCACGGTGCGCGCGATCAACCCCGAGCAGGGGATCTTCGGCATCGTCGCGGATGTCAATCGTGAGGGCGACCCCTTCCTGATGAAGTGCCTCCGTGAAGAAGGGACCGAGGTCATCTGGACGAACGTTCTGATCGACGAGAAGAAGGTGCCGCACTGGACCGGAAACGGCGAAGAGCATCCCGACAAGGGCGTCAACTTCCAGGGCGAATGGACCAAGGGCAAGAAGGATGCCAGCGGTAAGGGGATCCTCATCTCCCACCCGAACGCTCGTTGCACGTTGCGCAACGTGGCGATTGCCAACTACGACGAAACTTCGGGCGAATCGCCTGAGGGTGTGGTGGTCAAGGTCATCACGTACTCCGGCAGAGACAGCGACACGATGCCGCCCGTCTGGGTGGGCAAGACCTCCGACGATGGCGTTATGATCGGCGCGTCCATCGTGTCGGCCGCCACCGCGACGGAGGTGGGCGCCAAGGGCGTCAGGCGCCAGCCGTGGGCCAACGCTCCGTTCATCCCCGGCCCGCTGGCTGACAACATGCGAGCGCAGTTCGCTTTCTACGGCAACGCCCGGCTCACCAAGAAGGGCAGGCCGATCCTCGCCGGACTCAACTTCTTCCTGACCGACGAGGCGCGCGGCGGCAACTCACCCAAGCTCCTCGGCGAGAAGCGCGACGTGAAGGTCTGGCTGACATGGCTTGCCAAGTACGCCAACGGCGAGGTCGAGGCCATCGAGACCGCGATCGGCTTCATCCCGAAATACGATGATCTCAAGAGGCTCTTCTCCTCGATCATCGATAAGCAGTATCCACGCAAGCTCTACGACAGGCAGTTCTCGATCTACGTTGACATGATCCAGGCGCGCATCGACCTGCAGCGCGAGGCCTTCAGCAAGGATGAGACCGTGCCCGGCACGCTCTATACGGTCTATGACGAATGGAGCAAGGGGCTTGCGGCGCTCAAGGAGAAGTGCGGGTCCGTCGCGACCCCGGACCAGCTCATCGAGGTGAACAAACCCGCCCAGGCTGTGGGCTGCTAGCTCAGCTCGCATCCGCTGCTCAACGCTGACCGCGCCCTCCGTGCGCCCGCGTGACAACCGCCCGACGATGTATTGACCCGGCATGACGGCAGGGGTACGCTTGCGCCGTCGGCCCGGGGCCGGCATCGACGGCGATCGTAGCTCAGTTGGTTAGAGCACCTGGTTGTGGTCCAGGGGGTCGAGGGTTCGAATCCCTCCGGTCGCCCTTCGCCTTGTGCGGGCGCTCTCGCTCACCCCCCCCACCCGCACGACGCTCCCACTATTTCCCCTGCCGCGCGGCGCTCTCCTCGCCGGTGATCCGAAAGAAACCGCATCCGATTCCCCATCCGCTTCGGATAGAGACGACCCGGCCAAGTGGCGACCGGGCAGCGAATCCACCGGCCGATGCGGTGGAATCTCACCACTCCCGGGTGATTGAGGCAGGCGGACCGCTTGTGAAGTTGACGGAGCAGGAATACAGTCACGTCCCAACGGCGAGGGAGCCGGTGCCCAATCAGGACGGTTTGGTACGCGCCTCCCAGGGAATCAATGGACGCGGCGGATCACCATCCTCTCAGCGACAGGCTGGAGGAGCCCGGTGCATCATCCGCCAGAAAGGGCCGTAGATATGGCGTTTCTCTTCACGGCGGCGACACGTGCCGTCAGCGAGCCGGTCATCCTGGTCGGTTATGTCCAGCCACTCTTGATGGTGATCGTCGTGGGGGCATGGGCATGGCTGGTGGCGACCAAGCTCGACAAGGATGCGATGTACTTCCACCTGCCGCGGCGGAACTGGAGCGTGTTCCATCTCGTCGTGGCCGTCGCTGCGATCGTCGTCTACCTGTTCATCCCGCAGGTCGCCACGGGCAGTTCGTACTGGCTCAACGTGCCGGTCCTGATTCTGCTGCTGGCCGTCTCGCCGCTGGGCTACATGGTTGCGAGGAACAAGAAGGTTCCGGAGGAGCAGCGGTTCTCGTTCAGCCTCCAAGGGGTGCACCAGTCGATGCAGCATCGCCGCATGGCCAAGGCGATGCGATCGGCCTCGCTGAGCTTCAAGATGGCGGACGGGACGATGTACCAGACGCCGCCTCGCGACGACCCCGCCTACGCGGTGCATCTTGGAGCCGAAGAAATGCTCCTCGCCGCCCTGGACAATCGAGCCACGAACATCACGCTCGGCCCGAGCAAAGAGGGCGAGTACACGATGATGACCACGGTCGACGGCCTCAGCCAACGCACGACGATGCCAGAGTCGGCGCCACCCTCCGACATCATCACGTACTTCAAGCAGCTCGGACGACTCGACGCAGGTGATCGTCGTCGCCGACAGCGTGCGATCATCAAGGCCATCCGCGGGACGGAGACGCGCGAGTTGAAGCTGGTCACTGACGGGTCCGGGGCGGGCATGCG
>JAGLTS010000080.1 GCA_023135165.1 Phycisphaerales bacterium | reverse complement strand
GTCCGGCACGAGACGCAGGTGCAACGGATCATCGCTGATGACGCGCGTGAGCGGCTCGCCGAAGAGGCAGAAGACGATCCCAGCCAGGCCCATCATCGTCATCGCGATCACGGCGCAGGCGATCATTCCGCGCGACGCCATGCGCGGATTTTTCGCACCGAGGTATTGGCCCACCAACGTCGCCGCAGCGGTCCCCATCGCGAAGCCGGGCAGGAAGCTGAAGGCCTCCCACTGCACGGCGATGATGTGCGCTCCCATCAGCCCGACCGTCGTCCCATCCGGCAGCTCCCGCAAGATCTCCTCAGGCAGGCCGATCCGTTCCTGTGCGATCAGCCCGACCACGCCGATGATCGCGATGTTGCCCAGCCACATGCCGATGCCCTCGAGGAAGCTCGGCACGCCGATGCGCGTGATCCGCCATAGCATCCGCGGGTTGATCCCCAACGCCCAGCGATGCAGCCGAAGATCCTGCACGCCTCGGATCATCAGCAGCAGGATCAGCGCAGCCCCGACGCCGCGCGCGATGACCGTTCCCGTGGCGATGCCGATCACGCCGCCGTCGCCGGGTGACGCCAGTTCAAGCCCACCGACCGCGATGATCGAGCCGGAGAGCCACCAACTCGCAACGACGTTCACGACGTTGACCACGATCATCACATAGAAGGGCCGAGTCGCCTCACCCGCGCCGTGCAGACTCATGATCCCGATGAACGTGAACGCTGAGAACGGCACGCCGAACGCGATGGTCCGTATGTACTGGATGCAGTAGAGGGTGCCCTCATCAGAGAGTCGGCCGATCATCGCGAGCAGCGGTGCGCCGTAGTACAGGGCGACGCCGATGACCAGCCCCCAGACGAGCGAGAAGATCACCGCCTGACCAAGCCCTTGCGCCGCCTCGCGCCTGTTCCCTGCCCCCAGCGCCCGCGCGATGATCGCCTGCGCGCCGATGCCCACTGAACTGACCGCGATACCAATGAACCACCCGACGTAGGATCCGAGGCTCACCCCATCCAGCGCCGCCGTCGCATCGAGGGGCAGGCCGCCGGTGAGCATCTTGTCGACCAGCCCGACAACCGCGGCGAGCAATTGCTCGAGCAGGACGGGCATGGCGAGGATGAAGATCGCCCCTGCGAGCGTCTTGCCCGCCAGCTTCCCCGCCCGGATCTGTCCCTCACCCTCCGCGAGGAACTCCTCATCAGCCTCCAGGATGCCCTGGACATCGGTATCAGGTGGGGCGCTGCGCTTCAACTGCGTCGGTGCTCCTCTCGTGCGACGAGGCGATTGTAGGTGCATCACCGGCCACGCGTCGAAGCGGCCAGCGAGACGGCACCGAACCTCCTGTCGCAATGGATGCACCACAGCTCAGCGGGAATGAGACAAACACGCTGACCGTGGTTGTGCCGCGGAGCAAGACCGACATTCAACGCGCGGCGCCGCGCGTTGAATGTTGGATTCCGCGAAGGTGAGGTGAGCGGGGGCTACGGAAGATCAAACTCGGCGTCGAGCATCCCGTAGAAATCACCCCAGCCGTTCATCATGCGCAGAAGGTGATCGCGAACCATCTCCACGTGGATCGGCACATCGGCAGCGGGGATGTTGATGCTCGTCTCCAGCGCGATATCGCCATCGGTATCGATGTAGATGCGCCCCGGAGCCCATTTGGTCCGCATGTACGTGTTGCTGAGCTCAAGAATCCGCGAGCGCGCTTCTGCTGTTTTCAACTCATCGGGCAGCACGTGCGCCGCTCGCAGGTAGATGCGACGCTCGATGACGATTCCCGCATCGGTGCGGTTACTCACCGTGGTGTCTACCATCGCCTCGATCGTCGGCGCATCGTCAGGTGAAAGCGAGTAGGTGACGTACACATCCTCTTCGTCTCCTGGGAACAGCCTGAACGACCCCTGCACGTCGTCCTTCTCCTTTAGATACGCTGCGATCGTTCGCTCCGTCGAACTCTCATCGTCTACCGCGAAGAGCAACCAGCGAGCGGGATCTTGCGGTTTGGGGTCGTCGTCTGCCCTGGCCTGCACGCCGAACCAACCGATCACGACCGCGATAAGCGCAACAGCGCAGCTTGCCGACACGATTCGTCGTTGCATATCTTTATCTCCTTCTTACTTGATTCCTGGGCATCATTGGTGAGTAGCATGAATCCTGCACTGGTCATCGGCCCGCCCGACGCGACTCGATGGCTTTCACCCACATCGCGACCACGGCAGCGCGCCGGGCCTGCCTCGTTGCCGTGTCCGCCTCCGTCTCGACGCGAACGACGTCATGCGGCTGAGTTTGGGCGTCGGATGTGCGATTGGACCGACGAGCCTGCTCCATCACGGATGACCACTGGGATGTGATCTGTTCCTGATCAGGGGGTGGGGCCGCTGCGGTCTTGGCGTCGTCGGCCCTGTCCTGTGATCGCTCACCGGAAGTGCGATCCGTCTCGCGGGCACGGTCCATCACGCTCGCCCATCGAGCTGCGGTCTCCTCCTCCCGGGCGGCCCTGTCCGCTTCGGTCTCAGCAGGCTCGGGCGTCCGCGTCTGATGCTCGGGACCAGGGACCGCTTCATCGGCACGGTCCATTGCGGATGCCCACTGCGCCGCCGCCTGCGCCCGCTCCTCTGCCGTCTGCTGTGTGGTCCGCGTCGGCGCCTGGTGATCCTCGACAGGGCGTGTCGCAATTTCGGGCGGCGGTTCCTCCATGACAGGTTCAGGCGCATGTTCGGCGACAGGCTCGGGCATATCCTCCGTGACAGGCTCGGGCGTCGTGTGCTGGGGCTGCGAGGCTTGACCGTGTGGATCTCGCATCGCTGTTGGTGGTGAGGAAGGGCTCGCCGACGGGCTGCGGCCTGCTGCCCACCAGATGAGCGTGGCAGCACTGGCGATGACGAAGACGATGAAGACCACGGCGAGGACGGCAGCGACCCACCAGTGCGATCGACCGGGCGCTCGCGCCGCCTGCCCTCGATGGCGCGTCGCCGCTACAGGCTCGCCGGCCAGCGCATCAGCCAGATCAGTTGCCGTCGCGGGGCGTTGCGTTTGGCCCTTCATCATGCCGGCAAGCAGCGCGTCGTTCACGTGTTGTGGCTGATTCGGAATCGGCAGGATGGGGCGATGCTTGATTTGCTGATAGATGTCGCCCGTCGTGAACGGCGCCTCGCCCTTGATCGCTTCATACAACGTCGCGGCGAGTGAGTAGATGTCGTTGCTCTTGTGGTTCTCGCCATCGACTTGCTGCGGGCTCATATACGGGAGCGTGCCCGACGAGTCCAAGCCCGTCACGCGCGTCATCGTGTCCTTTGCCTCGCGCGCGATCCCGAAGTCCATGAGCAATGCGTTATCGCTCACATCAACCATGATGTTCGACGGCTTGATGTCGCGGTGAAGGATGCCCTGCTCGTGCGCGTAGTCGAGCGCCGAAGCGATCTGTCGTGCCCATTTGGCGACACGTTCGAGCGGCAGGCCGTTGGGGTTCTCAGCGAGCAGATCATCAAGCGTCGAGCCGTCGACGAGCTGCATGACCAGGCAGGCGATGCCCGTGCGTGTGTCATCCTGCTCGAAGGTGTACAGCCGACAGATGTTCGGGTGCGTGAGCTTGAGGCTGCGCCGCGCCTCGTCCTTGAGACGAGCAATAGCGCGTTTGTCGCATGCAATCGGCGTGGGGAGCACCTTGAGCGCGACGCGCTGATCGAGCGAGGCGTCGTGCGCGAGGTAGACGATGCCCATCCCGCCCCGACCAAGCTCGCGGATCAGTTTGTATCGGTTGCAGACCTTCTCGTCGGTATCAAGCTGGGGGAGCGTCTGGTCGAATTCATCCGGCGCACGTCGGTCCATGGATACTGCTCCACGCATGCGAATAGCGGTCGGCCGATGACAGGATACCAGATCATCGGATCGGCGAGAATGTGACGCTTCATGAGGAGTCTGCTGACTTCTGCCCGCCCATCCCAGCACCTTGCGATGCCGCCCTCGCCGCTGGGCTCGGAATTCCCATCACCAAGGTCCGCAGAGGACTTCCACGTCCATGTCAACGTGCCACGTCCTGCACACCAAAAAGAAAAGCGCCCCGATCCTTTCGGACGGGGCGCTGCTTGTTTACGCGGCGGGGTTGCCCGCACGTAGGGTCACGGACACGGCACGTCATACACGGAAAGCAGCACACCCAGGTCTGCCTGATCCGTGTCACCGTCACCGTCAAGATCGCCGCCCGCATTGAGTTCATACGCTGCGAGCAGGATGCCTAGATCCGCCTGATCGCGGAAACCGTCACCATTCAGATCGCCGACGCAATCCTCATCTTCACAACTAAACGATGAGACCTCGAAGGCGTCGATGCCTGCCTCGACGACCGAGCCGCTGCCCAAGTCCGATGCCTCGAAGCGCACCTTCACCTGAGCGGTCGGCGTCACGAAGTCGCTGACCAGGAAGGAGTGCTCAATCCAGCCGCCCGGGCCTTGCGGGCCGATCGTCTCAACGAGCGTCCACGAACCTCCGTTGTTGTTTGACACATACGTCTTGAAGTAATCGTTATTCGGATCGCCGCCGAAGTTGTTCGAGTACCACAGCGCGTAGTGAATCTCCGCATCGCCCCCGCTCATGTCGATCGTCGGCGAGATGAGGTATGTATACCCGTCGTCCACATCGGAGTTGTCATCGACGTTATCGGTCAGATAGCACTTGCCCGAGCCGTCGTAGTCGGTGGGCGGATCGCCGCGATCGCCGCCGCCGACCGGGACCCCTCGATCCCACATGCCGTCGAGGGCATTTCCTTCGACCGTCCAGCCCTGGTCCGTCTCGAAATCGTCGGTCATCACAACGCTGAACGTCCCGACGACGGCTGAGTACACCGAAGCCGGCGCGTTGTACGGGCTTGACACGGTGCTGCCGCCGTCACCGTCAACAACCACATAGAACGCCGGCTCATCATCGCAACTCGCAGCAGGGAGCGTCGCTTCGTACAGATTACCGCCCAGCGATGTCAGCGACGATGTGAGGAACGACCCGCCGTCATACCTGTAGTGCAGCATCCCGCTGCCGGGCACATACGTCTCCATCCCGTCAATGATCTGCACTGTGAACGCCGTCGCCGTCCCAGGCTCCATAACGTCAGGCACGCCGGCCGGGAATGCGATCGTGAGCGCCGAAGGCGAATCCATCCCGAGATCGGGACTGCCCCACAGCGCTCCCCATTCGAACATCTCGTACTTCACATAGCTCCACAGGCCGTACGTATACATGTCACGAAGCGCCTTCTGATGCGCCTCGCCCTGCGTGTAATCGCCGGATGTCACGTACGTCGTGAAGAAGTAGTCCATCGACTGGCTCGAACCGTCGTACGGGTCGTTCCAACCCGGGCAACCGAGGGCGACCTTCGTCGCGCCGACAAAGCCGACGCCGCCTTGCCGAAGCATCGACTGGCCGAGGTTCAGGTAGTCGGTGTCCGAGTTGCTGCACGCATCAGCGAAGATGATCGCCGGGTAGTCATCGTTCAGGCTGGAGCACGTGCTCGTTGAAGCGAACGCCTCGCCCGTCCCGTGGTAGATATGCGTCGATGTGGGCGAGCCGTGACCGGCCATGTTCACAAACGCGAACTGACCCGACGACCACACGGACAACACGTTCGCGTAGGTCAGGTTGTAGTCCATCGGATACGACGAGTAACCCTGCTCGTACATCCGCGTCATCGTCCAGTCCGACATCCAAGTCTGATCGACCTTCGCCTCCATCAGCACCGCATTGTCCGTGCGCGGATTCGGATCGTTGTCCCAGAAGTATGCGCCGAGCAGCAGGATGTTCTTCTTGAACCCAGGATCGGTGCTCTGCTCGTACGCCGCGGATTTCTCGCAAATGGCCAGCACCGTGCTCGCAGTGCTCCACGGAATACGTCCGACGTTCACCTCCGAGTAAAAGTCGATCGGATCGGAATCCTCACCCCACCGGTGATCGCCGTCGTTGTCCCACGACTGACTGTCGGGCAGCGAAAGCTCCGCGTAGTACAGATCCGTCTCAGGCTTGCCGTATCCAAGATCCTGCTCGGTTCGCCGCATCGGAACATCGTCATAGTGACCGACGAGCAGCACATCCTCGATGCCCCACTCACCCGATGGATACTTCTCGCGCAGGAAGTTCCTGATCCGCTCGGCCAGGTCATACCCGGTGTAGTTCGAGTTGATCCAGCTTGTCGTCACGACGTTGACGGTCCTGCCCTTGCTCACCTCCCAATCAACGATTGGCGTGACGGATGCCGTCAACGAGTCAAGCGTGACGATGACGAAGTCGTACAGCCCCTTGCTGCCGAGCTTGGTCTCCGGATGCCAACCCTGCGCCTCGTCGTAGTTCACGATGATGTCGCGCGCGATGTTTTCGGTTCGCACGAGTCCATCAACGACCACATCGGCCGAGCCTTGCGCAACCGTGCAATGCACGTGAACGGTGATCCTTGGGTAGTACACGAGCGTTCCGGACTGAGGCCGATACGCAAACGGCGTCACGCGGACATCGGCGATGTCGTACTTGCGATACCCCGCCGTCCGGACGAACTCGGCCGGCACGCTGGGATAGGCGTCATCGCTGCCGTACACGGCGCTGTGGCGCTGGTCGTACTCCGCTTGCCACTGCGCAGCCACTGCCGGATTCTCATCACCGAGCACGCGCGTCAGCGGCGTCGGTATGACATCAAACCGGCCGGACAACTCGATGCCTTCCCCTGCGTCGAACGTCACGCCCGTCACCTCCGCGCCCGGCGGAATCGCCACAGCGAAGATCTTCGACGGTAGGAGGGGCGCGCCGGGGACGGCCAAGCGACCGAAGCCCTCAGCCGTCACTGCATGCCCACTGTCCGTCTTCACGATGTCGTACGACTTCGCCGACACGGTGACGTCGATCGTCACGACATCCGCTGCCTCATCGGTTGCCGTAGCAGCGGCCGCGGCGGGATCGATGTCGTTGGCCCCAGCCGGGAGGACGAGACACCCCCATGCGAGAATCCCTGCAAACAAGGTGTCACACTGCATTCGATGTCTCCCTTTCAGAAACTGCCGTTCTGGCGGCGTGGACGGCCGTCCTCTCTCTCATCGGCCGATGCACCATCCGTGTCGCCTGTTCGTTGGCGTAAACCCGTCTCAATACAGGATTGACCGGCACCAAACCTCGCCTGGGCGAAGTTCGAACCGCACTCGCGGGATGCCTCGGCCCGATCGCTCCTGCCTCTAGTTGCCTCACTTGCCTCCTGAGCCGGTGAAACCGGCTCGGTTATCACGGGACGAACTAGACCGTCCGCCCGACCCCTCTCTCCATAGTATGAGCGCAACAGGACCGAATGGAAACCGAAATCCGCGATTTGCGTGTCTCATCCCGACAACTTCCCACCTGTGACCCCACGTAGGGCCATACCCCAACGTCACATCGACACCCGTCGATGCAAAAGCACGCTGCGGGGTAGCCCCGCCTCGGATGACACGAAGCAGAGCGGGTCCGGTCAGTAGCGCTCCTGCAGGTGGTCAGTGCGTCATGTCCCGCAGCCATAGTCGCCGAGCAGGATGCCGAGGTCAGACTGGTCCGTGTCACCGTCGCCGTCGAGATCACCGCCGTCGTCGATGCCGTACGCGGAGAGTAGTAAGCCGAGATCCGACTGGTCGGTGTCATAGTCACCATCCAGATCGCCGGGGCATGGCGCGCCGCTCGCATCGAACAGGTACGCCGACCCGGAGGCCCCGCCGTTGTCGTCGTCGCCGTATGCCCCGATGATGGCGGTGACACCGCTGATCGCGACGGAGCAGCCGAAGCGGTCGCTCCCCGAGCCGTCGTTGGGGAGGAGCTTGGTGATTTGCGTGGGGTTCGTGGAATCTGAAATATCGAAGAGGTACGCCGAGCCGGATTGGGTGCCGTTGTCACTGTCACCGTTAGCCCCGACGATGGCGGTAGCGCCTCTGATCGCGACAGACCCGCCGAAGTAGTCACCCGCCGCGCCGTCATTAGGCAGCAGCTTGGCGATCTGCGTGGGGTTTGTGGAATCTGAAATGTCGAAGAGGTACGCCGAGCCCGAGCTGATGCCGTTGTCGTCGTCGTCTAAGGTCCCGACGATGGCAGTGGCGCCACTGATCGCGACGGAGATGCCGAAGAGGTCTCCCTCCGCGCCGTCGCTGGGAAGGAGCTTGGCGAGCTGCTGGCCCGTGGTCGTGTCAAAGAGGTAGGCCGAGCCGGACTCGATGCCGTTGTCGTCGTCCCCGGGGGCTCCGACGATGGTAGTGGCGCCGCTGATCGCGACGGAGATGCCGAAATTGTCCCACTCCGCGCCGTCATTAGGCAGCAGCTTGGCGATCTGCGTGGGGTTCGTGGAATCTGTAATGTCGAAAAGGTACGCCGAGCCGGAGAGCTCGCCGTTGTCGTTATCCCCCATGGCCCCGACGATGGCGGTGGTGTCGCTGATCGCGACGCACCAGCTGAACCAGTCGTACGCCGCGCCGTCGCTGGGGAGGAGCTTGGCGAGCTGCTGGCCCGTCGTCGTGTCGAAGAGGTACGCCGAGCCGGACTCGTCGCCGTTGTCGCCGTCGCCGTTAGCCCCGACGATGGCGGTGGCGCCGCTGATCGCGACGGAGTAGCCGAACTCATCGCCCTCTGCGCCGTCGCTGGCGAGCAGCTTGGCAAGTTGATCGCCGAGGTCGGCGTGGGTCGGAGTGGCGCTCAGAGCTGATGCAGCCGCGGCAAGAAGCAGCATGAGATATCGCATGTTCGTCGCCTCCGTTCGAACCAGCATTCACCAGATGATTCTGCCAGGCTCCGTCGCCCGACCACTCATATACGAGTGTAACTCCATCCCCGCGATGTCCAAGCGGAGATTCCAAGTTCCGCGCCTGGAGTTAGGTGCGTAACAGGTGGTTTCGTCGAGTACCGCAGCCAGATTCGCCACACCCTCAACGCATCGACGCATAACTGCGCAGATTCACGAAGCGCCACGCCTCGGATGACACGAAGCGGAGCGGGTCCCGTCAGTAACACTCCTGCAGGTAGTCAGCGCGTCATGTCCCGCAGCCGTAGTCGCCGAGCAGGATGCCGAGGTCTGATTGGTCCGTGTCACCATCGCCGTCGAGGTCGCCGCCGTCGTCGATGCCGTACGCGGAGAGCAGTAAGCCGAGGTCCGACTGGTCGGTGTCATAGTCACCATCCAGATCGCCGGGGCATGGTGCGGCGTCGAACAGGTATGCCGAGCCGGAATTGCCGCCCGCATCGTCATCGCCAAACGCGCCGACAGCAACCACGTCGTTGCTGATCGCGACGCTTACGCCAAACTGATCGGCCTGCGCCGCATCGTCGGCAGTGAACTCCCGAACCTGCTGACCGGTCGTAGCGTTGAAGACATAGGCCGACCCGGAACTGACGCCCGCATCGTCATCGTAAAAAGCGCCGACGACGGCCGTGCTGCCGCTGAGGGCAACGGAACAGCCGAAGTGGTCCTCTTCGGCGAGGTCGTCGGCCGTGAGCTTGTAAAGCTGCTGGCCGGTCGTGATGTCGAACACGTATGCCGAGCCGGTATACTCGCCTGCATCATCGTCCCAAGGCGCCCCGATGATAGCGATATCGCCGCTCATCCCGACACTCTCGCCGAAATGGTCCGCGTCGGCGCCGTCCCCGGCGAAGAGCTTGCGAAGCTGCTGGCCGGTGGTGACATCAAACACGTAGGCCGCCCCGGTAAAGCCGATCACACCGTCAGCACCCGGGGCTCCGATGATCGCGATATTGCCGGCCAGCGCTACGGAGTAACCGAAAGCGTCGTAGGAGGAGGCGTCATTGGCGGTGAGCCGACGCAATTGCTGGCCGGTGGTGACGTCAAACACGTAGGCCGCCCCGGAATTCGTGCCGGCGTCGTCATCCCCGAATGCGCCGATTACCGCGATGTTGCCGCTGACGGCCACGGACCAGCCGAACCGGTCGTACTCGGCGCCATCGTTGGCCGTAAGCTTGTGAAGCTGCTGGCCGGTGTTCGTGTCAAACACGTACGCCGAGCCGGAATCGGAGCCCGCGTCGTTGTCACTGGGCGCGCCAACCACGGCGATGCTGCTGCTGGCGGCCACGAAGTAGCCGAACTCGTCTCCAATGGCGCCGTCGTCGGCCGTGAGCTTGTGAAGCTGCAGGCCGGTCGTGGCGTCGAACACGTACGCCGAGCCGGAGTCTGTGCCCGCGTCGTCATCACCATCCGCGCCGACCACCACGACGTTGTCCCCGAGCGCGACACACCGGCCAAACGAGTCTCCAGCGGCGGCATCGTCGGCGGTGAGCTTGAAGAGTTGGTCACCGAAATCGGCGTGGGCCGGGGCAGTGCTCACGGCTGATGCAGCCGCGGCAAGAAGCAGCATGAGATATCGCATGTTCGTCTCCTCCGTTTGAACCGACATTCATCAGATGACTCTACCAGGCTCCGTCGCCCGGCCATTCACATATGAGTGTAACCCCCCTCCCGCGATATCCAAGCGGAGATTCCAAGTTCCGCGCCTGGAGTGGATGCACGACAGGCGGCTTCTCGTCGAGATCCGCGACACGGGCCTTGAGAACCTCGCCTTGCCAGGCGAGGCTGCGATGTGCGTACGGTGGAGGGTTGGGCCGTGCATGAGCAACACAGGGCTTTTGAGCGATCCCGCAACGGTGCGCAGGTCGCTGCGCATGTGGTGCAACCCGTGACATGCGATCCGTTACACATCAGAGACGGAGAAGCACCACCATGAAGATCCGCTTTTCACCTGTTGTCGCGTGCCTGGTAGGCGTGGGCGTGTTCATCGCCTGCCGGGAAGTCACCGGCCTCGGCTGCCGTGCCTGCGGGATCGACGGCGGAGCGTGGCCCGCCGCGATGTTCAAGGCGCTGCTCGCCCTGGTCGCGTTGGCTGTTGTGGGCGTCGACGCATATGTGCTGCGAGGCAGGACAGCGGCGCAGTACGGCTGGAGATGGCCGCGAGCGCACTGGCTGGACTACGTACTCGCGATCGCGCTCGGCGGCGCGGCGGGCGTGGCCGGCGCGCTTCTTGTTGTGCTTACGCCTGCCAAGGGAATGGGTTCCGTCGGCGGCATGGGCTCACTGCTGCAGATCATCCTCGGCGTGTGGCTGTGGTCGTCAATCACCGAGGAAATCTTCGCGCGCAGCATGGTCCAGAGCTGGATGGACGACCATCGGCGCCGAATGGTGAATCTCGGGATCGGCAAGCTCAGCCGACCCGTCATCGCATCCGGTCTGTTCTTCGGTGCGCTGCACCTGTCGATCATCCAGGCTGATGTTGACGCGCTGACGGTTGTCTTTGTCGTGATGTTCACGACTGCAACCGGCCTGGTCGCCGCATACTACCGCGAGAAGACCGAGAGCCTGCTCCTGCCGGTGCTCGCACACATCGCCGCCAACGTCGGTGGCATGATCGGCGGCATCATCGGCATGACCATTCGGATGATCCTGACGTGACGATCTTGTCGAGGCGCATCACATGGGACTGGGTCAGCCCTCAATGCTGAGCGTGGCGCCGATGTCGGAGGGCGGCTCGGCGGATGATGCGGGTTGCGCGTCGGCGACGCCTTGCTTGCGATCCTCCGCCAGTTGATCCATGAGCATGACCCATGTCTCACGATCGTATTCGAGAAGCGTGATGACCTCATCAATGATGGCGGGGTCCTTCTCGACGCCTGCATCGACCAGCCTTGTGTACATGTACGTGTACAGTGCCGTGAGCTTCTCGCACAGATCGGGCTGGCGCGCATGATCCAGCGTGCTTGTGAACTCCAGGAGAATGCTCTTGGCGTTCTTGAGACTCTCGTAGACCGACTCGAAGTCCTTGCGCCCAAGCGCGTCGCGGCCCTGCCGAGCAAAGCGGAGGGCGGCGTCGTGGAGCATCAGGCGAAGCTCCTCCGGCCGGGCCGTCATGACCTTGGATCGGAGATACGCGTTGGCGGCTGTGTCTGGCATGGTGGATGAGGTATCGGTCATCACCCGGCAGCCCTTTCAGGCGAAACCGGCTGTAATGCGCTTTGCTTCGGATCAGCCGACCGTGGTAATCATCGAGAGGGCGCCCTGTTGGCTCTGCAATGCGGCGAGGGCTTGCTCCATGGCGATGAATTGCCGTTCGAGCGAGGTTCGTCGGTTCTCCAGCTTGACGTTCAGGTCTTCGATAACGCCTCGTTGCAGTCGGATCAGGCTGTCGATGCTACTACCGTGCTGCGTCAGCAGTCCGTCGTAAGCGTTGGTGAAGTCTTCAGCAAGCTCCTTGATCTGCTCCGCGACGCCGAGCTGGCTGAAGGACGTCTCGGTGTTGGGCGTGGTGATGCCGGGCAGGATCTCGATCTCATCCTCGGTGTCCTCTTCACGGGCGGCGAAGAGATCGGCGACGCCGGCCGGGTCGTTCTCCAGGGCGGTGCGGAACACATCCTTGTCGAACTCGAGTTGCCCGCCCGCACCGATGCGGACGCCGACCTGTGTCAGCATGGTGTACTGCGAGTCGATCCCATACGCCTCATCCTGGATCGTGTTGTACAGCGATGATCGCATGCGCGCCACGGTCGGGTCGCCGAGCAGAATGCCTCGCTGCTCCGAGTCGGCATCGTAGGAATCGTAGTAATCCAAGCGACCCAGCACGTCGTTGAACTGATCGACGAAATCGGTGATTGACTGCTCGATCCTCGACGTGTCACGCGCGATGACCAGCTCGACCGACTCGCTGGAGGTGCTGTTCAAGTCGATCGTGACGCCTTCGATGGCCTGATCGAGCGTGTTGCTGCTGCTGCTGAGGAGAATGGCATCCGCAGGATTGGAGGAACCGAAGAAGACGATCGCATCCTGCGCCTCGGTCAGTGTGGAGAGGCCCATGTCCACATCACCGGTGTCGATTGTCATCTGCCCGGCTCGGCCGCTGTACGCGGAGACGATCGAGAGGTGGTAAGGCGTCCCGCCGGTGCCGTCGTTGATGATGACCGCCTGAACGCCCGCGCTCGCCGCGTTGATCTTGTCCGCGATGTCTTGCAGCGTGTCCGTGTCGTCGAACTCGATGGACCGTTCGAACGAACCGTCGATCGTGTTGTCCAAGGCGCTCTCCGCCTCACCGGCGAGGTTGAGTTTACTTGCGACACTCCCGTCGCTGTCCTCGACCGACATCACGAGCGCCCCGGGTCCGCCGCCGTTGTCCGTGGCCGTGAGGAGGATGCCGTCACCATTCTCGTTGATGGACGCTTCGACTTGGATCCCTCTGCTGTTGATGAGGCTGATGAGATCCTGGACGGTCTGAACATCCTCATCGACGGTGATGGTGGATGCGGCGCCGTAGGCATCGGTGATAACGAAGCTGCCGGTGCCGACGCCCTGCCCGGCGTTGAGCGAGCTGAGCAGCGTGGCCTCTGCGACATAACGAGTCTGGAGGCTGCCGGAGCCGACGGTCGTGTCGGCCACGTCAGCGGTCAGGCCGAGCGCATCGGCAGCATCGCCGGAGATCTGCAAGTTCCCGCTGCCGCCGGATGTGTCTGTGATGAGCAAGCCGTTGCCGGCCCCGTTGAGACTCGCCGTCACGCTCACGCCATCGGCCTGGGCTTGAGCGTTGATGCCGACAATGAGCGCATCGACCGAGACGTAGGAGGAAACATCGAGCGCGGAGCTGAAGGCATTGCCCGCTCGGTCGGTGATCGTGATGTCGGTGGCGGCACCGAGGCCCGAGCCGCCGTTGAGGCTACCGACAAGCGTGCTGTTCAGGCCTGCGATGAGCGCATCGCCCGTGATGGCGCCGGTGTCCGTGCCGAGTATCCCCAGATCGCGAGCGGTCGTGCTGGAGCCGATTTCCGTGACGGTGATCGTGTCAGCCGGATTGGTCGCTGTGAGTTCCAGTCGCTTGCCATCCGCGGAGACGGAGGCGGTGAGTGAGCCTGCGAGTTCCTCGTTGATGCGGTCGATGACATCGCCGATCGTGACGGCGCGTGCCTGAACGACTTCGCCGTCGCCGTCGACCAGTTCGCCGAGCGCGATCTGAGCGGATGTCCCGCCGACGGTGATCTGCATGTCGTAGGTGGCGCCGTCAGCACCGTCCGTGATGAGTATTCCGGTGGCGTCGTTGAGTGATGAGAGGGCGGTGTTGACAGACAGGCCGAAGACGGATGATCCGGTGATCGAGCCGGTGCCGGAGCCTGCGATACCGAGGCTCGTCGCGGTGCTGGAGCCATAGACATCAGAGACGGTGACAGCCCCGGCGTTGTCATCGGTGATGACGAAGTGATCGTCGTCGACAGTGGCGGTAACTTCGAGGGTGCTGTCGCTGTTGATGGCCTCGATGACATCGCTCACGGTCACGGCTGTGGACAGGTCGATCGTGGCGCTGTTGCCCTGGGAATCTTCGATCCTGATGCTGCCTCGATCGACGCCCGTCGAGCTGTTGAGGTACGCCAGTTCCGTATCGACAGCGAGCTGCCCGCCCCCGATCTCGAATGTGAAGGCATCCGCGCCGATCGCACCGGAATCCTTGTCCGCGAAACCGCGTGAGATCTCCTGATGCGTCGAAACGAGACGATGCACGGTGAGGTTGTACGTTCCGACGGCTGCATCCTCATTGGCGGAGGCGGTGAGCACATCCGTGTCGGAGGATGTCGCCTTGGCGGACTGGAAGATGCTGGAGACGCGAAAGGCGCCGGCGAGGTTTCCGAGGCTGAGCAGGCGGGCGTTGATGTCGAGGAAGGCTGTCTGCTGGAACTGGAGTGCAGCGATACGCTCTTCGGCACGGTAAAGCGGTCGGCTCTCGATCGCCATGAGTTGATCGATGAGCTGCCTGATGTTGATGCCGCTGATAAGGCCGATGTCTGACGTGATCGTTCCCACAACTCAGCTCCTGGCAGGGGACGTACCGTGCGATGCCCAATGCGAGGGCGGGATCGGATGTGTGGAGCGGATGTCGGGCCGTCCGGCGGGTGATCGCCGAATATCGCGTACCGTGCTCGGATCAGGCGGCGCGGCGCAACTCAAGGGCCGGCGTCGTGCCTCGTTGGCAGGGGCGATCCAGTCTGGCGTAGCGCAGTAAAGCAACATCCTGTACCCAACCGAGCAACATGTGATGGAAGAGGGTGCGGGCGTACGACTCAGCAGCCTTGGCCTGATCTTCCACTGATGGGGTCACGTCTCGGCTCCTTCCGGGAACGTGCCACCGATGTGACTATCGGCCAATCAGCGGCGCTTGCTCCAAACGGGCGGTCCATCGCCTCGAACTCTTGAGGCATCGGCCGATCGCATGGCTGGCTTTGCGCCGATCCGGCAGTTGCGAGGCGCTCTGCCCGCCTTTCTGCCACATGTTAGTAAAATGTTTGGCATCTCGCCAGGGTGGTCTCACAGCCGGGCGAGCAGCCCTGCGAGGTAGCTGAGACGCACGCAGCCGTGACGGCTCACCTTGCAGGGACGTTGTCTTGCTCCGATCAGTCCCGGATGCCGAGATCGGTCTTCGTGAAGAGCGCCTCGAACGTGACGCCTGCAGCGCGAGCGTTCTCCGCAGCTCCCTCCTCACGGTCGATGACAGCCACGATCTTGACGATCACAGCACCCGCATCGGTCAGATCGCGCGCCGCTTCGATCGCTTGGCCGGCCGTCGTCGCGACGTCTTCGATGAACACGACACGGTCGCCCTTGTTCAGGACGCCTTCGAATCGCTTGGCCGTGCCGTAGTCCTTCTTCTGATTACGCACAAACAGTGTCGGGAGGCCTGTCTCGAGCGCCGCGACCGTCACCAGCGGGATGCCGCCCAGCTCCGCACCGGCAAGCCGATCAGTCTGGCTCATGTCGATGCGCCCAGCGAGCAGCCTGCCGACCTCGCGCAGCAGTTCCGGCCGAGTCGAGAAGAGGTACTTGTCGAGGTAGTAGCTGCTCGTCCGTCCCGAGCGGAGCGTGAAGCTCCCGTGCAGCAGCGCGACCTCGGCAATCCGCGTGGCAAGCTCCGATCGTTCCATGCGTGCAGCGTAGCAACTCCGGCGCGCATTGACTGTGCGGCAGTCAGTGAGCCGCAGCGCCATCCGCGTATTCCGCCCATGAGCTGCTCGTCTCCCACACGCGAACACGATCGAGCTTCAGTCCTGCTGGAAACCGATACGAACCGCCCGTCGCCGACGAATACGTAGGATCTGATGCGATCCGCGTGCTCAGGAAGGTGAAGATGTACTCAGCCAGGACCTCGGTCGTCGGGTCCCTGCCCTGGAATACGACGATGCGCTCGCCGAGCGCGCCGAGCGATTCCCGCACCGGATCATCGCTGTTGACAAGCAGCGCGTGGTCCCACTGGTCGAGCAGTTCGCCGAGTGCGAGCTTGATCGTCTTGAAATCACACACCATGTCGTTCGCATCAAGCTGATCGCCTGAGAGCACGATCTCGATCCGGCGCGAATGGCCGTGCGGAAATCGGCATCGCTCGGTGTGCTTGGAGAGCATGTGCCCGCTCTCGATCTCGAACGTCTTACAGATGCGGTACGTCATCGCAGTCCTCTCCGCAGCTCTCACATCCCGCGACGGTTGCCGAACAGGCGAATGTGCAGCCGATCGCAGTACCGCCAGCCGTGGCTCAGGCACGCGCTCACAATCAGTTTCCGAAGCGCCGGACTCGGATCGCCATCCACACCCTCGGGCATGAGCAACACATCCTCGCGTTGGCAGCCCGGCAACAGATCGAGCACGCGCTCGATCTCCTGCACATCGCTTGGATACTGCACGACGAACTTGAGTTGCAGATCATCGCCTCGCTGCATCAGTGCACGCAGTATGTCGGGACGCATACGTTGCGCCTCATGCTCCACTGCGTGCCGGCCGTCCTCGCGGACCCAAGGCGTCGAGTTCGCAAGCTTCGGGCTGATACTCATCAAGTCGACATGGATATCACGATCCACCGTCCCCGCCGTCTCAAGTGTGACGTGCAGCCCCCCTTCACGCAGCTTGGCTGTCAGTTGCGCCACGGCTGGAAACAGCATCGGCTCACCACCTGTGATGACAACGTGTCTCACACCTGACCGCGCCGCCTCGGTAACGAGATCATCGACCGATCGGGTTGCGCCTCTCGCCTTCCAACTCGCGTGCGGCGTGTCGCACCATGTGCATGACAGATTGCATCCGCTCACGCGAATGAACCACGATGGCACGCCTGACAGCTTCCCCTCGCCTTGAATGCTCAGGAACGAATCGGCGACAGACAGCGTCCCCTTTGGAACATCCAGAACCTGCTCTGTCATACTGGTCATCGGCTGGGAACTCATGTCGCTTCCAATCTCTGATACCGCGTCGGGTCGGGTTGACCGGCTTGCGAGAACCCCGCGGCGCGCAGTCGGCACGCATCGCATCGCCCGCACGCTCGGCCCTGGCCGTCGGGGTCGTAACAGCTATGCGTCACACTGTAGTCAACGCCGAGCTTCACGCCCAACTGAATGATCTGCGCCTTGGTCAGGTCGATCAAGGGCGCGTGGAGTGTCAGTTTCACGCCGTCCGCTCCCGCTCTCGTCGCGAGGTTCGCCATCGTCTCGAAGGCGTCAATGAACGCCGGCCTACAGTCGGGGTAGCCCGAGTAATCCACCGCGTTGACGCCGATGAAGATATCCGCTGCACCGAGGACTTCCGCCCACGCAAGTGCATAGCTGAGGAAGATCGTGTTCCGGGCAGGCACGTATGTGATGGGGATCTTGCTCGACTCGACGTCGTGGTTATGCGGCACGTCGATGTCATCAGTCAGTGCCGATCCGCCGAACGTGCGAAGGTCGATTCGGATCACGCGTAGCTCGACCTCGCCGATCCGTTCCGCCACACGGCGTGCCGCCTCCACTTCGATTGCGTGACGCTGCCCGTAGGCAAAACACAGAGCGTAGCAGTCGAACCCGTCCGCTCTCGCCGCGGCAAGCACCGTTGCGCTGTCCAGCCCGCCGGAGAGCAGGACCACAGCCTTCTTTCGCGCATCATTCATTACTCGTCACCGCGACGCGCCGGTCCGGTTCATGCACGATACGCTCAATCACACGCCCATCCTCCCAGACGATCGTCGTGTCCCGGCTGTAATGCGTGACGAGCCGCAGTTTCGCCCATCCCGCATCGCCGTTGCTGTGGAACACCGTGATGTATCGCCCGGGATGATCCGGATCGGCGCAGGTGTGCATCACAGCTTGGCCCGGCTTGTCGTACACGCTGCCGCCGACCTCGAATCGGCCCTCTGCGATGTGGATCGGATTCGTCGCACCTGTGAGCGGCGTCTCACAACTGCGCGCGCCTTCCAGCCCAAGCACGAAGAGGTTGCTCACGCCGTCGTCACCTTCGCCGACTGACGCATCATCAAACCTCGCCGTGAACGAGGCGACCTCATCACGGCTGTCGTGCTCGGTCGTCACAAACCGCAACGCACCGGCCAACGTGTTCGTGATCGTCGCAATGACCTGATCGCTCGGCAGCAAACGGTACACGTGGAAGTCCGGGTCGATCTCGACGTGTGTGATCGGTTGGTCCGTCTCGATCCGCGCCGTTGTGCGTTGCCCATCTAGGCTGATCGTCACATCGCGCATCGTGCCGTCAGCGCCGTAGAGCCGGATGGGAACGTCAAGCCGCCACGCGCGCTTGCCCGCATTCATCGTGACGGTCACAGCGCCGTCCATCGCCTCGGCTGCCTCGATGACAAGCTTCGGCGCGCCGCCGCGTCGCACGAACTGATCTTTCAGCGCATCAAGCCCATGCTTATCATCCGGATCAAGCGATGCGAAGATGTCATCCCACGTCGCATCGCGCCCCATGAAATCCTCGGCCAATCGGCGCAAGCCCTCCCAGTACGCATCATCGCCCATGCGCCGGCGAACCATGTGCATCACCATCGAGCCTTTGTCGTACCCGACGTATCGGCCAGGATCACCCGCCCGGCTGAACCGATCCAGCGCCGCCCCGTCATCCGGGTCAAGCGTCGGGTCCGCCGCCAGCTTCATCAGGTTGCCGCGTCGATAGGCTTGCGAACGATCTTCCTCACCCTGCAACCCGTACCGACTCATGTTCGTGTTATGCGATGTCAACGCCTCGCACCAGTTGCCATCCGCGGACGATACGTACACGCCGTTGCCCCACCAGTTATGCACCATCTCGTGATCGAGCATGCCCGGCATCAATGCCCTCGGCCCCATCGACAGGACGCGCCCGTCCAGCAGCGTGAACCCAGGGAACGCGAAACCGGATGAGAAGAAGTTCTCCACGATGCTGAAGCGCTTGTAGGGGTAAGGCCCGAGCAGCGGTTCATAGATCGCAAGGTACTCCTTCGTCGCGGCGGCGAACATCGGCGCGAGTTCTGCCTTGTCCGCAGCCGTGTGGACAGCGATTTCGACGCCGGTCGTGCTCCGGTCGCCGTACACAACGTGCTGACCGCCGACAAGCGCGACACCATCCATCGACCGAGGCGTGCGCCAACGTAGGCTTGGGCCGACCGCATCGCCATCATCCCCCACCGGATCGCCGCTCACCACAAACGCCCAGCCGTCGATCGGCGCGATCATCACGTCGTAGGATGACTTCATATCCGCGTCATCGTCCGACCCCAAGAGCCACGGATACCAGCACGACGCTTCGGACAAAAACACACCGGCTGATGAGATGTGCGACCGCACCGAGTGGTTGTGCACCTGACCGGCCACCTCCCCCGCTTCCACGTCGTCGACGAGCCGACCCCTGTAGGCGATAACCAGCGTTGTCGCTGCAGACTCGATCGGCACGGTGTAACGCAGGACCAGATCACTGTCATCGACCGGCTCACCCGCCAGATCGGATACCGCTGTGGACGATCGGCCGAGCTGAACGACCTGCACCGCGACGACCTTGAGGTTTCGATGCAGATCAAACCGGATGCTTCCCGCATCGGCGAGGTCCGCGGGGAGTTGGATCTCAGCGGCGCCGTTGATCGTGCCAGCCTCGGGATCGAGATGCACGCGCAGCGTCTGCGCAGCCGTGTGCGCGTCCGTCACCTCCTGCGCCGCTGCTGGGTGTGTCATGCCGCAACAGAGCGCTGCCGCCAGCATGATCGCACAACCATGAATGGTCGAGAATGTGCTGTCGTGTGTCATCTTCCGCATTGTTCTGAGCTCCTCTCAACAGTACGCCGGTCGGCGTACGGCCGAATCCGTCGTCGATTCCATCCGTCCCCTGACTCCACGAGCCGATCGTCGCGCATCACAGTTTCTTGAGCGCCGCGATCAGTTCGTCGATGTGCTCGGTCGTGTGCGCCGCTGAGAGCTGCACGCGCAGACGGGCGACACCCTCGGGCACGACCGGGAAACCGAACCCGATGACGAACACGCCCAGTTCGAGCAGGCGTTTACTCATCGAGATGGCCTTGGACGTTTCGCCGACGATGATCGGACAGATCGCGGTGGGTGACTCGATCACCTCGAACCCCGCCTTACCGATGCCCTCGCGCGCGTACTTCGTGTTGTCGCGCAGCTTCTGCACGCGCTGCGGCTCTCGCATGAGAATTTCGATGGCTTTCTTCGCGCTGCATGCGACCGTGCAGGGGAGCGCGTTGCTGAACAGGCCGGGGCGCGCTCGCTGGATGAGCAGTTCCATCGCGCACTTCGGGCCTGCGACGAACCCGCCCGCGCCGCCGCCCAATCCCTTGCCGAGCGTTCCGGTGAAGAAGTCAATGCCCTCCGGCGCGTGTCCCGGCAGGCCGTAATGCTCATGCGTGCCTCTGCCCGTCGCGCCCATGACGCCCGTGCCGTGCGAATCATCGACGATCAGCATCGCACCGTACTCATCACATACGGTGCGCAAGCCGGGCAGATCCGCCAGGTCGCCCTCCATCGAGAAGACGCCATCCGTCACCACCCAAGTCACGCCCGTGACATCCGGGTCCGCCTTGACCGCTTCGAGTTTCCCGCGCAGCGCATCCATGTCGCTGTGCTTGAAGACCGTCTTCTTGACGCCCTTCCTGATGAGCCGAATCCCGTCGATGATGGATGCGTGATTCAGTTCATCCGAGATGATGATGTCACCGGGTTCCGAGAGCGTCGGGAAGATCGCTTCGTTCGCATTCCAACATGAGACGAAGGAAAGCGCCGCCTCGGTTCCCATGAACTCGGCGATCGTCTCTTCGAGGTCGTGATGGGCCTGGAACGTGCCGCAGATGAACCGCACGGAGGCGGTGCCCGCGCCGTATGTGCGGAGGCCTTCGATGCCCGCTTCGACGACTTCCGGATCGTTTGCCAGGCCGACGTAGTTGTTCGAGCAGAAGACGAGCACCTCGCCGTACTTGTCGAGCGTCGCAGTCGGCCCCATGGGGGATGTCAGTGTTTCAAGATACTTGTATTCCCCTCGATCGATCAGCCCGTCGAGCACATCGCCGGTGCGTTTGATGAACTGCTGATGGCCGGTCTGCATGGTGGTGGTCATGGGTCGCTCTTTGGCTCGGTTGAGTGTTTCTGATGAATGGACCGCCGCGTGGGCGCACCGGCGTATCGTAACAACTGCCATCCCTGAGCCGGGCAGCGCTGCCCGATAAGGCGGGCCGCGGCCACGCACACTCATAACTGTCGTATTTGCAGGAACTTACAGATTCACCTGTGCGTATCATGCTCACGGAGGCACAGGGAGAGCCACCGGCCCGCCAGCACCGGCGGGACCGAACACATCGGGCAGGCGCTTCACAGCCACCGGCGCCCGCCCGACAAGCACCGCGGAGCAGCGTCCTGCGCCCCAGGCGCTGCTCCGTCTCCTTGCGCCGCCTGATCAGACCGGTCAAGACGCGGCCTTGCGTGTCAATCACCGAAAAGCTGCTTGAGTCCTTCCTCAAGCCCGCCCTCGAGCAGGCCTTTGCCGAGGTTCTCCTGCAGCTTCTTGAGTCCTCGCTCCAGGTCAAGCTCCGGCTTGTCGATCGTTCCACGCACGACGATCGGGATCATCGTGTCGGGTGGTAACACCTTGCTGAGATCACCGAGGCCGCCGAACGAACGGAACAGGCCCTTGTCCAGTTCGCTCAACGGGATCTCCGTGTCGAGGCGTATTCGGCGTGTGACGAGGTTGACCCGGCCGGTGAAGAGCATCCGCGTTCGGTTGATGACGACGGGAAGTTCCGCGTACCGCGCCACGCCGTCCGTGAGCGAGATATGGATAGGCGGAAGCAGATCGCGCGTTGACGCTTGCGCCTCATTCCCCGTCGCGGCGAGGATGCTCGCAAGCGGTTCGGCGACGATGTACCTGGCCTGCCCGACGTCGATGTCGATCGTGCCGTTGAGTTTGCTCAGGTCGCCGTCGAGCGGTGCTCGCAGATCGGTCGCTGTGATGCGGATCGGGCCGTCCTGCGGTCGCTTTTCAAGCTGCACGATGGGGAGCAGATCGGTGAGGATCATGTCGCTGAGCGCTTCGGTGACAATCAACTCCGCAGTCAACGGCTCGCTGAACATGAGCACGTTGTCCTTCGCGGAACCAGCCAGGCGCATGTGGCCGTTCGGTGATGTGAGCACCATGTCGATCGTCCCGGATGACCGTGAGAAGCCGTCGAGTTGTGCGTGAAGCGTCGTGTTGCGCCCCAGGGCTGCGGCGAGCACGCCTCTAAAGCCGGTGAGCGCATCAACCAGACCCGTCGAAGCGTTGTCGATCCGAATCGTCCCGGTGAGCTTCGCTTGTGCCGCAGCCGGCTCGCCCGCGGCACTCACCCAATCGTTCGCGGTGAGATGCACATCAAGGGCAGGCTCCACCGCATCAGCGGGCTGGGTGTGCGAGAACCCCGTCACGTCCACGTGCAGCGCAGCCGACTCCGTTGGGCCGGTCCGAACCTGCGCTACGATGTTCCGATAGGCGAAAGCCACGTCATCCACGGTTCGTCCCTGCAACAAGCTGACATCCGCCGTTGCCGCGAGTTGGAGCGACGCCGGGTCCAACACGTTGCCAAGATCGCACTGAAGCGTCTCGACATGGAGGACCGCATCGGCCGCGCGGTTGAACGTGAGCGGCGCAGGCGCTTTCTTCTCCGGATCAACCAATAGATCCGCCAAGAGCGATGTCATCGTCTTGGGCGAAGCGATCACCTGCAGCGTCGCAGGTTCGCGCAGCGCGAAGACGCCATCTGCGATGCTCCCGGTGACACGCCCGTGCAGCCGCTTCAGATCGAGCACCAGATCCAACACCTGTTCCGCCTGCGTGGACGCCAGCCGCAGATCAATCCCGCCCGTGGGACCGACAAGCTCGACGAGCGAACCACGTTCCCGGCCGAGCAACGCCTCAACGTTCTGCACGTTCAGCCCCTTGATCGAGGCAAGCAGATCCGTGCGCCCGGCCTGGATGTCGCTTGTTCCCTCCCACGTGATCCTGGCAACAAGCACATCCTCAACCTGCCGGCGCACGAGTACGACGCCTCGCAGCGTGACCGCATCCGCTTCCGATGAGAGCGGGATCTCGACGCCTGCGAACATCCGACGCAGGATAACCGGCTCGACGGTGCCCGCCACGCCGGTTAGGACAACATCCTCCGGCACGTTGAGCTTCACGGACAACACCGCACCTTCGAGCCAGAATCGCCCATCCTTGATGATCGGCAGGTGCAACGGACCGAGCGACACGACGATGGGCACGGGACCGTCCAGCGCGATCGGTTCGGCCCGGTCGGACTCGGCTGCATCGTCCGTCGCTTCCGACGGGTCAGCCGAGGCCAGCACATGCTCGATCAACTCGGGCTGGACCGTAGCGTTCAGTTTGGCGGCGATAATATCGACTCGATTCGGATGCAGCGATGCTCTCGCGTCAAGCGCGATCTGCGCGTTCGACACGTCCAGCGTCAGGCCGACCTGATCTTCGTTCGGCGACAGCGTTGCCGTCAGGTCCAGGGCATCGCCAAGCCCGTCGTGGACGAGCGCCGCGTGCTCGCCGACGTAGGGCAGCGCCAAACTCGTCGGGACGCCGCGCAACGTGATCGTCGCAGCCGGCTGCAGCGCGATGAGGCCCGCCACGCCTTGCGGCGCACCGGGGGTCGGCCCGACCAGCGTGCCGGCGCCGTCGATGTGCGCCACGTCACCGCCGTATGCAAGCTGCCCGGTCACTTGGCCAGCCAACTCATTACTGCCCGCGGCGCTCTCGAACGTCACGCTCACGTCGGCCAGCTCGATTGGATCATCATGCTGATCGAGCAGGACGGCTGCGCGGTCCAGCGACAGGCGACCGGCGAACGCCATCTCGGCCACATCAATCGCGCTCCAATCCAGTGGAAGATCAAACGATTCGACTTCCACGCCAACTCGCCCGATGTCCCGCAATGTCACCGGCGAGCCTTCGCCAAGCATGTTCGCTGCGATCTGTGGGGAGATATTCGCTGAGAGGGTCGCTCCCGCAGCGCCCGCGGTAAGCCTGCCTGCCGTGGCGACCATGTCGAGCAGCCCGGTGATGTGCTGCGAGTCGATCTCGAGCATCAGATCGGTCCGCGTCTCATCGCCCAGCCCGCTCGCCTCGGCGGTCAAACTCAGATCAAGCGTCGGCCCGATGTCTCGAACCGGGTCCACGCCGAGCGCAGCGACGAACGGCTGCATCACGCTTGTCGGAAGTTGCGTCGCGCGCACGGTCCCTTCCAGCGATGATCGATGAGGCGTCAACGCGCCATCCGATGCGATGATGTCGCGGATGACCAGATCCATCGTAAACGTGCCCGCCTGCCCGCCGCCCGGGTCGGCTGTGAGCGACGCGGTGATCGTGATGGCGTCGGTCAGATCGGATGTCGACACATCGCAGGATGCGCCGGTGATGTGCAGTTGCGGGATGTCGGGCGATTTCGTTTGAAGGTCCAGCGGATCACTGTCGATCCGAAGCGCAACGGACGCACCGGAGAGACCTGCGCTGGTCCCGATCGGCAGCGACAATCCCGCCAACTCGATGCGCACCTGTGCGGGATCACCGACGAGCGACATGCCCGCCTGCGGCGCAAACTCCTGGAGCAGCGCATCGCTCAACTCGGCTGTCAGGCGCAGAGGCTCCACATCATCCGCCAGGCGCATCACGCCGTCGTCGAGAAGCAGCGCGCCCCGGACTGATGCGCGGTCGCCGGTCATCACCAGATCCGCCTGACCGTTCAGCAGATCGCCGTGCGCGCGAAGCTCGAAAGCCGCGGTCGGTCCGACGGCCGCGATCAGCAGACCATCGCGACCCATGAGCGCATCGGCCAACGAGACAGGCAGGCCCGTGCCGACGATCTCCAGCTCGGCTTTGGCTTTGGCGGAATCCACGACGCCCGATGCGTCGACGAGATCCGTGACCTTGGCGTGAAACGTGAGGCCGCCGGAGGTCGCACCGGTCAAGCTCATCGCCAGATCCGCCGTGATGGGCCGGCCCGGCGCGTAGGCAATGTCCGCCTGATCGACCGCCATCACGACGCTCTCCGCGAGCGCCGCATCCTCGTACGTAACAGTCACGCCGGACAGGTCGACGGATGCGGACCACTTGCCCGGGACGGTAAGAGTCGAAGGCTCGGCCGGTTCACCCGAGCGAGGCGCACCCCCATCCTCGCCATTCCCCGGACGATCCGTATCCTCGCGTATCAGTCGCTGCACGTTGAGCCGCCCATCCGCATCGCGCGCGATCCATACATCACCCGTGAGGCGAATGCCGTCAATCGCACGTGTGCCCGTCACAATCGACAGCAGCGACACGGGAACATCCAGGCTCAAGTCCGCGACCTGGCTGCCATCATCACCGCGCAGCACGATGTGGTCGATGCGCTGCTGACCGAACCACGACAGGCCCAGCGATCCGATGTGCAGCGTGCCGTTGAGTTGTGAACCGGCTGCCTCCTCGACGCGCCCCCGCACGACACCGCTCAACAACGTCGGCGCCAAGGCTGTGAGAACCAGCAGCAACACGACCAACACCACAAGCACCGTCGCAATACGACGAAGCCGACCGCGTCCCGCCCTACCGCTCTTCCGATGACGCGCCATCGTGATACCTCCAAAGCCCGCACGACCATCCACTGCACGGACATCGCGCGATGCCGCTGCTGACCGACACGCGCGCCGCTCACACAGACCGGCGCGCCTTGACCATGATAGGAAGCCCCGCCTCGCCTATACCGTCGTCGGCTGCGCGGTCAGTTCCAACATGCGACCCAGGGCCTGCATCGCGTATTCCTTCACCTTGGGATCGACCGCGATCTTGTTGACCACCGTGCCCTGTGCGAGGTTGTCGAGCACCCAGAGCACATGCTGCGGGTCGATACGGTACATCGTCGTGCACAAGCACTGGCTGCCGCCGAGGCTTTGCACATCAACGCCTTGCTCCGCCATCTCGCGCGCGACTCGGTTGACCAGGTGCATCTCCGTTCCAACCGCCCACGCACTGCCCTTCTTTGAAGCCCGGATCGTATTGAGGATCAGTTCCGTCGAACCGACCTCGTCGGAGTCATCCACAACCTCCTTGGGACATTCCGGATGCACGATGATCTTGCGGTCCGGATCAGTCGCGCGCAGCGCGCGGATGTGTTCAGCGCGGAAGAGCTGATGAACCGAGCAGTGCCCTTTCCAGAGGATGACCCTGGCCCGGATGATCGCCTCCTCGGTCGTCCCGCCGAAGTGCTCGCCTCGGATGTCGGCCTGGGGATCCCACAGCGTCGTGAATCTCTTGACATTGATGCCGAATGCGTGCGCGGTGTTGCGGCCGAGATGTTGGTCAGGCAGGAAGAGGAGCTTGATCTTCTCGCGGGACTTCTTCTTGGTCGTACCGCCCGCCATCGCCCACTCGAAAACACGGCCCGCGTTGCTGCTCGTGCAGACCGCGCCGCCGTGCTCACCACAGAACGCCTTGATCGCTGCGGAGGAGTTCATGTAGGTGATCGGAATGACCCGGCCTTTCCAGTCCGCAGCCTTGAGCACCTTGTGGATCACCTTCCACGCGTGCTGTGTGTCGTCGCAATCCGCCATGTCCGCCATCGAGCAGCCTGCCGTCAGGTCGGGGAGGATCACATCGACATCACCGGGCGTGAGGATGTCGGCGGCCTCAGCCATGAAATGGACGCCGCAGAAGACGATCGTCTTGGCGCCCGTTTCGGTCGCTCGCTCGGCAGCGAGTTGGCTGAGTTTGAACGAATCGCCCGTGAAGTCAGCGTGCTGGATGACATCATCGCGTTGGTAGTGATGCCCGAGGATGACGAGCTGGCTGCTCAGCTCCTCGCGCCGGCGCGTGATGCGCTGCGCGAGCTGGCCATCGTCGAGCGTGCGGTACTCTTCAGGAAGCTGCTGCTGCCACAGCATGGCGGTGGACTCCTGTGTCATGAACCACACCGGCGAGGTGCCGGCATGGATCGGCCCCCAATCGTAGCCCACCGCTGGATGGAGGGGTAGCGGACAGGCAGCCGCATCGCCGCGCCCTGTCGGACTCGACCGCTGCGCACGTCACAGCCCCGCCTGGCGAAACGGGTTCTCAAGACAAGCGCGCTGTACACATGTGACACGCCCCAGGACGGGCACCGCACCCGAGATCCGCAGGCAATCTCGCGTCAGGCGGCGCTGACCATCGCTCCGCGACGGGCGAACTGCAGAGCCACGGATTGGCTGACATAGTCCATCGAGGCGACTCGGACGACTCGGCCGGTGACAAGCTCTTCCGAACCGAGCAGCCCCGGTGAGCGTCCCCAGTCGATCGCAACCTCAAGCTCATCCCCGTGCGAGACAGGGTGCGAGCGGTCAATCTTCACCAGCACGCCCGACTGCGACAGATTGCACGTCTCAGCCGCGATGAACTTGCGTGATCGGCAGTTGAGAATCTTGGCTGGACGCACCAGATCCATCCGTTCCGTTCCGCGTCGATCCATCAGCATCTGAGGCTCTCCTGTGTACGGGGCAACCGCTGGACACTGACTGATATCGGTCCTTTGACCCACCCACACCGGCCCGATCAGTGAGAAATGACCGATTTCCGACTCAAGAAACGACCCCTGCGGACACCCACCTCCATCTGTATCCTCAGCATATGCGTTCAACCATCCGACAACTGGCGCCCGCCAAGGTGAATCTGGCGCTCTCCGTGGGTGCTGCGGACCCATCGGCCGAGGGCAAGCACCCGATCTGCTCGTGGATGGTGTCGGTGAATCTCCACGATGTGCTGGAGCTCACGAGAGCCCAGCCGGGCAGGATGTCGCTCTACGCGATCCAGTGGGATGACGACGCCCCGCGAAAGACGGAGATCGACTGGCCGATCACGCGCGACCTGGCCGTGCGGGCACATCTCGCGCTGGAGAATCAGCTCGGCAGGCGACTGCCCCTGCGGATGAAACTCACCAAGAGCATCCCCGTCGGAGGCGGGCTGGGCGGTGGTTCGAGCGATGCCGCTGCCATGCTGCGCGGCTGCAATGATCTGTTCGAACTGGACCTTGGCGATGACGAACTGCTCGACCTGGCGATGACGCTCGGCAGCGATGTCGGGTTCGCGCTTCGTGCGGGCTCCGCGATCGTCGAAGGGTTCGGCGAGCGGATCGAGCCGAGGCCCCACGTGCAGTGCCATCTCACGCTCGTGTTTCCCGACTGCCAATGCCCGACAGGATTGGTCTACCGGGCGTTCGACGACCTGAACATGGATGGCGCGTTGGAGGAAGCGCGCGTGCGAGCGCTCACGACGACCCCGCTCGCTGAAGCCAGCCCGTTCAACGACCTCGCCGAGCCTGCCCGATCCATCACGACGGACCTTGCGAACGTGATGGCCGATGTCAGCGCGCTCGCCGACGCGCCATGCCACCTCACCGGCAGCGGCTCGACCGTCTTCGTCGTCTGCACCGACCCATTGCACGCTGAGATGCTCGCACAGGTCATCCGCGACCGGCTCAGCCTAGCAGCAATGCCCGTCCGCACGATCACCCATCCCGACGAGGAGCACGCATGAGCGCTCGCCCACGAACAACATAATGGGTCTCGTGTGGGTGTGAGAAAACCCAGGGAGTGTGGTCCCTGGGCTTTGGTGTGGTTCGTAAATCGAAGTACTGCGCTCGGCGCTAGTCTTCCTCTTCCTTGGGCTTGTATGCGGCGACGACCTCAGCCTGAAGGTTGGGCGGCATCTGCTCGTCGTGGCTGTACTCCATGGTGAAGCTGCCCTGGCCGCCGGTCATCGACTTGAGCGAGTTCTGGTAGGTGCTCAACTCAGCGAGCGGAGCTTGCGCCTTGACGACGGTGATGTCGCCGGGCAGCACGTCCGTGCCTTGGATTCTGCCACGCTTGCCGGAGATGTCGCTCGCCACGTCGCCCATGTACTGGCTGGGGATCGTGATCTCCATGTCGACGTACGGCTCCATCAAAACGGGCTTGGCCTTGTGCACCGCGTCGATGAAGGCCTTCTTGCCGGCGGCGACGAACGCGACTTCCTTGGAATCGACGGGATGATGCTTGCCGTCGTAGACACTGACCTTGACGTTGTGCAAGGGGTAGCCCGCGACGCAACCGTCGTGCAAGGCCTGTCGGATGCCCTTCTCAATGGCGGGCATGAACTGGCGTGGGACGCTGCCGCCAACCGTGGCGTCCTCAAAGAGCAGGCCGTGCTCGTCGGCTTGCTCCTCGCTGTCGGAGTCCGGGGTGTATGGTTCGACTCGGAGATAGACCTCGCCGAACTGGCCCGCGCCGCCGGTCTGTTTCTTGTGCCGATGGTGGCCTTCCGCCTTGGCCGAGATCGTCTCGTTGAACGCCACCTTTGGCGGCATGGTGACGACTTCGACGTGGAAGCGATTCTTGAGCTTCTCGAGGATGACGCGAAGATGCAGCTCACCCAGGCCCAGCAGGACGGTCTGCCCCGTCGCGGCGCGGCGCTCGACGGCGAGCGTCGTCTCCTCGTCGCTCAGGCGCGAGAGGGCTGTCGAGATCTTCTCTTCCTCGCCGCGCTTGGCTGCCTCAATGGCTAGGCCGTACATCGGACGAGGCAGCTCGATGGGCTGAAGCGACACGATGCCGCCGAACGACTCGTCGCGGAGCACGCCGCCGTAGCGCATCTCGTCGATCTTGGCGACGGCTGCGATGTCGCCTGCGACCGCGACCTCGATGTTCTCGTGTTCTTTGCCCTGAAGCTTGAACAGGTGATTGAGACGCAACGGCTTGCGGGCGTCGCCGAGCAGGAGTTGCGACCCGTTGCGGACCGTTCCCTGATGGACGCGGAAGACGGAGACCTTGCCCATGAACGGGTCCGCTGTGACCTTGAAAACGTGCGCCAGCGCAGGGCCCGCCGCGTCGGCTGCCACCTCGGCGGGCGTCTCTTCCCCACCCTTGCTGGTCAGTGTGAAGGAGCCCGCGTTGCCCTCCAGCGGGCTGGGGCAGAGCTTGGCGAACACATCCGCCAGCGCCGCCACGCCGCCGCCCGTTCTGGACGACGTGAAGCAGATGGGAATGATGTGCCCTTCACGAAGCCCCTTCTCGAACGCTGCGTGCAGTTCCTCCGGTGAGATGTCCTCGCCTTCCAGGTACTTCTCCATGAGCGCATCATCAACCTCGACCGTCTGCTCGATGATCGCCGTGTGCGCATCCTCAGCCGAGCCGTACGTGGTCTCGCCCGAATCGCCGGCGAAGACATCCACAACGGATCGGTCGGCCCCGGATTGGGCGTCGGGCAGATTGATCGGGAGGCACGCGCTGCTGAACGACTCGCGGATCTGCGTAACGAGCGCATCGAGGTCCACATCGTCGTGGTCGATCTTGTTGATGACGATCAGCCGGGGCATGGAGCGCTCGCCGGCGACCTTCATGACGCGCCGGGTCATCGTTTCGATTCCCTTTACCGCGTCGATGACGACGGCGACCGCTTCGACGGCAGGCAGCACCGACAGCGTCTGACCCAGGAAGTCAGGCGACCCGGGCGTGTCGATCAGGTTGATGTGGCGAGACTTGTCGTCGCCTGCGGGCGTGTGATCGAAGTGGACGAGCGACGAGTTCAGGCTGTGGCCGTGCTCCTTCTCCTCATCGTCGAAGTCGCAGACGGTGTTCTTCTCCTCGACGGCTCCAGCCCTGCCGATGATCTTGGCGTCGGCGAGGATCCGCTCGATCAGCGTGGTCTTGCCGACGCCTGCGTGTCCTGCGAATGCGATGTTGCGTATGTCCGCGGTGGTGTAGTCCGCCATCGATATCTCCATGCCCAGCGTTGCTCAGTCTGTCGAATCCGCCCCCTTACCATCAAAAGGAGGTGGAAGAGGCGATTGTAGCGACATCATGGCAGCCGGGTTGCTGCGAAGCCGTGGACCCGATGTTGTGCAGCGGCGACGACTCGTCGATGCCGCTACCCTGCCGATCGTGACCGGACCGCTCTTCCATGTCGTGCTCTATCAGCCGGAGATCCCCAACAACACGGGGAACATCGGCAGGACGTGCATGGCGACGGGCTGCTCGCTGCACCTGATCCACCCGCTGGGCTTCGACACCTCGGAAAAGGCCTTCCGCCGGGCCGGGCTGGACTACTGGCAAGGGCTGGATGTCCGCCATCACACCGACTGGCAAGCGTTCCTGGCAAGCGACCCGGCGCTGCCCGGCAGGCTCATCCTCTACACGACCGCCGCCCACCGTCCGCACTGGGACCACCCATTCCAGCGAGGTGACTACCTGCTCTTCGGCAAAGAAACCGCCGGCGTACCCGATGCCGTGGCAGCAGCAGCGCCGCAGCACGTGACGCTCCCGATGCCGACCGGTGCACGCTCGCTGAACCTCGCCACCGTCGTCTGCACCGCCATCTATGAAGGCATGCGCCAAGTCAGCGTCTGAACAGCGAGCCGCGGCGAGCCGCGGCGTCCTCGCCAGCGGACCCTCGTGACTACATGGGCGCACACCCACGGAACGCGGTGCCTCGCTACTGCGCTTGCAGGAAGCGCTACGGACAGCTTTGGCCGTAGTGGGCGAGTAGGATGCCCAGGTCGGACTGGTCCGTGTCGCCCCGACGGTATTGCTCACTGGCAGACTTCGCCATAGGCCGACAACAGCATTCCAAGATCAGACTGATCAGTATCGCCGTCGCCATCAATGTCGCCGCCAGCGCCGGCACCGTACCAACCGAGCAGGATACCAAGGTCGGATTGATCGACTTCGCCGTTGCCATTGAGGTCGCAGAGCCAACAGCGGTCCGGCTCGCCATCCAGGAGGAGCACCCAGGCGGCACCCGCGTCGTTGACACCATCGTCATCAAGGCTGGCGCCAACAATGATGTCCCCAATCGCATCGCCATTCAGATCTCCAAGTGATGCCACATCCACACCAAACTGATCGAAGTCGTCGAGAGGTCCATCAAAGCCGCCAGTCGAACTGCTAATCTTCTGCTCGCCTGTGACCATGCCGGTCTCGTCCAGAGAGAGAATCCAGACTGCTCCCCGGTTGTCACCACCATCGTCACTGAGGTACGCGCCGACCGCGAGTTCGGAAACGTCGTCTCCGCTCAGATCCCATATACGGGCGACGGACGCGCCGAATCGATCATTCTCCTCCAGAGGTCCGCTGAAGCCACCTTGCGTGGCACTGATCTTCTGATGCGCCTTCACTGCTCCATCTGCATGTAGGAAGAGAATCCACACCGCCCCACGATTGATGCCACCATCGTCGTCGTGTTGTACACCCACAGCCACGTCGCCAACGCCGTCCTGATCGAGATCGCCTATCGCGGCCACTGAATCACCGAACCCATCAGCAGAGTCGAGATTGCCCGTGAAACCCCCCGCTGTGGAACTGATCTTCTGGTACGACTCAACGGTTCCGGCTTCGCTAAGAAGGAGCAGCCAGATCGCGCCGCGGTCGGTTCCTCCGTCGTCATCGCCTGGAGAGCCAACGAGAAGGTCGGGAATGCCATCATCGTCGACATCACCCGAAGCACCGACTGACGCACCGAAGAGGTCGTGATCATCAAGAATGCCGTGGAAGCTCCCTTCGATAGCACTGATCTTCTGTTGGTGTTTCACTGTGCCGTCTGCGTGCAGGAAGAGGATCCACACCGCCCCACGATTGATGCCACCATCGTCGGCGCGGGTGCCGACCGCGATGTCCTGGACTCCGTCTCCATCCACATCTCCCAAACAGGTGATTGACGTGCCGAAATTGTCGAAGGCATGGAGAACACCCGAGAATCCGCCCGTTGAGGAGGTGATCTTCCGGCTCGACTTGACACAGCCGTCGGGGTAAAGAAAGAGTATCCAGACTCCCCCTGCCTCGGTTGCCTCGGCGTAAAGTCCCGGTGACCCGACAGCAACATCGGTGATTCCATCGCCATCCAAATCGCCCAGCGACGCCACCCCTCGGCCAAACTGAGCGAAGTCGTTAAGGGTGCCTTCAAAGCCGCCATGGAGCTCACTTATCTTCTGTTCAGCGATGACCTCGCCGGGAATCTGGGCAACCGCAACACCCCCGCTGGTGAGGACGGCGAGTGCCGAGCAGAGATATGTCCACTGGTGTCGTATCCACAGTCGCGCTTGCATCATCATGCTCCTTGATTCAAAGATACTGGATGTGTGTGGTCATTCTACCTGTATATACGTGTATTCAACGCCCTAATAGGCCACCATGGTCTGTTCTCCTCTGTGATACGACCCCCGCTGCGCAGGTTGTCGAGCGCTACGGACAGCTTTGGCCATAGTAGGCGAGCAGGACGCCCAGGTCGGACTGATCCGTGTCGCCGTCGTTGTCACAATCGCCGGGACAGTCAGCGCCGGTGCAGCCGTAGTCAGCCATGAGCATCCCGAGGTCGGCTTGGTCGATGTCGTAGTCGCCGTCGAGGTCGCCCAGGCATTGACCGACGATCAGGTCGAAGGCGAACTCGTTGCAGTCGCCCAGCGTGTCGCGGCTCGTTGCGACGCCGACCAGCGTGCCGAGGATGGGCGCTGCGCCGCCGCCGCCCGCAGGCACCATGCTCGGCCGCACCGGGTTGTGAGCGGGAATGATGATCGTGTAGCGCGCGATCGTGTAGATGCCGTCGCCGTCATCCCAGGTATCAAACCACACCGCATCCCGCAAGTCAGGTTCGCCTATACGGTCGGGCATAAGACCAGGTGATGCCCCGTAGGAGGTATTGGGGAAGTAAGACGGGATCGTGTAGAAGCTGTCAAACTCAAGGGCAGGCCACGACTCGAAGAATGCAGGACACGACGGACCGTCAGAGTTGTAGAAATGCTCGAAGAACACGATCGCCGGTTCCATCAGCACAAACGTGGCCTGCGCGGCTGTCCAGTCGTTGCCGCCTGTGACGCTCACCTGAAGATCGAATGTGAAGTG
>JAGLTS010000008.1 GCA_023135165.1 Phycisphaerales bacterium | reverse complement strand
TGCACGTGGTGACGTGATTCGCCGATTCGGTCGCGGCCTGCTGCCAGCTGTTGGCCTGATCGCCGTGTTGTGCGGCCTGGTCATTCGCGAGGATCTCGGCACGGCGGTGCTGATGGGCGCCGCGGCGTTTGTCATCCTCTTTGCCGCTGGGGCGCGGGTCCGGCACTTGGCTGTGTTCGCAGCGATCGGGCTGGCTGTGTGCATCCTCGCCGTCACCACAAGCGACTACCGCACGCAGCGTGTGACATCCTTCCTGCACCCCTACGACGACCCGTCCGGCACCGGATACCACATGATCCAATCCCAGGCTGCGATCGCGGCGGGCGAGATCACGGGGCGCGGGCTGGGACACGGCGTGCACAAGTTCGGCTACCTGCCCGAGGACACGACCGATTTCCTCTTCGCGATCATCTGCGAGGAGCTTGGCGTCGCCGGGGCCGCACTGGTCGTCTCGCTCTACGGCGTGCTCGTCATCGCCGGGTGGTCCGTCGTGTCGCGCGAAGACAGGCTCGTCATGCGCCTGCTCGGTCTGGGGGTGCTGACGACGTTCGGCCTACAGGCGGTGATGAACATGATGGTCGTGACCGGTCTTGCGCCGACGAAGGGCATCGCGCTACCGCTGCTCAGTTGGGGCGGTTCCGGATGGGTCATGTGCGCCGCATCGCTGGGACTGATCGTGCGAATGGATCGGCGTCTCAAGATGCGGATGCAGCGAAACGGCGTGCCTACCGATCGGCACGTCCAGTCCGATTCGATGGTGGCAATGTCGTGAAGCGATTCATCTTCGCAGGCGGCGGTACGGGCGGGCATCTGTTCCCGAGTCTGGCGATCTGGGAGCGGATTCGCGATGAGCCGGGAGGCGCTGATGCCGAGGCGCTCTTCGTGTGCAGCGATCGGCCGCTCGACGGCGAGATCCTGCATCGGGCCGGTGTCGAGTTCCAGGCATGCACTGCGGTTCCGCCGAGCGTTCGGCCCATATCGGCTGCGCGGTTCGCGCGGCGCTGGAGGGTGTCGGTTCGGCTGGGATGTTGTGTGCTGGCCGACCCTTCGAGCGAGGTCGTGGCGATGGGGGGATTCGTCGCCGCTCCGATCGTGCGTGCGGCATGCAAGCTCCACCGACGAATCACGCTCGTCAATCTCGACGCGGTGCCCGGCAGGGCGAACCGTTACATCGCGCGACGGGCGGGTTGTGTCCTGAGCGCTGTGCGAACGGTTGACGACGCGCAGCCGTTGTTCCGCGAGGTGGTCGGGATGCCGATCCGTCGCGCGGCGCGAGCGGCGGACTCGGCGCCGTGTTGCCGTGAGCGCCTCGGACTTGCTCCTGATATTCGGACGTTGCTCATCACCGGCGCCAGTCAGGGGGCTGCCTCAGTCAACCGCTGGGTACTCCACATCCTGTGTGTTCAGCCTGATCTCTTCGCCGGGTGGCAGGTGCTTCACCTCACGGGTGACCGCGATGCGGCGGGGTTGGCGGAGGCGTACGACCGCGCGGGCATCGCCAGTCGTGTCCTCAGCTTCTGCGATGCGATGGGCGATGCGTGGGGTGGAGCGGACGCGGCGATCACCCGAGCCGGCGCAGGCAGCGTGGCGGAAGCGGCGGTGAACCGTGTCCCGGCGCTGTACCTGCCGTATCCCTACCACAAGGATGAGCATCAGCGCCACAATGCCCTGCGCGTGACCGAGGCGGGCGGTGGTATTCTGGGCGAGGACAGGATCGAGCCGGAGGCGACCCATGCGGCGAACGCGCCGCTCCTGGCCGACCTGCTTGGGCAGTCCGATCACCGCGAAGCGATGCGTCAGGCGCTGGCGAGGATCGAGGATGGCCGAGGCGCTGAGCGCATCGCGTGCACCCTGCTTGGATGATGCTGACAAGTTCCGGCCAAGAACTTCGGGCAGCGGCCAGTTCGGTGCTACAATTGCAGGTAGATGATCGCCGACGAATCCCAACGTGTTGTGGAGCCGGACGACACGCCGACCCAGGGGCCGCAGTGTGTGGTGTTGCTGCCTCGCGCCGGCGCGATGCCTGATGACCTTCGCTGCAGCCTGGAAAGGCGTGGCGTGGCGCTCGTCGAACTGGATGACTCGCACCTCGCGATGGCTGCGCTGTGCGTGTCGGCTCGTCGAACGTCAACGAAGTCGCAAGGTGCTCGGACGATCCTGCTGATCGTTGAGCCGGATGAGCAGCCGAATGTGATGCGGTTGCTCGCCGCGGTACGGCTCCATCTTTCTGGGACGGTCTGCTCGGCGTATCGGCGAGACGGCTCACCGCAGTTGTCCGCCATCGATGGGCGCATGGGAGATGAGGCCGATCGCAGGCATCACGAGATTTCGCCCAGCGGCGGGTCGCGTCTCAGGCCTCCGGTTGAGGTTGACGCCGTCACAGGTCCACCGTCGGACCCGTCGCCCGAGCAGCCACGACGAACCGCGCCCGTGCGGTCCGCGTATGGCTTGCACGGACCGGCTGCGCCGGGCAGCCGCCTCCGCCTTGCCGATGTGGCGGATGACGACCGGGCTCGGCTGCTCGAATCGGATGCCGACGAGGATATGGCGGGCGCATCACGTTCGACGCAACTGACCAGCGAGGAGATCGCGATGCTGCTTGCCGACGATGACGCGATCGAGCACACGGTGGAGGGATGATGACGACCGCTGCCGACAATCCGACTACACCTGACCGTGAAGCGGAGCGGTTCGTCCTTTTGGTTGATGCCGCGCCGCTCGAGCCGATGTTGCGTCGGGTTCCTCACTGCCGTGTAACCGCCGCCGCCGACTTCCATGATGCGATCGGTGAGCTGCATGCGTGGCTGGTTCGGACCGGTTCGAGCGATGCGCCTCAGCCGGTCGTTATCGCACCGCGCAGCCGGTTGGATGACGGTGAGCCGAACCGGATCACGCAGGCTTTGCGGCGCGTGCATCATGATGTCCGCATCATTGCGCTCTCCAACGGTGCGGACACTTCGGATGACACATCGGTGGTTCCGGAAGACATCGAGGCAGTCATCGACCCGTCCATCACCCAGGATGCGCTCGCCGAGCTCCTTGACCGCCCGCCCGCATCGCCTCCGCCGCAGCCCGATCAGCCCGAGCCGGGTGCCGGGGAAAGCCGGTCACGCGAGCGAGAGGATGACGCCGCAACGACGATGATCGACGGCCTTGGCGATGAAGGACTGCTCGGTCTGATGATGACCGACCCTCGATGTGTGCCCGATGCGGCGCTGAAGCTCCTGCGCCGGCGCACGGGCATCGACGATCTGCGGTTCCTGACCAGCGTCGATGCTGCGCCGGACGAGCTGTGCCGGACTGTGGTTGATGTCGTACACCAAGGCCGAGCGGTGGGGCAGCTTGTTACCGATCATGATGCTCAGCGAGTTCTCATTCCGTGGTCGTCGTGGCTTGCGAGGTGGATTGTTGCCGCCGAGCAGATGCTCGATCTTCGCACCGACGCGTTCACCGATGAGCTGACCGGAGCGTGGAATCGGCGTTACTTCGTGCGATTCATGGACCGTGCCATCGTCGAGGCGGGCGAGTACCGTCGGGCGCTGACGGTCATGCTCCTCGATGTTGATGATCTGAAGACCTACAACGATGCGTATGGTCACGCAGCAGGCGATGATGTTCTTGTCGAGACGGTCCGCTTGCTCAAGTCGGTGATTCGGCCGGGCGATCGCGTGTGCCGCATCGGTGGTGATGAGTTCGCGGTGGTGTTCTACGATCCGCAAGGTCCTCGCACGCCGACGAGCCAACACCCGAGGACGGTGGAGTTGATCGCCGCGCGTTTCCAGGAGCAGATCGCCCGGTGCCGATTTCCCAAGCTCGGCGACGACGCGCCCGGCCCGCTCACCATCTCCGGTGGCCTGGCCACGTACCCGTGGGACGGCCTCGACACCGAATCACTCGTCCGCCGCGCCGATGATCGCGCCATGCAGGCCAAGCGCCGCGGCAAGAACGCCATCGTGTTCGGCCCCCAGCACACATAGCGCCCCGTCGTCTGCCGCCTCGCCCAGCCGCCTGCGGAACGCCAAACACGTGTGAAGCACGGGTTTGCTGATGTGTCGCTACAGGAACCCGGAACCTCTCGATCTTTTTGATGCTCCCGGCCGTTCGTGTGATACCATAGAAGCGCAAGCCGGAGTGGCGAAATTGGCAGACGCGACGGATTCAAAATCCGTTGGAGGTGATACTCCGTGTGGGTTCGAGTCCCACCTCCGGCATTCCAGCCGTCCCACGCGACCGGGCGGCGACGGCAGTTGATCGAGGTCAACCTAGTTGCTCAATGAGGTGCCAAGATGAACGATCAGATGAGTCCGCCGGTGGTGACGATTTCTCGGCAGACGGGGACGGATGCCGCAGGAATCGCGAGAAGGCTGGCGGAGGTGCTCAGCGAGCGACAGGGAGGCGATCAGCCTTGGCTTGCCTTCGACCAGGAACTTGTCCAGCGAGTGGCTGACGATCACGATTTGCCCGAGGAGATGGTCTCGCGTTTCAGTGAGCACGCCCGGACATGGTTCGAGGACGTGCGAGCGAGGTTTCGGCGATCCGCATCAGATACGGATGTGGCACCCAAGACCGCGCAACTGATCCGCGAGCTGGCCACCGTTGGTCGAGCGGTCATCGTGGGTCGTGGCGGACAGTGCATCCTCGCGGATCATCCCGGCGCGATTCACGTGCGTCTCAACGCGCCCCTCCTGTGGAGGGCTGAGCGCTACGCAGCCTCGGCGGGGCTTGCCGAGCCTGAGGTCGAACGCGCGCTGAGACACTCGGATGCGGTACGGGTCAAGTTCATCAAGCATCACTTCAAGCGGGACATCGGCGACCCGGACATGTACCACGTCGTCCTGAACATGGCCGTGGTGTCGCCGGAGCGGGCGGTGGATTTCATCGCGCAGCTCGTCCTGTCGCTGCAGGAGAAGCAGTAGCGTCGGTCCGGTCTGCGATCCTGAGCGTGGACGGCACGCGACCTGTCCGCCGACTGCATGTGGTGCTGCGGTCCGGTACGATTGCCGCGAGATCGAGAGATCATCCTCCCTTCGCCGCAACCCGTTCCGGAGCACGAATGTTATGACGCCTCAGCCGATGTGGACCCCGACTGACGATCGCGCGAAGCGGACGAACATGTTTACGTTCATGCAGCGCGTCAACGACCGGTTCGCTGCGCACTTCACAACGTATGAACAACTGCACGAGTGGTCGATTGACCATCTCGCAGACTTCTGGCAGGCGGTGTGGGACGATGTCGGGATCATCGCGTCGAAAGCACACCATCAGGTGATTAACGATCCGGCGAAGATGCCGGGCGCGATGTGGTTCCAAGGCGCGGAACTGAACTTCGCGGAGAACCTGCTGCGCTACCGCGATGATCGCACCGCGATTGTGTTTCGCGGTGAGGCGATGACGCAATCGCGCACGCTCACGTATGCGGAGCTTTTCAATCAAGTCGCAAAACTGGCTGCATCGCTACGCGCGGAGGGTGTGGTCAAGGGCGACCGGATCGTCGGCTTCATGCCGAACATGCCCGAAACGGTCATCGCCATGCTCGCGGCGACAAGCATCGGGGCGATCTGGTCGTCCTGCTCGCCGGATTTCGGCGTCAAGGGCGTGCTCGACCGCTTTCAGCGCATCGAGCCCAAGATCCTCTTCACCGCGGACGGCTACACCTACGGCGGGAAGCAGTTCTCATCACTGGAGAAGGTCGCGGGGATCTACGAGCAGCTTCAATTCAAGCCGAAGATCATCGTCGTGCCCTACATGCAGGAGCGAGCCGACACATCATCGCTGCCCGCGGCTGTGCACTATCAGGATTTTATCGCGGATGAGGACGGTCTTGACATCGAGTTCGAGCAGGTGCCGTTCGATCATCCGCTATACATCATGTATTCATCGGGGACGACCGGACTTCCCAAGTGCATCGTTCAGTCGGTCGGCGGCGTACTCATCAACCAACTCAAAGAACTCCGCCTGCACAGCGATGTGAAGCGTGAAGACAACATCTTCTACTTCACGACGTGCGGCTGGATGATGTGGAACTGGCTCGTCTGTTCGCTCGGCCTGGGCGCGACGGTGACGCTCTTCGACGGGTCGCCCTTCCATCCCGATCCTGATGCGCTGATGCGCCTGGCGGAAGAGGAGAAGATCACGATCTTCGGCACGAGCGCTCGCTACATCGCGGCGCTGGAGAAGGCGGGTGTGAAGCCGAGGGAGCGGTTCGACCTTGCCACGCTCAAGGCGATTCTTTCAACGGGATCACCGCTTGCGGATGAGAGCTTCGACTATGTGTACCGCGACATCAAGGCCGACCTGTGCCTCAGTTCGATCTCGGGCGGGTCGGACCTGAACGGGTGTTTCGTTGCGGGCAATCCGATGGGGCCGGTCTATCGGGGCGAGATTCAATGCCGATGCCTGGGCATGGATGTTCACGCATACGGCGAAGCAGGCACGCCTGTTCTGAACGAGACGGGTGAACTCATCTGCGCCGCGGCATTCCCACCGATGCCGATTTACTTCTGGGCGGACCCGGACGGCGCCGCGTACAGGTCGGCGTACTTCGACCGATACCCCGGCGTGTGGCATCACGGGGACTTCATCTCGATCAACGACCGCGGCGGCGTGCGCATCTTCGGCCGATCCGACACGACGCTCAATCCCGGCGGCGTCCGCATCGGCACGGCTGAGATCTACCGCCAAGTCGAACCGCTCGACGAAATCGAAGACAGCCTCGTCATCGGGCAGGAGTGGGATGATGATGTGCGCGTCATCCTCTTCGTCAAGCTGCGAGCAGGTCAATCGCTCACTGACGATCTTGTGAAGATGATCCGCACAAACATCCGCCGCAATTGCAGTCCTCGCCACGTCCCGGCGAAGATCATCGCGGTGGATGACATCCCGTACACGATCAGCATGAAGAAGGTGGAACTCGCTGTCCGCAACGTGATCCACGGACGACCCGTGAAGAACCGCGATGCGCTCAAGAACCCCGAGTCGCTGGACCTTTACAAGGATCTGCCCGATTTGCGGGAGTAGGACCGGTCGGTGCGGCCGTCGTGATAGAAGATGATGGAGCGTCAGTCGATGCAATCCGTGATCGTGCCGCGCGGAACGGTGCTTCCGCCGCCGCCACCCGGCGTGCGCTATGTGACCGTGCCGGGGTTGGGCATTGTCATCGCGAATGATCGGCTTCGCGCCCGCGTGGACCGGTACTTCCACTGGCCGATGATCGTTCTAGCGATCTTGATTCTGCCGTTGCTGGTCGTTGACTTCACGTACTTGCACGAGCACGCCGACACGACGCCGGTCGTGACGTGGTGGGCGGTGCGGATTTCCGAGGCCGCTATCTGGCTGGCGTTTCTCGTCGAGTTCGTCATCAAGGAGATGATCGCCGAGTCTCGCTTCGAGTATGCCCGGCGCAACTGGATCGACATCGTGATTATCGTGCTGCCACTCCTGCGACCGCTTCGTGTGGCGCGTCTTGCACGCACGAGCCGGGTCTTTCGGCTGCGCGGCGTGGGGATGAAGGTTGCGCGGTATGTGCTTGCGTTGATCCTGGGGCTCAAGGCGACGGACAAGCTGCTCTCACGGTTCGGCGTGCACCGTAGCACGGAGCGCAAAGATCCAGCCAAGATGACGCGGTATCAACTCATGGACGAGGTGCGGCACCGGCGCAAGCAGGTCGATGCGTGGGAGGCGTGGCACGCGATACAGGTGCGGTACCTTCAATCGCGAGGGATGGATGGGATTCTGCAGACCCGGCCGGGCGACGAGGAGGAGGCGCCGGGCGACGATCCGCCGGTCGATGCGTATGATGTCGCCGAGAGGAGAACAGCCGATGGCGGAACGGAAGAACATGGAGTTCGATCGACCGGGGGGCTACGCGATGCCGAAAGGTGCGATCACGGTGGGGCGGGACCTCGCCCTGACGCTCGTCCAGGCTGACGACGATACAGCCGTTCGGCTGCACGGTGACCAGCTCCCGCCGCACACGCCGAAGAAGAAAACGTCGATCAAGCCCCGTCATCAGCTCAAAGAACCGGACACGCGCGTGTACGTCGGCGATTGCCGGGATGTCCTGCCGAGCCTGCCCGATTCAAAGAAGGTCGATCTGATCTTCGCCGATCCGCCGTTCAACTGGGATGTGCCGTACGACGAGTGGAAGGACGGCATGCCGCGCACCGAGTACGAGCGGTTCACCTACGACTGGCTGGATGCGTGCGTCAACGTGCTCTCACCGTGCGGGTCGTTGTGGGTGAACATCCCCGATGACACGGCAGCGGAGGTCGTGCTGCACCTGAAGCGCCGCGGGCTCACGATGATGAACTGGTGCATCTGGCACTTCCGATTCGGGCAGAACCGCAAGAGCAGCTTCATCATGAGCAAGGTGCACGCCTTGTACTTCGTCATGGAGCCGCTTGAGCGAATCTGGAACGCGGAAGCGGTGATGGAGCCGAGCGATCGCGCGACGGTGTACTTCGATCCGCGCACGCTGGCCAAGGATGAGCACGTCGGGCTGCGCGTGCCGATGGATGTGTGGTACGGGCAGTACTGGGGACGAATCCAGGGGAATAACAAGGAGCGTCGCGCGCTGCATCACAACCAGATCCCCGAGGTCTACTTAGAGCGTGTGATCCGTGCATGCTCCAATGAAGGTGATCTGGTGCTCGATCCGTTCCTCGGAAGTGGCACGACGTGTACGGTGGCGCGAGCGATTGGCAGGAGGTCGATCGGCGTGGAGTACTCAGCGGGCAATGCCAAGTCCGCGTTCGAGCGGATCAAAGAGGGGCCGATTCGCGTCGGGCTTGCGAAGGGCACATCGTCAGCCATCTTTCAGCCGCGCAAGGCGTCTGCGAAGACAAAAGCGTCGTTCGCGGATGTCGGTGGAGCGGCGGAGGACGCGCTGTTCCCCGAAGACGGGTCAGCCTGAAGGATCGCTCGGCGTGTCGGTGATGACAGCATCGACGGTGCTGGCATTGGCGGTGTCGGCTTCGTGCTGACCCTCGGCCTCCACACCTGACTCCTGCGGGGACGGATTGCGACGTTGGCCCTTGCGCCCGGCCGGCTCGACTGCGGGCGCCTCGGCCTCATCGTCGGCCCGAGTCCTCTTGATGTTGCCGGGGTCAGGCTCGCGCAGCAGAACGATGTCACCCTGATCCAGCCCATCCATGATCTCAATCCACGTCTCGCTGAATCGGCCCGTCCGAACATTGCGGCGCACGTAGTGCGACCCATCGGCGACGTAGCAGTAGGGTGCTCCGGCGTCGTTGAAGACCGCCTGGATCGGGACGGCGCGAGCGTCCTGCACCGTATCGAGCAAGATCCTCGCCTCGCATCGCATGGACGGCTTCAGGTTGCTGCCGTTCACCTCATTGAGCTTGAGCTTGACGGTGTACTCGCGCAAGTTGGGATCGCGCCATCCGCCGCCCTCCGCAAGGACGCCGATCGATTCAACGGTTGCGTCAAACATGCCGCCGCCGACCGCTTCGACGACGATCGTCGCGTGCTGGCCCGGATGAATGCGCGAGGTAATGCTCTCGTGGACCTTCACTTCGGCGATCATCGAGCGCGTGTCCGGGAGAACGATCAATGTCTGCTGCGGGTAGATGCGTGAACCAACCTGGAACGGCCCTTCGCCGCCGCCCCGCCAACGGTTCTGGTCGACGCTCGTGCCGTAGACGACAAGCCCGGAATCGGGCGCTTTGATCGTGCATGCCTCAAGCTGCGTCTCAAGCTTGGCGACGCGCTCCTCGCGGGTCTTGAGTTGTCGCTGGCGAGTCTTGAGGTTGGCCTCTCTCTGGGCGAGTTCGGACCTGTTCCGCGCCAGGACGCGATCGAGTTCAGCCTGCGCCTCCGTAACGGCGGATGTCTTGCTCTTTTCCTCCTTGGGGTGTTCGTACTCCTCGTAGATCTCCAGGTTGAGCAAGGCCGTATCGCGGGCGTTCTCCGCTTCGAGATAGCGGATCTCATCCTGCTCTTTCTCATCACGGCTGATGAAATCCTGCTTGTAGAGATCCTCAGCCTGCTTGTACTTGCGCTCCAGCCGTTCGTAGTCGCGTTCGGTCGTCTCAACCCTGAGGTTCAGCTCCTTCAGCCTGGCGACGTGCGTTCCCTTGCGCCACTGCTCAAGCTCAAGCTTGGCGAGCGTGAGCGACAGTTCCGACCGGCGTATGGCCGACTCGTTCTCGTTGATCTGGATAGCGAGAGCTTCTTCGGCGGCGACAAGATCGCTCGTGGCGGAATCACGCTGCATTTCTTCAGTATCGAGCTCCCGGGTGAGCTGCTCGGTGTTGAGTTCGACCAGCACGGTACCCGGCTCGACGGTGGTCCCTTCCGGGATGATGAAGGTGATCGCGGCGTCACGCTCGGTTTCGTTCCGCAGCTCGATCTGATTCGCGGCTTTAAGTTCGCCGTTGGATGTCACGACGATGTCGAAGCTGGCGATGTCAACGGGGAAGCGGTCGCGCGTCAGCACATCATCGAGGGATCGACTCGTTGCACGGACGGCGAAGACGGCGGCGGTCACGGCGACAACGACGACCAGAACGACGATGACGATAAGTACAGCCCGCCCTGCCTTTCGTCGGGCGAGGCCGTGCTGAGTCGTCGAGTCAGTGCGGGGTGCGTTCGTCATGTCACATCTCCAGTTCGCCGCTGGGCGCGTCGGCCAGGACGCAGATTCCGTGCCACTCAACAGTACCCTCTCCAAGCGTCCACGATGCGGTGTTCCACACGACAATGCGGCGGGTGCGGCCAAGGCGGGGCGGGCGCTACTCGTCATCCGGCTGGGTGAGCCCGTCCGTTGACGCCTCCGGTTCATATCCGCCAACCTCGTCCACCGGTTCCACGGGTTCGATCACCATCCCGCCCAACGGCTGGAACCGGCCCTCCGCGGAGATGCGCATTTGTCCGGTCGCCAGCAGGTACCCGAGGATGTTGCTTCGCAGATCGCGGACAGCGTTCGCCAGCGCATCTTTGGCGATAACAAGATCCAGTTCCGCGTCGAGGAGCGATTGGGGGTTGGTGTCCTCTCGCCGGTGGAGCAGGTCGAGGCGGCGCTGTGTGATGAAGATGTTGCGCTCCTGGAGCTTGGTGCTCAGCCGGGCGCGGTCGATGTCTCGGACGGCCCGGCGGGCTTCGAGCACGATCTCATCACGGCGCTGCGCCAGGTTCCGCTCCGCCTGCGCGAACCGGATCGTCTGTTGCCGAAGCGCCGCCCGCTCGATCTCACGGTCCAGGGGCAGGGAGAACGACACGCCCGCCTGATACAGCATCTGATCGAGCGCGAACGAGTCCAGCGCGTTGGAATCCGAGTCGGTTGGCGCTGTGACCGAGGCTGTGACATCCAGATCGGGGAGGAGCTGATTGACCGCGTTGGCGACCGCCCGCCTGTGATCGTCAAGCCAATCCGTCTCCGTCTGGAGATCGAGGCGATACCGCAGCGCAGCGCGGGTCGCATCCTCAAGTGAGACGCTCGGCGAGGGCATCTCGAACCGGACGGGCTGAAGCGCGATCGCCTGGGAGATCGGGATGTTGAGCCGAAGCTTGAACCGGTCCAGGGCCAGCGCGTACGACTCCTTCAGCGAGATGAGCCGGTCTCTGCCGGACAGGACGCTTCGTTCGACGTTGTCCACATCAGGCTTGGCGAGCCTGCCCATGTCGAACTTCATTCTCGTGCCGGTGAGTTGCCGTTCGAGACTCACGAGCTGGCCGCTCTGGTTCTCGATCGCGTTCTGCGCGGCGATGAGCGAGAAGTAGTCGTTCGCGATGCTGACGAAGTACGTTCGGCGGAAGCGCTCAAACGACCGGGCGGCATAGACGAGGTCGCGCTCAGCCTGGATCAAGTCCTCTCGCGCAATTCGGCCCGCGCCCCGGAGCAACGGTATCTGAGCGGACAGGACAAGCTCCGCGGATTGCCGGTATTCGTTGCTCGCCGCCTCGCGCAGGGTTTCGGTCGACTGGTAGAGCGCCCGAGCCTCAAGCTCGCCGCCGTGGGGCAATCGTTGGCTGGCGCGGAGCGTGTTGATGATGCTCAGGGCGGTCTCGTAGCCGGCCGTGCTGGGACTGCCCGATGCTGAGGCTGCGACGTCATCAAAGAACCGCGGGCCCCAGCGGTGGCGTTCCATGAGCAGTCGGAGCGCCGCGATCAGGTACTCCTCCTGCGCGCTGAGGTACTCGCGCCCGCTCGTCATGGCGATGCGGAAGCAGTCCTGTAGGTCGAGGCTCAGCGCCATGCCCGGCGGCTCGTGGTACCGCTCGAGCCGTGCCGTGAGTTGGTCCTCGGTCATCTCCTCGGCGACGTCCGTGTGCAATGCCTCGGCAGCCGGGTTCTGTGTGCCGGGCGTCTCGTCGTACGACGAACCGCCGGTCGGGCTGGTGACGGTTGCCTCGAAGGACCGGCGAGGGTCGGCCTGTGACTGAAGCGCATGCTGGCGCTCGGCGAGCAGCGCATCCACCTTGCGATCAATGTCGGTGAGGTTCGGCGCACAGCCGGCCGTGACGCTGACGATGGCGACCAGACCGGCGGGAGCGATGAGGCGGAGTGAGATGCGTGGCATAGCGCTGCGGTATACCAGGAATGCTCCTCGGTCGGGCTGATCCGTGCATGCTGATGGCGAGGAGCGGGGCCGATGTTCGGTTGAGTGGCTGACTACGTCGGATCGCGTGGGAATACCGCCGCTACGTGGGATGGTTGCGTATCTCGTGCGGGCTTTGCCGCGCTGCGCGGGCCAACCTATGGTGGATACCCCGGCGGCGGGCGGTGTGTGACCGGCTGCGGCTGGAGGCGGGTCGGGAAGGCGGCACAGCGCAATGCGAACGCTGACATACGATGGACAGAGCCTCATGCTGGGCGGTCGGCGAATCTGGCTGGTCAGCGGCACGATCGACTACGCTCGCACACCACGCGGCCTGTGGTGTGATCGTCTGCTCGCGGCGCGGCAGGCAGGCCTGAATTGCGTGGCGACGACCTGTGTCTGGGGGCTGCATGAACCCCGGCCTGGGCGGTTCGAATTCACCGACGATCTGGATGTGGCGGCGTTCCTGGGGCTGATCGCCGAGCTGGGAATGTTTGGCATTCTGCGCGTTGGGCCTTGCGTCGGCAGCGGCTACGACCTCGGCGGGATCCCACCGTGGCTCGCAGCCGAGGATGGGCTGCGGCTTCGCACCGATGATCCGGCGTTCCTTGAGCCGATGAGCCGGTACCTGCGCGCCTTGCTTCGACCATTGGCCGACATGCAAGCGACGCGAGGTGAAGGCCGACCCTTGATCCTCGTGCAAGGCGAGGACCATTACTTCCTGGATGATGCGGGGCTTGTGGAGCGGTATCTCGGCAGGCTCGGCCGAGTCGTGCGGGAATGCGGCATTGACGTCCCGATCATCAACGCAAGCAACCTGTGGAACTCTGTCGAAGGCCAGATCGACGCCTGGGTCGGGTCGGACGATCTGTTGGGCATGATGAGGCAACTCCATGCGGTCCGACCCGAAGCGCCGCGATTGGTTGCCGATCTGCCCACGGGCGAGGCGGATGCGTGGGATGAGCCGTCATCCGGCCTGATCGAACCGAATGAGTTGCTGCATCGTGCGGCGCAGGTACTCGCAGGCGGCGGGCAGTTCAATCTCTCCCCGTTCCACGGTGGGACGAATCTCGGATTCAACGGTGGTCGGCGTGCGGATGGGGGCACCCACCCGTCGTTTGTCACCACAAGCAACGACTGCGGAGCGCCGCTCGGCGAGGCGGGAGCACGCACAGCCAACTACCACGCGATCAGGCGGATCGCGATGTTCGCCGACTCGTTTGGACGGATCTTCGCAGCACTGGACCCAGATGACCATCCCGCAACGGCGGACCCGGCTCGGCTGGGTGGCGACGCGGTAGCCGGCCGATCCGTATCGGGCGAACCGAGCGTCCTTCACGTTCGGGGTGGGCAGGGGTCGATCGTCTTCCTTTTCAGCCCGGCGTCAGGTGGCCCCAAGGCGATGCGAGCATCCACGACGGTTCTGCTGAGCAGCGGAGTAGCGATCCCCGTGACGATGCCCGATCAAGCCGTCGCGTGGTGCCTGTGTGATGTTCGCCTCGGCGGACGGGCGACCCTCAACCACACGAATCTCTGTGCGCTGACGCAGGCGGGCAGGTCGCTGGTCCTTTTCGGAGCGCCGGGTTCGGAAGGGATCGTGAGCATCAACGACAGCGAGACGACCTTCGTCGTCCCCAGCGGGAACACCGCACTTGTTGAGCAGCACGAGGATGTCACGCTGGTCATCTGCAACCCTGCACTGGTCGACGCGATGTACGTTCACGAGGATGTGATCCATATTGGCGTGGCGGGGCTGAACTCGGACAGCTCGCCCATCGCTCATCCGAGGTTCTCGTCCTACCAGACGGTGTCCACTGATGGGGTGGTTGCGACGCATTCGATCTCGGCGAAGCCTCCGCGCGCAGCACGGATCGGTCTGAAGGATTGGCGAGCAGTCACGCAGGACCAGCTCGTCACGGGCGAGTATGCGCGCTATGCGCCGATTGACGGACCCGCCTCGTTGCAGGCGTGCGGCGCGCCGACGGGATACGGGTACTACCGCATCCAACTCAAATCCTCCGGACGACCGGCCGAAAACCTGTGCCTTCCTCACAGCGGCGATCGCTTGGCGGTCTACGCCGATGGATCGTTCGTCGGCATCATCGGGTTCGGTCCCGGCACGGTCGGCGCACGTCTCAGCTTGGATGGAACGGACAGGCCGAGCACACTGGTCTTCCTCGCTGACAACCTCGGCCGATACGACGCGATGGAACGCCTCGGCGACGCCAAGGGGCTTGTCGATCCACTGTACGAGACAGCGCCTGTCGAGCTATCCGAACCTGAGATGGTCGAAGCATCGGGCATCGATCCATCCAAGGTCGTGTCGCCTCTGTTTTTCCACCGAGAGGGCGAACTGACCGATCACCATCGACTGTGCTGGACGCTTGATTATCGCAAGAAGGCGCCGCTGCTTCTTTCGCTGGACGGCTGCGATCACTCCGTCGTCCTTCTGGTCGACGGTCACGCGGTCGGCGCACACATCGCATCATGTGCTGACAGCCCGCTCCGTTTCGTCGCGGATCGGACCGTGCTGCGGCGTGGTGTGAACCGCATCGAACTGGCGCCGTTCGATGAGCTGACGCATGTCGCGGACGATCTGGCCGGCGCGTTTCGGGTCGATTGTCTCGCGCGTGATCTGAGCGCCGGCGCCGCGTGGTCATTCGCGAAATGGGGTCCGCCCGAGCGAGATGCGTACCGCTCGATCGGCGATGCGTCGGCGAGAGAACCGGCTGGCCGACCAGCGTGGTACCGCTGTGAGTTCCGAGTCAGGCACACGAACCGCCCATTGTGGCTGGATGTCGGAGATCTGAGCAAGGGGCAGTTGTATGTGAACGGCCGAAACGTGGGGCGGTACTTCGCGCACGGGCCGAATGGCGCGCCGGTTGGACCGCAGCACGCGTACTACCTGCCCGAGCCGTGGCTGCGCGTCGGTGAGTTGAATGAACTCGTGATCTTTGACGAGCACGGCGCCGACCCGCGCGGCTGCACGTTGACGTACCGTGAAACCATGCCGTAGCGCGCATCGCGAATCCAGCTTCATCTCGGCTCACGGCGCTGGATCCGTGGCGCGCAGGACTCGTCGCGCCGCCGAGGCCATACGACGGCCTACTTCCTGCTCCTCGTCAACGACGACCATTGCTCCGGCAAGCGTCAGGCCAGGACCATATATGTGATATCGCGCGCGGGCGATGATTGCGGCCTGCGGCGCGAGCGAACGGACCTGTGCCACGATCTGACGCGAGGCGGCGGGGTCGGGTACCGTCACCACAACGACCTTGGCTGCGGCGATGCGCACGTGCTCGAGCACCTCGGTGCGGCCGGCGTCGCCGATGTACGTTCGCAGACCGTAGGACCGCGCCGCGGCCGCACCCTTGGCGTGCAGTTCGATGATGACCAGACGGGGCTTGTGACGACGCACCAGCGCGTCGGCGATGCCCTGGCCTGCAGGGCCGAAGCCGACGATCACAATGTGGTCGCTCAACGCTTCGTCGAGTCGCTGTGGCGCCTCATCCGTTGTGTGTGGCGTTTGACGGCCCTTGGACAGAATCCCGCCCGTCGCCCTCGCAAGATGTGGCGCGACCGCCACGAGATACGGCGTGAGAAACAGCGTTCCGACCGTCACTGCGATGATCAACTCGAACAGGCTGTCGTCAAGCAGCCGCCCGTTTCGCGCCACTTCGGCAATCACGAATGAGAACTCGCCAACCTGCGCGAGGCAGACACCTGTTGCGATGGCATGGCCCGGTGACGAGCGGAAGAGCCTCGCCACACCGGTGATCACGATCGCCTTTCCAACGACGACGGCTGCCACCACGGCAGCAACGGTCGGCCAGTGCTCCAGTACCCATGCCGGATTGGCGAGCATGCCGATCGAAGCGAAAAAGAGCGTCACGAACAGCGTTCGCAACGGCGCGATGTCGGCGCGGATTTGCGTGGCGAAGGGGGATTCAGCCAGCAGCAAACCGGCGATGAATGCTCCAAGAACGGGCGAGAGACCCAGCTTGTGTGCGACCCACGCCGCTCCGACGGCTGTGACGACGGCCAGCAGGATCGGCAGGTCGCGATTCCGTGCCGCCTGTTCGGTGCCCAGCAGGAAAGGCACGACATAGTTGAGCACAAGAAAAAGCCCTGCGACCAGCAGCACCGCCACGCCGATCGCCTGTGCGAGCGCCCAGCCGATCTGAACAACGGATGTCGAATCCTCGCCGCCCAGCGCGGTCACCATGAGGACAAGCGGCACGACCGCGATGTCTTGCAAGAGCAAGATGCCCAGCGCATGACGACCGTGGACTCCGTCGATCTCCGCCCGGCTCACGAGCAGCCGAAGTACGCAGGCGGTACTGCTCAGGGCAATCACGCTACCGATCACCAGTGCCGGGCGTGTCCCGACGCCGAACATCAGAGAAGCGCCGGTGGCGAGTGCCCCTGTCAGCAGCACCTGCACCGTTCCTCCACCGATGGCAATCGGCCCGATGCTGCGCAATCTGCGCCACGAGAACTCCAGCCCAATCGTAAACAGCAGCAGCGCGATGCCCAACTCGGCGATGGTGGCCACCGCTCTGTGATTGGGCATCAAGTCAAGCGCGTTCGGGCCGAGCAGAGTGCCTGCGAGCAGGTAGCCAAGGATGGCGCTCTGCTTCAGCCGTTCGCACAGAGCGCCGAGCAAGAGCGCCGCCAGAAGGAGAATCAGTATGTCGAGCAGTGACGTCCACAGTTCCACAACAGCATCGCCTCAGCGCGCCTTCCATCGGCGGCGTGTGCAACTCCCATTCTACCTCAGTTCCTGTGGTCCGCCCCGCTCCTCGGTTGCCTGCTGCTGTGTGGTCCCGGGCAGGCGTCGCGCGGCAGCCAGGCCACGCAGTTCTGACCGACTCAAACGATGCCCCCTCCAGGCGTTTCGTTACGTCACGTCCGTCGGCCAGTGCGATTCGTCGAGGCCTTCGAAGACCTCGCTGTCAGCGTCGAACATCGGCTTGGCCTTGGCGTAGCTGCGCCGCACGCCGAGGCAGACCAGTCCGGTCATGAAGACGAGTCCGCCGAAGATGGCCCCTGCGTAGATCAACTGTTCCTCGCTCACGGGCGTCTCACCCTTGGCGGGGGCGCTGGACAGTTTCGTTGTGAGATCGCCCGATCGCTGCTCGCGTGTGGCGTTGGCGACCTGAATCAACGAGACGACGTATGTGTCGAGCACACGGTCGACGGGATGCGTTCGGTCGGCACGCATCTCGACACGCACCATTCCATCCGTCTGCGCGGAGATGTGCAGGTTGTTCTTGAAGTGGGCCTTCAGCTCGGGGATCTCGTCCAGCTCGATGTACCCGCGCTGCCCCATGCGGTCTGCAGCGGCTCTGAGAACTTGGTCGGAGACTGACAGCGATTGGAGCGACGCAGCCCAAGCCTCTCGATCGTCGCTCGTGATCGTCAGGCCAGCCTTCGTCTCGGGCCTGAGCACCGCGCTGGCGCTGAACATCGCCGGCGCGAATCGCATCGCTGCGGTGTAGCTGATCGCGGCGAGCGCGCAGAGGATGAGCATTGCGACCATACCGACGATCAGGCCCTTCGTGCGAGCCCACTTGGCGATGAGTTTGCCTTCGGCCTGAGCCATCGTCCGGCGTGTGTTCTCCAGCGAACCCCGTTGGGCGAGCAAGTCCTGGTACTGCTGATGCCGTGTCTGGAGGATCTCCTGGATGGACAGGAGCTTCTCGGACTGATCAGCCAGGAGCGTCTTGTGCTGCTTGAGCCGGGATCGCCGGCGCTCGACGCGGAGCGTCGCTTCCTTCACCCGCGATGCCTGCTTGGCCAACTCGTCGGGAAGTGACTCGACATCAACGTCGATCACTTGCTCAGCCTTGGCTTCCAGTTCACGTATTTTGGTGCGCAGTGCGTCGACCGCATCCGCGTCGATGTCCGCGCGCTCCGTGAGTTGTGCGTGCGTCTGGCGAGCTTCTCGTTCAAGTTCCTCGATCCTCGCATCACGGTCTTCGAGTTGGCGCTCGAACAACTCCTCGCTGGGACCGCCTCTCCTCGACACAGCCTTGGCCTTGAGCTTTGTGATGAGTGAATCGCGCTCAGCGATCTGCTTGCGGAGGGTTTCGACAACCTCATCCGTGCTGGAACCCGCGGAGTCGAGCTGTTGCCGAAGCTCGGAGATGACATGCTGCTGCTGCGCAAGTTGGTCGCTGAGTTCCACAACCTGCTCGGTGGCGTCGGCCTGTTCGTCGATGAGTTTCGCGAAGCTCAGCAGCTTCTCCTTAGCGGCACCGAATTGGGTCTTCTGCTGATCGAGCATCTCATGGGCGGACTGTGCCTCTTGCTGATGCCGCTTCGCCTCGGCAGCGGTGCTCTCGAAGACGCGCCTCAACTCAGCGAGTTCGCTCTCGCGTTCCTCTGCCGACCGGTCGGCCAGTTCTCTTGCTTCGTGAGCTTCAGCAAGCTGTGCGTCCAATTCCGTGGTTCGCGCTGTGGCTGCCTCGAGTTCGCTGCGGTGCTGGTTCGCCTTCTCCCGCTGGCGCGAGGCCTCGTGTTCGTGCTTCTCTTGCAGGTCGCTAAGCTGCGCGCGAGCGGTCTCAATCTCATTTTGCGCCGCCTGCCGCTCCGCCTGCGCCTTGTGCTGTGTCTCCTCCAACTCAGCCTGGCACGCGATCAACTCGCCCTCCGCATCTTCCTGCTGCGACTTGGCTGCCTCGACGGCCTCGTCGGTCTGCTCAAGTTGCGCCTCGACGGAAGCCAACTCCTCTCGCACGGTCTGAACTTCGTCGAGTGCGGTCTGGCGCGCCTCGCCGGCCTGCTCGACATCCCGTTGGGCCTCGGCAAGTTGCTTTTGCAGGTTGGTGATCTCACCCTGCCTCTGTGAGTGTGTCTCGCTGAGATCGTGGAGCTTCTCTGCCAGTGTCTCGCGTTCCTGCTGCGAGGCCGCGACCGTCTGCTCGAGCTCCTTCATGAGATCGTTGGCCTTGGTGATCTCCGTCGCAGCGGTCTCGAGATCGGCCTCCTGATCCACTGCGGCGCTGTGCGCTTGAGCCAGTTCATCGCGGATGCCCTGCATTTCGGCTTCCTGCTCAGCCAGTCTCTCCTCCAAGCCCGCCGCATCGCGCTTCTCTCGACTGAGTTGCTCTCGCTCCTCGGTCAGGGCCGCCTGCGCCTGATCGATCTGATCTTGTTGTTGCGCCGCCGCTTCACGCTTCTGAGTGAAGGTCTGCTCTCGCTTCGCCAGTTCATCCGCTTGCTCATCGAGCTTGGCTCGCTGTGCTTGCAGCTCGTCATCGCGGCGCTGGAGTTGCTGCTCGTGTTCCGTGATCGACTCAAGCCGGTTCACTTCCGCAGCCTTGGCCTCCTTGAGACGGCCGAGCTTGCCCTCCATGTCGGCGATCATGTCCAGGACTTCATCCGCTGCCCCCGAGCCGGTCTCGCCCACATCGGATGGGTTCACCGTTGCGTCGGCAGGCGGGTCAGTTGGGGCATTCGTCGGGGTATTCGTGGGGGTTCGATGCGATGGGTCAGCCATGGCGAGTTCCCAGTGGTTTTCGGGCGACTGCGGAAATGGCGCGTACACAGACGCAGCGGTGTCGCCGCCTCCCTCTTCCATCGACCGGTCGGCGGGCCGGCTTCACGGCGAACCGTCCGGATACGGCCTTGGGTTCCGCGTTCTGGACTCCCGCCTTGGCATATACTCCACCGCCCATCAGGAGGCTTCCACAGGTCTGTCATGCCCACGATCCCGCCAAGTCCGGTCAAAGCCGATCCGGCGCTCGACGCCATCACCGCGAAGACCCAGGCGGGTCAACGTCTGACGCTCGATGAAGGTCGAGTACTGTTTGAGACGTCCGATATCTGGTCGGTGTGCGATCTGGCGGACCAAGTCCGAAGACGCTTGCATGGCAGCAGGGCCTACTACAACATCAACCAGCACGTGAACTACACGAACATCTGTGCGCTCTCGTGCAGCTTCTGCGAATTCTCCCGCAAACGGGGCGACCACGGTGCGTACGAGATGAGCGTCGATGAGATCCGCGCTCGGACGGCGGAGGCGCGCGACGCCGGGGCGACGGAGATCCACATCGTCGGCGGCTTGCACCCATACCTGCCGTTTACGTACTACACCGACATGTGCCGGGCGATCCGTGATGAAGCGCCTCGAATCCACATCAAGGCGTTCACCGCTGTGGAAATCGTACATTTCGCTCGGATCAGCAAACGGCCGAGGGATCTGCGGGGCGTGCTGCTCGATCTGCAGCAGGCGGGGCTGGGATCGCTTCCGGGAGGCGGCGCGGAGGTGTTCGACGATCGGATTCAGAAGCAGGCATTCCGGGGCAAGCTCCGCGCGGATGCGTGGATCGACGTGCACCGGATCGCGCACGAACTCGGCATGAACAGCAACGCGACGATGCTCTACGGGCACGTCGAGTCCATCGAAGATCGCTTGACGCATTTTGACATCCTTCGCCGGGCGCAGGATGAAGCGCTCACCCGCCGGGAGAGCAGCAGCGGTGTCTCGGATCGCGCGCAGGGATGTTTTCAGGCGTTTGTTCCACTACCCTTTTTGCCAGATGGGAGCGATCTGACGCATTTGGCCGGTCCGGACGGGCTGGAGAACTTGCGGACCCTCGCGGTATCGCGCCTGATGCTCGATAACATCCCGCACATCAAAGCGTTTTGGATCATGCAGACGTTGCCGATGAGCCAACTCATGCTCCGGTGCGGCGCGGATGACATCGACGGCACGGTCGTGTGGTACGACATCACGAAGTGCAATGCCGGCGCGACGCATCAGGAGATGAGCGTCTGGGATTTGCGAAGGGCGATCGTCGAAGCGGAGTTTGAGCCGATCGAGCGAGACACGCTCTATCGCCGTGTCATGCGCGACGGCGCGGCGTGGCACGTGGCGGTGTAAGCGAGGCGCTACAGCGTCCAGCGGAGGTTGTCTTCGTAGCCGAGTTCAATCAGCGTTTGGCCGGCCTGCTCCTTGAATGGTTCAACGTCTTCCAGCGAGAAGTGCTCGCGCCAGTTGCCCCGCGTGCCGGAGCGGTAGAACCGCCGGTTCGGATCCTTTGCCTTCTCCGCACTGGCGCTCTCGGTGCGCCGGAGCTTCTTGAAGCTCGTTTCTCTTACGAGGCGCTTGATGTCCGCGTCATCGCGCTCGACGGACATGTAGGCGAAGACGGCTCGCATCGCGCCGACCGGGTCGGCAAGCAGATCCTCATAACGCGTGGTGTGGATGCGCTTGAACGATGCAGCCGCCCGCCAGAACGTGACGTGCTGAGCCCAGAGCCCGGCAGGCCCTCGGCCGGCGTAATCGCTTGCGCTATCCACGGGCGGGAGCCAGCACCTCTTCAGATCGGGGTCTTTCCAGAGGAACTCCGAAAACGTGATCGCCTCGGGAAGCTGGTTCTTGCTCTTGAGGTAGAAGAAATAGGACGTGACGACATCCCGGCCGTCCCGGTGGAGGCAAATCGCTCGTTTCCACCGGAGTCTTGGAAAGGCGTGCGTCTTGATGACTCGAAGGTGGGAACCGTCCCATCGCTTGGCCAGAGCTTCGACTGCGGACCGGTTGAGTCCTGAGAAGGGGATCAGATCCTCCGGATGGCAGACGCTCTCGCGGTAGGCTTCGCGTGAGAGCGTGAGGATGCCGCCCCGCAGCAGCATGTCCATCACCCATGTGTTGCCCGAGCGAGGGAAGCTGGCGAGGAGGATGTCTGTTCTGCGCCTGAGCGGGCCGGTCTCATCCGGCTGCTGCTCGGGCGTTGTCTGTGGGGTGGATTGGGTAGCGGTCATCGGCGGTGGTTCCAGGGGGTTGAGCAGCGCAGTAGCGTAGCGACTCGCCGGAAGACAGGGCGGGCAAACCTCGACACCGCCGCCAGCATGGGGCAGCGTGGGGGTCTTGGCGGAGGCGAGGCGGATCAGGTATCCTGCGACATTCCACGTTGTAGATGGGCCGATGGGAGGCCGAGCCGGGATGCGATCCGGTCGTGCTTGCCCACGGCATCCGATTGAGCTGGAATGGAGCGTAAGTCGTGACAACGCGAAAGACGTTTGTAGGCGGCAACTGGAAGATGAACCTCGACCGAGCAGGGTCGGTGGCGCTCGCCCGTGACGTGGCGGGCCGGGCCGGTGCCTTGACCGAAAAGGTCGATGTCGCGCTCTTCGTGCCCTTTGTTTACATCGAAGCGGTGGCGGATGTGCTCAAGGCTGAGGATTCCGGCATCCGCCTCGGGGCGCAGGATGTGTACGATCAGCCGGGCGGCGCGTTCACCGGTGAGATCAGCACGGCCATGCTCCAGGATCTCGGCGTGACTGATGTACTCGTTGGGCACAGCGAGCGCAGGCACGTGATCGGGGAGACCAATGACCTGCTCAACCGCAAGACGCGGGCAGCCCTGGATGCGGGGCTGAACGTGACCCTATGTATCGGCGAGACGCTGGATGAGCGGGAAGCGAGCAAGACGAACGATGTGAACGACCGGCAGCTCACCGCGGGCTTGGCGGATGTGCCCGCCTCGCAGCTTGACCTGCTGACGATCGCGTATGAGCCGGTCTGGGCGATCGGCACAGGCAAGACGGCCACGCCTGAGGATGCCCAGGACGCCCATGCGTTCATCCGCGCCCGGCTGGCGTCGCTGTATAGTCAGGCGCAGGCGGACCAGATTCGCATCCAGTACGGCGGGAGCGTCAAGCCGGACAATGTGCGGTTGCTGTTCGGCCAACCGGACATCGACGGCGGGTTGATCGGTGGGGCGGCGCTCAAGGCGGGCGATTTCTTGACCATTGTTGAGGCTGGCGTGAAGTAGAGCCTCGTGGCGCAGCGTGAGGCGCCGCGGCGCCGCAAGTAAGGGCAGGCACTGATGCAGTATCTTGTCGCACTGTTGGTTGTATTCTTCCTCGTCGTTTGCACGGCGCTGATCCTCGTGATCCTCGTGCAGCGACCTCAAGGCGGCGGGCTGAGCGGTGCGTTCGGCGGCGGGACGGGCAGCGGCCAGACCGCCTTCGGCGCCAAGGTCGGCGACGTCCTGACCTACGCCACCATCGCCATCTTCGTCATCTACCTCCTCGTGGCGATCGGCCTGAACTTCGCGATCCAGCCGCAGCAGGCTGGCGGCGAGGCAGAGGCAACATCATCCTCCACGACCGAAGAGTCAGCCGGTGAAACCGAAACGCCGGCGGACGAGACGACGTCTGAGTCAGCACCGGAGCCTGCCGCGGATCAACCCGCCGAGGATGTCCCGGATGCTGACGAACCTGCCGACTCCGGTGCATTGGATGAGGATGTGCCCCACGACAGTCCGGAAACAGCCGATGAACCGTCCGGTGACGAGTCGGCCGACGGCTGACGGTTGCCGCACGCGGCGCCCCGGCCGGCCGGGGCGATAGAGGAGTGCTGAACCAGTGATTCGTTCGATGACGGGTTTCGGCGATGCCTCGATCACTTTGGACGATGTGCACTACACGCTCGAAGTGCGCTCGCTCAACAACAAATATCTCAAAGTGATGGTTCGGCTTCCTGAGGATCTCCAGCCGCTGGAAGCAGCGCTCGAAGCACACGTCCGCCGGCGCATCACGCGGGGTTCCGTGACGATCACGGGGCACGTCGTGGATACGTCCGAAGCCGCTGCCCACGAGATCAACACGCAGGCGCTGGAGCATTACCTCGACCAGATCATGAATGTTCCGCAGATCGCGGAAGGTGCGCTGCGCGTGGATGTGGCGTCGCTGCTGGGTCTGCCCGGGATTCTGCAACAACCGGCGGATGACCAGGCTCGGATCGAGCGGGCGTGCGAGGCGCTGTTGAAGCTGCTCGACCAGGCGTGCGATCAGCTTGTCTCGATGCGCGAGCGTGAGGGGCTGACGCTGCACGAGGATCTGATGTCCCACCACGCAACGGTCCAGAGCAGGCTCGCGGAGATCGCGCAGCGGGCGCCGGATGTGGTCGCGGAGTATCAGACTCGGCTGGAAGAGCGGATACGAACGCTGCTCGCGGATCGGGCGGCGCAGTTCGACCCGGCTGACCTCATCCGTGAAGTGGCGGTCTTCGCGGAGAAAAGCGACATCGCCGAAGAGGTCACACGGCTCTCAGGCCACATGGACCAGTTCCGTGATCTGCTCGCTGATTCGTCGGACAAGCCCATGGGCCGAACGCTTGACTTCCTGGCCCAGGAGATGCTGCGCGAGGCGAACACGATCGCCAGCAAATCGGGCGATGCGCGGATCAGTCGGCTCATCGTTGAGATCAAGGGTGCGATCGACCGGATCAAGGAACAGGTTCAGAACGTAGAGTAGAGTAGACGCGGCGGGCGGTCGGATCAGCGGCGCAAGGGCGTCGTCCGCCGATCCCGTCAGCGCGCGAAGCGACAGGTTCATGACCGAGCACGACGGATCATCCGCAGGTTCACTGTCATCGTCGGGGCAGCGCCGCGCGCTGCGTGCGCGTTTCACAGCCGGTGAAGTGGATGCCGTCTGTGAGCACTATCGCCTCGGGCCGATCGACCGGATTGTGGAGTTGCCTCGCGGCTCGCATCGTTCTCCCAAGGCTGTGATTGTGACGGACGCCGGTGAGTTTCTGCTCAAGAGGCGAGGTCCCGGACGCGACAACCCGTACCGCCTCGCCTTCGTTCACGACCTGCAGGCCCACCTTGCCGCACGCTCGTTCCCGATGCCCGCCCTTGTCCGTACCGGGGCGCACGGCCAAACAGTGGTTCGGCACCAAGGCATGCTTTACGAACTGTTCGAGTTCGTACACGGTTCAAGCTACCACGGCGGGCTGGATGCGACGCAGGATGCGGGCAGGATCCTTGGCGTATTCCATCGGACGGCTGCGTCGTATCAACCCAAGTCGCCCCCGCCGCACGGCAGCTACCACGGCGTGTCCGGGATCAGCGCATTGCTGCAGCGCATCCCCGGTGCGATCGATCGGGTGACCTCCGCCGACATGCCCATTCGACCGGCTGATCTGGCGGCGATCGCGCGGTCGTTGCGCGAGACATACCACGAGGCGATGCGAACCGTCCGGGCGGCGGGGATCGACACGTGGGCCCGGCAGGTCGTCCACTGTGATTGGCATCCGGGCAACATGCTCTTCCGCGAGGGCAAGGTCACATCCGTTCTGGACTTCGATTCGGCGCGTTGGGAGCCGAGGATGATCGACGTCGCCAACGGCGCGCTTCAGTTCTCCATCACGATGAACGGCGGTGAGGTGGAAACTTGGCCGGACTACATCGACGAGACGCGGTTCAGGCGGTTTTGTCGTGGCTACTCGTCCGTCGAGGGATGCAGGCTCGCGGTCGCCGAGTTGCAAGCCCTCCCGTCGCTGATGACCGAGGCGTTGATCGTGGAGGCGGTCGTGCCGATCGCGGCGACGGGCAGCTTCGCGCACATGGAGGGCGGCGACTTCCTCACGATGGTGCATCGGAAAGTGTCGTGGATTCGCAGGCAGGCGGGCAGGCTTGTGGAGTTGGTGGCGGGATGACAAGAATGCGCGCGCAAGAGAGACGTGTTCGATGGCGTGCTGTGCGAGCAATCCCAGCGTCCGTCGTGGTGCTTGCCGCTGCGGTGATGCCGGGGGCGATGCAGGATATCAGCGATCCGGAGCCTGCCGATGCGGTCGAAGCGCTGGGGAGCGCCGACTGGGCTGAGCGAGAGCGCGCGAGCGAGGTCCTGACGACGTCGGATGCGTGGCGTCTGGTCGATCTGGAACGTGAGGCGACGCGCCTTCGTGCATCACTGTCGCCTGAGGCGCGTGTTCGGCTGGCGGCGGCGATGCAGGCGAGATTCGTCGCCGAACCGCGCGCCATGCTCGGAATCCGTTATGAGCCGGCACGATCCCCGGATGGGTACCCACGCATATCGGATGTGCAGGAAGACTTCCTGGCGGCCGGCCTGCTCCAGGCGGGTGATGTGTTGATTTCGATCCAGGGCGTTGACATGCGCGAAACGTCGCTGCGGGCGCAGATCATGTCCAGAGACCCCGGCGATGTCGTGGCTGTGACGGTGGAGCGCGACGGGCTGCGAGTTGCTGTGGACATCACGCTGTCCGCATATCCCGCCGAGGCGCAGCCGACGTACGATCTGCTCGAGGAGACGGAACTGATCGAAGAGTCCTGGCCGGTGCGATGGCAGCGGCTTGGCTTTGAGAAGCGCATCGCGCAGCCTGTGCTGCGGCCTGAAGCGCTGCGGGCATCCGAGCAGACTTCGGTGAGGCGACACGATCGGCTGCTTGAGGGTTCGAGCTTCGATCCGTCAGGGTCGCTTGGTGTCGAGCCTCCGCAGGGTATTGACTCGCGGCAGCCGCGCGACGGCGCGCGGCTGCCGGATAGGCTGAACAGCAACGAGACAGTGGGGGTGGTGGGGGTTGCGGAGAGTTAGACGATCGCGGATGCAACATCAATCCTGAGCGAGGCGGTTCGCACGGGCGGTCCGAGACAGCCGTTCGACAGCGGGCGCACAGCGTCGCATGTGCAAGCCGCGACGCCATCCGCCGGTGCGCTTCGACGGCGAGCACTCGGCCGACTCTCGCTGATCGGCTGCCTGCTGGTCGTCATCGTCATCGACCTGCCTGTGCCGGGCTTTAATCTGCTGGCGATGGTCGGCGTGCTTGCTGCGGTCGCTGCGACGGCGGTCTGGGATCGGTGGCAGCGAACGACGCTCAGCGGGGCGGTCGTGCGGACCGAAGAACTCACCCTCCTGAGCCGGCACGGTGAGGCGTGGGATGCGGCATGGGACGGCCTGCCGATCTGCCGCAGCTCTCCGGTCGGGCGCGAGTCCTGGACTCGGTTGTGCCTGGCGATGGTGAGGTGTGCGCTCTGGGCTGGTCAGTATGAACTCGTCGAGGTGCTCACCGACGCGGTGCTGGAGCACCTGCGCCCTGAGCACCCGCTCGGCGCGTACTGCCGACTGCAACGGTCGATCGCGGCGTCACTGGACGGTCGGCCAGGCGTGGCGGAGGATGAGCTGGTTCCCATCCGAGGCATGGTGCAGCGGAACGGACCTCCCGGCGCGAGGGCGGGACTGCTCGTGGCGGAACTGGCCCAGTGCTACGCATCGAATCAGCCGCAGCGCGCGTGCGAGCATGCTGTGGATCTTGACCGTCAGCTCGCGCCGATCGGCCGAGATGCGGGCCTTGGACATCTGCTTGCCGCGTGGGCCATGGCGCACACGGCGCAACGCGACCGAGCGCAGCGAGCGTGGCGCGATGCGACGCTGCTGCTCGGCGAGGGCGCGTGCCGATCCATCCTCGATCCGGGTCTCGATGCGTTGGAGCAGCACCATGACTGAACGGCTGCCAAGCGCCGGTGCGTTGGAAGCTGATCCGCTTGGCCGCTATGACGGTCAGCGATTGCGCCGCGAACTTGGCTCGCTCTCCCTGATGTGGCTCACGCTGTTCACGGCACTCGTCGTCGGCCTGATGCTCTCCAGCGGCGCGGCGGGGATGGTCATCCTCGGCCTCGCGCTCGTCTTCTGGTTGTGGGCGAACTTCAGCACGATTCGCGCGGATGCATACCTTCGCGAGGCCGCTGGCGCGCTCTCAGTCGATGATCCGCAAGCTACGCTCTCAGCGCTCTCCCTGGCGCTGCGCACGTTCACAATCCGGCGTGCAAGCAAGCTGCTCGCATACCAGCAGCTCTCGGTCGTGCGGTATCGGCAAGGCCGGTTCGCCGAGGCGTCCGGGTTGTGTTGGGCGCTGCTCGCAACGCTGCGCCGCCGGTTGCCGATGCGCGGGCGCATCTGGCTCGTCGAGGCGGAGTGCCGGCTCCAGCTCGGCGATCTCGCTGGAACACATCGCGCGCTGTGTGAGGCGCATGCGCATCGTCTTCACCTGTCTGAGACGCTGCACCTGCTCGCGGTCCAGACGGCATACGAATCAGCGTGCGGACAGGATGCCCGGTTGCTCTCGAATCTCGATGCGAAGGTGGCGCTCGTGCGAATGATGTCGCCGGGCGACGGTTCGGCCGTGCTTGTGCATTTCAGCATGGCAGCGACGAGGCGCGGCCTGACCGATACGGCCACCGACCTGTACCGCCATGCCGAGTTGCTCGGCGCGGTGCAGGCCGCAACACACAATTCGTCGTGATCGCCCATCCAGCCAACGTGTGTGATGACTCGGTTGATTTACAGCCCGTACACAGCGAGCAACTGGCCCAGGTCGCTCTGCCCCACCGATCCGTCGCGGTCGATGTCCGCCATGTCGTTGAAGCACACATCGCCGATGCTCATGCCATACGCAGCGAGCAATATACCCAGGTCCGCTTGATCGACGACGCCGTTCGCATCGAGATCAGCATGCGAGTAGCCGAGGAGTTCCCGAACGATCCAATCCGAATAGAAGTGCCCGCCCTCGGCTGTGAGGTGGACGTCGTCGAGCAAGTATCCGAGTTGCTCGATATCCGCTCGTTCCGCATGCAGGTCGTACAGGTTCACAAACCCGACGCCTGCCGTGTCGAGCGATACCTGATACATCACCTCCGTCGGATCGAAGATGTGTCCACCGAAGTGATGATGGCTGATGAGAACGACGGGTGTTCCGGGCGAGTAGCCCTGGAATCGGCCGACGAGTTCGCGCAGGTCCAGTTCGTATTGCTCGATCGACTCATACGCCGGATCGCACTGAATAACGATCAAGTCCGGGTCGATCGTTGCGAAGACATCCTGGTACATCTGCTCGTTTTTCTCGAGGAAATACGAACATGGCTTGCCGCCTTGGCCGAGCCGGTGGATGACGCTGCCCGGCTCACCGGTGCGCACGTCAAGCAGGTCGATTCGCGCCGGATGTGGGTCCGTAACGAGTTCGACGGACTCGATGTCCATGAGGTACGTGCCGAACTCGGGAACGGGTAGTTCGTACGTCACGGACTGCGGATCGCCGCCGTTGTCCGCGTCAATCGTGGCGACGATCTGGTCATCGAGCTTGATTGTGAACGTGCCTGCACCGGCTTCCTCGATATAGCGCAGCGTGGCCTGGTTGCCCTCGAACGTCATCCACCACCCGCCCTCTTTGTGATCGGCGGTGACCCATGTCCCGGTCGGAACGAGGCGGTGCTCATCGCTCGTATCATTGAAGTGCCTGCTCCACGCCGAATTCCTGCCCCAGGGTTGGACGAAGAAGGGCAGGGGCACCCAACCGCTGGTCTCATCGCCGCTGCTTACGCCGTGGACATCCAGTGATCCCTCACCCCCGTAGCCGAACCGGTCGGCAAGGTCGTCGCGGGTCCAATACACCCACGTGTCACGGTTGATCGTGATGCTGTCGCCGATAACGATTGTGTTCACGACGCTCTCGGTCGCCTGGGCGTCGGCAAGCGCATCGCGCCACGGCTGAACGACCTCAAGATTGTGGCTGAGCGGCGCCGCCTGGCACAGCGATGCGGCGACGACTGACATCATCAGCGTGGACTCAATCATGCCTTTCTCCATTCCGCCGCATCGGCTCACATCGTGGGGCACCGGCAAGCAATCCCCCGAGATGGCTGGGCGATGAGCGGGCCTAGTCCATTCCCTCATCACAATGTAGCACAGCCTTCGCCCGATTCATCCAGGAAATGGGAGGAACCGTCAGGTTCAGCGCGATGACCGCCTGCGGAATCCAGGTCCGGGCGCTCCGACGAAGGTCCGGAACCCCGCCTCGCGCCGCCGCAGCCGATGGGCGATACCATGCGCGTCAACGGCCGTCCTGCCGTCCAGCCTGTGCCACTCGGCGTCAATCCGGACGGTGCCGGTCGTGTCTATTGGGACCCTTGTCGCCCACCGGTTGCGCGCGACGACGTCTCTTTGGAGGGAAGACAATGAGCACCGCCGTCTCACCAGCTCGATCCAGCCGAACGCGCCAGACAGCACTCGCGTCGGGCATGGTCTTGATGTGGTCGGCGATGTGCTGTGAGCAGAGTTGCATCCCAATCGACAGCGGGTACCGCGCGGTTCCCGTTCCACAGCCCTACTGGTGGTACGACGAGCAGAACTGGCAGGACTGCCCGATCCGAGATCTGGCTGCGAACCCGTGGATGCCAGATCACCGCCCGGTCAAGCTCATCGTGCCGTGGGATAGCTTCTACTGGGGTAAGAGCGTCGGCGAGGGCGGGAACGACTACGGCCTGAAATGGTGGTGGTTCGATGATAGCTCAGACGGTAAGGATTGCGGCGGCTTTGTCGATCATCAATGGGTGAAAGGGTCGAACGGAATCCCCGACGTCTTCGATCATCTGTTGGTGCGGTTGGATGACGCCTTTGATGCCGGCTGGCAGCGGTTCGTCATGCACTTGCCGAATGGGTGCCTCCAGAGTGTGCCCTATGCTCCGTCATCGCAGTACTGGACGATGCCCGCATGGAAGCGCCGAGGTTTCGCCGACTACGTCAAGGAATGGGTCCTGCAGAAGAACGAACAGGCCGGTCCCGACGACGATATCCATGTCACGTTCGGCGTGTACGGCGGCTACCAGCGCAGCGACATCTGCTCGATGGACATGACAGGCGCCGTGACGCCCTACCCGAATGACATGGACGACATGACGTTCGTCTGGCGGAACTTGGACCCCTGGTTCGATGATGTGCAAGTCAGTGAGTACTGGTTCGACGCCTGTTCATCCAATTACCAGAACAAACGTGGCGCATTCCTCCGCATCACGGCAAACCCCGACTACGTTGACCGCCACATCGGCGGCGAGTGCATCCCGTATGACTGCATCGACACGGGGAGAATTCCCAACGAAGAAGCGATCCTGCGGGCGCCCTGGATGGCCACGCACCAGTTCTTCGAGCAGGTTGGATGGGGGGCCGGCGGGCAGAACTGGGATGAGCAAACAACTGAGATTGGTCTTTGGCTTGTCCACAACACGCCGACCTTCGCGGAGACCATGCAATACGCACGACACGGCTGCGTGCTCTGGGTGTCATACGGCACGGAATCGGACGACTACCTGAACTGGGTCCAGCAGACGTATGGCCCGCGGTGGTTCCCGGATGTGTGCGTGGACTGCATGTGTGACCTCAACAGCGATGGTGCCGTGGACATCACGGATCTGACGATTGTGAACGCCGGCATGGGGCTGAGCGACTCAGCCGGTGACAAACCGTGGAGCAACCGAGGCTGGATCACACGGGCGCACGGCGATGTTGACGGCGACGGCGATGTGGATGCCGCCGACCAACAGATCGTTTGTGCAAGCTTCGGCCTATGCCCGTGATGCCCGAGAAGCGGAAATAAGGTCAGGCCACTTCTTCGCCTTCATCTCGATCTCCCTTGCCCGGTTGATAGAGCTCCAGACACCCACCACGCCGGTGCGCAGGTCGCCAACGTCGACCAAAGCTTCGGGCATCCCCCATCGACATTGGTGCGCAGCGCACCTCCCCGAGTCCCATGACTCGGCAAGCTGCCCATCCGAACGCCCCGCCCGGCACCCGGCGAGGTCTTCGCTATCATCCCGCCATGTCGCTGCTCACCGTCGCCAACTTACGCCACGCCTTCGGCAGGCAGATCGTCCTCGACGGCCTGGGCTTCTCAATCGAAGCCGGCCAGCGCATCGGCCTGGTCGGACGCAACGGGTGCGGCAAGACGACGCTGATGCGAGTCATCGCGGGGCACATCACGCCGGACGAAGGGCACCTGCAGATCGGCCGTTCCACAAGGGTCGGCTACCTCGCCCAGGACCCCGACCTTGACCCGGATGAGACGCTGCGCGGGGCTGCGGAGGGGGCTTTCGCCGACCTGCACGACCTCCACCGGCAACTCGACGCGGTGTTTGCCGAGATGTCGCAGGCGGATGACGCAACTCTGGATGTCTTGCTTCGCCGTCAGGAGACGCTTCAGCAGCGGATGGAGCTTGCGGGCGGCTATGTGATCGACCACAAGATCGACGCGATGCTGCACGGTCTGGGGTTCTCCGATGCGCAGTTCGACCTGAAGGTTGAGGACCTCAGTGGTGGGCAGAAGTCGCGCCTCGCATTGACCCGGCTGTTGCTGGAAGAGCCGGACCTCCTGCTGCTCGATGAGCCGACCAATCACTTGGACATCGCCGGCCGAATCTGGCTCGAGGAGTTCCTCGCGGATGAGTTTCGTGGCGCGGTGCTGATGGTGACGCACGACCGGTACATGCTCGACCGCGTGGTGCATCGGATACTGGAGGTCGAGCAGGGGCGCGTGATCGACTATCCGGGCAACTACTCCAAGCTCCGCAAGCTCCGCGCGGAGCGCAAGCTGGCTGACGCCAGGACGTTCGACAAGCAGCAAGCGTTCGTCCGTCAGCAGAAACAGTTCATCGCGCGGTACAAGACCGGTCAGCGGGCGAAGCAGGCTCGTGGGCGCGAGTCGCGCCTGGAGCGTTTCAAGCAGGAGGAGATGGTCGAACGGCCGATCGAGTCGGCGACGATGCGGCTGCGCCTGCCCAAAGCACCGCGCAGCGGCGACATCGTCATCTCCGCTGAAGGGGTCAGCAAGGCGTACGATCAGACAAGGCTGTTCGACAGTGTGGATGTGAAGATTGAGCGGGGCGAGCGGTGGGGGATCATCGGCCCGAACGGTGCGGGCAAGACGACGTTGATTCGCTGCCTGCTCGGCCAGCTTGCATCCGACGCCGGTTCAGTCCGCATCGGCGCGGGTGTGCGCGTTGGGTATTACGCGCAGACACACGAGCACCTCGACTTGAGCCTGACGGTGTCGCAGTACCTTCAGCGGACGATCGTGAAGAACGCAGAGGAGGCGGGCGTCACGGTGGATGGGACCGAGCAGACCGCGCGCGATCTGGCCGGTGCGTTTCTCTTCTCCGGTAGCGACCAGGACAAGACACTTGATGTGCTCAGCGGAGGCGAACGCAGCCGGGCTGTCCTCGCAGGCCTGATCGCAGGCTCGCACAACCTGCTCGTTCTGGATGAGCCGTCGAACCACCTCGATATCCCGTCTTCCGAGCGTCTTGAGGAAGTCCTCTCGCGCGAGGCGGGCTACTCCGGGACGTTACTCCTGGTGACGCACGACCGGGCGCTGCTTGACGCGACGTGCGACCACCTGATCGCGCTGGACGGCCGAGGCGGCGTGAAGGTGTTCTTCGGGACGTACTCCGACTGGCAGCGGGCTGAGCAGCAACGCAAGGACGCAGCCAGGGCAGGACGGGCCGGGCCTTCCCGTGCTGCGAAGCCGGCCAAGATGCGGAAGTCCGGGCCGACTCAGCGTGTCTCTGTCAAAGACCCTGCGATGAAACTGGGTCTCGGAGCGTTGGAATCGCGGATTGAGGAGATCCAGCACCGCACGGCGGAGATCGACAGCTTGCTGAGTGAACCGGACAACTACAAGAACCCGGATCGCACTCGGGAACTGACCGGCGAGCGGGCGGTATTGGCGGCGGAGTTGGAGCCGTTGGAGTCGGAGTGGTTTCGTCGAGCGGAAGGCGGTTCGTAGGCCTAAACTCAAGCACCGGGCCGGGCCGGGCCGAATGGAGCAGTGGAGTATGGAGCAGAATCGACGGACATTCCTGAGACTGGCCGTTGGCGCCGGCCTGACGCCGCTTTTGGCCGCATGCGCGACCAGTCATCAGCCTCGGACGACCGGCCGACCTGTGATGATCCCGCCCGAGCCGACGGATGGCTTCGAGTTGCCGCCGGAGGTCAGGGACTGGACGCCGCGTGGCGGGACGCTGGCCGGGGCTGTCGGCGCCATTCCACGCTCACGTTGGGCGCAGGCCGACCCCATCGCGTCGCGCATGAACAAGCTCGGCTCGGTGCAACGCATCACCGTCCATCATGAAGGCATGACGCGCGTCGAATTCACCGGCATCTCGCAGGTCGCCGATCGGCTTGATTTGGTTCGTCGCTCGCACTTGCAGCGGATGGCGGCGGGCGACATCGGGTACCACTTCGTCATCGACCGCGCAGGCCGGATCTGGGAGGGTCGGCCGATCGAATACCAGGGCGCGCATGTGAAGTACCACAACCGCCGCAACCTGGGTGTGATGGTTATGGGAAACTTCGACGTGCAGTCGCCCAGTGATGCACAGATGACGTCGCTCGAGATGTTCCTGCGCACCGCCCGCACGCACTACGATGTGGCGATCGATGATGTCTTTACACATCAGGAGCTTGGTCCGACCGCCTGCCCTGGCAGGTCGCTGCAGCGCCACATGGTCGAGATTCGACGTGACGGCACGCTGGCCTGAACCCCCACATCCATAGATAACCCGCAGGAACTTATTCCTGCGGGAACCCATCACGCAAGCGACTTCATCGCTTTCTCGAGTACATCCAGAGCGCCGCGTAGATGGCTCGGCCCACCTTCGCTGCTCAGAAACGCCGGCGCCGATGCTGCCATCAACGCTCGTCGAATCGTCGCAAGCTCGCCATACGACTCGCCGTTCTCAAGCCCCACCCGCTTGCGCGCACGGGCAATCCGCTTCACCGGACTCTCACGCAGCAGCTTCTCACGGCGACCCCAGAACAACCGTTCCACGTACACCGCATCCTCGACCCAATGGCCGGCATGAACCTCCGCCATGTCGATCAGATGCGCAACGCCCGACTCACCCGCGCGACGCATCGCGTTCGCCGGATGCAGATCGCCGTGGCACCACGCATCGCAAGGCCGAGCACGCCAGCGCGCGACCACGTCATCCAACGACTTCTGCAATCCCTTGATCGCCTTATTCCACCGCTGCGTATGCTCGACGACGTTCAGCTTCACCTGCTCACGCGCTCGCGCCAGAAGCTCGTGCCAATCCTCGATCCTCGGCCCTTCATCCACCTCGTGCGCCGATGCGCGCGCGTAGAACCGTGCCGCCACATCCGCGAACGCATCCCACGCTTCGCTCGTGAGATTGAGCGCGAGCGGCTTCCCTTCGAAACGCTCCATTACAATCCATGCCAGGTCGTAGCTGCCGAGCTCCAAGCCGTGCGCATACACCATCGGCCCGACGCCCGCTTCGCCTGCTGCGCCGTTCATCCGCAGCAGCCAGCGGATCTCGCCCGGCCGAACCGGCACCTTGACCACGACCGCCCGGTCGGCTCCCTCGTCATCCGTGAACGTGCCGTACCCCGTCGCCGCTCCGCCCCGTTGCCAATCGGTCTGGAACCACCGGATGTCACGCAGTCTCCCACCCGTCACCTCATACAGCACGGGCACGAGTGCCGGCCCCAGCGCGTGTCCCCGCCCAAGCAGGCTTGATTCCTCGTTCATCCACGCTCCTTCTCAAGAGCCATCTGCTCAAGCCTACCAGCGCCCCGCCCCCAGGCAACCCCAACCGCCGACGAACCCCGCGATTCACCTTCCACGCTGGTGCGCAGGTCGCTGGAGCGGCCGAAGCTCCGGGTATCCCCGCCCCGACTGACACGCTCGACGAAAGCCCGAAAAAACCTTGCCTCACGTGGGCGGACACCGTGGGGGTTGTTGGTCCGCCGGGGGTCCGCCATGGGCGGATTTCGCTGCGCTCAACCGCGCTGCGGGCGCTCGGGCACGCGGGAGCGGTTGCCGAGGGGGCGAAAGTTCTCGCATATTTCTCCCAGTTTCCTGACAGATCCACCCCACATCCAACCAAGTCGTGACAGGGGGACGATGTCGCCTGCTGCGCACCTCGCTTTGGGCTGGGGGTGCCGCAGCGCAGGCGGGACTGAGAGAACCAGGCATCGCTGCGAATAGGAGCAGCACACCTTGCAGAAGGATTGAGTCATGACCAAGACCTGTTACAGGAGCGGCGCACTTCTCTTAGGCGCCATGGCAGTGGGGCTGGGCATCGGCGGCGCGGGGAACGTCGCCTGGGGTCAGACGACTGCGACTGCGGCCACACCGGAGCAGAGCAGCGTGGGCCAAACGTGGGTTGACCGGCCGAGTCAGAAGTCGCCGGTGGTGAGCTTCGCGGACGGGGAGCGACCCATCTCGCCTGCGGATGTTGTTGACCAGCCGACGAAAGAGGCGTTCGCCCGTCGGGCAGAGGCGTCTGAGATGTCGAGGCATGTGGAGACCACGGTTGCGGAACACCTGACGGCTCTCATGATGCGAGGCCAGACCGATGCGGAGATTGATGTGCAGCTCTCCGACCTCGCCATGTCCGTCCATCGAGCGGACGCTGAGCAGGCGGAAGTGCTCTGGAGCGTGGGCGACATCAAGGGCGCCATCGCCGCTATTGACCGGCTTGAGACGGCGGGCACGCTGGCGGGTGTCGCAATCAACTGGCGCACGCCCATGGAATCGCTGCTTGGCGATGGGCGCGGAACGGATGTACCCATCGGCGAGGGCATCACCGGGGCGACGCGGACCGCTCTCGACTTCGACATCGAGACCGACAACGCCTACGCCGCCGTCGCCTGGGGTGACATGTGGACGGTTGAGCGATCGCCGGACCTCAGCGCCACATGGTTCGAGACCTCGCGGTTCATTACCACGGGCACGATCACCGATCTCGACGCTGCGGTCGTCGATGAGTACCTCTACGTCTCCTACATCGACACGGGTGAGGGCAGCTATGGCGACCAGATGAGCAGGCTGCGGCGCTGCGACGTCGCCACCGGCGCGCAGGATTGGGATTATGGCACGCGCGTGATCGGCGATTCCGGCTCCGGCAACTCGATGTGGGAAGTCTCCATCTGCACCAACGCCGACGAACAGGATGATCGCGTTTACATTTTTCTGCTCGATTCGACCGGCGTGATCCACTACAAGTACGCCTCAGCGGACGGCGCCATCTTCTACAGCGGCGGCACGCCGGTGACGAACGCTTCAGGCGGTCTCGACGGCGCGTTCGCAACCTTCAATGTAGGATACTTCCTTTACGTCTCCTACGTCGATTACGTCAATGATCTCCATATCCTTCGCCGAAGCGATGTCAACGTCTGGGAGGACCAGAACGTACGCGACTTCAGCGGCTATAACAAGCGCACCTCCATCAGCGCCTGGGAGACGAACATCATCTGCGCTTTCGAGGAGTACATCACCGACGAGTACGGCATTCGTTATGTGATTACGTATGACTCCGGCGACAGTTGGAGATGGGGAACCCTCGCCGACCCCGAGACGGGCGAGAGCTTCTACGCTATGGCGGATGTGACGGCGCGCGGCGGCGCTGGGACGGCGGTCGTCTACCAGCAGGATGTCTCAACGCACGATGAACTCTACGTTCGCATGCGCCACGGCTACGGACCCGGCGATTGGAAGGATCCGGTCCACGTCAACGACTGGTACACGAAGCAGGACACGTGGACGACGATCAACTGGTTGCCGCCCACCTCACAGGGGGCGACGCCCTATGCCTACGGCATTCTCTACACCACCATGATTGACAACGTCTGGTTCGACCGGCTGGATGGGTACGTCTCCTCACCCGGCGACAACACTGACAATCCGATCGAGTTCAATGTGCCCGGTGATGTTCCCTACACCAGCGTCGAATCGACGTGCGACCGCGTCGATGACTACGACGACACCAGCATGGACAGCTACGACGAGGGCGAGGACATCATCTACCAGATGACCGTGACATCCGCCTCGACCGTCACGATCAGCGTTACAGCGGACACGTATTGGGCGGGCGTCGGCGTCTTTTCTTCGGCGCCTCCCGGAACGACGAACTGCGTGGCCTACGCCGCATCGGGCTCGACTTCGGATGTCATCGAGGATCTGTACCTGGATGCGGGTGTGTACTACATCATGGTGGACACTTGGCCGCCCCCAACCTGCGCCGGTTTCACGATGACCGTCACGATCGAGAGTTGCCCGGAGGATTTGGATGGCGATGGAAACGTCGGCCAATCGGATCTTGGCACCCTGCTCGCTTCCTATGAGATCAACGACGGTGGCGACATTGACGGCGATGGCGACACTGATCAGTCGGACCTCGGCATGCTGCTGGCTATGTATGGGTTGCCGTGCCCGTGACGATGCGCTGACTGCTGGGGGAATGTTACTGACCGAACCCGCCCCGCCTCGTGTCATACGAGGTGGGGCGGTTCTTGAATCGGCGCAGTTGCGCGTCGATTTGGTGAGGGTCAGGCGGAATCCGCCTGCAGTACTCGACGAAGTCACCTGTCGTGCGGATGGGCTTGCCAGGAGCCGCTGCGTAGATGACCAGGGTCTGCAAGCGTCGCTCTCGCCGAGGAGGCCGGTCTCATGCATCCACTCCAGGCGCGGAACGTCGAATTCCGGCTTGGATATCGTGGGTATGGGGTTACACTCGTATGTGAGCGACCGGGCCGTGGGGTCGGGCGAAGCCTTCCGGTAAATGTCGGTTCGAACGGAGGCGACGAACATGCGATACGTCATGTTGCTTCTTGCCGCGGCATTATCAGTCTTGAGCACCGCACCGGCCCACGCCGACCTCGGCGATGAACTCTTCATGCTCCTGGCCGGCGACGGCGTGAAGCTTGACTACTTCGGCCGCACCGTCGCGATCAGCGGCGCCACCACCATCGTCGGGGCGGACGGGGACGACGACAACGGCTCCTATTCCGGCTCGGCCTATCTCTTCGGCACCGCCACGGGCCAGCAGCTTGCCAAGCTCCTACCGAATGACGGAGAGGCGGACGACGCGTTCGGCAACTCCGTCGCAATCAGCGGCGCCACCGTCATCGTCGCGGCCCCGGGTGACGACGACAACGGCGACTTATCCGGCTCGGCGTACCTGTTCGACGTCGGCGGCGCACCATGCCCCGGCGATCTGGACGGCGATAACGACGTCGACCAGGACGATCTCGGCATCCTCCTCACCTGCTATGAGATCAACGACGGCGGCGACTGTGATGACGACGGCGACACCGACCAGTCCGACCTCGGCATCTTGCTCGCGCACTACGGCACTGTCTGCGAATAGACCAGCACGCGTCAGCCGGTCGCGGCACGGCTTGGACGAGTGCGTGCTGGCGTCGCTGATGTTTCGCAGTGAGGGCGGCGACGTTATTCTGGCCGGATGCCGATCGCTCATCTGCGTGCTGACAACACGGTGCTGGTCGTGATCGACCTGCAAGATCGCGTGCTCCGGACGATCGCTGAGGCGGACCAGATCACGCACAAGTGCATCGGGATGATGCGGATCGCCGAGGCTCTTAGCGTGCCGACGATCCTCACGGAGCACTGCATCGACAAGTTCGGCCGGTCGCTCGATGCGGTCCGGGACGCCTTGCCAGCCGGTTCGCCGGTGGTTGAGAAGCATCGTTTCTCCGCCTACATCAAGGACTTACAGCATCATTTCGGGGCATTCGGTCGGCCGAACGTGCTGATATGCGGTATCGAGACGCACATCTGCGTGCTTCAGACGGCGCTGGACGCCCAGGAGGCAGGGAGGCAGGTCTTCCTGCTCACGGATGCGACCGGATGCGGCGAGGCGAGCGAGGCGGCGGGTGCGATTCGGCGGATGGAACGGTGCGGCGTGATTCCGACAGGCGTCGTGTCCGCAGCCTACGAACTTATGGAGGATGCCAAGCACTCAGCGTTCCGATCGGTGCTGGAATGGGTAAAATGGGTGCTCGCGGACCCGAAAAAGGGACTCTGACCACCTTGACCGACTTGCAGACCGGCCAGCGATCGGCAAGATAGCGGGATTGGACCACCACGAACTATCAACCCTGGAGAGTGTGATGGAATCATACGACAGGCTCAAGCAGATCATCGCGGAGATTGAAGAGGATGTTCAGAAGGCCGAGGGCGGCAACAAGGCGGCAGGCACGCGCGTTCGCAAGGCCATGCAGGAGGTCAAGCAGACCGCCCAGAATCTGCGCGTCAAAGTCCTTGAGGCCGGCAAGGCTGGCGGCTGACGGCGACGGCCCGTCTGGGAGCGGGCGATACCACCTGACGACCTCGAGACGATCAGCCCGCGCGGCTGCGGTTGTGGACTTGGATGCGGTTGAGCCATGGCAATACCACTTCTTATCGATCTGAGCGAAATCGACCTGAGTGCGACGCAAGCGACCCGTGAGGAAATCGGTTTACGACTTCCTCACCGTGGACACATGGCGCAACTGGACCGGATCATCTGGGCGGATGAGAGCACGATGCGCGGTGTGGCCGAGCGGCGCATCCGTGATGACGAGTTCTGGATCGAGGGGCACATTCCCGGTCGGCCTGTGTTCCCGGGCGTGCTGATGATCGAGGCGGCGGCCCAACTCGGGTGTTGGATCTGGACGGGTCACATGGGGGGTGACGGCCGGTTCGTTGGGCTTGTTCGTGTGGGCGACACGGTCTACCGAGGCATGGCGGAGCCTGGGGACACGCTTTATTTCATTGCCCGGGGTGTGACGTGGTCGCGCAAGCGCATGATCGTTGACGCCCAAGCCGTCAGGGACGGTCAAGTCATCTTCGAGTCGAAGATAACGGGTATGCCGTTGAGAGACTCGATACCGGTGTCGCAGGGCGCATCCGCTTCTTGATCGCCGTCGGCACGATCATGCGCTACACAAAGCGTGCCGGCTCGGACGCGACGACGACGACTTCCGGGCTGTCCTCGTGATCGGTTGGCGCCGGGGGCAGGATCGCAGCCGACATCCGCGGCTGCGCATGGAGCGGCGGGTGCTGCGGCGCGCCCTGCGCGAGTGTTTCGAGAAAGCGCTTCGTCCAGCCGCGCGGCGCTGCCTGTGGACTGACACGGCGAGGCATCACGAGCGGGATTGCCAGCCACGCTGTGAGCTTCTTCGGCGAAGTGAAATATCGCTTCGGTTGCAGCCTGGCGCGGCGACACATGTACTTGATCGACCAGCGCAGCGGGAGCTGTCCGAAGTAGTGCCGGCTCACGCAGCAGCCTTCGACGATCCCTCGCAACCTGCGTGATGCGGTCTTGGTCTGCGAGTAGACGCGCGTGAGTGCGAGCGGGCGGTCGATCGTGCGCCACCTGTACACATCGGCGACGCGGTGCCAATACTCGTAGTCGAGGCAGAGCATGAGGTTGGTCAAAAGCGGGCCGCACGTCTCGACGACCTCGCGCCGCAGGAAGACGCTGGGCTGCGAGACGTAGCACTTGCGAGCCATCTTCTTGTCATTCCACGGCTTTGTCGGGTAACGCTTCAGCACTCGGCCGAACTCGTCAACCATGTCGACCTGACCATACAGCGAGAAGCAGTCCGGATCATGCTGGAAGATGTCCGCAACATGGCTGAGCGCGCCGGGGATGTACTCATCGTCGCTGTTGAGCCACGCGAGAACCTCGCCTCGGGCCTGTGCGAAGCCCCGGTTGATGGCGTCGGCCTGGCCTCGATCAGGAGAGGAGGTGAAGCGCAGACGCGGATCACCCACCTTCTTGAGCACCTCAAGCGTGCCATCAGTCGATCCGCCGTCCATGACGATCAGTTCGAGGTCCACATCGTCATGAACGAGCACGCTGTCGATCGCACGCTCGATGAAGCGCCGTTGATTCAGGCTCGGCATGATGATGGAGAAGATCGGATGTGGCTTCATTGCCGTCACGATGGTCGCTCCGCATCCGTGGAAAGCGTCATTCCCAGGAGGGCGACGCCGGGGCTGGCCGGGAGATCCACTCGCCGACAGATCGAGGCTGTCCTCGGCACTTGGGCGATGTGTCGGCCGGCGACTCCGATCAACGCCGCCGGTTCACCATCCACGCTGACAGTGTACCCGTTCTGCACGTCGCCTTGCAGATGCACGATGAGGCGGTCCGCATCGCTCGGGTTGATGACCCACAATGTGCGTGGTTGGGTGAGCGGTAGGGCGGTGATCTGTGATACGCATGCACGCGCCAGGGCGCTTGATTCCGCGGTTGGCGAGAGGCGCGTGCGGGCTCGCTTGTACGCGCCTCGAAGCCAGGCGACGGCTGCGGACCGTTCGGAGAGCGCAACAAGTCCGTAGCGGTGATTCGCTGGGGCGAGGTGCGAGCGCCCGTGCCGACGACCGATTCGGCGAATCTCCAGGATGCGCGCCGCGCCACCCGTGGCCGTCTTGGTGTCAGCATGGACGCGGTTGGCTGCGAGGACGTTGTGATCGTACGCGACCGGCCAGCGCTCGCTGAGCGACAGCCAGAGGTCCCAATCCATCGCGTAGTGCAGTTCCCGATCCAGCCCGCCGATCGTGTGAAGCGCATCAGCGCGAAACGCAGCGGCCGGCTGCATGATGAAGTCGGTCCGGTCGCGAAGGATGTGGTAGTCCGGCGGGCGCACCCACGGAGCGGGGACCATCCAGCCGACTTGCTCGAACCACTCGAAGCAGCCACCGTACGCCAGTGCCGGGCGTGATTCGTGATGCAGAAGCTCAACCCACGTCCGCGCCGCATGGGGGAGCAGCACATCGTCCGCATTGAGCCAGGTGAGGATGTGGCCGCGAGCCTGTGCGAAACCCTTGCGGATCGCATCCGTTTGACCGTCATCCGGCTCGCTGATCCAGTGGTAGCCGGGGCGGCGCATGGTTCGCAGCCGATCAACCGTGCCATCCGTCGAAGCTGCATCCACGACGATGTGCTCGATGTGTGCGTACGTCTGAGCAGCGATGGACCGCAGGGCGGTATCGAGGCGTCGGCCGGGGTTTCGGCATGGGATCACGATTGAGACGAGCGGCTCATCGGGCAGAGGGTCGAGCGGGTCGGCGGGCCTCGGGGGCAGACCGATGGCGACCGATGCGGCGTCGGTCATATCCACGGTCGCTGCGCATGTCAGATCGCTGGTGTGAACCATTCCACCCGTTTCTCCGGCCGGCGTGCCGCGGCTGCCAGCCGTCAAATGTACCGTCGCCGATGCAAGTGCGTCTCTCTCTCCGGGCCGGTCGGCCATGTGGTGTAGCCGATCTCTCAGCCCAGTTGGAACCGCGAGAGGCCCTCGTTGAGTTGCACCCAGTCCCGCTGGCCGGGCGTCTCGCCGCGTTCCAGTTCGTTAACCAAACGCTCCGCTTGCTGGAGAACTTGCCGTTGAAGGTCCGTCAGATTCTCGTTTTGGAGCAGATTGTGGAGCCCGGCCCGGCCTTCGTCGCCCAGTAGTCGGCTGACGATGTTCGGTTGCCCGTCCGTGGCGGTCGCGGCGAGCTGACGAACGAGGGCATCGAAATCCGCTTCGGTGAGTTCGCCGCCGAGCACTCGGGCGATCATGCGGACCCCGGCGAACGCATCGCGCTGCGATCCCGCGAGCACGAGTCGTGCGCCAGGCTCGCTCGGTTCCGGTCCTCCGAACCAGCCCGTCAGCGAGCCGATGGTCACCAGCAGCGCCAGCGCCGCCGCTGCCGCCCAGCCCGACCACGCAACTGCGGGAATCCGCATCCGCCGCGCCTTCTCTCGCTCGATCGTACTGAGCACGCCGAAGCGCACGCGATCGGGCAGCGCATCGGGTCCCTGCCGTTCGCCCGCTGCCGTCACCAGTTCGTCAAGCTGCTCCGCTCGGTTCACCATGTCTCGACACGCCTCGCACTCGAGCAGATGCAGTTCCGCAGCATGGCGCAGGTCGCGCTCCAACTCACCGTCGATGATCCCGCTGAGCATCGCCTCGACGTCCGGGCAACTGAGCTTGGTTGACTTGTCCGTGTCACTGCTCACGACTCATCGCTCCTGTCCCAATGTGGGCCGAAAGGGCAGACTCTCATCCCCCGCCCGGCCGCTTTGTGCATCCTGCTCAACCACCAGTTCAGCCAGTAGTTTACGTGCCCGGTTGAGCCTGCTCATCACCGTTCCCTCGGGAATGCCCATAGCCTCGGCGATCTGGGCGTAGCTCATCTGATGCTGCACGCGCAGGACGATCACGATCCGTTTGTCCTCGGGCATACGGTCCATCGCGTGGGTGATCCGGGCTACCTCATCCGCCAGGTCGAGCCGTTGATCGACTCGATCCTGATGCTGTAGCGCGGGGTCATAGGAGACATCGGGCAGCTTGGCGGGCCGCCTTGTTCGTTGCAGCACATTGATCGAGGCGTTTGTCACCACACGCTTTAGCCAACTGGGGATCGCTCGCGCCCCGCCGTCGGGCGGTTTGCGCCACAGCTTGATGAAGGCCTCCTGAACGACATCCTCCGCCGCGACCGAGTCGTGGCAGATGGCTGTGCTCAGGCGGAGGAGCTGCGGGCCGAGGCGATCCATCCAATCCTGAAGTTCCATTTCCGAGATATGCACCGGCATGCCGCCCAGTATGACACATTTCGCCCAGCATCATTCCCGCCTGCATGTGCGCACGTTCGCCGCCGTGATCGCGCGTTCTTCGGTCCCGATTGTGGCCGCTCACGTCAAATCCGTGCGCACGGATCGCCCGGTTTTGTGTTATCGGACTAGAGTTTTGGGCGAGTTTCAGCCGGTTTCGGCGAGTTTCGGCGCGTTTTCGATCAGTTTTGGCACGTTTTCGGTCGGTTTTGAGCGACATTTTGAGGCTTGCTCGGCATCGCGCGCGCATCGGCGAGGATGTGCGGCAGCGAACCGCGATGCTGGCGATGGTGCGCATGGTGCGTGTCGTGGGAGTCGTGGGGGTCGGCTGGCTGCTCGGCGGAACGAAGATCCCTGACAGTTGTGTCCCCTTCATCGCCGCCGCCCAAGGCGCGATGATTCAGACGCGTCGTCACGGGCACGGCGTGTCGTAGACGGCGAGCAGGATGCCCAAGTCAGCCTGGTCCGTATCCCCGTCGCCATCACAGTCCCCGCCGTCACCCCAACCGTAATAGGCGAGCAGAATGCCAAGGTCGCGCTGATCGATGATTCTGTCGCCATCGAGGTCGCCAGGGCACGGCGAGGTTGTGTCGAAGAGGTACGCCGAGCCGGAGTTGTCGCCGTTGTCATCGTCCAAGTTTGCCCCGACGATGGCGGTCGTGCCGCTGATCGCGACGGAGATGCCGAATCGGTCTCCTTCCGCGCCATCGCCGGGCAGGAGCTTGGTGGCCTGAGCGGGATTCGCGGGATCTGAGATGTCGAAGACGTAGGCGGAGCCGGAGAGGTCGCCGTTGTCTTCGTCGCTGTAGGCCCCAACGATGGCGGTCGTGCTGCTGATGGCGACGGAGATGCCGAAGTCGTCACCCTCCGCGCCGTCGCTGGCGAGGAGCTTGGCGATCTGCTGGCCTGTGGTCGTGTCGAAGAGGTGTGCCGAGCCGGAATCGTCGCTGATGTCGTGAAGTGCCCCGACGATGGCGGTGGTGCCGCTGATCGCAACGGAGTAGCCGAACTCGTCTCCCGCCGCACCGTCGCTCGGCAGGAGCTTCGCGGTCTGCGTGGGGTTCGCAGGATCTGAAATATCGAAGAGGTACGCCGAGCCGGACTCAAGTCCGTTGTCGTCGTCCCTGATGGCTCCGACGATGGCGGTGGTGCCGTCTATCGCGACCGAGCAGCCGAATCGGTCCCCCGCCGCGCCGTCGCTGGGGAGGAGCTTGGCAATCTGCTGGCCTGTGGTCGTGTCAAAGAGATACGCCGAGCCGCAGTTGTCGCCGTTGTCGTCGTCCAGCCATGCCCCGATGATGGCGGTGGTGCCGCTGATCGCCACGGAACGGCCGAACTGGTCTCCCGCCGCGCGGTCGCTGGCGAGCAGCTTGGCAATCTGCTGGCCTGTGGTCGGGTCAAAGAGATACGCCGAGCCGAAGTCGTCGCCGCCGCCATCGTCGCCGTCCCCGTACGCCCCGACGATGGCGATCGTGCCGCTGATTGCGACGGAGAAGCCGAACTCATCGACCGCCGCGCCGTCGCTGGCGAGCAGCTTGGCGATCTGCGTGGGGTTCGCAGGGTCTGAGATGTCGAGGAGGTAGGCAGAACCGGAGAAGTGCCCGTTGTCGTCGTCCCCGTCCGCCCCGACGATGGCGGTTGTGCCGCTGATCGCAACGGAGCAGCCGAAATAGTCGCCCTCCGCGCCATCACTGGCGAGCAGCTTGGCAAGTTGGTCGCCGAGGCCGGCGTGGGCCGATGCGGCGCTCAGGACCGATGCGGCCGCGGCAAGTAGCAGTGTGAGGTATCGCATGTTCATCGCCTCGCAATAGTCGTCGAAAAAGTCGCCGGGACCGTCGCCCCTCACTCGCACGTTTGGCCGTACTCAGCCAGGAGAATGCCCAGGTCGGCTTGATCCGTTATGCCGTCGCAGGTCAGGTCGCCCACGGCTGTCCACCCATACGCGGAGAGCAGCAGCCCAAGGTCGGACTGGCCCACGATGCGATCCCCATCCAGGTCGCCGACGCACGGCATGACCACATCGCCATCACCGAACTCGAATGCGCCCATATCCACGACAGCCGTTGCACCACAACCCGTGTCAGGCGTTGCCGGGTCATCCAGGAAACGAGCGTTGCCATCGAAGTCCAGCGGCAGGAACTCCGCCGTGTCGCCGTCGCCATCCAGGTCGAACTCATCGAACGGCACGCCGTAGTTGCAGCCAGCGTCGATGCACGGTGAGCCGGGCAGCAATCGCAAGTCGTCATCTTCCGTGCCCGCAAAGCCATCAGGTCCGAGCGGGTCAACGAACATTGGGTCGGCAGAGATGTTGCCCGGACCGGGATAGCCGCCCTGGATGTTGCTGAATCGAACGTCGGCCCTTGGCGCTGACACGATGGCATGACCGTCGGCAGGCCAGAAGATACTGTTCATGATGGCGACAGTACTACCCAGTCCATACACGCTGCTCCCCACCGCCGCCTCATTGCCCACAAAAGTCGTGTTCGCCACGTGCAGCGCCGCCTCCTCCTGGAATATCGCACCACCCGGCTGCGCCAGATTGGCGATCAGCAGGCAGTTCAGCAACTCCACGTTCCCACTTCGATACGCTGAAATGGCACCTCCATAACTGGCGAAGTTCCCGACAAACTTGCAGTTGCTAACGGTCAGCGAATGCGTGGAGCTGCTATCGAAATCGACCGCGCCACCGAAGTAGAAGGTACCATTGTCGAGGAATTCACAGTCGATCAGGACCGTGGGTATTAGTGTCTGGATCGCACCGCCGCTCGACAACGTGACGTTCTCCGTGAATGTGCACTCACGCAGTACCACACTGAAACTCGCACTACTCAGGGTGCGCAGCCCGCCACCACCCATCTCTGCCCAATTGCTGTCGAAGCGGCAGCGAGTGAGATACGTGTCCCCCATCACGGTCCTGATGTATGCGCCGCCGCCTTGGTATGTAGCATTGTTGTGCTCGAAGATACATTCCTCAATCGTCAGCGGACGCCCCTCGGACCTGAGACCGCCACCGATGTCGGCGAGACCGTTAGTGATAGTGAAGCCGCACAGTGTGATGCGCCCACCGGTCTCTGAGTGCCCGTTGACAACTCTCCCCGCCTGCTGCGCATCGATGATGGTCACGCTCGGTCCATCCGAACTTCGGATTGTGCATGGCACGGCCGGAAGCTCGATTGTCTCGTAGTACGTCCCCGGCGCGACGACGACTTCATCGCCCTCGATGACAGCATCAATCGCCTCTTGGATGGTCGGGTAGTCGCCCGGCACGTGCCGTATGTCCGCATGGGTGCAGGCAGCCACCAGCACCACCAGTGCTGCGCAGGCCGTTGTTCCCCGTCGGTGCGTCATGTGTGTGTCCCTTCCTCAGTTGTCGGCATGCGCTCGCCACGCCCCAGGCCGGCGAGCAGGTGCCCAGAGTCCGCCCAGTCACTTGTGAGAGGATCGCGCGCATCCGGCTCTGCGTCAAGCAAATATGCCGGGCTTCGTGCGGCATTGTCAGAAGCTGTGGACGGGATCCGGAGGATGTGCGTCGTGCGGGTATGGGGGTGGTGGGTTCCTGCAGGAACGAGTTCCCGCAGCTTTTGGGGATGCGGGCGCGTGTTGACAGGTCAGCGGTCAGCGCTTCGCTGCTGATCCGTTGGAGCTTGGGTGCGCTTTGCGGTACGGTGTGCCCATGGCTGAGCCTTCGGATAAGCAGCAACCCGGTGCTGACTGGCGCACGGTGCATCTCTGGCAGATCCAGCCTTTGCGGGATCTGCTCGTCCTCGCTGTGGTCGTCTTCATCATCCTGCTCGGCTACTGGCTCTCACCGATCACCGTGCCGCTCTTGATCGCGCTCGCGCTTGCGTACCTCACCGAGCCGATCATCGAGTTGGCGACGCGGCGGTGGAACTGGTCGCGGCAACGATGCATCCTGATCCTGCTGGGCGTGACGGTGCTGATCGCAGGGGCAGCGATTCTCATCGTCGTCCCCCTCGTCGTCGGGCAGGCCATTCGGCTCATCGACCACGCGCCGCAGTACATCGAGCGCGTCAGCACGTCGCTTCAAGAGACGGGCATCGGGGAGGAAACGGCGTCGCTGCAACGAATCCTCGATCGCGCGCAAGAGTGGCTGCAAGGCAACGCCGGCTCGATCGCAGCGCCCGCCTTCGCAACATCGGGCGATGCCATCCGCTTCGTGGGCGGCGTCGTCGCTTCCACCGTGTACTTCCTGTTCATGCTCTTTCTGATCCCGTTCTACTACTACTTCTTCGCCGCGTGGTACGAGAGCATCACGAAGTTCGGCCGAAGCCTGATCCCCGAAGCCAAGTGCGAGACGGTTCTGCCTTTGATCGCGAAGATGGATCAGGCGGTCTCCGGGTTCGTCCGCGGCAGGCTTGTGATCTGTGCGTTGATGGGGCTGATGTTCGCCGTCGGCTGGTGGATCTGCGGCGTGCCGTACTGGCTGCTGCTCGGGCTTTTGACCGGCGTGTTCAGCTTGGTGCCGTACCTGGGCAGCGTGGGCGTGCCTCTGGCGGTGGGCATGCTCTGGTTCAAGCTGGCGGGCGACGCTGAGGACGGCGTGAACTACTGGCTGCTGATTTGGCCGGTCGTTGTGTTCGCGATCGTACAGTTCGTCGAGGGGTACGTGCTGATCCCATTGATCCAGGGCAAGGCGACGAACCTCGACCCTGTGACGCTGCTCGTCGCCGTCCTCGCGGGCGGAACGATCATGGGCGTGTACGGCATGTTGCTTGCGATCCCCATCGCGGCGTGCGGGAAGATTCTGCTGACGGATGTGGTCTGGCCTCGCGTGCGCGATTGGTCGCAGGGCCGAGCTGACGATCCGTTGCCGATCTCGCGTGAGTAGGGGAGTCGGCGCTTCGCGCTATGCCGCCGCCGTTGTGTCTCGCTGATCATCCGCGGCGCCGACCTCACCGATGACGGCTTCCGACTCAACGGCGATTCGTTCAATCCCCAGGAAACGCTGCACATCCAGCAGCGCCATGTACATGCAAGGCATGAGCAGCAGGACGACGACCGTCACCAGCACCAGGCCGAACGACACGCTGATCGCGACGGGGATGAGGAACTGCGCCTGCAGGCTGGTTTCGAGCAGCATGGGAAGAAGCCCGGCGATGGTTGTGATGCTCGTCAGTGTCACCGCGCGGAATCGGCTCACACCCGCCCCGTGCGCCGCGTCGAAGACCGACGCCCCCTCCCGCTCGCGTTTGCGCAGCGTTTGCAGCAGAATCACCGAGTCGTTGATGACGATGCCCGACAGGCTGACGAAACCGACGAGCGAAGGCATGGTCAGGTCGAAGCCCATGATGACGTGGCCGAACACCGCGCCGATGAACCCGAGCGGAATCGCCGCCATCACGATGAGCGGCATGGCGTAGCTTGAGAACACCCATGCGAGCAGGAAGTAGATGATCGCGATCCCAGCGAGGAAGCCAAGTTCGATCGACTTGGCCGTTTGCTCAGCCTCAGCCGTCTGACCAGCCACGCGCGCGTTGATGTGGAAGTTCGCTTCGAGTTGCGGAAGGAACTCAGCGCGCAGGTCGGCAGCGATCTTCGCCGCGTTGTTGAGCTCTTCGTCAAGTTGCGCCGTCACCGTCACCGTGCGGCGGCGGTCCTTGCGGTGGATCTGCGCGTAGCCGCGCGTCGTCTCGATGTCCGCGACCTCGCTGAGCGGAATGAGCTTGCCGTTGGGCAGAACGACACGAAAACCGCGAAGATCCGTATCACTTGCGCGGTCGCGGTCGTCGAACAGAACGCGCACCTCGACCGTGTCGCGCCCTCGCTGGAATTCCTGCGCCGTCTCGCCGTGGAACGCAGCGCGGAGCTGCGACGCGACGCCGAGGCTCGTCAAGCCGAGCGGTCGGGCTGCATCGCGCAGGCGCACCTTTGCTTCGGTCGCACCGATGCGGAGGTTGTCATCGGCATCCGACAAGCCCGGAATGTTCGCGAGGTGATTGCGCAGCGCGAACGCGGCTTCCTTGAGTTGATCCAGATCCGTTCCCGACAGTTCGATCTCGACGGGTTGGCCGCCGGGGTTGATCTGCTGCTGTTTGTATCGAATACTGACGATTTCGGGTATGTCGATTGTGAAGCTACGCCATGCGCTGATGATCTGGTCAGCCGTGTGGTTGCGGTCTTCGGACTTGCGCAGTTCGGCGATGACGGTGAGGACGTGCGACCCGGTTTCATCCGCTTCGACGGCTCCGACGCCCGCGCTGGGGATGCTTCCGAACTGGACCATGACGTGCTCGATCACGCCCTTGCCGTCATCTTGGCGAAAACTCGGGTCCCGGCTGATGGCGACCAGCCCCTCTTCCAGCCGATCCGCGACCTTCTCGGCAACGGAGATGTGCGTCCCGGCTGGGAGGATCACCTCCGCCTGAATGACGTTTCCATCGAGCTTGGGGAAAGGTGTGAACTCGAGCCTGCCCGATGCGACGTATGCGGCGCTCACGAGAAAGAGCGTGAAAGCGCCCGCGATGGATGCATACCGATGACGCAGGGCAGCGCGAAGTGTGGGTTTGTAATACCGTTGCACGACGCCATCCAGCAGCCCATCCAGCGCTGCTCGCACGCGCGTCGGCCGATCCACATCCACACCGTTGAGCGAATGTCGCAGATGGTTCGGAAGGATGAAGAACCCCTCAAAGAGCGAGATCGTCAGCGCGATGAGCACGCCGATCGGCATCACGCACAACGTCTTGCCGATGTCGCCGGTCATAAAGAGCAGTGGTAGAAACGCAGCGACGGTTGTGAGCATCGACGCCGTCACGCCGACCCATACATCGCGCACGCCGAGCACAACCGCTTTGAGCGCGCTGTCGCCGTTGCGGTAACGCACGTAGATGTTTTCGCTGAGGACGATCGCGTCGTCAACGATGATGCCCAGGGCAAGGACGAGCGAGAACATGGTAATCATGTTCAGCGTGTGGCCGAGCAGGTGCATGGCGAAGATCGTGCCGAGGAACGACACGGGAATCCCCATCGCGACCCAGAACGCCACACGGATGTTCAGGAAGAGCGCCAGTGTGAGCAGCACAAGCACAAACCCGATCATGCCGTTGTCGATGAGCAGATCAAGCCGACTCTCGACCGCCTCGGCGAGGTTGCCCCACGTCGCCGCCTCGATCCCGCGTGGAATCACACCCTCAGCGTGCAGATCGGCCATGATCCGCTCGACTTCCGCAGCGATGCGCAGCGAGTCCTCCGTCTCCGTTGCGTTCACGTGGATCACTGCGGCGCGTTGCCTATCGAAGCGCACGTAGCGGTCCGACTCGTCGTATGTATCCGTCACGGCCGCCACATCGCCGAGGCGAATCAGCCCGCCGCGCGGCGATGTCACAACGACGATGTTGCGGAAGTCGTCAGCGCACCTGCTCTGATCGGTCACGCGAATCGTCGTCTTGCCGGCGATGCTCCGCACTGACCCGACCGGCATGTCCACACTGCCCGCTGCGATGGCCTCAGCGATGTCCCGTGTCGACAATCCCCACTGCATCAGCGCTTCGTGGCGCAACTCTACGCGGACCTGATGCTCGCTGAACCCCGTCACCTCCGCGAGCGAGATTACAGGCGACGCGACGAGACGGTCCTTTACACGTTCAGCGATAATCTCAAGCTGCTGCGGCGGCACGTCACCGTGGATCGCCAAGCTCAGCACACGGTCGGGCTGCTTGAGTTCGTAGACGATCGGATCATTCGCGTCAGCCGGGAACGTATCGATCCGGTCGATCTCGTTCTGGATATCAAGCTGGACGGAGCGTGCGTCGTAGCCGTCGAGCACCTTGGCGCGGACGGTGCAGAAGCCATCGCGCGCGACGGATGTGATCTCTTCGATGCCGTCGATCCCATCGACCGCGTCTTCGATCTTGAAGACGATGTTCTGCTCGATCTCGGCCGCCGCTGCGCCGGGGTAGGACAGGTCCGTCGCCACGATGTCCGATGAGAAGTCCGGGAAGGTCTCACGGCGCATTTGGCGCACGCCATGCACGCCGAGCAGCACAATGGCGAGCATCAGCAGTGTCGCAGCCGTTCGATGGGCAGCGAGATAGCGGATCACGGCTGCACCTCGGCGATCACCGGGCTGTCATCGCGCTCGCCGCGCAGTTTCATGCCTGCGATCGCGGGGAAGAGATCGGTCGTCACCACACGGTCGCCGTCGACAAGCCCTTCATCGACGATGGCCACGTTGCCCTGAGTGAATCGCACACCGACGGGCCGAATCTCAAGCTCGCCGACGGCGTTGATCAGATACACATGCCCGTCGTGCATCGCCCGATTGGGAATCGGGAAGACCTGTTCGTGCAGCCGACCTCGCAGGACGCCTTCACAGAACATCCCCTCGACGAGCGGAGGCCGATCCGCACGACCGAGGTTCGCATACGGATTATCGACGCGGATCACGACCGTCAGCATGCGCGTGAAGGGGTCCAACTCGCCGAGGAACCGATCCAACTCACCCGCCCAACGGATGTCACGATCGGTCGTCGCGAGAACCACCTCGCCTTGAATCGGTCCGCCGGCCGTCGTCCAAGGTTGACCGAGCATGCCCGTTTCGAGCGGTGAGAGCAGTTCTTCAGGCAACCAGTATTTCAAATCATCGAGCGAAACCTGGCAGTGCAGCTCCGCCTGATCCACGCCGAACAGCTCGACCATTTCATCGCCGAGGCGGATGTTTTGGCCTTCCTCGACATCAACGGTGCGGACTCGCCCGGTGAACGGAGCCGTCACGGTGCAGCGGTCGATGTCGAGTTTCGCCTTGTCGATTGCGGCAACGGCGGCTTCGAGCACCGCCTGCTGCTCCGCGCTGCGCGCGGGGAGCAGATCCAGCGCGTTCTGCGTCGTAGCGAGTTCCGCACGATGGGAAAGCACCTGCTGCTCCCGGGCGTCAACATCGTTGCGATTTGCCGCCTGTCTGTCGAACGCTTCGCGCGCGCGTTGAAGTTCAGCCTCCGCGATCTGGAGCTGTTCCTCAATGATCGCCCGGTTGCGCTCCAGGTTCCGCTGCTCCTGCTGAAGCTGCGCGACTGCTTGTTCAGCCTGGGCGTGCGTCGCCTCGTACTGCTTGAGCGTCAGTTCATACTCGTGCCGGTCAATGCGCAGCAGCACCGTGCCCGCGAGAACCGGCTGACCCGGCTCAAGCTCAGTGTGCTTGTACGTGACCTTGCCCACGACCTGCGCCACGGCTGTCCACGTCCTCGCCGGCTTGACGTTGCCGTACCCGCGCAGCTCGGCGCGCACGTTCCGGCGCTCGGCAACGACGTATCGCACGACGCGTCCCGCATCGCCCGCAGCTCTTGCCTGCGGCGCCGGATCGCCTCGCAGCAGCAACCCCGCCGCCGCCGCCCCGACCACGATGATCGCTGCGGGAAGTATCCACCGCCAGGGAAGCACGGATCTGCTCACGCTTGTCCATCCTCTCGAAACGCACGTCGATCCATCCGGCCAAGCCCGCCCGGGCACGGCGCACAGACGCCAGCCGGGACAGTGGTCCCAGCACACCATCCATCGGCCGGTCAGTTCGCTTAGGTAAGCCCCACTCGTCCGATAGGCGGAACTTCGCGCGCCTCTTCGTCCTCCTCCCACGGCGCGTACAGATCGCAGTGCCCATGGCGCGAAATGCTAAACTACGCTCCGCTGTCGTCGGCAGCCTTTTCCGCACCCACACCTTTCCAGGGATCCGCCCATGCGATGCCTTGTCAAGTCCCACGATGCTGAGGGAATGGAGCTTTTTACCGATCGTCCCGTGCCGACGATCGGCCACAACGATGTGCTTATCAAGATCCACAAGACGGGAATCTGCGGCACCGACCGACACATCTGGGAGTGGGATGAATGGGCGTCGGGCCGTGTCCCGATCGGTACGGTGATCGGCCACGAGTTCGTCGGCATCGTCGAAGAAGTCGGCGATGAGGTCCAGGGAATCGCGGTCGGCGATCGCGTCAGTGGTGAAGGACACATCGGATGCGGACAGTGCTCGCTCTGCCGAACCGGCAACATGCACATCTGCACGAACGTCAGCATCATCGGCATCGACCGCGACGGGTGCTTTGCCGACTACCTGAGCCTGCCCGCCCGCAACGTCTGGCCGGTCCATCCGTCGATCCCCGACAAGATCGCAGCGGTCTTCGACCCGCTCGGCAACGCGGTGCATACGGTGATGATGGGCGATGTGTCAGGCAAGACGGTTCTGATCACGGGCGTGGGGATCATCGGGCTGATGGCTGTCACCGTCGCCAAGGCGGCGGGGGCGACGCGCATCTTTGTCACCGATGTCAACACACGCCGACTGGACCTGGCAAGGCAGCTCGGCGCCGTCGAGGCTTTCGACGCCAGGGATGACGCGTGGATACAGCAGGTGAAGGAGACGACGCGAGGCGAGGGCGTCGACGTCCTGCTCGAAATGTCAGGCATCGCTGCGGGCATCCACCAGGGGTTCGCATCGCTTCGACCAGGCGGACGGGCTGCGCTGCTCGGCCTGCCCGGCCGACCCATCGAGTTCGACCTCGCCAACGAGGTCATCTTCAAGGCGGCGACGATCATCGGCGTCAACGGTCGGCGGATGTTCCAAACGTGGTACCAGATGCAGGAACTGCTTCTCTCCGGCCGACTCGAACTCGACGCCATCATCACGCACGAGCTGCCGTTCGAGGAGTTCGCCCGGGGCTTCGCGCTGATGCAATCGGGTGAGGGGATCAAGATCGTGCTGGACTGCGAGCGGTAGCGCTGCGGATCGATCGACGCAGGTGAATGTGTATGCCAAACAGAACCCAATCACAACAAGCCCTCGCTGCACAACTCCACTGATTCACGAAAAAGGCCTGGCCCGAGGCGGCGTGTCAGGCATGCTTGCGTACTACAATGCTGCTGCTGCACACCGGGCGGAGTTCCGCCGGGAACGCGGCAGGCATCGCCTGATTGCTGGAACCGCATCCGGCAAACGGGCGAAGAGGACATAGGGTTGTGCTGTCCCCGTTGAGAGGTGTGCGCCCTTCCTATTGCAAGGAGATACCGGACCATGAAGAGATCATTACGCCAGGGCTTCACCCTGATCGAACTGCTCGTCGTGATCGCAGTGATTGCGCTGCTCATCGGGATTCTGCTCCCGGCGCTGGGCAAGGCCCGAAGCCAGGGCCAGAGCGCGCAGTGCCAGGGCCACCTGAAGCAGTACGCCACCGCGCATCAGATCTACATCACCGACCACGGTTGCCTGCCCGGTTTGGGCAAGGGCGACGCTGGGGGAGGCGATGGGAACAGGTGGAACACCGAGGTGGGTCTCTTCTACAGCGATGCTGCGCCAGTCGAGCCCGGGCAGATCAAGCTCATGAACGGTTTCTTCGACAAGTACCTCGGCGATGCGGAGGTCTTCTCCTGCCCCGCCGACCCGAAGATTCGCTACACCGACACCGGTAGTGAGGATGATTGGGGCGGCCGATACGGCAACTTCCTCATGCCGGATGAGGATGAGCGGTCAGCCGGCGCCACGTTCACACGCGTGTGGTTCAATCCGGCCGGGTCCGGGGGTTCGGGCGATGATCGGCCGCCGGACTACTACGACCTCAAAAAGAAAGTGTTCGTCACCATTGGCGGGATAACCGAGGCGAGAAGCCTGTTGTTCATGTATCCGGATCGGCTCATCTCACCATCCGAAAGCGCGGACATTGTTGAGGAGGATGAAGTCTCCCGCATCGACAACAGCCTCTTCGTCCCGGGTGAGCACGCATACGTCCCGCATCCAGCCGACCCCGGCACGTCCAACCGCATCGCCATTCGCCATCCCGCAGGGTCGGGCAACATCGCGTATCACGATGGGCATGTGACGAACATCGCCAACATGATGCAGAAGTACTGGACGGAGGAGGAGTACGCTCGCCGAGTCCAGATCCTCTGGTGGCAGTTCAGAGAACTGGTCGAGGACGAAGAAGACCCCGGCCCGTAACGACGGGCAATACGCACTGTTCACATACGCGGGCCGTCACAATGCGTGGCGGCCCGCGTTCGCATTTTCCCTTGTCACCTCGCCTCGCGTTCCCTGCCCGATCGCACGCTGAGCGGATCGCTGACGGGCGTGTCGGCAAATGTGTCCGAGAAAGTGCTGGCATTGTCCCCAATCCTGAGGCATCCTACGACATGCTGGAGCTTCCGCCTGCGGGCCGAAGAGCGTCACCGGCCTGTAAGGTTGCACTGGGTTCCCATCACCCACGACCGGTTGATCATCCGCAGCACCGGCGAGAGGTGGGATTCGACGATACCATGACGTGTTCAACTGGACGCACCGTACAAGGAGACCACCTGTGAGACGGAACCGCATCAGACCACGACACCTGCAGGGGTTCACGCTCATCGAACTGCTCGTCGTCATCGCAGTGATCGCGCTGCTCATCGGGATTCTGCTCCCAGCGCTGGGCAAGGCCAGGAGCCAGGGCCAGAGCGCGCAGTGCCAGGGCCACCTCAAGCAGTACGCCACGGCACACCAGATCTACATCACCGACCACGGCTGCATGCCCGGCCTAGGCAAGGGCGACACCGGGGGACTCAGCAACAGGTGGGTCACCGAGGTGGGTCTCTTCGACAGCGATGTTGCAGGGGTCGAACCCTCGCAGATGAAACTCATGAACGGTTTTTTCGACAAGTACCTCGGTGATGCGGATGTCTTCTCCTGTCCCGCGGACCCGCTGATTCGCTACACCGAGACCGGCGGTGAGAATGATTTCGGCGGCCGATACGGCAACTTCCTCATGCCGGATGAGGATGAGCAGTCATCCGGCGCCACGTTCACACGCGTGTGGTTCAACCCGGGCGACGACCGGCCGCCGGACTACTACGACTTGGCCAAGAAGGTGTTTGTCACGATCGGCGGCATAACCGAGGCGAAGAGTCTGATCTTCCTGTATCCGGATCGGCTCATCTCGCCATCCGAGTCCGCAGACATTGTGGAGGAGGATGAGGTCTCCCGCATCGACAACAGCGTCTTCGTCCCGGCTGACCACGCATTCGACCCGCACCCGGCCGAGCCCGGCGAATCCAACCGGATCGCCATCCGCCACCCCGCCGGGTCGGGCAACATCGCGTATCACGATGGGCATGTGACCAACATCCCCAACATCATGCAGAAGTACTGGACGGAAGAGGAGTACGCTCGCCGAGTTCTGATCTTCTGGTGGCAGTTCAGAGAACTCGTCGAGGAAGACGATCCCAACCCGTAACAGCCGGCAGCACGCACCGCTCACATACGCGGGTCGCCACAATGTGTGGCGGCCCGCGTTCGCAATTCCCCTGTCACCTCACCGCGCATCCCCATGCCCGACCGCACGCTGAATGGCTCGCTGACGGGTCTGTCTGCGAATACGTCCGAGAAAGTGCTGGCATTGCCCCCAATCCTGAGGCATCCGACGACATGCTGGAGCTTTCGCCTGCGGGCCGAAGAGCGTCACCGGCCTGTGAGGCCGCGTTGGGTTTCCATCACTCGCGACCGCGTGGCCATCCGCGCTGGTGAGATGTGGGATTTGACGATACCATGCCGCGTTCGGCTGATACGCATCGTACAAGGAGACTCTCTGTGAGACTGAGCCACATCAGGCCACGGCGATCGCGGGGCTTTACCCTGATTGAACTGCTCGTCGTGATCGCAGTGATCGCGCTTTTGATCGGGATTCTGCTCCCGGCGCTGGGCAAGGCCAGAAGCCAAGGCCAGAGCGCGCAGTGCCAGGGCCACCTCAAGCAGTACGCCACCGCGCACCAGATCTACATCACCGACCATAGCTGCATGCCCGGACTGGGCAAGGGTGGCGACTCCAGCTCAGCCAGCGGCGACGCTCGGAATGCATGGGTCACCGAGGTGGGGCTCTTCGACAGCGAAGCGGCAGGCGTGTCCGCGAGCCAAGCAAAGCTCATGAACGGCTTCTTTGACAAGTACCTCGGCGATGCGAATGTCTTCACCTGTCCCGCCGACCCGCTGATCCGCTACACCGATACCGGCGGAGAGGACCCAGATGGTGGCCGATTCGGCAACTTCCTCATGCCGGATGAGGATGAGCAGTCAGCCGGCGCCACGTTCACGCGGGTGTGGTTCAACCCACCTGGGGTCGACCAGCGGCCTCCAGATTACTACGACCTTGACAAGAAGGTCTTCGTCACGATCGGCGGCATGACCGAGGCGAGAGCACTGACCTTCCTGTATCCGGACCGACTCATCTCACCATCTGAATCCGCGGATATTGTCGAGGAGGATGAGGTCTCTCGCATCGACAACAGTGTCTTCGTTCCAGGTGTGCACGCATATGTCCCGCACCCGGCCGACCCCGGCGAGTCCAACCGCATCGCCATTCGCCATCCCGCCGGGTCGGGCAACATCGCGTACCACGATGGGCATGTGACGAACATCCCCAACATCATGCAGAAGTACTGGACGGAGGAAGACTACAAGACGCGCGTTCAGGTCATGTGGTGGGACTTCGTCGAACTCGTGGATGATCCATAAGCGCCGCACCAGCAGGCGTCGAAACTCATACGCGGGCCGTCACAACATGTGGCGGCCCGCGTTCGCAATTCCGTCGTCACCTCGCTGCGCGTCCCCTGCCCGACCGCATGCTGAACGGTTCGCTGACGGGCCTATCGGCGAATGCGTCCGAGAAAGCGCTGGCATTGCTCCCAATTCTGTGGCATCCTATGACATGATGGAGCTTCCGCCCGCAGGCTGACGAGCGTCACCGGCCTGTGAGGCCGCGATGGGTTCCCATCACTTGGGACGGGTTGATCATCCGCGCCGGTGAGAGGTGGGATTCAACGATACCATGACGTGTTCAGCCGGACGCACCGTACAAGGAGACCGCCTGTGAGACAGAATCGCATCAGACCACAGCAATCGCGGGGCTTCACCCTGATCGAACTGCTCGTCGTGATCGCAGTGATCGCGCTTTTGATCGGGATTCTGCTCCCTGCGCTGGGCAAGGCCAGGAGCCAGGGCCAGAGCGCACAGTGTCAGGGCCACCTCAAGCAGTACGCCACCGCGCATCAGATCTACGTCACCGACTACGGCTGCCTGCCCGGCTTGGGTAAGGGCGATGGCGGAGGCTTCGACAACCGGTGGGTGACCGAGGTGGGTCTCTTCGACAGCGATGCCGGTCCCGCCGAGCCCTGGCAGATCAAACTCATGAACGGTTTCTTCGACAAGTACCTCGGTGATCCCGAGGTCTTCACCTGCCCCGGCGACCCGCACATCCGCTACGAAGACACCGGAGCGGAGGATGTGAGCGGTGGCAGGTTCGGCCACTTCCTCATGCCCGATGAAGATCCCCAGGCCGCTGGCGCGACGTACACACGTCTGTGGTTCAACAGGGGCGCGCAGCGGCCGCCGGACTACTTCGATCGTTACCACAAGGTCTTCGTGACGATCGGCGGGCTGACGGAAAGCCAGCCGCTCACATTCCTCTACCCTGATCGGCTCATCTCCCCCTCGGAGAGCTGCGACCTTGTTGAGGAAGATGAGTGGTCCCACCTCGACAACAGCGTCTTCGTCGCGGAGCAGCACGCATGGGGTAATCACCCTGCTCAGCCGGGCCAGTCCAACCGCATCGCCAATCGCCATCCCGGCGACTCGGGCAACCTCGCCTACCACGACGGCCACGTCACGAATATCCCCAACATCACGCAGAAGTACTGGGCGGAGCCTGAGTTCGCCAGGCGGGTGCTGATCCTCTGGTGGCAGTTCAACGACCTCGTTGATGACGAGGAAGACCCCGGCCCGTAACGACCGGCAGCGCACACCGTTCACACACGCGGGCCGTCACAAACGCGACGACCCGCGTTTTTCTTGCGCGCGCCACAGCCTGCTCCTCGCCAAAACACGCCATCATCACAGAGCATGGCATCCGACACGTCGCATCCCGCGAACAGTCGTTCGGGTGCGGGCACATGATGCGACACAACCCACGCACGGGCATGAGCGGCATATCAAGATCACTTGATGTGCCGCTTATCAACATATCTACATGCTTCAACATACAAGGGAGATGGAACATGCAGGCAACGCATAGCAACCCTCCGAATCGGCGCGCGTTCACGCTCATCGAGCTCCTCGTTGTCATCGCGGTCATCGCACTGCTCATCGGGATCATCCTTCCAGCGCTCGGCAAGGCCAAGGGCCAGGGTGAGAACGCCCAATGCAAAGGGCATCTCCGGCAGTACGCCACCGCCCATCAGGTCTATATCGCGGACCACGGCGTGATGCCCGGTCTGGGGCTGAGCGCGTTCTCCGGCGGCCTGCACAACGGCTGGGTCACCGAGGTCGGCCTGTTCGACAGCGACATGGCGCCTGTGGGCGGCGGGCAGATGGCGCTCATGAACGGCTTCTTCAACAAGTACGTCGGCGATCCCAAAGTCTTCACCTGCCCCGCGGACCCGCTGATTCGCTACGCCGAGGTCGGCCAAAATGATCCGCCACACGGCCGATTCGGCCACTTCCTCACGCCCGATGAGGATGAACAAGCCGTTGGCGCGACGTTCAGTCGAGTCTGGTTCAACCGTCAGTCGGAGTGGAAGCCCGATGACTACATCGAGCACGACAAGGAGGTCTTCGTGACGGTCGGCGGCCTGACCGAATCGCATCGGCTTCGCTTCCTTGCCGTCGATCGCCTCATCACGCCGGCCGCCTGCGCCGACATCATCGAAGAGGATGAGGAATCACGCCTGGACAACAGCGTCTTCGTGATGGAGCCGAGCGCATGGTCGCCGCACCCGGCGCAGCCCGGTGAGTCGAACAAGCTCTCGAACCGCCACCCGGCCGACTCGTGCAACGTCGCGTTCTTTGACGCCCATGTCGAGAACATCGCATCCGTCGTGCAGGTCTACTGGGTCGAGCCGGACTTCGAGGAGCGCGTCCGCGTGCTGTGGCGCAACTTCTGACGGCCGGATGCGTTCGTCTCAAACGGCGCGGTGGGGCGTGTCGTGTACGATGCGCTGATGAGCCTGCAACACATCGTCGCTCCGTTCGTCCTTGTCGCTGTTGCCACAGCCACCGCCGCGCCCGCGCAGGACGCCGCCCCGCATAGTGAGCCGACCGATGTCGTGCGCCTGACCGTGACCACGGCTGCGCCGGTCGATGCGGCTGAGCGTTTGTACTTCGCATCCGAGACGAACGGCTGGAATCCAGCGGATGCCGAGTGCATCCTTGATCGCCTCGATGAGCACACATGGCGCATCGACATCACCGTGGTAGAATCAATCGAGTACAAGATCACGCGAGGGAGTTGGGATACGGTCGAGGTCGCAGCGAATGGGCGCGATGTGCCCAACCATGTGCTGACGCCCGGCGAGGAGGCTGTCTCGCTGACGATCGAGCTGTGGGCCGATCAGCGCACGAGCATTCCGCCGCGTCCGTCGACAGTCGTCGGCGACCTGCGTACACACCGAGCGGTACATTCGCCGCAACTCGACAACAAGCGCGACATCTTCGTCTTCCTGCCACCCGGATACGATGACGCCGAGCGCGCCAAGCAGCGTTACCCCGTGCTGTACATGCACGATGGGCAGAACCTCTTCGACAACGCCGTGAGCTTTGCAGGTGAATGGGAAGTCGATGAAACCGTCACGCGTCTTGTTCAGGCGGGACACATCGACCCGATCATTGTCGTCGGCATAGCGAACCACGGCGCGGACCGCGTACTTGAGTACTCGCCCTACGCCATCCCGGCATCGTGGCGCACAACCGGCACGCCGCGCGGCGATGCGTACCTCGCTTTTCTCATTGACACCGTCAAGCCGATGATCGACGAAACGTACCGGACGTTGCCCGGCCGGGCGCACACCGCGATCGCCGGTTCGTCAATGGGTGGACTGATCTCGCTCCATGCGGGCATCACTCGGCCGGATGTCTTCAGCCGCGTCGGCGTGATGAGTCCGGCGCTCTTTCCGTTCGAGGATGACGACTTCGCACCGATCAGAAACGCCGAGACGATCTCGCCGGTCGTCTGGCTTGATTGCGGCACAGCAGAGGGCAGTGTCTTTCCCGAGGATTATGTACGTCAGGTGAAGGAGGCAGCACGCCTGCTTAAGCCCAAGGCGAAACGGTTCATGCTCGTGATCGACAAAGACGCGATGCACAACGAAGCCGCTTGGCGTCGCCGTCTGCCGATGATGCTTCGCTTCTTCTACGAGCGCCCCAAGTAGCGTCCCGTGCCAACATCGGCATGTGCGACGCTTGACGACTGCTCGGAGAAGATCAGGAGGATGCGCGGCAAGGCTCGACTCCATCCCGGGGGACGGCCGCCGGCGCCTCACCTGTCGAAGCGAGCCGTTGACGCAATACCGTCAGCAGCGTTGCAGGCTCGAGGTAGTTCTCCGGCGGACGGTAGTACACATCCCACAGACCCTCGCTCTTCTCCGAAGGCAGAACCGACACACGACCCTTCGCACGTTGTATCCGCTCCACGACATCATCCGGCTGGGGCATCTTGAAGATCACATCACGTTCGTATACACGAATCGAGCGAATGCCCAGCTCGGTCGCGATGATGCGTAGTTCGGCAAGCCGCAGTAGCGCTTCGCCGCGCTTCGGCGGCTCGCCGTACGCATCCGTCAGATCGCGCTCGACCTTCTGAAGCTGCGCCAGGGACTCAGCCTGACTGATTCGCCGGTACGCCTGCATGCGCCGCAGATCGGACGGGATGTACGCCTTGGGTAGGCTCCCGACCACGCCGATCTCAATGTTTGTATCGACCACCGTGCTCGTGCGCTGGTTCTTCAGATCCTTCACCGCCTCGTCGAGCAGTCTGCAATACATCTCATACCCGACCGCCGCGATGTGGCCGGACTGTTCCGGGCCGAGCAGATTGCCCGCGCCGCGGATCTCAAGGTCGCGCATGGCGATCTTGAACCCGGCGCCGAGCATCGAGAACTCTTCGATCGCCTTGAGCCTGCGCAGCGACTTCTCCGTCACCGGTCCGTCCTGCGGCAGCAGCAGGTAGCAGTACGCGCGATGCTTGTACCGTCCCACTCTTCCGCGAAGCTGATGCAGGTCAGCTAAGCCGAACATGTCCGCGCGGTTGATCAGCATCGTGTTCGCCGTCGGGATGTCGATGCCTGATTCGATGATCGTTGTGCAGACCAGGATGTCCACCTCCCGACGCATGAAGCGGAGCATCACGCTCTCCAACTCCCGCGAGCCCATCTGACCGTGCCCGACGACGACGCGCGCATTCGGAACGAGTTGGCGGATGGTGTCCGCGACGGATTTGATGTTGTACACGCGGTTGTGGACGAAGAAGACCTGCCCTTCGCGCGCCAGTTCTCGCTCGATCGCAGCTTTGATGCGCCGCTCGTTGTATGGGATCACCTCGGTGACGACCGCCCGACGATCGAGCGGCGCGGTGGTCAACGAGCTGATATCCCGCAGGCCGAGCATCGACATGTGCAGCGTGCGAGGGATCGGCGTGGCGCTCATCGTCAGCACATCGCAGGTCAGGCGCATCGAAAGCAGGTGCTGCTTGTGTTCCACACCGAACCGTTGCTCTTCATCGACGACGATGAGGCCGAGGTCGGCGAAGCGCACATCGCCGCTGAACAGGCGGTGCGTGCCGATGATGATGTCGATCTGACCGGCTGCGAGTGACTCAAGCGTCAGCTTCTGCTCCTTGGCGGTCTTGAATCGGCTGAGCGACTCGATGCGGAACGGGTAGTCCGCCATGCGCGACTTGAACGTCCGCTCATGCTGTTCGGCGAGGACGGTTGTGGGAACGAGGATCGCCACCTGTTTGCCGTGCTCGACCGCCTTGAACGCAGCACGAATGGCGACCTCGGTCTTGCCGTATCCGACATCGCCGCACAAGAGCCTGTCCATCGGCCGACCGGTCACCATGTCCCTCTTGACCTCGACCGCGGCAGCGAGCTGGTCGTCGGTCTCCTCATACGGAAACTCCGCCTCGAACTCCTTCTGCCACGTGGTGTCCTCGGGGTATTTCATACCGGGCATGTGTTCGCGCGCCGCCTGGATACGCAGCATGTCCGCTGCGAGATTTCGCACCGAGTCGGCGACCGCCTGTGTCTGGTGCTTCCACTTCTTCCCGCCGAGCGTCGAGAGCGACGGCTTGCCGTGGAACCCGCCGATGTACTTCTGCACCAGGTCGATCTTCGTCGCGGGCACATGCAGACGAGCCCGGCCGGCGAACTCAAGCGTCAGGAACTCCTCCGCGCCGCTCTGCTGCCTTTCGATACCGCCACGTTTCGGCGAAATCGTCGTTAGCTCGATGAATCGCGCGATCCCGTGATGGCGATGCACGACAAAATCGCCCGGCTCCAGATCGAGGAACTCATCCATTGCCCGCTCAGCACGCATCCGGCGAAATCGCCTGCGCGTCTGGTAGCGATGCAGCAGTTCGTGATAAGGCACAAGCGCGAAACGCCGGATGCCGCCGTGGTCCACGTCATCGCCGTGCAGTTCCTCGCCCCAGACGAAGCCACGGTGTACGTAGCGCACCTCGCGCGTGACTGCGCGACCTGGCGCGTGCGTATCGAGCAATTCCGTGAGACGCCCGAGTTCACCTGGGTTCTGGCAGGCAACGACGACTTCAACATCCTGGGCCAGCTCGGCAAGCTCCTCGACAGCGGGGCCTGCCTCTTCCGTGAAATCGGGCAGCGGCGACACGGGCAAGAGCACGCATCCGCTTGGCACGGACCCGCCGCCGTAGCGATTCACTTCGACAACGGCGAGGGACTGTCGGTCGATCTGCTGGAAGACGCTGGGCGGGCCGAAGATGCTGCGGGCATCGGTGACGCGCTCGTAGTACCCGCGCCCTTGCTCGGTGAGTTCCAGGATCTCCGCCAGCACCGTGATCGCACCGTGCGGGCTGCCGGGGTCGGGCAGCATTGAAAGGACGCTGCACGGCTCATCCATCCCGTGCATCTGCGAGAGCGTCGCGCCGATCAGTTCAGCACGCTCAACGCGCCGGTCGGATCCCATCGTGTCGGGATCAACCTCCATGATGGCTTCGAGGTCGTCGCCGAAGAAGTCGAGTCGAAGGGGTACCCGACCTTCGCCCGGCGGGTAGATGTCGAGTATCCCGCCCCTCACCGCGAACTCGCCCGGCGACTCGACGGATGCGGTGCGCGCGTACCCCGCCGACGCGAGCCAGTCGATGATCCGGGCCGGGCCTCGCGTATCACCGGTGGTAAGCGTCAGGACCGCGGCATCGAGCTGATCCGGACCGGGCACCGCCTGCATGAGCGCCTGAATCGACGCGATGAGCACATCGGGCGGATTGCCATCGCACAGCCGGCGCACGACTTGCAGTCGTTCCGCAAGCAGTTCCAGGCTCACACCGGACTCACCGGGCAGGACTTCCAACGCGGGGAACCGGGCAGGCGACAGCCCCACGGCTGCCAGTTCATCCGCCGCTTCATCCACATCGTCAAGATGTGCGGTGACGTACAGGACAGGTCTGCCGGTGCGCTTGGCCAGCGCGCCTGCGAGGTAAACGGTGGATGAGCCGACAACGCCCTGGGCTGAGACGCGCTCGCCCGCCAGCGCCGCCCGCGCTATCCGCGCGGTGCATCGATCCGCCGCAATCGTCTGGAACCAATCCACGCTGCTGCACTCCGCGCACGCGCTGGCAGCCCGCTCCGGCTCCAAACCGGTATGCGGGCTGGTCGTTCATCACCACCTATCGGCCACCTTACCGTCCGACGCCAGCGGGGGGAAGCAGTGCCGCTGGAGTTGGCGCCATCGCGGAAACGCCTGGGTTCCCGCAGGAACGAGTTCCCGCGGCTTTGTGGGGTCGGCACCCGCCGTTCACATCGCCGCCGCGGCAACGGCCCCGCGTTCGGTGGCTTCAGATACGCATATCCGCCAGAATCACACGATTCGCTAACGCGCCGCCGCCAGCCGACAGCGGATGCGGCCGATACCATGCCCCGGTGACTTGGTGGCAAGCAATCATCCTGGGATTGGTGGAAGGCATCACGGAGTACCTGCCGATCTCATCGACAGGACACCTGATCATCACATCGTCGCTGCTTCGTCTCGAGGGCGAGGCGGTCGATGCGTTCAACATCATCATCCAGGGCGGGGCGATCGCGGCGGTGCTCGGGCTGTACCGGAAACGGATCGTGCAGATGATGCGAGGGCTGTTCGGCAAGGATGATGCCGGGCTGCGCTTGTTCCTTCACCTGTGTATCGCGTTTCTGCCTGCCGCGGTGTTCGGCGTGCTGCTCAACGATGTGATCGAAGCAGCGCTCTTCTCCGTTCGCCCCGTGCTGGCGGCACTCGCGCTGGGCGGGGTGTGGATGATCTGGATTGATCGGCGGGCGCGCAAGCGAAGGCTGGAAGGTGAGACCGACGATCAGCACGGTTTGGAAGATCTGACGTGGCGGCGGGCGCTTCTGATCGGGCTTTTCCAGTGCGTGGCGATGTGGCCGGGCACGAGCCGGTCCATGATGACGATCGCGGGCGGCATGATGTGCGGGCTTCGGCCGAAACAAGCGGCGGAGTTCAGCTTCCTGCTCGGCTTGCCGACGCTGGGCGGGGCGTGCGCGTATCGGCTGGTCAAGAACCTCGCCGGTGATGGCGAGAACATGTTCGAGCAACTCGGATATCTGCCCGTGGCGCTGGGGTTTCTTGTCGCAACAATCACTGCGGCGCTGGCGGTGAAGTGGCTGGTGTCGTATCTCACACGGCACGGCCTGGCGGTGTTCGGCTACTACCGACTCGTACTGTGCATCGTGTTCGGCGTGCTCGCGTGGTGCGGCGTCATTCAACTCGGCGCCGTCTGAGGACCGCTGCCCCTCGTCTCGCCGATCTCGGAGGCTTCTCAGTTCTTCGGATCGACGACCAGGAGCGGCTCGCCACTGTCAGCCCGGTCGGCCCACGCCTGATCCGGCGATTCGGTCTGTGACGACTCGGGACGGTGCCCGATCCACCAACACAGCAGTAGCGCCAGGCCGATCCATGCAGCCGGTGACAGCCATGCCGCCATAGCGCTGTCGAACGCCCACCACACGGTGACCGCCGTCGCACCCGCGCTGGCGGGCACGGCGATGACCCATCGGACCCACGGCTGCTGATCGGGCCAGCGAATGCCACCAAGCAGCGCCATGACAAGGATGGCAGCACCCAACCCGGCGCTGATGAGATGCACCTGCTCGGCTGCGAACATGGTCTTCGCACGCGCTTGGTGCAGGGCGCGCAGCGCGTCGCGCCGAGTGCCCGGAAACACAGTGAGTCGGCCGGTCGAGTCGATGCCTTTGTGAGGCGCCAGACGATCGCCGCGCTGGTAACCGAAGATCGTCACGGTGACGGCGCATGGGATGACTTCCCATCGCATTCGAGCGTCGCCGATGCGCGGCGCGACGATGGAGAGCCGATCGAGGTAGGCGTAGCCGCCAGCGAGGTGAAGCTCATCGGCCCGCCCTGTTCCGCTCGCCGTCGTCAGGTCGAACGTTGACAGGGCTTCGTAGCTGGGCAGTTCCGCATCCGCAGGCGCGAAGTGCAGCCCACGGACCGATGCGTTCGCCGCGGTGTACGCCGCTGGCAGAACCTGTGCCGGAGGATTCAGGTGTCCATCCGGCCGACGGAACGTCCGCGAGTCGGGTGGTTCGGTCATCCATGCCTTGACATAGACGACGGCATCGGCGTCGGCGGGTGTGGGGTCGGAACGCTCCGTCCAGGCGTACGTCTCGACCATCCGGCGCAGGGCCACATACGGGCCGCGCTGCACGAATGCTCCATCACCGATCCCCGGCGATGCTGTGATCGGCCCGGTCGCGCTGACCAGTGTTCCTTCATGCCCAGCCTCACCGCGTGTCACCGTCGAGGCCTTCGCCAGCGCGTAGGCATCCCGGTTCATCTGGAGGACCGCAGCCGCCGCCATGCTCAGGCACAGCAGCACCAAGCCGATCCACACCGGTTGGGGCTGAATGCGTGGATGGGTCGGCTGCACGTGTGTGCCGAGCATCGGTTGAGCCGGGGTGGGCGGTTCCATGTGAACGTCTCCGCGGAGTCCGCGCACCATCACCAGGCCCGTACCCGGCGCGCGGCGTCACCTCCTCCATCGGCTGGGCCATCAGGCGACTGAACGCCAATCGTGCGGAGCGGTGCCATCGTCTGAAGATGTCAACAGGGGGTTCCTGGCAGCTTGTCTCTCCCGTGATCTCCGTGGTCAATCACGATCAGAGCCTCACCACGGAGAAACTATGAAAGT
>JAGLTS010000079.1 GCA_023135165.1 Phycisphaerales bacterium | reverse complement strand
GTGGCCACATCAAAGGCCAATGCGCTGACCGGCTCTCCATCACAGCCCGTATCGCCATCGGGGCAGCCCCAATCGGCCATCATTATGCCAAGGTCAGATGCGAGAACATCACCGTCGCCGTCGAGGTCGGCCCGCGGATCCCAGTTCGGGTCGCCGGGCACCGAACCATAGGCAGGCACCAAGATGCCCAGGTCAGTCAGATCGGTGTCGCCGTCACCATCCACATCGCCCTCACAGTCGCCGCGCGTGGGCTGCTGCGCCACAGCCGATGGATTCAGCAACACGAGCGCCCCCACGAATGCCCCAACGCCGAGCACAGTCACGATTGCGAGAGCCTTGCACCACATGGTCTGTCCTCCTCTGTGATATTACCCCCGCTTTGCAGGTTGTCGAGCGCTACGGACAGCTTTGGCCGTAGTAGGCGAGCAGGATGCCGAGGTCGGACTGGTCCGTATCGCCGTCGTTGTCACAATCGCCGGGACAGGGCGCGCCGGTGCAGCCGTAGTCAACCAATAGCATCCCGAGGTCGGACTGGTCGATGTCATAGTCGCCGTCGAGGTCACCCATGCACCGACCGACGATCAGGTCGAAGGCGAACTCGTTGCAGTCGCCCAGCGTGTCGCGGCTCGTTGCGACGCCGATCAGCGTGCCGAGGATGGGCGCTGCGCCGCCGCTACCCGCAGGCACGACGTTCGGCCGCACCGGGTTATGATCGGGAATGATGATCGTGTAGCGCGCGATCGTGCGGATGCCAGCGCCGCCAACCCAGGTATCACCCCACGTCGCATCCCGGAAGGCAGGTTCGCCTATAAGGTTGGGCATAAGAAGAGGAGTTGACCCGGAGGAGGAATTGGGGAAGTCATCCGGGATCGTGTAGAAGCTGTCGAACTCAAGGGCAGGCCACGACTCGAAGAACACGATATCGTGCGGACCGTCTTGGCCGTAAAAATGCTCGAAGAACACGATCGCTGGTTCCATCAGCACAAACGTGGCCTGCGCGGCTGTCCAGTCGTTGTCGCCTGTGATGCTCACCTGAAGATCGAATGTGAAGTGCGTCACGCCGCCGTTGAACTCCGGGTTCAGCGGGTCATCGCCCGGCCCGACTGAGCTGTTGTCCACAGAGGCCACATCAAAGGCCAATGCGCTGACCGGCTCTCCATCACAGCTCGGATCGCCATCGGGGCAGCCCCAACTGGCCATTATCATGCTAAGGTCAGATGCGAGAACATCACCGTCGCCGTCGAGGTCGGCCCGCGGATCCCAGTTCGGGTCACCGGGCAGCGAACCATAGGCAGGCAACAGGATGCCGAGGTCGGTCAGATCGGTGTCGCCGTCACCATCCACATCGCCCTCACACTCGCCGCGCGTGGGCTGCTGCGCCGCAGCCGATGGATTCAGCAACACGAGCGCCCCCACGAATGCCCCAACGGCGAGCACAGTCACAATTGCGAGAGCTTTGCACCACATGGTCTGTCCTCCTCTGTGATACTACCCCCGCTTCGCAGGTTGTCGAGCGCAAAAGACAGCTTTGCAGGCAGCAGCGAGCCGCGGCGTCCCGTGGGGGTCGCCAGCGGTGCGTCCATCGTGCAGCAATCTCGCGCCTGCACGAATCTATTATGTCGCTCTCTCGCAGTGTCAGGGCACAGGGAAGTCGGCGCAGAGCGACTGGACCTCTTCGCGAACCTCGTTGTGCACCGCTTCGTCGCCGCCGGCTGAGAGAACACGGTCGATCCAGTCTGCGATGCGGATCATCTCCGGTTCCTTCATGCCGCGCGTCGTCGTGCAGGGGGTGCCCAATCGCAAGCCGCTGGTCACGCGCGGCGGCCGGGGATCGTTGGGGATGCCGTTCTTGTTCGTGATGATGGCGGCCGCTTCGAGCCATGTCTCCGCATCGGTGCCGGTGAGATCAGCGCTCTTGGTCTGAAGATCGACGAGCATCAGGTGGTTGTCCGTCCCGCCCGAGCAGATCCGGTAGCCGCGCTCCTGCAGCGCCTTGGCGAGTGCTGCGGCGTTCTTGACGACCTGCTCTTGATACGTCTTGAACTCAGGCTTGAGCGCCTCGCCGAACGCGACAGCCTTCGCGCCGATCGCGTGCATGAGCGGCCCGCCCTGGATGCCCGGGAACAGGCAGCGGTTGACCTTCTTCTTGATCTCCTCGTCGTTGGTCATGATGAGTCCGCCGCGCGGCCCGCGAAGCGTCTTGTGCGTCGTCGTCGTCACAACGTGCGCATGTGGGAAGGGCGACGGATGCACACCCGCAGCGACCAGCCCCGCGATGTGCGCGATGTCCGCCATGAGCAGCGCGCCGCATTCGTCAGCGATCTCGCGGAACCTGTCGAATCGGATCGTTCTCGGGTAGGCGGAGTAGCCGCAGAGGATCACCTTGGGCTTGTGTTCGAGGCAGATCGCGCGTGCCGCGTCGTAGTCGATCTGCTCGAAGTTCGGGTCGTTCTCGTCGTAGGTGAGCGGGTAGTGGACGGGGTTGAAGTACTTGCCTGAGAAGTTGATCTTCATGCCGTGGCTGAGGTGGCCGCCATCCTTGAGGACGAGGCTTGCGAACGTATCGCCCGGCTTGAGCAGCGCCATCTGAACAGCCATGTTCGCCTGCGCGCCCGAGTGCGGCTGCACGTTGGCGTACTCGCAGCCGAAGAGTTCCTTGGCGCGTTTCTGCGCGAGGCGTTCGATGTCGTCGTGGTGGACGCACCCGCCGTAGTACCGCATGCCGGGGTAGCCCTCAGCGTACTTGTTGGTCAGGCACGTTCCGATCGCGTGCATGACGGCGGGGCTGACGTGGTTCTCGCTGGCGATCAGCTCGATCGTCGTCGCCTGCCGTCGCGTTTCGAGTTCGATGATGCCTGCCGCTTCGGGATCGTGTGCGTGAAGCAGGTCGAGGATGCTCTGTGAGATGGGGTCGCTGGCCATGGGTGGTCTCCGCAGGTACAGAAGGAACAGGCTGGCGGAGTCGTCTTTGGACCCCGCCGCTCGCCAAGGTACGAATGCGGCGCGCAAAGATAAAGCTGGTCAGCACAACAACGGCCCATCTCCGGGTCTGCTCCTCCAAGGCTCGCCAGGCGGCTGTCGCTGTTCACGCCGGAGAGATCGGCTGTGATGCCCGGAACATGGTCCGAACGCATCACCTACAATCCGCTCGCTGGAGATGTGCTCATGACGACCGACTCACTCGATATCCATCCGCATGAGGAATCGCTCGTCGGCGGGGCGGCGGGCATCTACTCGCAGGAAGAGCTGCGGGCGAAGCTGTGGAAGGCGGACAAGACGGGCAAACCCCTGCGCGTCAAGCTCGGGATGGACCCTTCAAGCCCGGACATTCACGTGGGCCATTCCGTCGTGCTCGACCTGATGCGCCGGTTCCAGGATCTCGGTCATGTCGCCGTCCTGATCGTCGGCGACTACACCGCACGCATCGGCGATCCGACGGGCAAGAGCAAGACTCGGCCGATGCTCACGCCCGAGCAGATCGACCTGAACGCTCAGACGTACATCAACCAGGCGACGAAGATCCTCGACCCGGACCCCGCCAAGTTCGAGGTGCGCCGCAACTCCGAGTGGCTTGAGGGGATGAGCTTCGCCGATGTGATTCGCCTCACATCGCACATGACCGTCGCCCGCATGCTTGAGCGCGACACCTTCCAGAAGCGCTACTCCGCAGGCGATGCGGTCTACATCCATGAGTTCCTCTACCCCCTGATGCAAGGGTGGGATTCGGTCTGCATCGAGTCGGACATCGAGCTGGGCGGGACGGATCAGACGTTCAACAACCTCGTCGGGCGCGATCTTCAAGCGGCGAACGGCCAAGAGTCGCAAGTCGTCATCACGATGCCGCTGCTGCGCGGGCTGGACGGCTCGGAGAAGATGTCCAAGAGCTTGGACAACGCGATCGGCCTGCTCGACGCGCCCGATGAGATGTTCGGCAGGACGATGTCGATCCCCGATCAGCTCATGGATGAGTGGTTCACGCTGCTGACCGATCTGCAATTCGACGCCAAGGCCCATCCGCGCGAGGAGAAGGCTCGGCTGGCGCGATGGATCGTCGATCGCTACCACGGCGACGGGGCGGGCGAGATGGCGGAGCAGGAGTTCACACGGCGCTTCCGCGATCACGAACTACCCAGCGACATCGAAACGATTGACATCGATCGGACCATCACGACCACGAGCGCCCAACTGGTCACGGCTGTCGGTTTCGCGCAGAGCGGCTCCGAAGCGCGCAGGCTCATCACACAGGGCGCGGTCTCGATTGACGGCGAGAAGATCACGGACGCATTCATCACGATCGACCGTCTTCTGGAAGATGACGAAGAGCACGTACTCAAGGTTGGCAAACGACGCATCTGCAAGGTGAAATCGACATGACCGACCCCCACCACCCCCACGCCCGCTACCGATCAATCCCGACAACACTGGGACCGTTCCGTGTCGAGGTGCATCCAGACGGGCGGATCACGACGGACTTCGGCGAGCCGAGCGATGCGTGCACGCTCGATCCGGACATGATGCCCGAGCTGTTCGCGGAGTTGGAGGCGTATTTCGCGGGTCAGCCCGCACGCTTCCGCAGCGTTCCAACGCCGCAGGGTCCGCCGTTTTTCCAGCGCGCGTGGGAGGCGTGTCGAGCGATTCCGCAGGGTGAGACGATCAGCTACGGCGAGCTTGCGGAGCGCGCGGGCGGGTCGCGGTCGGCAGCCCGCGCAGCCGGGCAGGCGATGCGCAACAACCCGATGCCGGTCATCGTCCCCTGCCACCGAGTCGTCGGTTCGGATGGCAAGCTGCACGGTTACGCCGGCTCGCAAGATCCGGGCGGCGATCCACTGAACACCAAGCGCCGGCTGCTGGATCTGGAGAGCCGCAGCCGAGTGTGAGCGCTGCCATGACCGAAGAGGATCGATGCAACACCCCAGTGCGATGTGATGAGGTTTCGCATTTACTCGACTTTCTCATCGAGCGGGATGTCCCCTGCCCGATGTGCGGCTACAACCTGCGCAACTTGACCGAGCCGCGATGCCCCGAGTGCAGGCAGTCGCTGTCGCTGACGGTCGGTTCGGCGGAAATCCGCCTTCGGTGGTTTCTCGCCGCCATCACGCCGGGGCTTTTCTCCGGCATCGCGGCAGCCTTCCTGATGATCCCGATCGTCATCGCAAGCGTCTCCGGATTCGGGCCGCCTTGGGACGTGATCGGCATTGATGCCTTTGGCTGGACAAGCGGGCTCGTGGCCCTGGGTCTGATGGCCCGCCGCCGGACGTTCCTAAGACAATCATCGGCCGTGCAACGTGCGATCGCGATTGGCCTGTGGGCCATCCACGCGTTGGTCCTCGCCCTGCTCCTCGCGGGCGCGCCGTAGTGACGACGCCCCGCCCCGGCGAATCGCCTACACTCCCCGCATGTCCGTCCCAAGGATCGCCATCGTCGGCCGACCCAACGTCGGCAAGTCCTCCCTGATGAACATGCTCGCCAGAGCGAGGGTGTCGATCGTCGATCCCACCCCGGGCGTGACGCGCGACCGGGTCAGCAGGCTCGTCGAGATCCCCTGCCCGAACAAGATCGGCGACCCCAAGCTCGCTGAGATCACCGATACCGGCGGTTATGGCGTCTACAACGAGGCGGGCAGGCAGACCAACGACGTCGGCGAGGACCTCAGCCGGCTTACCGATGACATCGAGTTTCAGATCGCTGAGGCCCTCACCGAGGCGCAGCTCATCCTTTTCGTCATCGACGCCCAGACAGGCATCACGCCGCTGGATGAAACCGTCGCCCGCCTGATCCGTGAGAGCAACCGTGCGACGCCCATGCTGCTCATCGCCAACAAGGTGGACAGCGAGCGATGGGAGCCGCACGCCTATGAAGCCGCGAGCCTGGGCATGGGTGAACCGACCCTCGTCTCCGCGGCGCACGGCTTCCGCAAGCGACTCCTCCTCGAAGCGATCTACGAAGCGCTGCCCGACACGTCTGACGATGATCTGCGTGAGAAGCGGGATCTGATGAAGCTCGCCGTCGTCGGCAAGCGCAACTCGGGCAAGAGCACGCTCATCAACGTGCTCGCCGGAGAGGACCGCGTCATCGTCTCCGACATTGCGGGCACGACGCGCGACAGCGTCGATGTCCAGGTCGATGTGGATGGCGTCAAGTTCATCGCCATCGACACCGCGGGCGTCCGCAAGCGAAAGAGCCTGGATGGCGACGTCGAGTGGTACGCCTACAACCGCGCGCTGCGGGCTTCGCGCAGAGCCGATGTCGTCCTTTTCCTCATCGACGCAGCCGCCGAGATCAGCCAGGTCGACAAACAACTCAGCCTGGAGCTTCAGCACCAGTTTAAGCCGTGCGTCATCGTCGTCAACAAATGGGATGTCGTCGAAGAGCGAAACGAAACGAGCGAAAAGAAGACCGTCAAGCCGGATGACTACAGCGACTACCTCGACAAGGAACTGCCCGGCCTGAGCTACGCGCCGATCGTCTTCATGTCCGCGCTCAACGAGGATGGCATCACCGATGCGCTGCACATGGCGTTCAACCTGTACCGCCAGGCGGAGCATCGTGAATCGACCGGCAGGTTGAACACCGTGTTCAAGGAGATCCTCCGGGCTCGCGGGCCGTCATCGAAGCTCGGATTGCACGCGAAGCTGTACTACGTCTCGCAGATTGATGTGCATCCTCCGACGATCGCGATCTCCGTCAACAAGCCCGAGCTTTTCGGGCCGAACTACCGCCGGTACTTACTCAACGCCTTGCGCAAGCGGCTGCCGTACAGCGAGATCCCGATTCGGCTGATCTTCCGTCCCAGAACCAGGGCCGACCTTGCGGATCTGCTCTCCGGCGAGCATCGCAAGGCGAAGGCGCGGAGCGCCACGAAGCCCGAGCGAGGCGCGGGCAGCGACCTGATCCCCGGCCGGCGCGTGCGCCGAGGCAGCGAGCGCGCCATCGAAGCGCCGCCGCTCTCCGACGACGATCCACGCTCACCGGGCGAGAGCGCCGACTGACCACTGGAACGTGGACTTCGCCTTTCCAGGCTCACCCTCACCCACATATCGAGGATCACTGACCGCAGCGCAGCACTGCGTCAACATCACCACTACTCCGACCTGAACAGTCCCGTCCCATGCGTGCTGGAGACGATTACTATCCATCGGTCAGCGCATCGTCTGCTGCACATCGCGCACCCGCCGGGGCGGTCGCCGGGACCATTCGCTTTTCTACGGAGATCCGGGTCCGAGCAATCGTGTGCGGAACGAAGCGCCGCGGCACGAGATTGACGCTGCCTGCCCCGACGGACGACTGTCGCTGTGAACCCGAGCTCGCTCGCGCGAAGGCCGCAGGTCCCAAAGTCCTGTATTTCTAATGCACGACCCAACCTTCCATCGTGCATTAGAAATGCAGGATCAAAGAAGACGGGGACGGCCTCGACGGACGACTGTCGCTGTGAACCCGAGCTCGCTCGCGCGATGTCCGCATGTCCCAAAGTCCTGTATTTCTAATGCACGGCCGAACCCTCCACCGTGCATTAGAAATACCGGGCTTCAGGATTCTGTGTGGGTGGTTCATGGTGCAAGCGGCGGTGCGGGGTGAACGTGGATGCCATCGCAGTTTGTGAAGGCGCATCGCTTGACAACACATCGGGGCCGCTCGTGTTCAGCGCGCGTGGCTGTCGCATGTTCTCGTGACGCTTTGCTGCGCGCCAACCCGGAGCCGATCCGGAAAGGGACCGTGCACGTTCGTCTCAGGCCTCGGTCCTTCCGGGGGGAGCCGGGGGGTCTGGGGGCGAAGCCCCTCAGTCTCGCGCCACGACTCCCTGCAGCCCACACGAAATCCTGAAGCCCCAGAAATACAGGATCAAGGAAGACGAGGACGGCCCCGAGCAATCGTGTGCGCAACGAAGCGCTACGGCACGAGATTGACGCCGCCGAACCCGACCGACGACTGTCGCCACGAACCCGAGTTCGCTCGCGCGATGGCCGCAAGCTCTAAGATCCCTGTATTTCTAATGCACGAACCAACCCTACGCCGTGCATTAGAAATACAGGATCAAGGAAGACGCGGATGGGGACCGTTCTTCTTTTGCCTGGTGCGTGACTGCTTGAGCACACTCGCATGACGGCGCGGAACCGCTTGCGACGTGACGCACGCAGCATCTCCCGCTCGGCCGACGCGATTCACGGTTGTATTGTGGCCGTTCACTGCACGCTCCGCGTGACGGCAGGCTCGGAGACGTGGCCGCTCGCCTGCATCTGGAACGTCTGAGCCCCATGCACCGATCCTCGCGCGGTGAAGTCGCCGCGTCGCTATGCGATGCCGATCCAGCGCTGCGTCGCAGGTTGGCTGCTGCCGTCAGAGCGAGCGCGACTGAGATGTGGGTAAGGGTGAGCTTGGTAAGGCGAGGCTGTGATGTGCGCTCATAGCCTCGCGCGGCAGCGCCAGCTTTCACAGCCAAGATTGCGGAAACAGGCACAGAACGCCCGATCCTCAACCGATGAGCGGATCACAATCCGACTCGCTACCGTATCGCCTCAGCGCCTGCCCTCGCGTCAACAAGACCGGCTGACGCTGCTGGGCCTCCACGAGAAGTCTCACAGATGGACCTTCCTATCACGACGCTGGCGCTCATCGCGGTGTTCTGCCCGCTCGTGTTGTCGCTGGCGACGCTCCTGCTGCCGCGTTCGGCAATTCTTGCGCGGACGCTCGTGTCGATCGCAGCCGCCGTTATCAGCGTCGCGGCATTGGTAACGATCATGGTGACGCAGGGGTTCAACCTGCCGACGGTGGCGGTCCCCTTCGTCCCGACGCTGGATATCAGCTTCGCCTTCCGATTCGACCAGCTCGGTCAGTTCTTCGCCCTGCTCGTGGCGGGGATGGGCATTTTCATCAACATCTACGCCCGGGGGTACTTCGGGCGGGACCGCGACGAGCTGTACCGCTTCTACCCGACCAACGGCTTCTTCATGACGGCGATGGTCGGCGTCGTCCTCTCGGACAACCTCTTGTGCCTGCTCATCTTCTGGGAGATGACGGCGATCAGCTCGTTCCTCTTGATCGGGTGGGATCGCGAGGACAAGACGGCGGTGAAACTGGCCATGCAGGCGTTCATCACGACCGCGCTGGGCGGTTTGGCGCTGATGGCCGGGCTGATCCTGCTCGGGCTGGCGACGGATGAGTGGACGATCTCGGGCGTTCTGGCGTCTGATCTGTCGCAGGTCAACAAGGGGCTGCTCAACGCCGCGTTCTTGTGCATGTTCGTCGGTGCGGCGGCGAAGAGCGCGCAGTGGCCGTTCCATTACTGGCTCCCCGGCGCGATGGCTGCGCCGACGCCCGTGTCCGCGTACCTGCACTCGGCGACGATGGTCAAGGCGGGCGTCTACCTGTGCGCGCGCCTGTACCCCGCATTCCGCCATCTTGAGATCTGGCCGTACGTCCTGATCGGCATCGGGACGCTGACGATGGTCATGGGCGCGTACCTCGCGCTGCGGAGCACCGACCTCAAGAAGATCTTCGCCTACACGACGGTCAGCCAGCTTGCGCTCTTCATCTGCGCCTACGGGTTGGGCACATTCGACCACACCTCGCACACCGATCATCATGCATTCGCGCCCGTGGACGGGGCAAGCATCGTGCTCGTCAGCGAGCACAATCCGCCCATCGAGTCCGCCGCCGATGAACACGCCGCACCCGCATCGCAGGAGAACATGATCTGGCCGATCGTGCAGATCATGAACCACGCGCTGTACAAGGCGCCGATCTTCATCATCGCGGGAGCGATCGGGCTCCTCGCCGGCTCGCGCGACATTCGCAAGCTCGGCGGGCTGCTGCGCTCGCACAAACTGCTCGCGTGGCTCTGTCTCGCTGCCGGCTACGCCATGGCGGCCGGGCCGGGGACGCTGAGCTTCAACGCGAAGGAGGCGTTCCTCTACCAGATCTACCACGCGGCACAGGAGCACCCGATCATCTGGTTCGTCGGTGCGGCTGCCGTCTTCATGGCACTCGTGAACGTCGCTGTGTTCGTTCGTCTGCTGACGACGTTCGCCGGGCTGCGCGGTTCGATGGAGGCGGATGTCCAGGAAGAGGAGCCGCATCATCACCATGAGCGAGAGGGCGGCTTCTGGGGCGCGTGTCTGTGGTGGCCGGCTGCGTTCCTCCTCGCGTTCCAGTTCATCGGCGGCATCTTCGCCGGGCCGTTCAGCCGATTCGTGTCGCAGATCGAGACGCATCCGAACTACTGGGCGTCGCTGCCCTGGTCTTGGCAGATTCACTTCAACACGCCGCCCATCTACCTGAGCCTGCTCGCGATCAGCTTGGGCGTCGCGCTCGCACTGAGCCGAGTCTGGCGGACGTTCTGGAAGGACCCGCACGACAACTTGTATCCTGGCTTCTACTGGCTGTCCGTCACCGGAGGCGGACGGGCGTTCCGCACGATCCAGACGGGGAACTTCCGGCACTACGTCGTCTTCGTCCTGCTCGCGGCGCTGGCCGGGGTCATCGCGTCCGCTACGATTCGGCCGGAGCTGCTCCACTGGCCGACCGGGCCTGACGTGGCGCCGATTTACGAGAGTTGGCCGGGCCTGCTCATCGCCATCGTGATCTGCGTGACGGCGCTGCTGTTGCCCATCGTGCAGCAACGGGTCGTGCGCGTCCTGATCCTCGGATCGACGGGCTTCAGCGTCACCGCGATGTACTTGCTCTACCAGGCGCCGGACCTTGCGCTGACACAGCTCATGTTCGAGATCATCTCGGTGGTTCTCTTCCTGCTCGTGCTGCGAATGCTGCCCGACTACAACCCCCGGCCGAAGAACTTCAAGATCGTCGGCGTGCGCATCATCGTCAGCGCCGCGATCGGCCTGTCGATCGGTTGGCTGACCTACGTGGCTGCGACGACGGACCTGACAGGCGTGCAGAAGCTCGGCGACTTCTTCATCGCCAACTCGTACCAAGGCACGGCGCTGACACACGGGCACGGCGGCGGCGGAAACAACATCGTCAACGTCATCCTCGTCGACTTCCGCGGCTTTGACACGATCGGCGAAATCACCGTGCTCGGCATCGCCGCGCTGGGTGTCTGGGCTTTGCTCTCTAAACGTGATGCGGAGGATCTTGACTTCGAGCCTGTCGAGAACGCGCTCGATATTCCGGGCAACGGCGGGCCGGGCATCAGTTCGCTCGTCTTCCGCACGACGCAGAGGATTCTGCTTCCGCTGAGCCTGGTGTTCGCGGTCTATATGTTCATCAAGGGACATCAAGAGCCGGGCGGCGGCTTCATCGCCGGCCTGATCGCGGCCGTGGCGCTGGCAATCTTCCGCATGGCAACCGGACCCGGCGCGCTGCTTCGACTGCTGCCCGTCAAACCGGAACGGCTCATCGTCCTCGGCCTGGGGCTGGCGCTTCTCACGGGGACCGCGTCGCTTCTCTTCGGCCTGCCCTTCTTCACATCCGCGCACGGCTATATCGGGTCCGGCGTCAATCAGGTCGAATGGGCGACGGTGATGGCGTTCGACCTGGGCGTCTTCCTCGTCGTGACCGGCGTGTCGATCGGCATGATCGTTCGACTTTCGGAGGAACTCGAATGACGCTCTTGCTCGCCATCTGCGTGGCTGTGATCTTCGGCGTGAGCATCTACCTGATGCTAAGCCGGGAGCTCAAGGCTGTCGCCATGGGCGTCTTCCTGTTCAGTCACGCGGCACACATGAGCATCTTGTCGATGAGTCGCTCGCCGATCATCGCCACTGGGATCAAGACCCCACCGATTCTCGTAGGCCACGGCGAGCAGCTCGCAAACAGGCCGCCCGTCGATCCGCTTCCCCAGGCGCTGATCCTCACATCCATCGTTATCAGCTTCGCCGTCATGGCGTTCCTGCTGACGCTACTGGTGCTGACCCAGCGGCGGGCTGGCACGCTTGAAGTCGACCTGCTCGCCAAGGAGCAGCTCCCGTGATCGGCCTGGACCACATAGACCAACCATGAACCCCGACCTCATCATCCTGTTCATTGTCATCCCGATGGCCACGGGACTGACGACACTCGCGCTGCGAGGGCACGTCGTGTTGCAGCGCATCGTCGGCACGACCTCGCTTGTCGCCAACCTGCTTCTGGCGCTGGCGTGCCTCGTCTACAGCTACAAGACCGACACGATCCTCGTCACGCAGATGGGCGACTGGCCGGCGCCGTTCGGCATCTCGATCGTCTTCGATGCTCTTTCCGGCATGGTGCTCGTCGCCGGGGCCATGGTCTCGCTCGCCTGCTATATCCATAGCTTCAGCACGCTCGAACCCGATGTCGAACGCGGCTTCTTCCATCCGCTCTGGCACTTGGTGATGTTCGGCATCCAGCTCTCCTTCATCACCGGCGACCTCTTCAATCTGTTCGTCGCGTTTGAAATCATGCTTATGGCGTCATACGCCCTGCTCACGCTCGGCGCGACGCGTAAGCAGATGACCCAGTCGTACAAGTACGTCATGCTCAACCTGCTCGCGTCGGGCATCTTTGTCCTCTGCGCCGGATTGATCTATGGAATGACCGGCACGCTCAACTATGCGGACCTGGCGCGCATCGTGGCGCAGGCTCGACTTGTGGACGGTTCGCCGCTCCCGGTCGGCTTCAACGCCGTCGCCGTGCTGCTGCTGCTCGTCTTCGGATGCAAAGCCGCGATCTTCCCGCTGTGGTTCTGGCTGCCGGATACGTATTACACATGCTCGGTTTCCATCGCTGCGCTGTTCAGCGGTATGCTCACGAAGGTCGGCGTGTATGCGATCGCCCGGTTGTATCCAATGATCTTCGCGGCGGATCTCGTGACGGACCCGCTTGGATCAGGGCAGTCGTTCGTCCAGGCAAGCGACGGCGTGCTGGCCGGCGGCGTGACGCAGAACTTGCTGCTCATCGCGGCTGCGTTCACCATGTTCCTCGGCGTGCTCGGCGCGGTATCGATGCACAACATCCGACGCATCCTCGCCATCCACGTGATCAGTCAGGTCGGCTACATGATCTTCGGCATCGCGCTGCTCACACACGGCGGCGTCCGCGGGTGCATGATCTACATGGTGCAGCACATGGTCGTGAAGAGTTCGCTGTTCCTCTGCTGCGGCGTCGTTGAGAAACACCGCAAAACGGATGACCTCGACAAGCTCGGAGGCATGGTCAAAAAGACGCCGTGGCTGGCGACGCTCTTCTTTGTCGCAGCCATGAGCCTCGTCGGCTTGCCGCCGCTGTCGGGCTTCTTCGGCAAGTACGTTGTCATCAAGGAGGGGTTCCTCACCGGGTATTGGTGGCTGGCGGTCTTTGCGCTGATGACCGGCCTGCTCACACTGCTGTCGATGCTCAAGATATTCTGTTACTGCTTCTGGTATCCGAGTGCGGAGGCGGAGCCGGCGACTGTGATCGCAACGGCGCCGAGGCCTCGCGTGGCGTCGGCGTACGTCGGCATCATCTTGCTCGTGGCATCAGCGCTCTTCATCGGATTCGGCGCCGAGGTGGTGAACGGATACGCCGATCGTGCAGCGGACATCGCGACGAACCCCAGGCACTACGTCACGGCTGTCCTCGGTGAGGAGGCGTGGCTTCACATCGAGAACGCGGACACCACCGAGATCGCACACAGCACGGAGGTGACGCCGTGATTCGTCTGGTGCTTCTGAACATCGCGCTCGCGGTCGGCTGGGTATTCCTCGCCGCCACGTTCACACCGGTCAGCTTCCTCGCCGGGCTTGCCTTCGCCTTTGCCGTCACCTCCATCTACGCCACCGCCACCGGCCATCGCGGGTATGGCTACCACCTCTTCAAGATCGTCCGGTTCGGCGTGTACTTTCTCAGTATCCTCATCAAGGCAAACTGGCAGATCGCATACGAAGCAGCGACGCCCAAGCTCAACATGACACCCCGAATCATTCGCTACCCGGTCGGTCACATGAGCGATATTGAGAAGACAACGCTCGCCAACTCGATCACGCTCACGCCGGGTACGCTTGTCGTGGATGTGTCGGACGATGGCGAGTACATCTACGTCCATTGCATGTACGCGAAGGATCGGGAAGCTGCTGTGCGCGATCTGCATGAACTGGCTACGAACCTTCACGAGGGGGTGTTCTCATGATGTTCACCCTGGCGCAACACGTGGAGCACGCAGCGGAAGCGGCCGTTGCAGCCGACATCGACGCGACGTGGGCTCGCTCGTTGCTCTTCGGTGTTGTGGATGTCGGCGTCGTCGCTCTGTTCGTCACAATCATGTGGTGCCTGTACCGATTGCTTCGCGGGCCGCAACTCGTTGACCGCGCCATTGCCGCCGACACGCTTGGCTTGCAGGTCGTCGGATTGGTCGTTTTGCTGACGATCAAGCTTGAATCGCTCATGTACTTCGATGCAGTGCTTATCATGTCCATCATGGGATTTGCCAGTACCGTCGCTTTCGCTCAGTACATCGCACGCCACGGGAAGCCCGTATGAACGCGACGCACATTCACTTAGTCGGCGACTTGCTCGCTGCGATCTGCCTGAGCTTCGGCCTGTTCTTCATGGTCGTCGGCGTCATCGGGCTGAACCGCTTTCCGGATGCCTACGGCCGACTGCATGCGACGACCAAATGCGTCACGCTCGGCCTGCTCGGCTTTCTGCTCGCCGCCATCTTCCACCGGCTTCACCTCGCGATCTTCACCAAGGCGGTCATGACGATCATCTTCGTCTTCATCGCCAACCCCGTCGGGTCGCACATGATCGCCAAGGCGGCGCACAAGGCCGGCTACAAGCTCTGGGACAAAACGCTCAGCGACGAGCTGGCTGAGGATCGAGAGAGCGGACGACTCACGCAGCCGCCCGAACCGCATCTTGTCGACGAGGCGACGCGCGCGGCCAATCCGCCCGCAGCGGATGTGGACGATCCCATCTCGATGAAGCGCGCCATGTGAGCGACGGCGTTTCCGTAGCGCGATTCAACTCGTTGCGAGACGCTTCAAGATCAGTACCACAGTCACCGCGACCACGACGAGCACCAACGCAACGACCAGCCGACCCCACGTGCGCCGCCGTCTCACACCTCGCACGGTCGCGATCACTTCGCCAGGCCGATACATCTCCATCGCACGGTAAAGCGCCCCCGCTGCTTCATCCGCCTCATCACCGAAGAGATCACGCAGCTTCGCCTCGGCGTGCTCCAGGTGACGCCCGATCGCCGTCGTCGAACAGTCCATCGCCCGGCTGACCTCTCGCAGATCGAGACGCTCGACGTGTGCGAGCACCCACGCTTCCATCGGTTGACCGGGCAGCGTATGCAGCGCCGAGAGCACACGCCCCGCCTCGCCTGCGAACACATCATGCTTCGCGCGGTGGTCCTTCGACGCCCGAACCTCCCTCGCGCGCAACACCGCCAGCCGATCCACATGCGCCAGATCCATCCGCGCCACGTCGCGCCGCCTCGGCCGATCGCCCAGCACACGCTCGATGAGCCGGACAGCCGCCTCCTTGTCACCGGTCAGCACCACCGCAAGTCGAACGATCCTTGCCTCAAGCGCCTCGCGCCGAGACAGCGCGCCACGGTCACGCCTGCACTCATGTTGCACGACATCCATGCTGCGCATCGTACACGTCCGTCGACAGACGAGCGAAACACCGAGCGAGGATGCTTCACGGCAGCTCAATGCCGAGGATCGGCGCGGCGACGAAGTACGTGAGCAGAATCACCAACGGAATCGTGATGATGTTCAGGATCAGCCCGGCCTTCGCCATCTGACCGATCTTCAGCTCGCCGCTGCTGAAGACGATCGCGTTCGGCGGCGTGCCCACCGGCATCATGAAGGCGAACGCAACCGCCAACGTCGCGGGAATGATGAGCAGCATCGGGTCGATCCCGGCGCCCGCTGCGAGCGCGCCGAGGATCGGCAGGAACGTCGCGATCGTCGCTGTGTTACTCGTCATCTCCGTCAGGAACTTCATCAGAACGATGATGACGAGCATGAGCACCGGCACGGGCATCGCATCCAGCAAACCCATCTGAGCGCCGATGAAATCCGCGACGTGCGTCTGCTTCACCGCCGACGCCAGACTCAACCCGCCGCCGAAGAGCAGCAGAATGCTCCACGGCACCTTGCGAGCCTGTTCCCATTTCAACAGGAAAACGCCCTTCTTCAGATCAACCGGTATGGCGAACAGAACCAACACGGCGAAGATCGCAATCCCCGCATCGCTCAGCCCACGGAACGGCTGCATCCCGCCGATCTCCATCTTCATCAGCAACGGCCGCGTCATCCACGCCAGCGCCGTCAGCACGAACACCACAAGCACCGCAATCTCCTGACGAGTCATCGGCCCCTGCTCCTTGAGTTGGCGCTGAATCATCTGTCGTCCGTTGGGCACTTCCTTGATCCGGATCGGATAGATGATCTTCGTGAGCAGAACCCACGTGAGCGGGAGAAAGATCACGACCAGCGGCAACGCGACCGCCATCCACCGCGCGAACTCGATCTCCTGGCCGTAGTTCTCCTGAACGAACGCCGCCATCAGCGCGTTCGGTGGTGTGCCGATGAGTGTGCCGGCGCCGCCGATCGAACTGCCGTATGCAATCCCGAGCAGAAGGCAAATGGCGAAGTGGAACGGTTGACCATCCGGCGGCAGGTCGCTGCTATTCGCCGCTCGAAGCTCCTTGCGGACCATCTCGATCACGCTCAGCCCGATGGGCAGCATCATGACAGCCGTGGCAGTGTTGGAGACGAACATGCTCAGGAACGCACAGGCGATCATGAAGCCGGCAACGAGACGAGCGGGCGCGATGCCGACGGTGAGAATGATCCACAACGCGATTCGGCGGTGCAGCCCCCACTGCTGCATGGCAAGTGCCAGCATGAACCCGCCCATGAAGAGATAGATCAGCCGGTGCGCGTACGGAGCCGTCGCTTCCTGAATGGAGACGGACCCGTTGGTGAGCAGCGGGAACAGCGCGATCGGGAAGAGCGCGGTGGCTGCGATGGGCAACGCTTCCGTCACCCAGAGCGTCGCCATGAAAACGCCGACCGCCGCAACGACCGGACCGGCCTCGCCGATGGCGTGCCCCGGCGCGTATTCCGCATCGGGTGGAATCAGGGCGAAGACAATCACGCCCAGCACCGGCCCCAGGATCAAGCCGATCACGCGGGCACGGTGTGACTTCGCCTCCGGCCGATCATCGTGATGAAGCGTTTGGCCAGCGTAGTTGCGGGGAAGGAGACGAGCGATTGCGGTCGGGAGGTGCATGAGCGGCTTCCTGCATGGATGGCTGGGCATCGGTCACGGATGCCCGCCGGTGGTCGTGGTTGGCGTACTCCGACCGATGTTGGCGGCAGGAGTGGCGCAGATTGCTCCCTTACCGCGCAAGGACCAGCACGTCCACGAGTGCAGTGATTTCATCTGTGATTTTCTTCACAATCATGTCCCTGCCTCGTTTATTCTCCATCACGGGTTCCGAATGCTCGTCTTGCTGCCGGGTGACGGGTGCCGGGCAAGCGAGCGCGTGGTGCTGTTCCAACGTCCACCGGGCTCACGGAGTCTGGCTTGCTGCACCGCCTCTCTGCCGGCTGCGCATGCGGGCGCGTGTTGCTCATCTTCGCGTGGACGACGGCACAGGCGCACGGATGACGTACGATTCGGCAACGGCCGGAGCCGCGCGTCGCGCACCTGGAACACGCGCATCGTGCGGGTGTGACAAGAACGAGACGGGCTTGGGGATTCCGTGCGGGTTGCGAAGACTCACGGTGAGGGACCGGGGGGATTCGCCCAAAAAGTCATTTGACGCCCGCGTCGTGTCGGCAGGGTCCGTACCATGCGTCAAAAGCGACTGAATGTCGTGGCCTTGACCCGAGAACTCAAGCGTACGGCACCCCAGCATGTAGGATAGGACTTCATGAATCGCGATCCGCTGCCAACGATCATCCAAGGCGGTATGGGAGCAGGTGTCTCCGGCTGGTCGCTCGCGCGCGCCGTGTCGAAAGCGGGTCAGCTCGGCGTCGTGTCCGGAACAGCACTGGACGTGATTCTCGCCCGGCGCCTTCAGCTCGGAGATCCGGGCGCCCACATGCGCAGGGCGCTCAAGCGATTCCCAATCCCCGGTGTCGCGCAACGAATCCTTGATCGCTACTTCATCCCTGATGGCAAGCCCCAGGACAAGCCGTTCAGAGCCAAGCCGACCCTGAGTGAGAAGCCATCGCGTCACCTGGTGGAGCTGATCGTCACATCCAACTTCGTGGAGGTGTTCCTTGCCAGGGAAGGTCACGATGCGCCCGTCGGGATCAACTACCTTGAGAAGATCCAGCTTCCGACGCTGCCTTCCATCTACGGCGCGATGCTCGCCGGCGTGACCTACATCCTCATCGGGGCGGGCATCCCCAGGACCATCCCCGGCATCCTTGATTGCCTTGCCCAAGGGCAGCCCGTTGAACTGCGACTCGATGTCCAAGGGGCCGATCGCGGCGATACGTTCACGACCCATTTCGATCCCAACTCGTTCTGCAGCGGCGAAGCGCCCGATCTCGATCGGCCCGACTTCCTCGCCATCATCTCCTCCGCGACGCTTGGAACCATGCTCAAGAGGAAATCCACAGGCAGAGTCGATGGGTTCATCGTCGAAGGTCCAACCGCGGGCGGGCACAACGCGCCGCCTCGCGGGCAACTGCAACTGACCACCGAGGGGGAACCGATCTACGGCGAACGCGACGTTCCCAACCTCGAAACGATCAAAGCGCTGGGGCTGCCGTTCTGGCTCGCCGGTTCCTACGCGGAGCCGGAGCACATTGCCGAGGCGCTGAGGCAGGGCGCGACCGGCGTCCAGATTGGAACCGCCTTCGCCTATTGCGAGGAATCCGCGCTCGATCCGAAACTCAAGGATGCGACCCTGGCCATGAGCCTGGCGGGTGAAGCAAGAGTCTTTACCGATCCAATCGCGTCACCGACCGGCTTCCCGTTCAAGGTTCTGCAAATGGAGGATACCCACTCCGATGATGCGACCTACGAGAAGAGAGCACGCATCTGCGACCTGAGCTATTTACGCCATGCGTACAAGAAGCCGGATGGCACGCTCGGCTGGCGATGCCCCGCCTCGCCTGTCGAGGATTACGTGCGTCAAGGTGGCGATGAAGCGGATACGCGAGGCCGCAAGTGCGTCTGCAACGGACTCATGGCGAACATCGGACTCGGACAAGTCCTCCGTGACGGCGAGTTGGAGAAGCCGTTCATCACATCTGGCGACGATGTCGCAACCGTCGCAAGGTTCCTCAAGCCCGGCGCGAGTTCGTACAGAGCGGTCGATGTCATCGAGTACCTGTTGCGCGATTGCAGCGAATCGCTCCGCGTCGAACCCGGCGCCTCCGCCCCCGCATAGCAGCCACCCGGCTCGTGCCGAGCCGGGTTCGTACGACGATCAGGCGATGCGCCTCACCGCCGTTCCACGGAACCCGGAGCAACACGCCAGGCAGATCGACATCGCCTGTGCGCGTTCCCCTACACGAATTCGCTTCGGGAGTGACACTGGCCGTTCGGGCAGGCAGGGTTGGCGTGGTGTTGCGCCGGAGATGGCCGACTCCAATCTCGCCGACGGATGAGCCCCTGGGGATCGCTGACGCCCCATGCGCCTTGGGCTGGCGGCGGCAACTGCCGTGCCACCTTCTGACGCTCGCCGTAGAACTGGGTATAGTGACTGGTCTCGGGAGCACCTCGCGCGGTCGATTGACCGGTCACCGCCACTCAGGTTCCTCAAAACCTGTTTCCCCGAAGCGGCCTGACATGGCGTATGACGCCAAAGGAGATCACTTCGTGAAGACCATTCGGCTCGCCATTGCGGGTGTGGGCAACTGTGCCAGCTCGCTTCTGCAGGGAATCGAGTATTACCGCACCCGCACTTCCGCTGACACTGCCGGGCTGATGCATGCAGCCATCGGCGGCTACCGCCTTGATGACGTTCGCGCTGTTGCGGCCTTTGACGTCGATCGGCGGAAAGTCGGCAAGCCGCTTGAGGAGGCGATCTTTGCCCAGCCTCAGTGTACGACGGTCTTTCAGCGCGATCTTCCGTCATACGGGGTTACTGTGCGGATGGGGCCGGTTCTGGATAGTGTCGCCGCCCACATGAACGACTACCCGGAGGCCCAGGCGTTTCGGATCGCGGACGAGGAGCCGTGCGACGTGGCCGCGGTGCTGCGGGAAACCGGGGCGGAAGTCCTCGTGTGCTACCTGCCGGTGGGTTCTGAGGAGGCCGTCCGGCACTACGCCCAGGCCTGCCTGGATGCAGGCGTCGCCTTCGTCAACTGCATACCGGTCTTCATCGCCTCAGATCCACAGTGGAGCAAGAGGTTCCGCGAGAGGAACATCCCGATCGTCGGTGACGACATCAAGAGCCAACTGGGCGCGACGATCGTACACCGGATGTTGGCCCGCCTCATGGGCGACCGGGGCGTGAAGCTCAGACGGACCTACCAACTCAACACAGGCGGCAACACCGACTTCCTCAACATGATCGAGCAGCGCCGACTCAAATCAAAACGAATCTCCAAGACCGAATCCGTGCAGTCGCAGCTCGATGAGCCACTCGCGAAGGAGAACATCCACATCGGTCCCTCCGACTACGTTCAGTGGCAGAAGGACAATAAGGTTTGCTTCGTGCGGATGGAATGGGATGGCTTCGGCGACGTTCCCATGAACTTGGAGCTTCGCCTCAGCGTGGAGGATTCCCCGAACAGCGCCGGCGTCGCCATCGACGCGATCAGATGCGCCAAGCTCGCGCTTGATCGGAAGATCGGCGGACCACTTCAGGAAGTCTCAGCCGTCTGCATGAAGCATCCGCCGAAGCAGTTCCGTGATTCGGTAGCCCGGGATCTGCTGGAGCGATGGATCGACGACGACTACGAGATCACGACTCTGACCAGTAACGAGATGCTGGCGGCAGCCAGATCGTGAGCGTCGGTGATGACCATCCTCCAGACCGATCTTGCGACAGTGCTCAGACGTCTCCACGACGGTGTCCGTGAAGCCCTCGCAGGCTTGTCCACCAGCCATGCACAGGAGATCCACGGCACGAACCCCAAAGGGGACCGCCAGCAAGCCTTCGATCTCGCTGCTGACGCGGCCGTGCGGCGAATCCTAGAGGGAGAACTCGACAGCGGGATCATTCTCTCTGAGGAATCAGAAGAGCACCATTTCGGAAGGGCAAAGCCCGTCTACCGCTTCGTCATCGATCCCGTCGACGGCTCGGACAACTGGTCACGGCGTCTGCCGCTGTCGTCGGTCGCGATCGCCGTGCTTCCCGCCGAAGCGCCGATCGCTCTTGACCAAGTGATCGCGGCCCTGATAGGCGATCTCGAAGGTAAGAACGCTGCGGTCTGTGTACGAGGCGGCGGCGCCCATCGCGGCGCCGATCGAATCCGGACCGCGAGCACCCGAAGAATCGAAGATGCGTTCGTCTCCTGCGAGCTCAACCACTTCGCGCCGACATCCCAACTCAGCGCCGTGTTCGCCGGCGCTCGTGCGGTGCGCTCCTTTGGATGTGCCTCCCGCGCGATCGCTCTCGTGGCCGACGGCTCGCTCGATGCACACATTGATGTGCGCGAACGCTTGACGCCCGAAAGCTTTCTCGCCGCGGCGGCGATCCTTCAGGAGGCCGGCGGCTGCGTGCTCGACGCCCAAGGCAACCCGCTCCCGGCGTTCACCGACCTTCGCCAGAGGACGACCATCGTCGCCGCCGCCACCGAAGAACTAGCCCAAGAGATCATTGAAGCACTCACCGACGCGACTACCTGATACGGACTCGAACACGCCGCCGATCGCCGTGATCCTCGCGGCCGGCGAAGGTTCACGCCTCGCGCGGATTCGCAACGGCACACCCAAGCCTGCCGTAAAACTGCTGGGCCTGTCCCTGGCCGAGCGGACGATCACAGCCTGCAACGCCGCAGGCATTCATCGGTTCCTCGTCGTCCTCGGTCATGAAGCCGACCAAGTCCGTGCCCACTACCAGGAGATCGCTGCTCGCCGCCATTGCGACATCGATTTTGTCATTGCCCAGGATTGGAAACTTGGCAACGGTGCGAGCGCCCTGGCAGCCGCTACGAAGCTGGACGATGCTCCCTTCCTGCTCACGATGTCCGATCACCTGATCGCACCATCGCTGATCGAGCAAATCCTCCTGGCCCGCCCGGAGCAGGGTGAGGTATCTCTTGCCGTGGATCGCAACAAGACGGGGGTATTCGATGTTGATGATGTGACCAAGGTTGCGACTTCCGATGATCGTGTTGTATGCATTGGCAAGAGCCTCGAAGAATGGGATGCCGCGGACACAGGAGTATTCTTCTGCACCGATGCCCTGTTCAGCGCTTTGACGCGAGCACATGAACAAGAGAAGTATTCGCTGACTGACGGTGTGCGCGATCTTGCCGAAGCCGGCAAGGTCAATGCCATTGATGTGACTGGTGAAGACTGGATCGATGTTGATACACCCGAGGCGTTCGGCGAGGCGAGACGGCGGCTGCTGGCATCGCTCACCAAGGGTAGCGAGGACGGCTACATCTCCCTGCGACTGAATCGCCCCCTTTCCACGCGTCTTTCCGCCCACCTAGCGACGACGGGAATTACACCGAATCAGATCACCGTCATTAGCTTTCTGATCTCTCTGGTTGGCGCAGGTCTGCTGTCGGTGGGCCTATTCGCCACCGGTATCCTCGGCGGCCTCCTGGTTCAAGCCGCATCGGTTATTGACGGCTGCGACGGCGAGGTCGCTCGCCTCAAGCACCTGAGTTCACCACGAGGGGCATGGCTCGACACAGTGCTGGACCGGTACGCGGACATGGCCGTCACCCTTGCAGTTACGTTTGCATACGCTGCGGTGCATCCAGGCCCGTTCCCGTGGATCATCGGATTCCTCGCGGCCTTCGGATTCATCCTGGCCAGCTACGTGACGAAGGAGTTCGGCATCCGGACCGGCGAGCCCTACCCGAACGATGTCCTCAACCGCCTGAAGCGCCGTGATCTCAGAGTCTTCATCATTTGCCTCGGAGCCGTTGTGGACCGACCATTTGAAGCACTCATGATCGCTGGTGCTTTGACCCACCTCTGCGTGATCGGCGTGCTGATGAGAGGATGGAAAAGAAGCGGTTTGGTGGAGCGACGAACGTGATGCAACTCACCAAGTCGGGCGAAAAAAGCGGTAAGTACATTAAGGTGGACGCATCCGCCGCTCCTTCTGCCTCTGCACCTCGCGCGTGTTGCTTGTCTTGGCGCAGGCGGCGGGCGCTGGTTTGACGACTCCAGCGGTGGGTGAACCCGGCGATCACTCGATCAGCCACGCCAGCCGGCTCGTGCCGAGCCGGGCTCGCCCGATGACCAGGTGATGCGCGTCGCCGCCGTTCCACGGAACCGGGAACGAACCCCCACCACCTTGAGCGTAGCGAAATCCGCCTCCGGCGGACCCACGAAACCCACCACCCCCACCGCCCCCACTGCCCCGCGCAGGTATACTCCCCCCATGTCTGGGGCACCCGCACCCCTTGCCGTCGCCAGTGCGCTCAGCCGTCTGTCCACGATCACAGCCGGCACCATGGGCAGTGCGCTGGGGGCGATTGCCATCGGGGGCCCAGCCGCACTCGCCATCATTCAGCCGCAGATCGTGCTTCCTCTGCTGGGGATTGCAGGCTGCCTTGGCTGGCTCCGCATGCGCGTCACCAGCGAGCAGCAGCAGGCGTTCGCCGAACGGATCATTGCCATCGAAGACAGATCCAGGACTGCGGCGGACATCCTCGAGGACATCCGCGACGGTACGATCGAGTTAAAGGTCGATCTTGATGATCTCGTAAAGGGTGACGTTGCTGATGCTCTGGCTGGCGCACAGGGCGATGCCGACGCCACACTGCGGCCAGAACTCTACGAAGAGATCCTCACGGCCCTTGCAGAGAACGCATCGAAAGAGCAGCTTGAATTCCTGAAGGCCGACTTCGATGAGCATCGCGAAATCACCGAGATTCTCGCGTGGACCAACGATCGTCGTGGGCGCGAGATCCACGACCTCGTTCGCGACATCGTCACCGAACTTGAAGAGCAGACCACCGGTCTGCAGCGCATCGAAGAGAAGCTTGAGGCGCACCATGTGCAGAACCAGGCGGAACATGAGAAGACGCGCCGCACAATCACGTCCACGCTTGAGAAGCAGAAGCCGGGTGTTTCGACCTCGGGAGGCTCCGGCACCGGCCCCCTCAGCGGCGAGACAGTTGATCTCCTAGTGCGGGAGTTGTGCGAGAGCCACGCTGTCCTACGAAAGAAACACGAGCCGGAAACTGACCTTACAGAAGACTAGAAGACCTCTGCGCGATACAACGATGACAGAATCCGACCAAGACAATACGGTTCGCAGCAGTGCAATTGACGCGCTCGAAGTTGACGAGTCGACAGTCCACCAGATCCGTGGATCGCTCAACAGACTTCAGACTCTTGCAGAGCAGGGAGACGACGATGCCGCACGTGCATTGACGGAGGCGCGACAGAGCGGCAAGATCGAGGCCGTCAAAGATGTGCTAATCACCGAAGCGGACCGCATTGGCAGGCGCATCAAGGAGGAGATTGCTGACTATGCAGAGCACTGCCGCGAGATTGCCGTCATCTCGTTTCTTCAGGGCGATATCGCCGAAGCGGAGAGCCGGCTGGATGCCATCCTGAAGTTCGTTCCAGACGACCTAGACGCTATCAATCGCCGCAGTCACATCGATCGCCTGACGGGGCGCCTCGATGACGCTGAGGCCGGATACCGCCGCATCCTCGATCTGACCGGTGACGATCACGAGTGGCAGGCCATTGCCTTCGGCAAGCTCGGCCTGATCGCTCAGACGCGCGGCGACCTGGATGAAGCCGAGACATTGCACCGCAAGGCGCTGGAGATCAACGAGAAGCTCGGACGACTCGAAGGCATGGCCGCCGAATACGGCAACCTCGGCCTGATCGCGATGACGCGCGGCGAACTGGAGGAAGCCGAGACGCTGCACCGCAAGGCCCTGGAGATCAACGAAAAGCTCGGACGCCTCAAAGGCATGGCTGCGGACTACGGCAACCTCGGCCTGATCGCGATGACGCGCGGCGAACTGGAGGAAGCCCAGACGCTGCACCGCAAATCGCTGGAGATTGAAGAGAAGCTCGGACGCCTCGAAGGCATGGCCAGTCAGTACGGCAACCTCGGCCTGATCGCGAGGACACGCGGCGACCTGGATGAAGCCGAGACGCTGCACCGCAGGTCGCTGGAGATTGAGAAGAAGCTCGGACGCCTCGAAGGCATGGCTGCGGACTACGGCAACCTCGGCCTGATCGCGATGACGCGCGGCGACCTGGATGAAGCCGCGACGCTGCTCCGCAAGGCGCTAGAGATCAACGAGAAGCTCGGAAGCCCCGAAGGCATGGCTACTACCTACGGCAACCTCGGCCTGATCGCGAGGACGCGAGGCGACCTGGATGAAGCCGAGACGCTGCTCCGCAAGGCGCTAGAGATCAACGAGGAGCTCGGACGCCTCGAAGGCATGGCTAACCAATACGGCAACCTCGGCCTGATTGCGAGGACGCGCGGCGACGGGCAAACAGCTCGCGAACTCTGGATGAAGTCGCGCGATCTCTTCGAGCAGATCGGCATGCCGCAGATGGTTGCGAAGCTGCAATCGTGGCTCGACGACCTGGATTGAACTGCGCTCCGCACGACGCGCCGTGTTGCTCCTCATTGCGCAGGCGGCAGCGAAGGTGAACGGATGACGCGCATTGCGGCAATGAACGGAGCCGGGTTCTGTGAACCCGGAGTACGTGAGTCGTGCAAGTGTGCGCGTGTGCAGGCTATGTGGGGCGGAGGCGGCGCACGGTCTTGGACATCCGGTCCGGCGCGCACGGAACCGGCGATGGTCGCCGATGTCGGCGGACCGCCGCCCCGATGCGCGCGCGGTCCCGAGCGAGCCTCAAAATGTCGCTCAAAACCGACCCAAATCGATCGAAACTGATCGAAAACGCGCCGAAACTCGCCAAAACCGGCCCAAACTCGCTCAAAACTCTAGTCCGATAACACAAAACCGAGCGAACCGTGCGCGCGCGATGCCCGAATTCCTCGTGTGTGGCTTGCCTAGATTACCAGGCGAAGTGCGCGAAGGCCTTGTTGGCCTCGGCCATGCGGTGGGTCTGCTCACGCAGATTCATCGCCTTGCCTTCGTTGCGAGCTGCATCCCACAGCTCACGCGCGAGCCTTTTGTGCATCGGCTGACCACGCTCTTTGCGGGCAGCCTGGATGATCCAACGGAAGGACAAACTCTGCTGACGACGCCGCGTCACTTGGATGGGAACCTGATAGTTAGCGCCGCCGACACGCTTGGAGCGGACCTCGACGACCGGCGTGACATTCGCGATCGCGCGCTCGAAGACCTCCATCGCGTTCTCTGGCTTCTCAGGATCGGTTTCCTTTTCGAGCCTGCGTTCGATCTCGTCGAACGCGTTATAGACGACGCGCTGCGCGACCGCCTTCTTGCCAGCCCACATCACGCAGTTGATGAACTTCGCCAGCGTCTTGCTGCCATAGCGCGGATCAGGGCGAAGCTGTTGTTCTGATTTGGTGATTCGACCAGCCATGATGTCTCCTTTGGCTCATCTGCCTGCGTGGGCAGGCCTTGTTCACCAGCGAAAGTTGGCTTTTCTTCGCTGATTACTTGCCGAACGGATGTGGCGCACAGCGCGCGTGGCGCGGATGCACGCCGCGATTGTTGTTACTTGCCGCGTTTCGTGCCGTACTTGGATCGGCCCTTTTTCCTGTTGGGGACGCCGAGCGTATCGAGCGATCCGCGGATGACGTGGTATCGCACGCCGGGCAAGTCACGGACCCTGCCGCCTCGGACGAGCACGATGGAGTGCTCCTGGAGGTTGTGTCCTTCGCCGCCGATGTATGCGGTGATTTCCTTACCATTGGAAAGACGAACACGGGCGACCTTGCGAAGCGCGGAGTTGGGCTTCTTGGGGGTCACGGTGCGGACTTGCAGGCACACGCCGCGGCGCTGCGGGCACTGGTCCAGGTCGACGACCTTGCTCTTGGACGTGGGTGTCTTGCGCGGTTTGCGGATGAGCTGATTGATGGTGGGCATTGAGGCCTCGTGTGAAGTAGGGACAAACGGTCCAACCGGCGCGCAGCCCCACCTGCGTGAGTCGTCACGGCCGATTGAGCGGGGGAGTGTACCGGCCTTTGGGCTGTTGCTGCAACCCCAGCGTGGCGTGAGCCGGAGAATGTTCGATGGTCGGGGCGGGTCTTAGCGATCGGCACAGGCGTCACGGCCGTGCAAGACCACGGAACCCGCACGCTAAGTGGCGTGGCGACAGGAAGTTAGGCAACTTGGGTGAACAGTTCGGGGAGCCCGGCCGATAAGCGCTGCGGAACGATGGCGGTCCGTTACCCGCCGTCAGGACTGGGCGTTGGATGGAGGAGGTTGACCGTGCTGGTGAACCTTGTGGCTGCATGCATGCTGGCGGGGAGCGCCGACATCCCCACGATCGCCCTGGCATCCAACGGTGCACTGGACGAGGTGCGCTGGCACAACCGCGAACTGCTTTGCACGGCCACGGGAGACCGGCGGGCTACCGTCGTCTTCGCCCACGTCGTTTCCGTGGAAGGAGATACGGTTCGCTACAGGATGGTCGAGTCAGGCAGCGACGTCCAGGTCCGCTTCATCCCGGTCGAGAACGGCCTGGATGTTCACGTCACGGTCGACGGGGCCGGTCGGGAGGATGTGGAGGTCTACCTGGGCCAGTTCGGATACCAAGGGCAGATCCGCGCGCTTCACCCAGCTTGGGCCGGTCACATCAAGGACATCATCCCGCTGGATGAGATGGGAGAGCGATACCCTTATCCAGGCCGGGGCTTCGTTCCCGTGCCGTTCGCACCGGTCTACGCGCTGTGGGACAGCCAGCACACCATCGGCTTCGCAGCCATGACCAACGTCGGCGAGGCGGTGGATCTGCAGCTCTGGCCGACGCAGAGCACGACGCCTGCGGCGCAACTCAACATCGGGCTGGTCGATGCTTGCGAAGCGGGCGTCCACAAGGAGTTCGATCTGACGATCCGCTTCTCCGAGGGGGCTGCCCAATGGAGAGAGGTGCTTCGTCCTTACCAGCAGCACCAAGCCCTCCGTGACGGACCCGTGCGCTACGATCGGCTCGGCCCGATGACCGCCCACAACATGCGGAACAACCATGCATACGACTACTGGGGCACGCGGGACTTCGAGCCAGGATCCACATGGGAGAACACGCTTGGCGAGGTGTGGAACGACCTGCTCGAACTGCACGATGACCGCAATCTGAACATCGGTTGCATCGGCGTATGGGCACAGATGGAGCAGCTCGAGGACCATCTCGAGTTCAACCCCGATGCGCTTGACCTTGAGCAGTCGCTCGACGGGAGCCTGCCTGACCTGATCGATCGGATTCACGACGAGCATCCGGATATCCCTGTCTTGGCCTTTGTGCGTCCATCACGGAAGATCGTCACTGGCCAAATCCAGACGCGGGATCTGAGCGATCCGGCGGAGTGGAACCAGGCCATGGCGCAGTTGCAGGGGCTTGGATCGCTCGGTTTCGACCTGGCGTATGGGGATGAGATCGGGGCACACGGGAGTTGGGAGTCGGTCGACCTCGCGGAGGCGAGCCCGGTGCGGATCGTCGCTGAGTGGTCATGGGATCGGCTGATGACGCGCGCATCCTGCCTGAGCGTCCACCCGATGTTCCCCGCGAACGATGCAGCACTGTTGATCCCCTATCTGACCCCAGGCGGCGAACTGTACGCATCGGTGCGAGAGGATAACCACGGCCTCTTCCGCGGAGGTGTGGTCACACCGTGGACCGAGTGGCTTGGCGATCACAACCGGAGTCGGTTCAACGCTTATGCGTCGTATGTTCACGCGGACGGTTCGCTCGACGGTGCTGACAATGCCCCTGACGACCTCGTGCGCAATCTGTCACTGATGTGGGAGGGCATCGGCGACCCGGGCATCGGGCCGAGGCAACAGATCGAGCCGGGTGAGATGCCGGATCAGCCCGACGACCCGAACGAGTTGATGACGCTGCTGGTCGAACGACAGACCGATGACAAGGGGGACGAGATCGGCCCGGAACGCATTGTTCGGCTCATTCACGGGGGGTCGAAGCTCACGCTCGAGGAGGTCCAGGAGTACATCACGCGCGGTACCAGCAGGATCGTCGTGAACCGGCGTCGGGATCTGCTGAGCCGTTTGTCGAGCGACGATGATGACCAAGATGATGGTGACGGGGACGGTGACGATCCGCCGTCGTAGGCCGATGCCGCTGCACCGCACAGCCTCGCTGCGCGAAGAGGTCTCGCGGCGCTCAATGAGATCACGCGGTAGACTGTGAGCCGGCCCCGATTGGCGGCCGACGATGTTGTGCGCGAAGATCGGTGGCGATGGGCGCCGCCTGCCGCCGAGGCTGCCGACGCCTCGCGATGACAGACGCTAGAGATGAGAGGAAGTCAGCAAGCATGCGTGAACAGAACTTCAGACGAACGGGCACACTGATGGCGGCGTGCATCGCGTGGATCATGTGTGCGGGTCCGCTCGGCTGTGCCCCGCGTGGTTCGGCCACGACCGGCATGGAGCGGACGACTCAGGCGGCGCCGATTTCGATCGAAACGCTTGAAGGCCGTATCGATCGCGCTCACGTCAAGGTCTCGCCGGATGGGATGCACATCGCGTATCTCGCGGCAACCGCTGCCGGGAATGTGCTGCGCGTTCGCTCGCTCGGCACGGGTGAGGATTGGGCGCTTACCGGCGAAGAGCCACTCATGGGCATCGTTCTGCCCGGCTACCGTTGGATGCCGGCCGGCGACCAGATCCTCTGCATCATGCGGCAAGAGAGCGTTCGCGGCGAGCGTCTGATCCTGCTGGATCTGGCTGGCGACGTGCGCGACGTGACGCCGGAGAAGGCGCATCTGATCCGAATCCTCGCCGTCGATCCGGCCCGTCCCGACGAGGCGCTCATCAGCGCGGACGATCAGGCGCCCGGGATCCACGTGGCGTATGTTCTTGACGTGCGGACCGGGAAGATGACGCCCGTCGCGGGCGGAAGCGCGAATGTCGCCGAGCATGTGCCCGGCGCCGGCCTGTCGGTTGAGGCTTTAGTGCTCCGAGTCGACGGCATCCACGAATCAGGCAGAACCGTAGCGGTGCGAGATGGCGGCGATCCCGCATCATGGCGCGCCGCGATCCGTTGGCTGGGAGAGGATGCGGACGTGAGCGCCGTGCTGCACTTCAGCGCCGACGGCCGGTATGTGCTCATCAAAGACAGCCGCGGTCGGGATACGACGGCCTTGGTTCTCGCTGATCTGGAGACCGGTCGGCGCGAGATTGTGGCGGGTGAGCCGTGGGCCGACGTTGGCGATGTCATGATCGACGCGAGGACCGATGAGGTGCTCGCGGTTAGCTTCGACTTCGAGCGCCCGATGTGGACGGTTCTCAGCGATGCGGTGCGCACCGACTTCCGCTACCTCGCGCAGACCCTGGGCGAGGACTTCGGCATGGTCAGCCGTAGTGCTGACGACGGCATGTGGGTTGTCGGCGAGCGACTGGACTCCGGCCTGCTTCGGTACCACGTCTTTGACCGGTTCGAAGGCTCACTGACGCCGCTATTCCTGGATCGAACATGGCTTGAGTCGGCACCGCTGTGTTCGACGACGTCGGTGCTGATTCCCGCCCGTGATGGGGCGACGCTTGTGGGCTACATCACGCTGCCCCGCGCCGCAGGGCGGCTTTCGCAGGCCGATCCGCTTCCGATGGTGTTGCTGGTACGTGCGGATCCGTGGGAGAGAGAGCGACTCACGCTCAATCGGACGGCGCAATGGTTGGCAAGTCGAGGTTATGCCGTGCTCACTGTGAACACGCGCGGCGCGCGGGGGTTTGGCAAGGCGTTCAAGACGGGGGGTGACAAGCAATGGGGCGGCGTGATGCACGACGACCTCGTCGATGCCGGACGCTGGGCGGTGGATTCCGGACACGCAATCCCCGGCCGACTCGCCATCATGGGCACCACCTATGGCGGTGTGGCTGCCTCGTTGGCTGTCATCAGAGAACCGGAACTGTTCGCGGCGGGTGTGAGTGTCAACGGGGCGCTGAGTCTGCTCAGCATGGTTGAGGCCGTCCCCAAGCGCTTCGAAGCTGCCCGACGCACCATCGAGAAGCGCGTCGGTAGTGCTCGCAACGACCGCCGGGATCTGCTGATGGACAGCCCGCTAACGGGCATGATGAATCTGGAGAACCCATTGCTCTTCATTCGCAGGCAGGGTGATGCACGCTACACGGCGAAGGATCTGGGTTCGCTGCGACAGATCGTCCCTGCCAGCGGCGCGCCGCTCGTCCACGTCGAGTTCGCTCCGCAGCCCGCAACCGGTGGGGCGAATCCAGCGGATGTGGCTGCGATCAACGCCATCACCGAGTCGTTCCTGGCGTACTGCCTCGGCGGCTACTCCGCTTCCATCGACGACACCCTTGCTAACTCATCCGCGAACATCTTGACGGGCGAGGAGTTCATCCTCTGGCAGCAAGAACTTGCCGAGACGGTTCCGCCCGTTATGGAGGATGTCCAGCAACCACCGCTCGATGAAGTCGATGAGACGCCACCGACCGCACCGCAGGCCCAGGAGGCAACGGACTCCGAGGAGCAGGCCCCGCTTGACCTCCCTGAGCTTGAATAGCCGCGCTGCCCGTGTGGTCGGCGCTGATGCGTGAGCGGAGTGCATTTCGCCACGCCCGATTCCGAATCACCCTTGTGAAGCAAGGAGGGTGCCCATGAGCGACAGACAGATGGATGATTCGTTCGACCCGACCTCGATCACTCGGCCGGACCCGGCGCTGCTCAACTACTACGTGATCGCGGCGATCGCCTCGCTGATTGCGTTCCCGTTCGTGTTCACGCCGCTGTACTTCAAGTACAAGACGCTCGTCTACAAGTTCGACGACAAGGGCGTGTCCATGTCCTGGGGGCTCCTCTTCAAGCGAGAGATCTACCTCACGTACCGGCGAATCCAGGACATCCACGTCACGCGCAACTTCGTTCATCGCTGGCTTGGTCTGTCGTCGGTCGCGATTCAGACAGCATCAGGGTCGGCCGGTGCGGAGATGACGATCGAGGGCATCACTCAGCCGGAGAAGCTGCGGGATTACTTGTACGCACAGATGCGGGGCGCTCGTGGCGAAACGGATGAGCCGGCTGCGACAAGTGCCGACGAGCCTTCACGTGAGGACGAGGCGCTCACTCTGCTCTGTGAGATCCGCGATGAGCTTCGTCGGCGGCACGATGCCGGGGAGGCTGCTTCATGACCGGCCGAACCGAACAGGCAACGCAGTGGATCTACCGTGGCCTGTGGGCGGTCCTAGTCCGGTGGTTCCGCGTTCCAACCGAGCCGCCCACGCTTCCCGCAGGCGCGACGGGCGAGGTCGAGAGCTTCAGACCGGCTGAGGGCTTCCTTCGCTACATGAAGTTCCGCTTCTGGATCGGGCTGCTTCTGATCGACTTGGCCATCCTGGTTGGGTGGCTGGTGCTTCTTATCGCCGTCTGGTGGCTCGCGCTGCTGCTCGCGCCGATTGCGCTCATCGTCGCCGTCGTGCCGGACATCCTCGCATTCGTTGCGATTCATCTGCGCTACAACACGACGTGGTACGTCATGAGCGACCGGAGCATGCGTCTGCGACGCGGTGTGTGGACCATCCATGAGACGACGATCACGTTCGAGAATGTGCAGAACGTGAAGATCCAGGAAGGACCGCTGCAGCGGCACTATGGCATCGCGAATCTGATCGTCGAGACCGCGGGCGGCGGCATCAGCGCCGGAGGCAAGACCCTCGTGACCAACCAGGGCATTATCGAGGGCATCGCCGACGCCAAACGCCTGCGCGATCAGATCCTCGTCCGGTTACGCCTGTCACAATCAGCGGGCCTCGGCGATGACGATGAGCGAGGAGCGGGTTCGATCGGCTGGACCGACGAGCACCTCGCCGTGCTGCGTGACATCCGCGACGAGGTTGCGGCGCTACCCGCCTGATCGCCCGGTTGCGATGCAGTGCCCTTGCCTTGCCTGAGACCGGCGAATCTGGTCAAGTGACGTGCATGACTGTCGCTGTGTTCCTTGATCGGGACAACACACTCATTCGCAATGACGGCGACCTGGGCGATCCTGCCCGGGTGCGACTCATGCCAGGCGCTGTGGATGCAGTGCGGCTCCTGACCAACGCCGGCTATGTGCTGATCGTCATCACGAACCAGGGCGGCGTGGCGCGAGGGGTGTACGACGAGTCGGCTGTGCATGCGGTCCATGCGAAGATTGACGCGCTGCTTATCGAACACGGCTGCCCGCCGATCAATGCGTACTACCACTGTCCATACCATCCGCAGGGTGTCGTGGCGCAATACCGCCGGGAGCATCCGTGGCGAAAGCCGGCGCCTGGGATGTTGCTCGCTGCCGCCGAGGCATACGACCTGGATCTTGCTCGCTGCTGGTTGATCGGCGACCAGGCGCGCGACATCGAGGCGGGGCGCGCTGCGGGCTGCCGAACGATCCGCCTCGGTGATGCAGCGGATGACACAGCCCAAGCGGACCACCGATGCGGCACGATCCTAGATGCGGCGCGGTACATCTGTGAGGCGGATGCACGATGACCCGCTTGACCAACATCACCCGACTTCTCGTCGTGTTGCCATCGTGGATCGGCGATTCGGTGATGGCGACGCCTGCCTTGCGCGCGATTCGTGCAGCGCTTCCCGATGCTCACATCACCGTGCTCGCAAGGCCCGGGCTCGAATCGGTGCTGCACGGCTGCCCGTGGATCAACGAGTTCGTCGTCGGTCGAGCGAAGGGACTGTCCGGCACGCTGCGTTTGACCCGCCGACTCAAGTCCAGCCGATGCGACACCGCGATTCTGTTCCCCAACAGCTTCTCGACGGCCCTGGTGTGCCGCCTCGCAGGGATCCCTCGCCGCATCGGCTACGACCGCGATCGTCGAGGCTTCTTGTTGACCGATCGCTGTTCACCGCCGCGCCGCGACGACGGGCGCTACGCTGTGACTCCCGCTGTCACGTACTACCTCGACCTCGTGCGCTTCGTGTTTGGCGAAGCTCCGGGATCAGAGCCGGTTGACCGACGGCTGGAGTTGTGGATGAGTGATGCGGACCGCGAGGCTGCGACGGAGATTCTGAGGCAGGCGTGTGTGGCGAACGATCAGCCGATCGTCGTGCTGAATCCCGGGGCGAATCGGCTCGACAAACGCTGGCCGGCCGACCGGTTCGCCACTGTTGCCGACCATCTCGCGCGTGAGCGTGGTGCGGCTGTCCTGGTGACCGGTTCACCGGGTGAGTGTGATGTTGTCGAGGCCGTGCGGGATGCCGCCGCATCGCCGATCGTGGATCTGACCCGCTCCGGCGTCACGCTGTCATCGCTCAAGGCGGTCCTCGCACGGGCGTCCCTGCTGATTACCAACGACACCGGGCCTCGCCACATCGCGGCGGCGGTGGGAACGCCTGTGGTGACGCTTTTCGGCCCGACGGACCCTCGCTGGACCACGCTGGACTTCCCGCACCAGGTCGAACTGATCGCCGACCCGACGCTCGTGGAAGGACACGTGGCCGATGACCACGCGCAGCGCTGCGACATCACGAAGATCACCGTCGAGCAGGTCATCGTCGCGGCTAACCAATTGCTCGCATGCCGTGCGGTGGGCGATGTCGGCCACCTCGGGCAGCGAGGGCGCGACGAGGCGCGAAAATGATGTGAGATCCGCAGATTCGCCCGTCCGTCCCGGCGTGCCGGAACTGCAGCGGGCAGACGAGCTTGTGGGTCGATGCAACGGATGTCGATGCGTGAATCTGTTTATTGGGGCGGGCCTGCTGCAATCAAACGTGGCTGCTTATTCGTCTTGTCTGTTGAGAGATTCGAGCAGGACCCGCCGGTCCGGCGCACAATGGATGGCGTCGGGCCGGCGGGGTAGTGCGAGGCCAGCCGGCCGACACTGCTGAGAAGCGCCATGGCGGCGCATGATCAGGGGACGCGGGATGGCCAATGGTCGGGAGTTTGATGTGTTGCTCGAAGCAGCTTTTGGCTATGCGTGTTCGCTCACGCACAGCGATGATCGCGCATGGGATTTGCTGCAGGATGCGTGTGTCGCCTTGGTCGCCTCGGATGGACCATGGCATCGAGGATACCTGTTCACAACGATTCGCAATCGATTCATCGACGAGTACCGCCGCAACATGAAACTGAAGTTCGAACCACTCAGCGACGACGAAAGAGCGATGAGCGCGGTTCGGACGCTCCGCGCTGAGGATGTGATCGACTATGTGGCGGCAAAGGAAACGGTTGAACAGGCGCTCAGCAACCTTCGGCCTGAAGAACGAGAGGTCTTGTACCTCTCAGCGGTCGAGGAGTACACCGTCACGGAGATTGCTGAGCTTATCGACAAACCGAGAGGAACGGTCTTGAGCCTGTTACATCGGGCCAAGGCACGAGTTCGCAGACGCGCGGCGCTGACATCGGACCGCGCACCGTTGAGCGGAAGGCAGGTCGTGTTATGAAGCGCGACACAACGAATGGACATCTCAAGGCGTTCTACACGGCGAAACGGCTCGGCGAGGAACGGCTGGCCAGGCTGCGTGAACTGATTGACCCTCAGAACCCCCGCGACCCCCACATTGCGTTGGTGGCTCCATCGCCGGCACCACATGCGACCCATGAATCGGTCGGCGCCCACCGCGTGCGGGGGGCGACGTGGGTGACCATCGCCGCAATGACGACGCTCGCGGTCGTCGTTGCCTGGCGAGGCGCGCATCAGGTTCACCGCGATCTGCCACCCTCTGAACAACTCGCCGAGTCGATCGCCGATCACGTTGCCCAACACCGGAGCGGGACGGCGGAGATCCAGTTCCCCGCATCCGACCTCCGCGAACTTGCAGGCCAGATGACCGATCTCGGCTTTGAGCCGATCCTGCCCGAGCGCCTCGCGGAGCACTCGCTCAACATTCAGGGATCACGCTACTGCACGCTGCTCGGCGCCATCGCGGCTCAGATTCGCTTTCTGAACGACTGCGGTGACGAGTACATGCTCTACGAATGGCGCGCCGAGGATAGCTCGCGCGAGATCGGCGACTGGCGGATCGAGATCGACGGCCTGCTCATTGATGTGTGGGAGGAGGATGAGTTGTACTTCGCCTTTGCCCGGACCGAGGGTGAAGCACGCGGCGGGTGAGATGAACGGCACCGCACCAGCGGCGGCCATGACACGGCGGGAGCGGATGGGAGAAACCTGCTCACCGCGAAGATGATCCAAGCAGGGAAGTCCTGCACAGAACAGGAGTGGATGGTCATGCGTACACCACGCAGACGGAGTCGGTACGGACAGTTGGTTCTCACAGCGGGGGTCGTGATCGGCCTCGCGTCGACACTCATCGCCTATGGCCAAGCAGGCGGCGAAGAGGGCGTGCAACCGGAGGATAAGCCTGAGTTGCCCAAGCCGGCAGAAGTCATCGCCTTGCAGTTCCAGGCGGACTGGTCTCCTTCGAGTGCCGCCCTCACGCCGTCCTATGACGAGCTCAAGAAGGCTGCGGCGAAGGTGCCCGTGCTCTTCGTCGCTTTCGACTTCACGAGCGAGCGGACGCACCGGCAGGCTGCATACCTCGCCTGCGCACTGGATGTGCGCGAACTGTTCGCCGAGCATCAGCACGAGACAGGTCAGGTCTTGCTCGTTGACGCCGAGTCGCATGAGGTGATCGGCACGCTGACAAAGGACGACACAGCAAAAGAGATGAGCAAGAAGCTCGTCGCAGCACTGGAATTGGCTGGATATCAGGATGAATCCGTCACCCGTCCCTGACCCACGCGAGCATGTGAGGAGGGCAAGATGATACGCTGCTCGAAGCTGTCGGATGGAACCGGATAGGAGGTCGGTTCCCAGGTCGAGGACTCGCTCGACGGGCAGCCGCATCATTCGGCCCAGTCGCGGGGTGCCGGGCAAAACGTAGTTCGGCACCCTTTTTTCATGCGCCGGGAGCCGGTCAACGGATGAGTCGCCCGTACGTTTATCGGACAGGCAGGGTTTGCCGGCCCCTGCCGATACCGACCCGACACGCGCGGTCCCCTATCGCCGTGTCGGTGGCCGGGGCGGCGGCGGCGCGGTATCTTGAATGCTCTGCGCGGGGGCTCCCCTGCAACAGTTCGTTGCAGGCATCTCCGTGGCTTCAGAGAAGGGATTTCCCGGATGATCAGAACGCACCGATCGCCTCAGCGTCACCGCCTCACCAATCAGACCATTGCCAGCGCCGGGCGCGCCTGGTCAGGTCGATCCAGGACCGGTTCACGCGGGAGGACCGGCTCTGCCGCCGTCTTTGAGCCGTTGGAGGATCGCAGGCTTCTTGCCGCACTGATTGAGTTCGGTGCCGGCAACGTCGTGATGACGCCTGACGCACCACGAGGTGTTGCTGTCGGGTACTTCGACGCCGGTGATGAGGTCGATCTCGCCGTCGCGCAGGCTGACGGAACGGTCGCGATTCTCCTGGGTAACGGCGACGCGACCTTCACCACCGCAGGCACTGAGACGGTCGGGGCATTCCCACAGGCGATCGGTGTTGGTGA
>JAGLTS010000078.1 GCA_023135165.1 Phycisphaerales bacterium | reverse complement strand
TTCAGCTTCAACGTCAAGGGCGGGCGATGCGAGGCGTGCCAGGGCCAGGGCGTGAAGAGAATCGAGATGCACTTCCTGCCCGATGTGTTCGTTGAGTGCGAGGTCTGCCGAGGCGCGAGGTACAACCGTGAGACGCTTGAGGTTTTGTATCGGGGCAAGTCAGTCGCGGATGTGTTGCGAATGACGGTGGAAGAGGCGTGCGACTTCTTCGAGAACCATCCGTCGATCATGCGCTACGCGAGTTGTCTGCGTGATGTCGGGCTTGGGTACATCGAGTTTGGTCAACCTTCGACGACGCTCTCGGGCGGCGAGGCGCAGCGGGTGAAGCTCGCGACGGAACTCGGCAAGCAGTCATTGCGCAACCGCAACGGCGGGCGGACGCTTTACATCCTGGACGAGCCGACGACGGGGCTGCACTTCGCCGATGTAAAGAAGCTGCTCGATGTGCTGGATCGTTTGGCCGACACGGGCAACACGCTCGTCGTGATCGAGCACAACATGGATGTGATCAAGTGCGCTGACTGGATCATCGACCTCGGCCCGGCAGGCGGCGAGGGCGGCGGGATGGTCGTGGCGGAAGGAACACCTGAGGATGTTAGTCGGGTGAAGGCATCACACACCGGTCGATATCTCCTGCCGCATCTGCGCCCACGACGGGCAGCGGGCTGAGGTGAGAGGCGCGTGCGGGACGTTCGGCGACTGTCCTTATCCGGTCCGTGACCTTTGCGCCGCATATGGAAACCGCACATCGTGAGCTTGACCGGTGCCGTGGTCCGCAGCGCCGATCCGGCCACAGTCTGTCCACTTCGATCATGGATTTCCCAATATTGTCCACATAACTGCACACATGGTGCCCATGTCGGTCGGCTGACCCGCTGTTGTGGTCCGGGAACGCGTGTGGTTGGTTTGGCACGATTCGTGCATGTACGTGGGTGGAACGAAGGCTTGATGAACCCCTGAAAGGAGCCAGGTAAACACCCAACCCAAATGGCCGGTCCGGCGGTTTGATTGCCCGTGCCGGACTCGAACCGAAGCGTGGGATTCACCTTGGTGTGAACGCGTCGGATGTACCGATGTTGCCCGCGTTTCAGCCTCGCCGCCTGACGCGATGATCCAGGAGGATGCGCAGGCGCCGCCGCTGTGAGGACCGAGCCGTATACACAACGCCTGGGGTTCCTCTTTAGGCATCAGCCAACGTCAAACGCCGCCGTTCCAAGCTGGAGTGTTCGCTGGCACAGCAGGCTCCAGCTTGGAGCGAACTGGCGCAGCAGCGCACGCGACGCCGGTCGATGCGGGGTCGTGAGCGCTGCCTCGCCATGGTGTTTCGTTTGTGTGTTCTTCTGTTTTGCTTTCCTCTCTCCTCCTCCTTGGAACAAGATTCCACGCCGCCGAGCCGTCCGATACGCGGACGGCTCGCGTCGTAATCGCGCGATGTCGAACCATTCACACATGATTCGTCGCACATCACGCAACCATGTCGCGGCGAGGGACGAAGTGTTAGGTAGACAGGTGGCCGGCGCTGAGCCAAACTCGCATCGACCACGGAAGTCAGACGATGACGCGGGCAGGTCCGCCGACCGATGCCTTGCCCCTCGACGGCCATGACGTTCCCCGTCGACAGAGGCGCATCGAGTCTCCGAACCCCCGCGTCATTCGTATTTCAACTCATCAAGAAAGCCCAGGGAAAGTTCCCTGGGCTTTGTCATTGAGGTGCATGATCGCCCCGCGCTACGTGTCGTGCTGGACCGTCTCGACGTGCTCCAGGCCGAGCTTGTGAATCGCCTGCTCGCGGATCTTGAACTTCTGGATCTTGCCCGTGACGGTCATCGGGAACTCATCGACGACCATCCAGTAACGCGGGATCTTGAAGTGCGCGACCTGGCCCTTGCACAGCGCTCTGAACTCGTCATCCGTCGGCTGGGCAGCGCCGGGCCTGAGCTTGACGCATGCGAGCAATTCTTCACCCATCTTTTCATCCGGCACACCGACGACGTGCGCGTCGTAGATGATGTCGAGCGTGTGGAGGAACTCTTCGATTTCACGTGGATAGAGATTCTCGCCGCCTCGGATGACCATCTCCTTGATGCGACCGGTGATGGCGACGTATCCCTCATCGTCCATCACGCCGAGGTCGCCCGAGTGGAGCCATCCCTTCTCGTCGATGGCGCTCGCGGTCTCCTTGGGCATGTTGTCGTACCGGGCCATGATGTTGTAACCGCGGAAGCATATCTCGCCCTGTTCGCCGCGCGGCACGATCATGCCCGACTCCGGATTGATGATCTTCTGTTCCTGATGCGGGCTGACCCGGCCGACTGAACCGACTCGCTTTTCGAGCGAATCGTCCGGGCGCGTCATGTTCGTGATCGGAGACGCTTCCGTCTGTCCGTATCCGATCAGGATTTCCTTCATGTGCATTTTGTCGATGACGTTGTTCATCACCTCGATCGGGCACGGCGCGCCCGCCATGATGCCGGTCCGCAGCGTCGAGAGATCGAACGAGTCGAACTCGGGATGATCGAGCGAGGCGATGAACATCGTCGGCACGCCGTGCAGCGCGGTGCACTTCTCCTGCTGCACCGCCTTGAGCGTCTCGGTGGCGTCGAACGCGGGAGATGGAATGACGATCCTCGCGCCGGTGGTGACGGCTGCGAGATTCGCCAGCACCATGCCGAAGCAGTGGTAGAAAGGCACGGGCACGCACAGGCGGTCCTTGTCCGTGAAGTTCATCGTTTTGGCGACGAAGTACGCGTTGTTGAGGATGTTGTTGTGCGTGAGCGTGACGCCCTTGGGGAAGCCCGTCGTGCCTGATGTGTACTGGATGTTGATGTCATCGTCGAACTCAAGATGGGCCCGCCGCTCAGCCAGCACATCGTCGGGAAGCTCATCGCCGAGTTCCGCGAATCCCCGCTTGGTGAACATACCCGGGTACTGCGTCTTGCCGATGAAGACGACGCTCTTGAGATGCGGGAAGCGCCACGAGTCGATCATGCCCGGCTCGCATTCCTTCGTCTCATGGCAGACCTTGTAGAACATGTCCACGTAGTTGCTCGACTTGTACGACTCGATGAGCATCAGCACCTTGCAGCGCGACTGCTTGAGCACGTACTCGAGTTCGTGCACACGGTAAGCGGGATTGACGTTGACCAGGACCGCGCCGATCTTCGCCGTGGCGAACTGGGCGACGATCCACTCGTAGCTGTTCGTCGACCACATCGCGACCCGGTCGCCCCGGTCGATGCCCAGATTCAAGAGCGCCTTGGCTGCGTTGTTGACGATCTGGTTGAACTCGCGGTACGTGAAACGCAGGCCCTGGTGAATGCTCACCACCGCGTCGTTGTCCGGGTACGTCTCCGCGATGCGGTCCAGGCAGACGCCGATCGTCTCGCCGATCAGCGGAAGTTCAGAAGGGCAATGTTCGTAGCTCAGCCGTTTCATCATGAGGTCCTTGAAACAGAGGTGAGGCCCCCACCTGTGGTGTAGTCAAAGCGGGGCATTATCTCCCATCCCGCCCACTTCCGCACCCCCATCGACCAGCATTTCGCCCGAGGAAGTGCGGATTCGCAGCCGACCGTCCGTCGCCAGACCCAGCAGCGTCCCACTCGCCGATCCGCCAGCCGGGAGCGTGATATGGATCGGCTCGCCTCGACCCGCCAGCCTCGCCTCGATCCGTTGGATGACCGACTCGGTCAACCCATGCTGCGCGTGGTCCGCGAGATCACCGCGAAGCCCGTGACAGAGATGCGCGAGCAGCCACTCTAAGTCGAACGATCGGCCGGTGAGTTCCAGCAGCGTCGTGACCGGCGCGCGGAGCGGCGCAGCGCCCGGTTGCGGCGCGACGGCAGCAATGCTGTGATTGCAGTTGATCCCCATCCCGATCAGCGCGAACGATCGGCCATCGTGCGTCACCTGTTGACACAGCACGCCCGCCAGCTTCCTGCCGCCTGCGAGGATGTCGTTGGGCCACTTGATCGCAAGGCCCGCCTCGGCGAGTTCCGGCGCGAGCGATTCCAGGCATTCGCATCCAACCAGGCCGATGCGCAGCGGTAACCCCTCGACCTCGCGCTGCTCGCGCAAGCGATGGATGTACGTGAACCAGAGTCCACCCGCCGGGCTGATCCACTCTCGAGCAAACCGTCCGCGCCCGCCGGTTTGCACCGCCGCTGTGATGATGGTCGGCTCATCGCCCTGCTTACCCGCCGCAACGCGCGCCGCCGCCCGGGCCTGTGTTGAATCCGTGGACTCATATCGAATCACGTTCATAACACGCTGCTTTCTTGTCGCCACTGTTGCGAAAAGTCTGACAGAACCGCGGCCGGGCTGCATCCTTGGTCTTGGCTGGAGGTTGTACAAGACGAAGAGCGGGCGCGAACGTGCAGTCCAGCCGACGCAGCGACGGCGTGTCTGAGACCCGCGCCCCGCAATGAATGCTCGACGGGCGACGTTCTAGGAATACGTTCCTCTCAGCTCTCTCTCACGCATCCGGCGACTCGCAGTCTTAGGACGCAGCTCGCCGGATGTCCTTTTTGTTCTTCGCCGAGTGGGTCAGTGGTGCTTGCCTTCGATGGTGAGCTTTGTCTTCTTGGGCTTGCATGTCGTGGGGTTCTGGGCGCAACGACAGGCTGGGCCGCTCTTTGTGAGGTGGTAGCATGGCCGGACGACCATGCGCAGCGCGGCGGCGAAGACGATCACAGCAACCCAAAACTGCCAGTCGTGGATCGGAAAGTGCATCATCCGACTCCCAGGAGGGTCATGCCCTGGTACGTGATGAACGCAGCGCCGTAGGCGAGCCCGGACATCCATGCGAACTGGAGCAGTGCCCACTTCCAGGCGCCGGTCTCTCGTCTGGTGACGGCGAGCGTCGGGAGGCATTGCAGGGCGAGGATGTAGAAGACGAGCAGGCTCGCTGCGGTGGGGCCGGTGAAGAGCAGTGAGCCGTCGGTGCGCTTCATGGATTTCATTCGGTCAAGCAGGTCGTCGGAGACATCCGCCTCATCGCCCGTTCCGACGATGACCGCCATGGTGGAGACGAAGGCCTCTCGCGCGGCGAAGCTCGTCATCACGCCGACGGAGAGCCGCCAGTCGTAACCGATGGGTGCGAAGACAGGCTCGGCGAGATGCCCGATTCGGCCGGCGAAGCTGTTCTCCAGCGCGTTGGTGCTGTCGAGCGCATCGGCGCGTGCGATCAGTGTGTCGGCCGCGGTAGTATCGCCGGCCTGCGTCAGTTCCGTTGCCTGCACGCGCATCTGCTCAGCCTCGGGCAATGGGTCGGTGCCTGGGTATCGGGACAGGCCCCACATGATGATGCAGATGGCGAGGATGATCGTGCCGGCTTGCTTGAGGAAGACGACGGCGCGGTCGACGGAAGCAAAGAGCGCGGTCTTGAGGGAAGGCCATTTATACGTCGGCAGTTCGAGCGCCATCGGGCGCGATCGGCCCTTGAGAACGGTTCCGCGCGCGACGGCAGCACTGATGAGCGCCGCGACCGCGCCGAGGATGTACGCGCCGAAGAACACGAGGGCTGCGAGTCCGGGCCGATCGCCGAAGAGCAGCGCGATGCAAAGGATATAAACGGGCAGTCGGGCGGGACACGTCATGAACGGTGCGACAAGGATCGTCGCCAACCGATCGCGCCGGTCGGGAATGAGCCTCGCTGACATGATCCCGGGGATCGCACAGGCATGGCTGGACAGGAGCGGAACGAATGCCTGCCCGGGCAGGCCGAAGCGTCGGAAGAGCCGGTCCATGACAAACGCAGCACGTGCGAGATACCCGGTGTCTTCGAGCAGTGTGAGCAGGAAGAAGAGCAGGATGATCTGTGGCAGGAAGATGACGACGCCTGCGATGCCCGCGATGATTCCATTGACAACGAGGTCGCTCAGAATCCCACTGGGCAGGATGGCTTCGACAGCGCCGCCGAGCCATGTCATGGCGCTGTCGACCAGGCCCATCGGGACTTGCGCAAGATAGAAGATGGTGTAGAAGAGCGAGCCCATGATGAGGCCGAACACGCCCAGGCCGAGGATGGGGTGTGTGAATGCCTGATCGAGCCGATCGGTGAATCGATCGGGGATGATCGAGTCGGGCGATGCGCCGGATCGGCTGTAAACGTCGTCAGCCCACTGGCCGAGTGTGGTCAAGTCATCGTCCGGCACGGAGGTCGGGGGAACGATGGTCAGCAGCGCGCGGCGGAGTTCATCGACGCCCTCACCGGTGCGAGCACAGACCTTCACGACGGCGCAGCCGGCAGCCTCGGCCAGTCGCTCGGCGTCGATCTCAAGCCCTTTGCGCCGAGCGACGTCGATCATGTTGACGGCGATGACGGTGGGGAGACGCCTGCGCAGGACTTCACCCGCGAGCATCAGATTGCGCGACACGTTTGTTGCTTCGATCACGACGACGACGACATCGGGCTGCCGGGGCGTCTCGCCACGCTGGGCGACGGCGCCGTCGAGGACATCACGGACGGTTCGCGATTCGATGAGGTCGAGATCGACGCTGTAGATGCCGGGGAGGTCGATGAGTTCAGCGGAGGTGTGCTGGTCGAGCGTGGCGTGGCCGACGCGCGCTTCGACTGTGATGCCGGGGAAGTTGGCTGTGCGTGCGCGTAGTCCGGAGAGGCAGTTAAAGAGCGTGGTCTTGCCGGTGTTGGGGTTACCGAGGATCGCGATGCGTCGCATGGCGGCGCGAGCCTGCCCGGCCCCGGCATGGTCGGCTGGGGATTCAGCGGGGGCGGTGGTGCTCATGCTCGGAACCCGGTCTGTGGGGGTGTGTTGGGGGTGGTGTGGGGGGTGCGTGGGGGTCAGGAGACGTGGACGTGGATGCCGCGCGCCAGGCGGGCAGCCAGGCCGATCCGTGTGCCGCCGATCTGGACGATGCACGGCTCGCCCGCACGGCTGAGCCTAAATGGCGAAGAGGCGCGTAACCCCATGGCGGACAAGAGCATAGCGTCGCCCTGGTCGATATCCGTGGCGGCGATGACACCCTCAGCGCCCTCTGCGAGGTCGCTCAGCGGGATGCACGCCGAATCGGGTGGGGGGGGGCAAGGCATGAATCGTTCCTCGGCTAGATGAGACTCAGTCGCAACACCGTAGGTATAGCGGCTGAACCGGGGCTGGGCAACAGCGTTGGGGGTGTCAGGCACGACATTTTTGCCCAGTTCTGGCGGCTGGGCAGGATCATCCCGCCTGGGGGCTCGATCGGATACACGACGGTGGGTTCCAACAAGGCGTGACGATCTACGGAAATCGTTGACCGGCAGTGTGTTGTGGGTTGTTTCACGCCAGCGGATGAACCACAGCGCCACCGGACGAGCATTGCCGATCGATCCGCCGCGCACAGAAAACCCAGGGAAGGCGTTCCCTGGGTTTCTTATTGGATGAAGCGTGAGTCCCGGCTGCGTCAGGCCTTTTCGATCTCGATGAAGTCGGCGACGGAGCGCAGATCGCTTGCGATCTGTGGGATGGCGGTCATGGTCCACTTCTCGCCGAGGGCGACGCGGACGACCTTGCCGACGCGATGTCGCTCCGTCCAGGGCCGGCCGCCTCGCGTTCTGACGACGAGATTGACGAGGCGGAGGTGCTGGCTCTTGCGAAGGGCGCGGCCGTTCTCCGGATCACGGCGCATGAGGCGCTGGATCGTCTGGACCACATCGGTCCGCTGAGGCACCTTCGTGACGGTGCAACGGATGGTGTCGCCGGCTTTGACGCCGGGTGCGAGAGCTGAATCCGCCATATCGTGGCTCCTTCGCCGGCCATGCCGGGCGGGGGACTGTAGCAAAGTCAGTCGATGCCGCCAAGTCGGCTGCGGGACACGGATTGCGGGATGGGCGTGTGATGCCGTCCCCCTGGGTCGTGCGGTCCGGCTACACTACCGGCTCATCGCCACGAGCATAAGGAAGGAATTGCCTCTCATGATGGATCCGAACACAGCCCCGGGACAGGAGGGCGATCAGCCCGAACCCGCCAAGTTCGACCCTGACGCAGCCCACATGCAACGCCCCAAGATCCGCTCGGTCCAGGGCTTCCCCGTGCAGCACCAAGGCAAGATGCTGCTCGGCCTGCGCGACCCGTCGATGCTCAGCGAGCGCATCATTTTCACGGTCCCAGCCGTCGCCAACCTGTTCCCCCTCATGGATGGCGCCAAGGCGATTGATGAGATCGTCGCTGAGGTCGGCAAGGGATTGACGGTCCAGATGCTCCAGCAGCTCGTCGCCCAGCTTGACGGCGCCATGCTCTTGGAAGGGCCTGTGTTCGACGCCCACCTCAGCAAGCTCAAGACCGATTTCGACGAGAGTGAGAATCTCCCCCCCGCGAGCACAGCCGCCCTGGTGGACATGATCGAGACCAACGCTCGGCGTCAGGCCTACATGGTTAAGATGCAGGGTGAGGGAAAGGTCATCTCGCCGCAGGAACTCATGGCCATCCCCGAATCGCAGCTCGCGGATCTGGATGTTGAGCCGCGGGACAAACTGCTCAAGGTGCAGATGGATGCGTGGATCGACAAGGCGCTCGAGAAGGCGGAGGATCCGTCGTTCGACGCCCTTCCCAAGGCGATCGTCTCGCCGCATCTGGACTACCAACGAGGTTGGCCGAACTACGCATCGGTCTACGGTCGGCTGCGCGTCGTGGATCGTCCCGACCGGATCATCATTCTTGGCGCGAACCACTTCGGCCGAGGCACGGGCGTCGTCGGCTGCGACAAGGGATTCGAGTCGCCGATGGGCGTCTGCAAGCTCGATCGTGAGATGTTCGATCAAGTCGTCGCCCACATGGACAAGGAACAGCCGGGCCTGGGCGAGAAGCTGCTTGAGCAGCAGTTCGACCACGAGCGCGAGCATTCGATTGAACTTCAACTCATGTGGATTCAGCACGTCTTCGGCAAAGATGCGTCAGGCGAGTACCCGCCCGTCCTGGCGATGTTGATGCACGACATCAGCAAGACGCAGGATGGCGATTCCTATGATGGAGAAGGCGTCGGGCTGATGCCCACCGTCGCCGCGATCAAGAGCGCGATGAGTCAGTTCACGGGCAAGATCCTCGTGGTGACGTCGGCGGATCTGTCGCATATCGGCCCGCAGTACGGCGACAAGCAGCCGGTCGATGAGAAGCGCCGTGACGAGGTCGCCAAGTTCGACCATGAGATGCTGCAGCTCTTGATCGAGAAACGTCCCGAGGAGATGGTCTCGTCGATGGCGTGGCAGCAGAATCCGACGCGGTGGTGCTCGATCGGGAACCTCGTCGCCACGATGCGGATCGTGGAGCCTGATGAGGTGAAGGTCCTGAGCTACGGCGCTGCGGCGGACCCGCAGGGAATGGCCTGCGTGACGTCGGCGGCGATGGTGATGCGCTGAGTGTTTGACAACCGATGGTTCTCGGGCGTTGATCGGCTGGTGACAGCGGTCGGTTGGTGGATCGTCGCGCGCCGCGCTGCGATCCGTCGTTGAACATGGGGAAGGCAGTGAAGCGAGGGGGATGGGGGTGTGGGCGCCGGTCGTGCGGATGAGGTAGCTGCGCCGCGGCATCCGGCGTGCGGTGTCGATCGCATCGGCCGATAAAGATGCAACGTTTGGCGGTCGTGCGGATTGCGCGGGGTGCTTTTGCGAGGGAGAGGTGGGCAAGCTGAAGAAGACAGGTGGGGTAGTCGATGATGGAGTGCCCTGCCTGGGCCGCCCAGCGGGAGGCACGGGCATGCACGTCGTACACCGGCTTTATGAGGGGAAGCCGGTGACGAAGGTACCGGCGCGGGGGGCCTGACGGGCCCGCGCCGGATTGGAAGCGGCGGTCGGATGCGAGGTGTCACCGGCCGCACGAGGATGCAAGGCGCCACAGTAGGGCGGACAAGCCGTCGTTGGAAGGTCAAGGAATGAAGGAGTGCTCCATCATGCGTAAGCGAAGGAATCAGGGATTCACCCTGGTCGAAATTCTGATCGTCGTGGTGATTCTCGGAATCCTGGCGGCGATTGTCGTGCCACAGTTCACAAACGCGAGTCAGTCGGCGACTGTCGCGTCGATCGAGTCGCAACTGCAGACAATCCGCGGGCAGCTTGAGCTGTACCGGATTCAGGAGGCCGGTCATGCCTATCCGGACCTCGTCACAAACCAGTGGGCCGATCTCACCGGCAACGAGTATCTGCAGGATGATCCGGTGAACCCGTGGACCGGGACCTCCACGATCGCCATCGCCGAGGCAGCGGGCGTCGGCTGGGTCTGGATCGCAGGCACCGGCACGCTCACCGCCGCGTACTTCGACGAGGATACGCGGACGCTGGGTGATCTCCCGTAAGGCTGATCGGATTCACAATCGCACATCATCATGGCGGCTGCCGATCAAATCGGCAGCCGCTTTCTCGCGCGCCGCGCCGGTTCCTGGTGTTTCACCACGACACCTGGTGAACTCGCTCAGGCGGCGACGCGCCACGGCCGATGCAGGGATGGAACAGAGCCGGGCGCCGTGTGCCCGGTGTACGTTTGCATGATCTATGCGATGTGGAGACATGATGATCGCGAGTCGCCTGCCAAGGCGCGTACGCAAGGGCGTGGTCACGGCGGAAGTGCTGACGCTCCTGGCGGCGCTGGGCGTTCTCACGACCACCGCGTTCGTTATCACACCGCGCTTGCTTCGTGCCGGTGATGATGAGCAAGGCATCACGGCGCCGAGGACCGAGGCGCATCAAGCGTCGCTGACCAAACTCGTTGAAGCGCTGCAGCGCTGCATCGGGATTGTCGCGGTGCACGACCGCGAGCACTCGCCTTACCTGGATCTGATCCTCTGGGCGGATGATGTATCGGACCCCGGCCACATCAACGAGAACGAGGTGCTGGTGCTCAGCCACAGCAGGCTGCTTCAGACATTGACGATGTACACGCGAGCGCCGGGGCCGGGTGCGGATCGGTTGTTTCCGCAGGTTGACGTCATGCGTCAGCCGGAGTTCGCAGCCCGTTGGCGAGCGAGGGTGGATGTGGAGGCGATGGTCATCGAGACGGGCGTGCCGGACATGCGATTTGTCGATCATGCCGTTCGTGGCGATGGTGCGAGCGGGTTATCCGGACAGTCGAGCGAGTCGCACGTGATCGAACTCACCTGGGGCGGTAACCGGGCCGATGAAAGCGATGTGGGTCAGGGGATCGTCCGCCTGCCCATGATTCGCGCGCGGTGAACACTGGTGAGGCGAGGCTGGACCGAACGATGCGCAACGATGTGTACCGATGCGAGCAGGCGAGCACGCCACGACGCGGCTTCACGCTGATCGAGATCCTGATCGTGATCACGCTGATGGGTTTGGCGGGTGCGCTGATCGTGCCCTACATGGGACGAAGCGACGGCCTGCAGACGCAGGCTGCGGTGCGCTCGATCGTGGCCGATGTCAGCTTCGCGCAGTTCGACGCCATGGCGAATCAGGCGGTTCGCCGTGTCGAGTTCGATATCGCGACCAACCAAGTACGGCTGCTCGGCGGCGACTTCACGACGGGCAATCCGGACGACCAGTACATCCTCGAAGATCCGCTCAGCGGCGGCAGAGAGTTCGTTCTGGATCTCGACGCCGGCCGATTCGGCGGAACCGTGATCCAGTCCGCGGATTTCGACGGCAACACGTTCATCACGTTCGATGAAGTCGGCGGACCGGTGGATCACGACTTTCAGCCTTCGGCTGGAGGTTTGGTGATCCTCGAAGGTCCTCACGCTCTCTACGAGATTCGGATCGGCGCGTTTACCGGCCGAGTCACGGTGACAAACCTGCTGGCCGGCGGGTAATGACGCGAACGATCGCACCGACCCGCTGAGACGATTCGGCGGGCTCTGCTGTTGGAGGTTCAGATCGGGTGGCCAAACGACTGCTCAAGACAGCTTCGCATCCAATCGGCATCGAGGTCGGCGAGGATTGTGTTCGTCTGCTTCAACTCCGGCGAAACAAGCGGATGCTCTCGGTGGCAGCGGCGTGCCAGGTGTGGCTGCCCCGACTCGACGCGGATGATCGTGACGGCAGACGCAAGGCGCTGACCGACGCCGTTCACAGGACGTTGGTGACCGGGGACTTCACCGGGCGAGCCTGCGTCACCTGCATGCCCACCGCCAACCTCTCGATCCACTCGATTCGCGTGCCGGTGATGCCCGACGACGAGCTCACCAAGGCCATTCGATTCGAGGCGACCGAGCGGTTCGGCGTCGACCTTGAATCAGCCGAGATCGGGTTCATTCGGCTGGGAAGCATTCGGCAGGGAGACGAGACCAGGCATGAGGTGATCCTCGTCGTCGCTCAGCACGACACGGCAAGCGACCACCTCGATGCCCTGATCGACGCTGGCCTGCGCCCCAAGGCGCTCGATACCACATTTGGCGCCTGTGCCCGCTGCTTCAACAGGGGCTATCGCAGGCAGACGGACCAGAACAAAGTCCGGATGGTGCTCAACATCGGGCACGAATCGACGGATGTCTTGATCCTGCGCGGAAGCCGAGTCGGGTTCTACCGTGGTGTGGACATCGGCGGAAAGCACCTCGACGAAGCCGTGGCCGGGCATCTCGGAATCGGCTTCGAGGAGGCCGTGAACCTGCGCCGTAGGCGATTGGCCGGGGCGACCCAGACGGATGCATCGGTCGATCGAGCGCTCCTCGAGGCCACCAGGCCTCTGATGGTCGAACTGGCGCACGAGGCGGCGCTCTGCCAACGCTACTACGCGGTGACGTTCCGTGGGAGCGTCCCGGAGTTCGTGCTCCTCTCCGGATGGAATGCCGCTGAAGGGCAACTCCGCGAAGTGATCGGCAACGAACTGAGACTCGAAACGCGCGTGGCGCGCCCGCTGGACAACGTGGACATCTCCGCTCCGCTGCTGCAGGTCAATCGGCGCGGGAACATGGCGGAATGGGCGACGGCTGCCGGCCTGAGCCTGTGGGGCGAGCGACGGGTCTCCGATTCCGCGGAACTCCCAACCTCCACCCAGGAAACCGATCGAAAGGAGGCGGCATGAGCGTTGCTCTGGACCTGATGCCACCCTCATACCGCATGAAGCTGCGGCGAGGTCGATTCCATCGTCACGTTGTCGTGGCGCTGTGCGTTGGAGGCATCGTGGTCGGCGCTGCGGGATGGTCACTGAGAGCGACCGTCATGCACCGGCGCGCTGAGCTGCGGTCGCTCACCACGCTTGTCGCCGGCACACGGGAACTTGCCTGTGATGCCGAACTGCTTCAGCGGCAGATCGACGAGGCGGCGCGGACGCTGACCGATCAGCAGGAGCTGACGCTTCCGCTCAGCGCAACGGAGATCATCGCCACGCTGGCCGGGTTGATGCCCGCAGCCGTCACGTTTGACTCGCTGGAGCTTCGAGTCACCACGCGCGACGCGAACGGCGCGAGGGCCGGCTTGCGCGCCTCACACAGCAAGGACAGCGGGGACAAAGAGACAGTCCGAGAAGTGATGATCTGTGAGGTCACCGGTGTCGCGCGAAGCGATCTGGACATCGCCGACTTCGTCACCAGCCTGACGGATCATGCGCTCTTTGGCAGCGTGTCACTGGACTACTCCAAACCGGTGACGGTGGCGGGAGTGTCCAGCCGGAGCTTCCGTGTCTCCAGCCGGATCGATCTGGAAGTCGAGTACGTGGCGGAAGTGATCGATGGCGAGGAGATAGCGGCGGCGCCGTCGCGCCGGATCATGGAGACGGCGTATGAACCGTGAGCAACTGCCCATCCTGACAGTCGTTGGACTGATCCTGATCGTGGGCGTCAGCGGCCTGGCGGTCATCTATCCCTCCCTGGGTGAGATGAAAAGCCTCGACAACGAGATGCGCGAACTGCGCGCCGAGGCAGCGCGAGCTGAACGACACGCCCAGTCGGCGGAGCAGTTGGCGGATGAACTGGTGAACTGGAAAAAACAACTCGAAGCATGCCGTAAGCCCGTTCCAGACTCCCCCGATGTCGCAGGCTTGATCCGTGATCTGGGCGAGGATCCCGCTGCGGATGGCGAGGGGGCACGCACAATCACGATCGGTGAGGCACAGAATGGCGAGCGGGCAAAGAACCTGCCGGTGATCGTTGAGTCCAAAGGGTCGTTTGAGAGCGTGTTCAGTCTTGTCCGCCGAATCGAGCAACTTGATCGCCTGGTTCGCGTCAAGCGTGTGACGATCGTGCGCGACAAACGAGCCGAGGATGTGCTCGAGGCGACCGTGCAGGTGGATGCGTACTTTCGGCCGATCGACCCCGGCATCGCCGCTGCCGGGTCCGACGGGTGATTGACTGGCAAGGAACGGAAAGATGAGCCCACAGCTTCGGACATTCTGGATTCGCCTGACTGCGGACAAGAAAAAGTTCGGTGCTCTCTGCACATGTGGCTTCGTCGCCCTGCTGCTGTGGGGTCGGTTCGTCTTTCTGCAGGAGGTTCCTCGCACAGCCTATGCGGACCCGAAGCCGACCGATTCGACGCGGGTCGATCAGCCGCGGCCTGCCGAACCAACCACGAATCTATCGGACCGTCGAACGGTGAACGTGCGGGTCCGCACGCAGGTGACGAGAGATCCGTTCGCGCTAGATCCGGGGTATTTTCCCAAGCCCGCCGAGCTGGAGCCGGTGACGCAACTTACGCCAAAGTCACCAGACGGAACAACCGACAAAGTGACAGACGACCAGGCGGAGCTGAGCGTTCCGGAGGAGGCGACCCGTCGCCTGTCGTTGGTGAGTGTGATCGGAGGCCCCAATCCCATCGCCATGCTCAGGGTCAAGGACGGCCCGGCGGGAGGACAGGGCGAGACCATGCTCATCGGCGTCGGGCGGAAGGTCGCCGGCTTCAGGCTGGTCAGTGTTGATGTGACGGGTCGCGCCATTGTCGTCGAGAAGAACGGCATCCGCGTGACCCTGACAATGCTCGAAGACGGCTCGTAGCGGCTCAAGCCAAGAAAGCTGCGAGCGGAGTCAGGAGAAATGACAATGAGCGCTCACGCATGCACGCTTCTTCACCGGTTCAACACCTGGACGATTCCCTGCGCCATCGCGCTGTGGGCCACCCTGCCCGCGCCACCGGCCGACGCACAACTGTTCGGCGCAGGTGATGAACCCGCCGACCAGACCGATCAGCCGCTCGGCGCCGAGGACATCGAGGTCACCGAGTTCATGGAGGTGACGCTCCATGTTCAGGATACCGAGCTGGTCAAAGTCCTCCAGATGCTCTCCATCCAATCGCAGCGCAACATCCTCGCATCGCAGGATGTCTCCGCCACGATCAGCGCCGACCTCTACGATGTCAGCTTCTACGATGCGCTCGATGCGCTGCTGCACGTCAACGGTTACGGCTGGATCGAAGAGGGGAACTTCATCTACGTCTACACGCTTGAGGAGATCGCGCAGATCGAGCAGGCGAATCGGAAGCCGGTCACCAAGCTCATCAACCTGAACTACATCTCCGCCGCGGATGCCGCCGTCTTTGTGACGCCCGCGCTCTCCGAGGCGGGGACGATCGCGATGAACGGCCCGGTCGCTTCGGGCATCAGCGTCACCGACAGTGATGTCGGCGAAGACAGCTACGCATGGTCGGGCGTCCTGGTCGTCAGCGACTACGCGGAGAATGTCGAAGAAATCGAGCGCATCATCTCACAGCTCGACACGAGACCGGCACAGGTCCTCGTCGAGGCGACGATCCTGCAGACGACGCTCACCGAAGCGAATGCCTTCGGCGTGGACTTCTCGATCATCGCGGATGTGAACTTCGTCGACTTCATTGGCGGCCCCCTTTCCGGCGTCGGCGCGCTGCAGTCAGGCGCCACGCCCGGAGCCAACGGGTTTGTGCCGCCCGACGGTCGTGGAACAGCTATCGGAACAAGCGTTGGGCAGACCTCCGGTCCGGGCGGACTGAAGATCGGCGTCATCCATGACGAGTTCTCGATCTTCATGAAGGTGCTCGATGAGGTCACTGACTCGGTCATCCTCAGCAATCCTAAGATCCTCTGCCTGAACCGGCAGCGTGCCCGCGTCCAGGTCGGTCGTAACATCGGCTACCTCTCAACCACGGCGACCGACACCTCGACGACACAGACCGTTGAGTTCCTCCCCACAGGCACCACGTTGGCGTTCAGGCCGTTCATCAGCAACGACGGCATGATCCGCATGGAACTGGCGCCGCGCGTCAGCGAAGGCGTCATTCGGGATGTGACCAACGCCTCCGGCGCCACCGTCACCATTCCCGACGAGATCACACAGGAACTCACCACCAACGTCCTGGTTCGTGACGGCAACACCATTGTGCTCGGCGGCCTGTTCCGCGAGACGACCACGCTCAGCCGCCGGCAGGTGCCGTTCCTCGGCGATCTCCCCGTCCTTGGCGCCGCATTCCGCGGCAACGAGGATGCGACAAACCGCAGTGAGATCATCTTCATGATCCGCCCGACGATCGTGAACGACACCGTGCTCGTCGAGCAAGCCGAGCGCGCGATGGAATACGCGGACCAGGCGAGAACCGGCGCGCGTCGAGGCACGCTCATCTGGAGCAGGGAACGACTCACCGCGGGTTGGAATAAGGATGCGGTCGAGTACGCCCAGGAAGGTGATTACCGCAAGGCGTTGTGGGCGGTCAATCGTTCACTGGCGCTCGATCCGACCCAGCCGCGGGCCATCGCTCTACGCGAGAAGTTCATGAACGAGGAGGATCGTTGGCAGAACCGCAGCATCCTCACCGACACAATCAATGACGGCTTCCAGCAGATGATCGATGAGTTCGGAGCCGGAGTGGCCAAGGCGCGAGAAGAGAAGATGCTCGGCGAAGCCAGACAGCTTCTTGCCTTCGAACAGGCACAGGCGGAACGCTGGCCGGACCACTTCCCCGCGACCGCTCAGCGATGGCCAAGCCCTGATGTCGAGATGCACGATGCACACGATGGAATGGTCAAGCTGGCCGGGGACTTCACGGACACGCCGTCCAATGATGTGGCGTTCACCGACAAAACCGGCAGCGACGGCTTCTTCGATGCGGGACCGGCCGACGACGGCGACGAGCCTGTCGCGTTCGAGACGACTCACGAGACCGAGTCACGGACCGCATCCGCGGAGTTCACCGATGACGCCGACAGCGTGACGTTCGTCGAGCGGTTCGAGGACACCTCGTTCACGGATGACAGCGAGTTCACCGACGCCGACGAGTTCACCGACACGGAGCAGCCCGGCGCGTTCGATCATTTCTTCCCCAAGGAAGACCGGTTCGACACGTTCGAGGATGGCGATGGAGACGTCAACGTGAGCCGAGCTTCGAGCCGGTTCGACAAGACAACGTCGTTTAGATTCCAGCCCGCGGACGATGCGCTGTTTACCGCTGTGTATCTCGGTGAGGCGTTCGGCGAAACCGGTCTTGGGTTCGTGATGACCTATACGCCCGGGTTCGCGGATGTGACGGCTCCCGTTGTGGGTGAGCCGTTCTTCGAGTCGAGGTTTGATTTCGACGGCACGATGGTCAGGGCAGGTCGCTCATCCGACCGTTTCATGCACGCCGAAGCGACGGCGGATGAGTTCCAGACCGCCTGGCAGCCGCTGATGGGCTTCGGCGCGGTGACATGGTTCGATTCTCCCGCCGAGGCGGTGACAGAGGTTCCGACCGGTACTGAGTAACGCTGCGGGCGTGCAAGCAACAGAACGTGAAGAAAGGACAGACATGATCCTGGCGAGGCGAACCGGAGTGTTGGTCGCGGTTGCGGCGGTATTGCTCCTCGCGGGGTGCGGCGGACCCACACAACAAGGCAGACAGGCTCGGATCGACGCGGAGACGCGCTGGAACGGCGCCAAGAGCGGCGTTGAGTGGAGCATGGCCAATCAGGCCTACGAGGTCGGAGACCTCGACACCGCGCACAAGCACGTCATGAAGTCCCTCTCGCTCACCGATCAGGTCCCCGCACAATACATCCTGCTCGCGAAGATCATGCTCGAAAAGGGCAGTCTGGAGACGGCGGAGAACTCGCTGCGGACCGCGCTGGCGATCGACCCGACGCAGGCGGAGGCGTACTACGTGCTCGGCCTGGTCTACGAACGCATGAGTCTGAGCGAGCAGGCGTTTGATGCCTACTCCAAGGCGTTCGAGCTTGACGGCAATGACGTCCTCGCGCTGATCGCTTCGGTCGAGACGCTTATCAACATGGACAAGCTCGACCGCGCGCAGCGACTCGCGGAAGGCGAGCTGTCTCATCATCAGTACAACAGCGCGCTGCGCCAGGTGCTCGGGCAGATCGAGATGATCCGAGGCGACGTGGATGCCGCGGTCGCACTGTTCGAGGAAGCGGCGCTTCTCGCTCCGGATGAGTCGATGGTCGAAGAGGACCTGATCGGCGCTATGTTCGCAGCCGGCCGATTCGCTGAATGCGAGTTCCGACTTCAGCAGATGCTCGATGACCCGGATCATGCCGACCGGCGTGATCTGCGACACATGTGGGCTGAGTGCCTGCGCTGTGTTGATCGCGAGTACGAGGCGCGCGAAATCCTGATGGAGCTCGTCGAAGAGGATCGGACCGACCGCAGGGCGTGGATCGCGCTTGGCCATGTGGCGCATCGCCTGCATGACGAGCGACGCGTGCGCCAGGCGGGCGATCGTCTGATCGGCCTGTCGCCCCAGGAGCCCGAGGGCTACGCGCTCCGCGCACTGTGGGAGTGGGAGCACGGAACGCCTGATAAGGCGCTGCGGATGATCGAGAAGGCGGCGAGCCTTGCTGAAGATGACCCTGAACCGGACTTCCTCGCCGGGATGTGGCTGCTGGATTTAGGACGTAGGACCGAGGCGCTTGCGCACTTTGTGCGGGCCAAGGAGATCGATCCTACGGACGATCGGCTTGACATCCTGGTTCCGGTGACCGCGATGGTCGAATGATGGGGTGTCCATCCGCCAACTCGTTGGTTCACAGGCGGATGGGCGGAGGAAGGTGGACAGGTGAAGATCGCTCGGCTCAGTTCCGGTGTGGCTTCGGCGGTGATCGCTGTCGGCGCTGCGGGCGCGACGTGGGGGATCGGCCTCCGCTCTGAGATCAATCCCGAACTGCTCCCGTTGTTTGTCGGCGGCGCCGTTGCCGTTGTGTGCTGCATGATCTTGCTGCCGATTGGTTGGGTCGTGGATCGTGAGATCGATCGGCTCGCCGCACGCCTCAGTCTGATGAAGGCGGATGAGGTCTTCACGACCGCTCAGTGTCCAGCGTGGCTTCGTCCAATCGCCGATGCTGCTGCATCGCTCGCCGCGCAGTGGCGACAGAAGGCGGAACAGGCTGATTCACAGGCGCGTGAAGTTGAGATCAGGAGCCGCATCAGCGAGGCGGACCGCAAGCACACTGAGGCGATCCTGCATTCGCTGCGAGATGCGGTTCTCGTGACGGATGCGTTCAACGAAGTCGTGATGGCGAACGAGGCGGCGGGCGACCTGCTTGACTTTGACCCGAAGGAAGTGGTCCATCAGCCGATCGATCGCGTTCTCGCCGATGAGAACCTCCTGGAGCTTATCAAGGACACGCGTGAAGCGGCGAACGTCGCGTGCCGTAAGCACGTGGAACACACGATGGTAAAAGCGGATGGCGAGGAGAAGGCGGCGACGTTCGACGTGACGCTGACTTGCCTGCCCAACGCCCAACAGCAGGTCGGTGGCGTCGTGACGATCCTCCATGACATCTCGCATGACAAGGAAGTCAGCGAACTCAAGTCGGACTTCGTCTCCAAAGCATCACACGAGCTGCGCACGCCGCTCAGCTCGATCCGCGCCTATATCGAGATGCTCCTCGACGGTGAGGCGACCGACGAGAAAAGCCGAGGCGAGTTCTATGAGATCATCCAGAGCGAAGCCAATCGGCTCGGCAGACTGATCGACAGCATGCTCAATATCAGCCGCATGGAGGCGGGCATCATCCACATCGAACGGACAAGCGTGGACTTCGTCGAAGTGACGGATGAAGTGCTCGGTGTGATGCTGCCGCAGGCGGATGCGAAGAGCATCAGTATCAGTCGCAAGCCCGGTCCGGAAACATACATCGCTGATGCGGATCGCGACATGATGTACCAGGTGATCCTGAACTTGGTGAGCAACGGCGTGAAGTACACACCCGAGGGTGGGCGCGTCACCGTCATCATCGAGAACGACGAAGCCGCCCGGGCCGTCCTCGTCACCGTCGCCGATACGGGGCTGGGCATCCCACCGGACGCCATCGACAAGCTCTTCGAGAAGTTCTACCGCGTTGAGAACTACAAGCGTGTGGCAAAGGGGTCGGGACTCGGCCTGAACCTTGTCAAACACATCGTCGAGACCGTTCATTCCGGCCAGATCGGACTCAAGAGCGAGCTTGGAATGGGCAGCCGATTCTGGTTCAGCATTCCGTACGCATACATGGGCGCGGACAAGGATGTTCGCGACCGAGTGCCGGAGGGTGAGACGCATGCCAGGACAGAGTCGTAAAATCCTGGTCGTTGATGACGAGACACACATCGTTCACGTCGTATCGCTGAAGCTGCGCAACGCCGGCTTTGAAGTGCTCACGGCGGCGGATGGCGAAGAAGCGTACGAAGTGGCCTGCGCCGAGCTGCCCGACGTGGTCATCACCGACTTCCAAATGCCGTACATGACGGGCTTGGAGTTGTGCGTCGCCTTGCGAGATAACGCCGAGACCGCCCATATCCCCATCCTCATGTTGACGGCACGCGGGCATGCCATCGACGAATCGGAACTCGCCAAAACAAACATTCTGGGCGTCCTCAGCAAGCCGTTCAGCCCGCGCGAGGTGCTCATGCGCGTGACGGAACTGCTCGGGCAGGATGGAGCCGGCACGGCATCCGAGGCGGAGGCTGCATGAACGGCGGACCGATGACAGATCGTTCCCCCCCGGTTGGCCAAGACACGGTCGAAGCGGCGCTCCGCGAGCGCGGCGCATCGGTCGGCGCGGTGGTCATTCACTGTGACATGGATGGAAGGTCCGCATCGGGTTCATCGCCACGCGGTGACTGGACGTTGGACCGGCTCTACTCGGGCAAGCTGTTTCAGACACTGTTGCGGGCGGCGTGTGGGGAGTGGTCTGGGCAAGACGAGCCGGCCGATGCGATGCTCTTCCCGGGATGCTGGGCAGTGCCGATTCCGGTCATGCAGCGCCGCAGGCGCGTGGGGTATCACGTCGCGCTCCTGTGCACGGCCGAGGTGCTCGATGCCGAGCAGCTCCACGCGCTGTGCGATGCGGCGAGACTGGACCTGCGTGTCGTGCGCACGCTCTTAATGGATGTCGTCCTCTCAGGTCAGGATGAGGTGTCCCGAGTCGGTCTGTCACTGCGCTGGACATACCGCGATCTGTGCGTCTTGGCGGATGGCGAGCAGGAGAGCGCGAGCTTCAGTTGCCAGCTCGGCGAAGCCTACGAGGAACTGAGCCTGCTTTATAGCCTCGGCCAGTCAATGCGCATCGAGCAAACGCCCGACGGCTACATCCAACTGACATGCGAGTCGCTCCTGCAGAACCTGACGTTCCGGTTCGTCGCGGTTCGGCTCATCATGGGCGAGGAGACCTTGAGGCCCATCGCCAATGAGTTGCACATTGCCGGCCGACCGTTGTGTGGTGATGACGAGTTGGGCCGCCTCACCGCGACGGTCGTGGGGCATCTGCGGCGCAGTAAGACGCAGGTGATTCTGCCGTACGCGTCGGACCAGGACCGCTGGGCCGATCCGATGGGGCGCTGCATCCTGGCGCATCCGCTGTTGTGGGAGGGAAAGACCGTCGGCGCGATCATCGCGGGTGATAAACTCGGGGACGACCCCGACCCCACGACCGGTGAGATCAAGCTGCTTGACGCCAGCGCCGCGTACCTCAACATCTTCCTGGAGAACGCCGCGCTGTATCGTGACCAACAGGCGCTGTTCCTCGGCACGCTCGAAGCGCTCACCGCATCGATCGATGCGAAGGATACATATACGTGCGGCCACTCACAGCGCGTGGCGTGGCTGTCGAAGCAGCTCGCCGAGGCGGCGCGGTTCGAAGCGGAGACGGTCGAGCGCATCCATATCACGGGTGTCGTGCACGACATCGGGAAGATCGGCGTCCCGGAGGCTGTGTTGTGCAAGCCCGGCCGACTGACCAAGGAAGAGTTCGACGAGATCAAGAAGCACCCGGAAAGGGGCGCGCGGATCCTCAAGGATGTGCCGCAACTCCGGGATGTGATCCCCGGCGTGCTTCACCATCATGAGCGGATGGACGGGAAGGGATACCCGCACGGCCTGTCGGGCCATGACATCCCCGAGTCGGCACGCGTCATCGCGCTGGCTGATTCGTTCGATGCGATGAGCTCAACGCGAACATATCGGGCCGCCATGTCACGCGATCAGGTGTTCGAGGAGATAGAGCGTTGCTCCGGGACGCAGTTTGATTCACACCTGGTCCCGTGCTTTCTCGATCTGGATTTCAGCATCTACGACGAAATGGTGCGTCAGCACAAGGCGGCACACCCTGTGCCTGCCGCGCTGCAGAATGCGACGGATGTGAATGAGGCGGCGGCATGAAACTCAGTTATGAAGATTACGAGCAGTTGTCCATTATCACCATCTCCGGTGAATTCACCGCCGATGACGACGACGCGTTCCGACGCACCATAACCGAACGGCTCGACGGCGGCATCCAACATCTGATCCTCGACCTTCAATATCTCGAGCAGATTGACTCGGCTGGGCTTGAAGGACTGCTCTGGCTCCAGGAGCGCGTCAATCGGGGGAACGGGCAGCTTCGGCTCGTCGCGGTGGATGATCACGTTCTCAGAATCCTCGAACTGACGCGCCTCGAACGCCGGTTCGAGCGATACGACAAGGTCGAGCTTGCTGTAAGGAGCGTACGGTGAGCCTCTCCTCAACCACCCAGCAGGCGGCGCGACGCCACCCCTTGCAGAAACGCCAACTCGGCGAAATGCTCGTCGAGCGAGAACTCATTTCCGAGGACCAGCTTCAGCAGGCGCTGGAAGAGCAACGCAGCCGATCCAAGCGCAAACTGCTCGGCGAACTGCTCGTCGAGCTGAACCTCGTCACCGAAGAACAGATCATCGAAACAGTGGCGGTGAGCTACGGCGTGCCCTACGTCAAACTCAATCCGCGACTGGCTGACCCGCGTGTGACCGAGCTTCTGCCCAAGGAATTCATCGAAGAGCATGCGGTCTTGCCGCTGTTCCGCGTCGAGGGCGTTCTGACCATCGCCGTCTGCGAACTCGAAAACCTCTTCCTGATAGAAGAGGTCGAGCGACTCTCCGGATGCAAGATCCAGATCGTCGCGGCTGCGGAGTCCGACATCCGGTCGACAAGCCAGAGCTACCTGCCGGACGCCAACGTCTTCGTCATCGATGATATCTATGAAGACGTCGATGATGAGGACTTCAGCGTCGTCGTCGAGAAGCAGGTCACCGACCTGGGCGACCTTGAACTCATCGCCGGCCAATCACCGGTCGTCAAGCTCGTGAACTATATCATTTACTCGGCGGTGCAGGACCGGGCGTCGGACATCCACATCGAAGCGGATGACCACCGTTCGCGCGTACGTTACCGCGTGGATGGCGGGCTCTTCGTCAAGCTCACCCCGCCTTACCAGATGCATCCGGCCATCGTGTCGCGCATCAAGATCATGTCCAAAATGGACATCGCCGAACGCAGGCAGCCCCAGGACGGCGACATTCACGTTCGGCTCGACGGCAGACCCATTGACCTGCGCGTCTCCACGATGCCGGCGAAATTCGGGGAAAAGGTCGTCATCCGAATCATCGACAACCGCAACTCCATCGTCCCGATCGAGAAGATCGGCTTTGACGAAGAAACGCTGGTGAAATGGAGAGAGATCATCAGCCATGCGAACGGCGTGGTGATCGTCAGCGGGCCGACCGGCTCGGGCAAATCCACGACGCTCTACTCGGTCCTCTCTGAACTCTCAACCGATGACCTCAACGTCAGTACGGTGGAGAACCCCGTCGAGGCGAATCTGCCCGGCATCAATCAGTTCCAGACGAATACAAAAGCGGGCTTCACGTTCGGCGCCGCGCTGCGGGCAATGCTTCGACAAGACCCGGACATCCTGATGGTGGGTGAAATCCGCGATCAGGAGACGGCGCTCATCGCCACGCAAGCGGCGCTGACGGGGCACCTCGTCTTCTCGACGCTCCACACAAATGATGCGGTCTCCGCGGTGACGCGATTGATCAACATGGGCGTCGAGCCGTTCCTCGTCGCGGCGATCCTCCGTGGTGTTCTCGCGCAGCGTCTCGTCCGCAAGATCTGTCCGCACTGCAAGGAATCCTACGAGCCTGAGGAGCGGACAAGGGCGATGCTCGGACTGGCTGAGGATGAATCGATCGAACTGTTCCGCGGGGCGGGATGCTCGCGATGTCGTGGAACGGGGTTCGCCGGTCGGCTCGGCATCTTCGAGCTGTTCATCCCGGACGATGAGATGTGTGAGGCGATCTCTCGCAACGCGCACATGCACGAACTCAAGGAAATCGCCGTCCGACAGGGCTTCTACAGCCTGCGTGAGGACGGTCTGGCGAAGGCGCGCGCCGGCCTGACGACGGTTGAAGAAGTGTTCTGCGTCACGTCATAACAACGCTGAGCGAGCGATCATGCCGAACTACCGCTACAAGGCGCGTGACAGCAAGAGCGAGTTCATCACAGGTGAGATCAATGCGGCCAGTTCGCGCGATGCGGTGCGCAAACTCCGCGTGGATGGCATCGTCACCAGCGATGTGTGGCTCAGTGCGAGCGGCGTTGATTCCGAGAAGGTCCTCCTTCAGGAGGCGGGCAAGAACGTCAAGCGCGAAGAGGTGATCGCATTCGCCCAGCAGCTCTCGGTCATGATCGACACGGGCGTTCCGCTCTCCGAAGCGATGGACGCCATTCTCCGCAACTCCAAGTCGGGCCCGTTCAAGCGTGTGCTCACCGAGGTGACGGAGGACATCACAAGCGGGCTGAGCTTCTCGAACGCGCTTGACCGCTGGCCAAGGGTGTTCCCGACGCTGATGATCAGTCTCATGCGGGCGTCCGAGGCGTCCGGCACGATGGGGCCGATGCTCAGCCGACTGTCTCACTACCTGGGGAAAGAGCGCAAGACAATCAAGCAGATCAAAGGAGCGCTGACGTACCCAGCCGTGATGATGACGATCGCCGTCATCGTCACCGGATTCCTGATGGTCTTCGTGCTGCCGCGGTTCGCGGGGATCTACAAGTCGCGCTCCGCGGAACTTCCGCTGCCGACGCAAGTGCTCATGAGCATCAGTGACTTCATGATCGGCAATGCCATTCCCATCGGGATCGCCCTCGTGGCGACGGGTGTCGCCCTGTTCATCTTCCTGAAGCAGCAGGCTGGTCAGCGAACGCTCGACTGGCTTCGACTCAACGTGCCGCTCCTCTCGACCATGTACAAGCAGCTCTACATCACGCGCGCGATGCGCACGATGTCCACGCTCATCGAAGGCGGCGTGGACCTGCTCGACTCCATCGAGATCACGCGAGGCGTCACGAATAACTACTACTATGAACGGTTCTGGAACGGCGTCGTCGTCTATGTGAAACAGGGACGCCAGTTCTCGGATGTATTCCGCAACAGCAACCTCTTCTCGCCCATGATCGCGCAGATGGTCGATGCGGGTGAGCGATCCGGTCAGCTTGCGGATGTGATGGACAAGGTCGCCGTGAGCTGTGAAGAAGACCTGGATGAAGCGGTCAAGAAGATGACGCAGTACATCGAGCCGCTCATGATTAGCTTCATGGGCATCCTCGTCGGCTCGGTGGCGATCGCCTTACTGCTCCCGATCTTCTCGATCGGCACGGTGATGAGTCAGTAGCGCATCACGGTAAGCCCGCTGCGTCGAGCAGTTCCGGCTCGACCGTGGTCCGACTGTTCCAACAGTTGATCTTCGGCTTGACGACGGCGCTGAATCGCGCGCCGGGTGCGAATGCGCTGAGATGGTGCCCGTAGTTCCAGCCGACAAGTCGAACGACGCGCTCGCTGTCCTCCTGCCGCACACGCAGGGAGAGGTGTTTACCCTCGCGCCCGAGCGATTCGGGTCGGCTGACAACGATCAGATCGCGCAGGCGGATGTGTGCAGGCGGGTTGCCTCGCCCGAAGGGAGCCATCGCCTCGATGCTGCGGACCGTCTCCTGATCCAGTTCCGCGAGCGTCGCATCACAGTCGATTCGAAGCTGTGGCGTCATCAGTTCGTCGGGTACGTGCTCGCGCGCGTAGTCTGAGAGATCCCGCGCCAGGGCCTCAAAACGGTCGGCGGCGCAGCGCAAGCCCGCCGCCATGTCGTGCCCGCCGTACGTGATCAGATGTTCCGCGCAGCTTGCGACGGCTCGGCGGATTGAGAACCCGTCGATGGACCGGGCCGATCCCGTGCAGATGTCGCCGGCTTGCCCGAGAAGAACGGTCGGCAGGCCGAAACGATCGACCATTCGGCTGCACACGATCCCGACGACGCCCGGGTGCCACGCCTCATGCGTCAACACGATGATTCGGCTGTGCTCGTCGGTCATGCCCGCCTGTTGCGCCATGTCCACAGCACGGGCGAAGATCGCTCGTTCGGTTTCCTGACGTTTGCGATTGAGCCGGTTCAGGCTGGTGGCGATCTCACGTGCGCGGGATTCGTCGTTCGTGGTGAGCAGCTCGACAGCCTCGCCGGCGTGGCCCATGCGTCCGCAGGCGTTGAGCCTCGGTCCAAGGACAAACCCGGCTTTCTGAGCATCGATGGGCGAGCCTGCGAGATCGGTCGCGCTCAGCAGTGCCCGCAGGCCGATCAGTCGCGTCTGTCCGGCTTGTCGCAGGCCGAAGTGCGCGATCGTGCGGTTCTCATCGACGAGCGGCACGACGTCGGCGATCGTGGCGAGCGCTGCGAGGGCGAGCAGGTCGAGGAGCATCTCACGGAAGGGCTTGGTGACCCGCTCGCCGCCGCACCACGTCGTCGCGAAGCGCCATGCGAGCTTGTACGCCACCGCAGCCCCGCACAGATCGGCGAACGGTTGCTCCGAATCCGCCAGACCCGGATGCACGATCGCGGTTGCGACGGGCAACTCGGCTGGGGCGTCGGGCGGCGCGTGGTGGTCCGTGATGATGAGATCAACGCCAAGTTCACGAGCGCGTGCCGCAGGCTCGACCGCGTTGATTCCGCAGTCCACAGTGACGATGAGCTTCGCGCCGTCCGCTGCGAGCTTCTCGACCGCCTCGCTGTTCAGGCCGTAGCCTTCATCGAGTCGATGAGGCACGTATGTGTGGACATCGGCGTCGGGATCGGCGCATCGAAGGATGTGATGGAGAATGGCGGAGGCCGTGATGCCGTCCACGTCGTAGTCGCCGTAGATGACGATGCGTTCACGGGCACGAACGGCATCCGCGAGTCGCCGGACAGCGGTGTCGATGTTCGGCAGCAGGCTCGGCTCGCGCAGGTGCGAGAGCTTCGGATGGAGAAAGCGGTCGATCTCGTCGTCGGATGTGATCCCGCGTGCAGCGAGAAGGCGATGCAGCAGTGGGAGTGGGGGTCGCTCGGCGCACACAGCCACCGCCGCGTTGTGTGCGGGCTCATCCTGCTGAGCCGTCGGCTCCATCCATCGACACGTCAGTCCTTGCACGAGGGTCAGCATAGCACGCCTGCCCGGCTGCCGGGGCTGCGGATCAGTCACGCCTGCGAGGCAGTTGCGCACATTCCCCGAGGAACGCCGGCCCACGCCTTCCTGCAGCGCTGTCGTCCTAATGCGGCGTCTCCTTGACCGCGTTGCGATTCCAGGCGGGCACGCGCACGACGATCGGCCCGGCGCCTGTGATGCGACACTGGCAACTGAGCCTGCTGCTCATTCGCACATCGGGCGCTTCCTCGACGCGGTCTTCCTCATCCTCATCCGGCTCGGAAAGCTGATCCGCCCCTTGCTCGACGTAGATGTGGCAGGTTGAGCAGGCGCAGACGCCGCCGCAGCTGTGCTCGATGTTGATGCCGTTGGCGCCGGCCAGTTCGAGCAGGGTCTCCCCGGGGGCGCCGACGAGCTGCCATTGCGTTTGATCCGTACCGGTCAGATCGCGGGGATCTTCGAGGTGAAATGTGACCGACACGGTTCGCTGGGCCGAGTCGCTGTCTGTGTGCTTGACGTGCATGGTCGTGCTCCGGGCTGCGATGTGCGGCAGCGGCGATCGTATGCCCATCATTGTAGCGCCGTTGGGGGGCGAGTCGTATGCACTGCCGCCGATGAGAAGTCCCCGTGAGGCGCCTTCCGCCTGATCCAGCGGCGTGTTTCGGAGTTACAGCCGCCGCACATGGCGGTTTCGACCGATTCTGTGCGGTTTCGCTTGGCGCGGACGTGATTCACGGGCATGATTGTCGTAGCGACGTTCGTCGTGACGACCGCGAATCCCCCCTGCGATGCAAGGAGAATGCCGTGCTCAGCATGTCATCAGACCGTGTCCATATGAACATTCGTCTCGGCAAGACCGCTGCCGCCCTCGTCATTATGGCTGGGGCTGCGATCGCAGGCTCATGCGCGCAGGGCCCGACATCCTCGGTCGGCGCGCGGTCAGCGACCCCGCCGCGCCATCACGACGACTGGCGGGCGAGCACGTTCTCGATCAGCAGCCAGTCTCAGACCGACGTCGCTGTGGCTGAGCGTGGCGAGATCGTTGCTGCGTGGTCGAGCAGGCGGCAGCAGGACGGCCGGTACGGCGTGTACGCACAGCGCTTCACATCGCAGGGTGTCGCGATCGGTTCGGAGACGCCGCTCGGCCTGTGGGGCGAGTCGCACCAACTCGCGCCCGCCTTGGCGAGCGACCCGACGGGCGGCATCTGGGCGGCGTGGGTTTCGCACGGCCAGGATGGCGACGGCGGGTCCATCATCGCGCGTCATCTCTCTTGTGAATTCGACGGCGGTTCCGAGATCCTCGTGAACGAATCATGGCAGGGTCATCAGGCCGATCCGGTCATCGCCGTTGCGCCGACCGGCCGGGCGCTGCTCGCGTGGACATCGTCGCCCGGCATGAACCGCTCGGCGAAGATCCTCGTTCGGCTCTTCGGCACGGATGGTGAGCCGATCTCGCGCGAGATCCATGTTGCCGACGTTGATGGCCGGTACGAGAACGTGCCCAGCGCCGCGGCGGCGAGCGACGGCACATTCGCCGTTGTCTTCGGTGTGTTTGATGAGCACATGAAGCCGGTGGGCATTCGCATGCAACGGCTCGACACGGATGGACGACGACTCGGGCGTGAGATCAACGTCTCCGGCAGCGTCAAACACAGCCAGATCGAGCCGGTCATCAGCGCTGCGCCGGATGGATGGATCGTCGCGTGGCTCGACGCTGAGAGCGATGGCAGCGACTACGGTGTCATCGCGCAGCGGCTCGACCGCGACGGTGCAGCCATTGGTGAACCGTTCATCGTGAACACAACGACCGATGGCCTTCAGAACGGACCGGCCGTCGCCGTCGCAAGGGATGGGGCGTTCACGATTGCGTGGAACGGCAGTGATGATGATAAGGCAGGTGTCTTCGCGCAACGATTCGCAGCGGACGGATCGCGCATTGGTGGCGAGTTTCGTCTGACCGATCGAAGCGAGGGCGCGCAGCGCATGCGAATCGCAGCGGGGACGCGGCGGCTTGTCTACGCCGCCGACGGGTCGCTCATCTGCGCGTGGAGCGGCGATGCGGGCGGTACGGATGGCTCCAGTGCGAACATCACGCTCATCAGCAGGGAGCCGGTCGCGCTGGGCGAAGGCGTCCAACGGGGCGTCACGACGACGATGGAGCCTGCGGGCTATGCGATGAGCGATCATGCCAAGCCGCACATCCCGCCGACGTTCAACCCGCAGGAGATTCAGGAAGGCGAGCGAGAGATCCGAACCGGGCGCGGCGACTTCGGATTCACCGGCATCTTCAACTCAGGTTGGAATCCACCCGATCCGCATCTGGCGGTCGGCCCGAATCACCTCGTCGCCATAGTCAACGGCACGATCGCGTTCTTCACCAAGGATGGCTCGCAGACCTTCCAGGATGAGATCGAGGACTCCTTCGGCTTCTGGGGAAGTGTCGGCGCGACCGGTTTCGTGTTCGACCCGGAGGTTCTGTACGATGAGCTCAGCGGCAGGTTCTTCGCTATGGCGGCGGAGGGATACGCGCCCGGCGATCGCTCATATGCACTCATCGCGGTATCAGACGATTCCGATCCGAACGGCACATGGCATAAGTACCGTTTCGAGACGACTTCCCTGGCAGGCTACATATTTGACTCGCCGAACATCGCTGTCGATGCGGATGTACTCTACATCACCGGCGACGGGTTCGGCTTGGGGGCGAACTACCCGGTCTTCACCTTCGATAAGGCATCGCTGCTCGCGGGTGATCCGCCGGCTGTCAGCCGATCCACGACGCTTCCGACAAGCACACAGTCCGCGGGCATCCCGCCCGTGTCGTTTGACAACCCGCCCGCTTTATATATGATCGAGCACAAGGAGCTCTATTCCAACTCATCAGTCAAGCTCATCGCGCTGACCGATCCGCTTGGGTCCATTAGTTTCACAACCTATACGCTGACGGTGCCGACGTACAACCGCCCCGGTAACCCGCCGCAGCAAGGCACATCGAGCCGACCGGAGCTGTTCGACGGTCGCTTCTGGAGCTGCGCGTACCGCAACGGATCACTGTGGGCGACGCACCACGCCGGGAGCAATCCCGTATCCGCGCGATGGTACGAGATCGCGATGAACGGTTGGCCTGACTCGGGCAGCGACCCGACGCTCGTTCAGTCGGGCGTGATCGACGAGGGCAGCGACATCCATCTGTTCTTCACGTCAATCACGGTGGACGATGCGGGCAACGCGGCATTGTGTTTCGCTCGCAGCGCCACGACCGAGTACATCTCGATGGCGACGACGTACCGTGCGGCCGACGACCCGCTCGGCACGATGCGGCCGATGGTGATTCAGCAGACAAGCAACGCGCCTCGCACCGGCGAACGTTGGGGCGACTACAGCCAGGTTAACGTCGATCCGGCGGACGGTCGGACGTTCTGGGCGCACCACGAGTACTCGATCAACAACAGTTGGCGCACATGGATCGCAGCGTTCGCGCCGCCGCAGCCGGATATCCCAGGTGATCTGAACGGTGACGGTTGCGTCGACCAAGCTGACCTCGGGCAGTTGTTGTCATCCTATTTGCACAATGACGGCGGTGACATCGACGGAGACGGCGACACGGATCAGGCTGACCTCGGCCTGCTTCTGAGCCACTACCTCGAAGGTTGTTGACATCGAGCAGTGCTGCGACGCGGTGTGAGAAGACGTGTCTCGGCACGTCCCGTCTCTTGGAGCTTCAGGGTTTCGTGCGGGCCGGTGGTGGCGGTGGGGGGAGGCGTGGCCGGATGCCATCCACAGCGGCACACCGCTCCCCCTCTGTGGACTCTGTGAACTTCTATGAAGTCGGG
>JAGLTS010000077.1 GCA_023135165.1 Phycisphaerales bacterium | reverse complement strand
ATCGCCTTGCCTGCGCGAGGACGGCTGCTTCCTCCACACCCAAGATCGATGCCAGATCACGCAGAATGACGCCTCGGCGGAGAGGTGCGACGCGGTTCAGTCCCAGTTCGACGAGACGCTCAAGCTCTCGCTCGACGAGCTGCGTTTGGCCGGATGTGCTCTCGATCGCCTGGATCTTGTCTCGGAGCCTCCGCCCGTGGTACGCCAGGGCATCCACCGCCCCAGCGATGGCCGCGTCGAATCTCGCCCGCCCATCCTCCTGCTTCAGAAGCTCATCCGGGTCGAGGTTGTCCGGCAGAACGGCGATCTTCACATCGATCGGCTCAGCGAAGAAGACCTCAAGAGCACGGTCCGCTGCGCGCTGCCCCGCCTCATCGCCGTCAAACAGCAAGATGACCGTGTCGCACATCCGCTTCAGAACGCGTGCGTGGCGGGCGGTCAGCGCCGTCCCGAGCGTCGCGACGACGTTCTCGATACCCGCCTGGTGGCAGGCGATGACATCCGTGTAGCCTTCCGTCACGATCATGACGCGGTTGTCGATCACCGCTCGACGCGCCTGGTGGAGCCCATAGAGCGTTGCGGACTTGTCGAAGATCGCCGTCTCGGGGCTGTTGCGGTACTTCGGCTCGTCGTCCGGTTTGATGCGGCGACCGCCGAAGGCGACAACCCGACCGATCTGATCGTGGATTGGGAACATCAATCGGTTGCGGAAGCCGTCGTAATACCCCGACTGATCCTGCTTGGGAATGATGAGGCCGGCGGCGTGGAGCAACTCATCGGAGTAGCCTTTCTTACTGAGCGTCAAGCGCAGGCCGTCCCATCGGTCAGGTGCGGCGCCGATCATGAAGCGCTCCGCCATGTCGTCGGGAATCCCCCGGCCTGCAAGGATGTCGCGTGCTGTGGTCCCGTGCTCGGGGTGGCGCAGGATGACCCGGAAGAAATCCAGTGCAGCGGCGTTGGCAGCGGCAAGCTCGCCCGCGGTGAACTGCGATTCGGCGTCGGGCTGACCGTCGATCAGCGCTGCATCGGTGGGTGCCCCGGGCCTTCGCGGCGTGAAGGGCGTGAGCGTGATGCCCGCCCGGTCCGCGAGGGCCTTGAGCGCGTCGACGAACCCCATCTTGTGGTAGTTCATCATGAAGTCGAAGGCGTTCCCACCCGCACCGCAGGAGAAGCAGTGGTAGATCTGCTTGTGCGGCACGACCCACATGGATGGCTTGTGATCGTCGTGGAATGGACAGATGCCGACGAACTCGCGCCCCTTGGGCGTGAGCGTGAGGTGCTCCCCGATCAGATCGACGATGTCGGTGCTGTCGAGAACGTGTTGTCGGTCTTGGTTTTGCTGCGACAGATTGGGCATGGTTCGCCTGGTATCCCGCCGGAGCGGGAGAGGAGAGGGACCGGCGGAGCCCGTGCCGGCTGAGAAGAGAAACCGCAATGTTCCGTGCCGGGGTCAGATCGTTGGCTGTCTCGAATCGACAGGGAATCTGCTCCGGCGGTGATGAATGAAGACCGCCCGCATCACACGAGCCCCGCTAACTCAACCTTGTTTCGTCCGTGCATCGTCGGGCTGAAGAAGTCAGCCGCACGGGCACCGTGACCCGTTCATGCTGAGTGTAGAGGACCAAGTCAACCGTACCACCAAATGGGAACCAGTCAACCTACATCCGTAAAAACAGGCTGAACCCCAATCCATTGGGGAGCCGACCCTGACATACCGCGATACCCGGTATCTAACGAGAAGATCTGATTTGACAATCAGTTAGCCCGCGTTTTCTTGCTTCTGCTGAGCGGTGTAGCCGTACTTGCGCTTGAGAGGCTTGATGACCAATCCCATCCGGATGGCCTTGGTCGACGCTTTGATCCGCACAGGCCTGCCGTCGATGACCGCGCGGACCTTCTGGAGGTTCGGCTTGAACGTTCGGCGGGTCTTGCCGGTCATCTTGATGCCGAAACCGCCTTTCTTGACCTTTTGACCGCGGTAGCGGAGCTTACGGCCGAAAGTCGTCTTCTTCCCGGTGAAGTGGCATACGTTGGGCATCGGTCAATCCTTGCGCGAAACCGTGGTCAGTGAGTCGAACGGCAGAGTGTAGCGGCCGATCCACCGGACGCAAGCTGAAGCGCTCCCCTTCGGGTCGCGTCTCAACGTAAATCGTGGTCCTCTCGTAGTTTACCCGCGACGCGCTGTGGAGCGTGTCTTCACGCGGTCGCCCATTCCCGCGACGCCCCCTACGATGGGCCGTGAATGTTGTCCGCACCGCACTGCTTGCTATCGGAATCCTCCTCATGACGACCCATGTCACCGGGCAATCAGTCGATCGGCCTGCCAACCACTTAGCGGGTGAGACCAGCCCGTACCTGCTCCAACACGCCCACAACCCTGTGGACTGGCGCCCCTGGGGGCTGGAGGCGTTTGCCGAGGCGCAGCGCAGGCAGGCGCCGATCTTCCTGAGCATTGGGTACTCGACCTGCTACTGGTGCCACGTCATGGAGCGCGAGTCGTTCGAGGATCAGCGAATCGCGGACCTGATGAACGAGCACTTCGTCTGCATCAAGGTTGACCGCGAGGAACGGCCGGATGTCGATGACATCTACATGGCGGCGGTGCAGCTTCTGACCGGCCGGGGCGGGTGGCCGATGAGCGTCTGGCTCACGCCGCCGGATGCGGATGGCGAGGGCGGGCTGCAGCCGTTCTACGCGGGCACGTACTTCCCGCCGACGTCCCGGCGAGGCATGCCGGGCTTTGATCAAATCCTGACAAGCATGGCGACGGCTTGGCGAGAGCAGCGCGACGATGTTCTCGCTCAGGCCCAGCGCAGCACCGAAGCAGTGGCGGGGCATCTGGCAGCGCTCGCTGAACCGGTCGGCTTGAGCATCGACATCGCGATGCAGGCGGTCGATCAACTGCTGGCGATGCACGATTCGACGCATGGCGGATTCGGTCGAGCGCCGAAGTTCCCCCAGCCGGTCTTCCTCGAACTGCTGATGGCTGTCCGGCAAGCGGGTGTCGCGGATGCGCAGATTGACCGAATCGACCACGCTGTTCGCCTCACGCTGGACCGCATGGCGATGGGCGGAGTGTACGACCACGTCGGCGGCGGGTTCCATCGCTACAGCACCGATGCGCACTGGCTTGTCCCACATTTCGAGAAGATGCTCTACGACAACGCGCAGCTCGCGTCGCTGTACGCCGCATCCGTGCAGCACACCGGTGATGCCTACCACGCACAGGTGCTGCGTGAAACGCTCGACTATGTCCTGCGCGAGATGACCGATCCAGAGGGGGCGTTCTACTCCGCGCAAGACGCCGAGGTGAATCACCACGAAGGCAAGAATTACCTTTGGCAACCGGACCAGATCGAAGTGGTGCTGGGTCCGGATGACGCTGCATTCGTCAACCGAGTCTACGGCCTTGACGGCGGGACGAACTTCCAGGACCCGCACGATCCGGAGCAGCCCGCCAGCAACGTCCTGCACCTGACCGATCATCCGAGCGAGCTGGCGAAGTCACTTGACATGGATGAAGCGGTGTTCCAAGGCAGACTCACCGACTGCAACGCACGGCTGCTTGAGGCACGGGCGAAGCGCGATCAGCCGGGCCTGGATGACAAGGTCATCACCGCATGGAACGGCCTGATGATCGCCGGGCTCGCGGATGGTGGGCGTGCGCTTGGTGAGGATCGCTACATCGACGCAGCCTCGCGCGCGGCGGACTTCATTCTGACGACGATGGTCGATGAGGACGGCGCACTGCTGCGCACATGGCGGCGAAGCGATACGGGCGATGCGGCCGCCAGGCTATCCGCCGGGCTCGAGGACCACGCGTTTCTGATCCACGGCCTGATCGCCCTGTACAACGCAACAGGCAAACAGGAGTACCTCGGACGAGCATTGCTGCTGACCGGCGAAGCGCGACGCCTCTTTTGGGATGAGCAGACGGGCGGGTACTTCGACACGCAGCCGGGCAGGTCTGACCTGATCGTCCGATCGCGATCGACCTACGACGGCGCGCTGCCCAGCGCATCGGGCGTCATGCTCGGCAACCTGATCGACCTCGCGGAACTTACGCGCGACGAGGCGCTTCGGCATGATGCGGCCATGACACTCAGCGCGCTCAGCACAGCGATTCGTGAAAGCCCCGTTGCGGCGGTGAATGCAACACGGCACATGCTTCGTCTCGCGCAGGCGCATCCGGAGCTGCTCCCAACCGATGATGATCCATCGCCTGCAGGTGATCCCGAATCGCCGGTGACGATCATGCCGTCAACGGATCGACTGCGCGTGAATCGCGGCGCACCCGCAATGCTCGACGTGACGCTTCGGATCGCGGATGGCTGGCATGTCAACGCACATGATCCCGGCGACGCATCGCTCATCGCAACGGAGGTGTACATCGTCGGCGCGGAGGGGCTCACAACTCGCGCTGAGTACCCGGCAGGCGAAGCGTATGGCCCGGATGAATCGCTGCGCGTGTATCGAGGGACGGTGACAATCCCGGTGACGGTCGAGCAGACGGGCGACGTTATGGGAGCGCCTCGGCTGATCGTCACGGTCCAGCCCTGCACCGACAGCGAATGTCAAGCCCCGATCCACCGCATCCTCGACGTACGGATCGAGTCGGAGTAGAGGGGTAGCGCCTCGATACCGCCGGCGCACCGGGGATCTGCCCGCAACACTCGTCGCACTGTGCAACGGCGTCGCCGCTACTCCGTCCCAAGCAGCGTGTACAGCACCTCGCCGAGTTCCTCATCCATGTTTGGTTGACCACCCGCGCCGACGTCTTCGTACGCCCCGACCCATCTGTGAAAGGAGACGACCTGGGGAATGATGATCCGCCCGCCGGCGACATCGACATCTTCAAGCTGATGGTATACGGCGACATGCTCTTCCAGCCCTTCAGCGTCAGGCGTGCCGAAGCAGATCACCGTGTAGCGGAGCATCGCGAGGTGTCCGCCGCCGACCTCGTTCTCCGGTGCGGTGATGTAGCAAATGTACCATGCCTCGGACGGGTCATTCTCGAAGGTGATGCGCACCGCGTCATACGGGTAGCCGTCGATCTCGACGCGACCAAGGTACTCGTGGCTCGCTCCGGGGTCGCTCATCCAAAACGGTGCGGCGAAGAACCTCGCCCATGTGTTGACCATGAACTCCGTCGGGTATCCCTCGCTGATCTCGCCATCCGCGACCTCGATCAGGCCGCCCGCCGACCGGATCGTCGCTTGAAACGGCGACGTGACGCGCTCGGTGATGCGCCAGGGGCCAAGCTCCAGATCGGTCGTCGAGCCGATCGCCAAGTCGCCGAACTGAAGGTCGGTCCCGTAGCTGATCACGCTGAGTTGGTCCCAGACCGCCTTGCCGTGCGCCTGCTCCATCACGACGATCGGCGCCAACTCCGTGGCTTCGACCGCCGGCCCGCCGCCCGGCTCCGGTGCCGCACATCCGCCCAGCAGCGCCGCACTTGCGGCAAGCCACAGACCACTTCGACTGATTCTGTTGCGATGATCGCTCTTCATGTTGTTGTCCACCTTGTTGGCACCACCCGGCGATGGGTGGTTGCGATTCCAATCCAGAAGACGACAATGGGCTTGGCAACCCAGGAGGCGCCATGGTAGCCGTCTGCTTCTACTTCCAGGTTCACCAACCATACCGGCTTCGTCGATACTCCGTCTTCGACACGGATCCATTCTACTTCGACGACCGCAAGAATGCTGAGCTTTGCCGTCGAGTCGCGGAGCGGTGCTATCGCCCGGCGACCGAACTGCTCATCGACCTGTGCAGGCGTCACGCGCCCCACTTCAAGGTGAGCTTCTCGATCTCAGGCACGATCCTCGATCAACTCGAGTCGTTCAGCCCGGACATTCTCGACCTGTTCAAGCGGCTCGTCGACACCGGAGCGTGCGAACTGCTCGCCGAGCCTTATCACCACTCGCTTGCCTTCCTCTACTCGCGCGATGAGTTCACCAGGCAGGTCGATCTGCACACGGAGCGCATCGCATCGCTCTTTGGCGTGCAGCCGACCGTTTTCTGCAACACGGAGCTTGTCTACAACAACGACCTGGCGTACTACGTCGCGTCGATGGGGCGATTCCGAGGCATCCTCTGTGAAGGTGTCGATCGAATCCTCGGCTATCGCTCGCCCAATCACGTCTACCGGCCACCCAACACCGATGCCTCGTCCAACGGTCGGCCCTTCGCCTTGCTGCTCAAGAACTACCGCCTGTCCGATGACATCGCCTTCCGCTTCTCGAACCGTGATTGGCCGCACTGGCCGCTCACCGCTGAGACGTTCGCCGATTGGATCGCACGCATCGACGGCGAGGGCGAGGTGTGCAACCTCTTCATGGACTACGAGACGTTCGGCGAACACCAGAACGTCCAGACGGGCATCTTCGACTTTCTCGAGCAATTGCCTGAGGCGGTGCTGGGCCACAACGGGTCGGAGATGAGCTTCAAGACGCCCTCCGAGTGCCTGGATGCGCACGAGCCTGTTGACGAATACGACGTGCCCCACATGATCTCCTGGGCGGACACAGAGCGGGATCTCTCCGCATGGGTCGGCAACGCCATGCAATCCAACGCGCTGCACGAGCTTTTCAAGCTGGAAAGCCCGATCCGGGACAAGCTCGCCTCCGCCATGACGCTTGAGGAGAAGAAGCACGCGGGCTACATCCTCACCGACTGGCGCAAGCTTACGAGCAGCGATCACGTCTACTACATGTGCACGAAGCACTACGCGGACGGCGTGGTCCACAAGTACTTCAACCCCTACGCCTCGCCGTACGACGGGTACATCAACTTCATGAACGTGCTGGATAACCTGCGCGCCCGGCTCAATCGCTCGGTCGCAGCCGCATCCGCGACGAGCGCGCCGCGCGCCGCGGCGCAGTCGTGATGCACAAGTTGACCGTCAACGGTCCGTGATCGCCAGCACGCGCACGCCGATTACATAACACGCGATACCGACGCCGACGAGCAGGCCGCACGATGGCAGCAATTCCGTGAAGCTGTACCCTCGCCACGTCGCGCCCTGGATTGCGGTGATCCCCCATTGCACGGGGCTGGCGTGACTGAGCATGTACATCCAGCGCGGCATGAAGAAGACCGGCACCATTCCGCCGCCGAGCATCGCCATCACCAGGAACGCTGCCCACCCCGCACCGGCCACTGCCTGCTCAGTCTTGCCGATCACGCTCACGAGCATCATGATCCCTACGAAACAGACGCCCGTGCAGACGACGGCCAGCACCAGCCCAGCCGGGTTGCCCAGACGGACACCGAGGATGAGCGTTTCGACGAGCAGCATCCCGACGAGCACGCCGGTGATCGCGAGGAAGCACGCCAGCCCCTTTCCCGCCAGGATCTGGGCTCGTGAGATCGGTGAGACACGCAGGCGAAGGAACGTCCCACCCGTCCGCTCCTGCACGATGGAGATGGCGAACGCTGCCGCGCACCCGATCACGCCCCACATCATCGCCTGGGGGAAGCTGATCTCAAACGATGTCGGCCCTCTGCTCTCCGTCTCGACCTCGACCGTCTCGATCCCGCCGCCGCCGTCAAACGTCATGGCGTCTTCGTACATGGCCGGATCGATCGTCCCGAGGAACGTGTCGAGCGACCCCATGAACGTCAGGAGGATCGCCTTCTGAATGGGATCGATCCCTTCATCGGCACGGATTGAGTCGATGCTCGATTGCGAGCTTTCCCTGGCGACTGTCGAGTCGCGGAACCGATCGATCACCGAGCGATACATCGCCTCCTGGAGGAGCCCTTGGAGCATGCCCTGTTCCGCCCCGCGCGACGGGTCGATCGTGATTTCCAGGAGCGATTCGCCTCCAAACATGCCGCCGAACGACTTGCCGAAGCCATCCCGCACGACGATGCAGGCGACCCGCTTCCCCCGGCGCACGAGGTCGCGCGAAGCCTCGGGGTCATCGCTCGGCTCCACGTTGATCGCTGTTGATGCATCCAGCCGGTCGATGAACGCTGTGGAACCATCCGTCTGATCCTGATCCACGATGACGATCGGCATGGCGCTCCGCGCGCCATCCCCCGCCCCGCCGAAGATCGCGCCGAAGAAAAGCCCGAACACAAGCGGGAACGCGACCACCCAGAACATCGCAAAGAGATCACGCCGCAGCAGCGTCAGGTCCTTCAGCGCCAGTGTAAACACCTTGCCCATCAGTCCCGAAGCCTCCTGCCGGTCAGGCTGAGAAACACCGTCTCCAGGTCCGGCTGATGCACCTGTAATGTGCGGAACGACAAACCCGCTTCCGCGAGAGCCGCGACGCGCTCGAGCGGTCGATCCGTCTCGACGCGCAGCGATGTTCCGTCAAGCACGCCGTCAATCGCATCAGCGTCATCCGGCGGACGATCCAGCTCGGCCTCGATCACCGACTGTCCCCCGTGTGCCGCGATGAGGCCCGCCACCGTGTCGAGCGCGAGAATTCTGCCGCGATCCATGATCGCCACGCGATCGCACAGACGCTGCGCCTCCTCCATGTAGTGCGTTGTGTAGACGATCGTTCGGCCGTCGTTCTTGAGCGCCTCGATCCGCTCAAAGATGTGATTGCGAGATTGCGGATCAACACCGGCGGTCGGCTCGTCCATCAGTATGATCGGCGGGTCGTGTACAAGCGCGCAGGCCAAGTTCAGCCGTCGTTTCATCCCGCCTGAGAACGTCTTGACCCGGCTTCGGCGGCGTTCCGCCAGTCCGGCGAACTCGATCGCCCACGCCGTTCGTTCCTTGAGCAACCCACCGGACAGATCGTTCATCTTGCCGAAGAACCGCAGGTTCTCCTCGGCCGTCAGTTCATCGTAGAGCGAAATCGATTGCGGCGCGATGCCCAGTTTCTTGCGGACATCCGCCCGCGTGGGGTCGGCCTTCCCGTCGATCAGCACGTCGCCGCTGTCCGGAGACAACGCGCCGATGAGCATGTGGATGGTCGTTGTCTTGCCCGCGCCGTTGGGACCGAGCAGGCCGAACACCTCGCCCGGCTCGATCGTCAGCGACAACCCATCCACCGCGACCGTTGTGCCGAACGTTTTGCGCAGATCCTTCGCTTCGATCATCGTGGTCGCAGTATAGTAAGACTCGCTCGGCCGCGCCCCGAAGGGAAACGTGATCGGCTACACTCGCCGACCGATGACAGTAGACTTGCATCTCATACACACCTGCACGCATCGCAGGAGTAGTACATGAACGCGGACCTCACGAATCACGACGACGCGGCAGCGATCTTCGGTCGGACCAAGGCGATGGTCGGCATGGTGCATGTCGCTGCGCTGCCCGGTACGCCGCGCTGTGACCGCCCTGTTTCCGCGATCGCCGAGCAGGCTCAGGCGGAAGCGGTGTTGCTGCACGAGGCGGGTTTCGATGCGATCATCCTTGAGAACATGCACGATGTGCCTTACCTGCGCCGTGAGGTCGGCCCGGAGATCGTTGCAGGCATGACCGCCGTCGCGCGTGCGGTCCGCCAAGCTGTTCCGGTTCCGATCGGCATTCAGATTCTCGCAGGCGCGAACGCAGCGGCGCTGGCCGTGGCGCAGGCTGCCGACTGCCGATTCATCCGTGCGGAGGGGTTTGTCTTCGCATCCATCGCCGATGAGGGCATCTTGGGCGACGCCGACGCAGGCCCGCTTCTTCGTTACCGCAAACAGATCGGTGCTGAGCACATCGCCGTTCTCACCGACATCAAGAAGAAGCACTCCAGCCACGCCATCACTGCTGACATCGATCTCGCCGAGACGGCCAGAGCGGCGGAGTTCTTCGGCGCGGCGGGCCTGATCGTCACTGGCACAGCCACGGGTGAACCGACCGATCCTGATGATCTTCGCGTTGTGCGTGAGGCATCCCCTCTGCCGCTCGCCGTTGGATCGGGCGTGACACCTGAGACGATACCGACCCTCTTTGAGTACGCCGATGCGCTGATCGTCGGCTCGTGGTACAAGGTGGACGGTCGATGGGACAACCCGCCGGACCCGAATCGCGCCGCTGAGATCATCCGTGCCGCCGACCTCGCTCGCGAGACTGCAAAGCAGAAGTAGATGGACTTCGACATCATCATCCAAGGCGGAACGATCCACACCGCCGAGCGCTCGTTCCTGGGCGACATCGCCATCCGCGATGGGGTCATCGCTGCCGTCGCGACGCCGGGCGAACTTGACAGGAGCGCCGTACATGCTCGCCGGCGCATCGACGCGGTGGGTATGGACATCATCCCAGGCTGCATCGACGCGCACGTTCACCTGGATCTCGACTGCGGTGAGGGCCTGACGACTTGCGATGACTTCGACTCAGGCACGCGCGCCGCCGCCTGTGGGTGCGTCACGACCGTGATTGACTTCGCAGCCGCGGAGCCGGGCCAATCACTGCTCGACGCGCATGATGCCTGGCGCAGCAAGGCCGATGGCGTCGCGCACGTGGATTACACCTGGCACATGTCGATCACCAGGCGCGAGCAGCTTCGCGAGATCCCACGCATCATCGAGCTTGGAATCCCGACGTTCAAGGCCTACATGATCTATGAATCACGCGGGCTTCACAGCGATGATGCGCAGATCTACGCTACCCTCGAACTGATGCGCAAGCACGACGGTATGCTCCTCGTTCATGCTGAGAACAACCGTGTGCTCGACCTGCTGATCCGGCGTAACCACACACCCGCGCGTATGAGAAAGCACGGCGCACAGCTCCATGCCGTGACTCGGCCGAACTTCATCGAGGCTGAGGCGATCGCGAGGGCGATCACATGGTCGGAAGCGACGGGCGGGAAGCTATACATCGTCCACGTCTCGACAGCCGAGGGCGCGGACCTGATTCGAGCCGCCCGGCGGCGCGGCGCGCCCGTCCTTGCCGAGACATGCGCTCATTTCCTCTCGCTCACTGATGATCGGCTGAGCCGCAAGGATGGTCACCTCTGCGCGACGTGTCCGCAGCTCAAGAAAAAGTGCGATGTCGATCGCCTCTGGCAGGCGCTCGCCGACGATGACCTCTCAGTCGTCTCAACCGATACATGCAGCTTCACGCGCAAGCAGAAAAACACATGGGATGGCGACTTCACGAAGATCCCGATGGGTATGCCCGGCTTGGACACGTTGATACCGCTCCTCTACACGAAGGGTGTCGGCGCCGGACGAATCTCGATCAATCGCCTCGTCGCGCTGTGCAGCACGAACCCCGCACGCATCATGGGCATGGGTGATCGCAAGGGTTGCATCGCGCCTGGATACGACGCTGACATCGCCATTATTGATCCGAAGCGTTCGGTCGCCGTCGATCACAAGACGCTCCAATCGCGTTGCGACTGGTCGCCGTACCAGGGCATGAAGCTGGGCGGTTTCGCGCACACGACATTGCTGCGCGGGCAGGTGATCGTGAAGAACCACAGGTTCGTGGGAAGGACGCCGCAAGGCCGATTCGTACCACGCACCGCGCCTTAGCGATCCGATTCGTCAGGCGCACGTCAGCCATAGATCAACGCGCGCCGGGAGTAGTCGAGGCACATACGGAAGAGATGCAAGACTGTGGGTGCCGACTTGCGGTTGTTGCACAACGGACGTACCGCTGGCGAGGACGCCGCGGCTCGCTTGCGGTTCCCACGGGGCACGGTGGGTGGGTAGCGAGCCGCCGCGTCCACGCGAG
>JAGLTS010000076.1 GCA_023135165.1 Phycisphaerales bacterium | reverse complement strand
ATGTTGACTGTTGTTCTTGCGCGCCGTGCCACAGCACGACTCAGCGGTGCGTGCGCCTACCAGCCGCCGCGACGGCTGTCGCGTCCGCCGCCGCCGCCGCCGCCTCGGCCGCCGCCGAAACCACCGCTACGGGGAGCCTTGGGCTTGGCTTCATTGACATTCAGCGTGCGCCCTTCAAACTCCATGCCGTTGATCGCTTCGATCGCGGCTCTGCCTTGCTCATCACTCGCCATGGTCACGAAGCCGAAACCGCGGGGCCGGCCGGTGTCACGATCGGTGATGATGACGGCCTCCTCGATTTCGCCATGCTGACTAAACAGCTCATTCAGGGTACTTTCCGTGGTGGTAAAGTTGAGGTTGCCCACATAGATCTTCATCAGAAACACTCCAAGCATGAAACAGGTGAGGCTCACGGGTGGCTTGGAGGCCTTCGCGGGCGTCACGGACAGCAAAACGAGACTGGCAACCAGCGCCAGCTCTCAAAACGAACCCTGTATACCCACTCTTCGCGGAAAATGCCAGACGAGCCGGAACAGCACACATGCGCCAGGCGCCTACCCCCGGCTCGTGAACAGCGAAATCACCGCCCCGGTCGGATCCTCAATCACGCAGAACCGGCCGATGTTGGGGATGTCCGTCGGCGGCATTTTGATGCTCCCGCCGAGCGCCTTGACCTTTTCGGCGCTGGCGTCAACGTCGTCTACCGCGATGTAGGGCATCCAGTGCGGCGGAAGGCCCTCAAACTCCGGGCCGTCCATCTGCATCATCCCACCGACCGATTCCTTCGCCCCAGGCGGCGTGAACATCGTGTACGTGCCTGCACCACCCATCGGCATCTCGCTCGTCGTCCACCCGATGAGCTCGGTGTAGAACGCCTTCGCAGCCGCTGCATCGCGCGTCATCAACTCGGTCCAGCAGAACGTCCCTTGCTTTGGTTTGGTTGATTCGGACATCGTTTCTCCTTACGTGGCTTGTTTGGATCTGCTCACTCTACGCGGCTGGCAAGACCGTGCAAATACCAAACATCTGGCAAGTCTGAAAATTGTGCGTTTTCTTTAATTTCGCGCGCAGTCTGCCCGCAGGAAGCACCGGCCGAGCTGGGACGCACAAACAGCCCGACGTGCTAAGGCGGCCGGGTCGTCCGGGTCGTTTCACGATGTGTGTGGAGCTCAGCGCCGGCCCTTGGCCTTCTTTTCCGCCTTGCGGAAGTACTCGCCCTGGTAGCGCCTCTGGAACTTCTCGACGCGCCCCGCCGTGTCCACGAACGACGCCTTGCCCGTGTAGAACGGGTGCGAGCCGGACCAGACCTCGACGTGCATCTCAGGCACGGTCGCGCCGACGTGCATCACGACCTCGCCGTTGAAGTACACGGGAGCGTTGTAGTAGGTCGGGTGGATGTCCTTTTTCACAGCGGCATCTCCTGGGGGGGCGTGCGTGATCTGTCCAAGCCCCGTGACGAAGCGAGCCAGGTATCGTAGCGACTCGCCGGAGTGACGCCAAGCCCTGCTTGACTGCCCGTGGTCCGGGGCTATTCTGTGGAACCGACAACGTGGATAGCCCTTTTCCCCTGTAGCTCAATTGGCAGAGCGAGTCCGCCAGGGCGGATTAACCGCTGGGGTCTAGTGGGGACGACAACTTGGATGACCTTTCCCCTGTAGCTCAATTGGCAGAGCGAGCGGCTGTTAACCGCTAGGTTGTTGGTTCGAGTCCAACCGGGGGAGCTTCAAACGCCACCGCGAATTGCGGTGGTGTTTTGGTTAGCGGCGAGGGCCATCCGGCCGTCACAATCAAGACTGCCGTAACCCCACACGCCGACGTAGGTTCTGACAGACGGCCAGATCCGCCGCGCTCTCGGCTCGGAAGCAGCGGGATCGGGGATCGGACCGAACCCTTGGCTTTCCGATCGCGACCCCGGCCAGAACTCTCATACTCTCGAACTCTCTGGTTCACACCCCCTGCGGGGTAAGCGCGGGGTTCGGCTCGCTGCCTGTTGTCGTTTCGAACCTCCACGGCGTAGATGATCGGTAGCGGCCGCTCGATGTGGACGGCCCCCACCAACGACGACATCGCCAGACGGCAGGCCGGGCGCGGAGCGCAGGTCGGCGTGGGCACATTCCCCCGCGAAGGCCCTCGCCCATGTCCCGCACACGCCATTTCATTGATCCCGACGACCTCACATCTGACCAGAGCCTTGCCGAGGTCGCCGCGATCTTCGCGCAAGGTTGCCTCCGCCTGGTCGTCAACGGGCGGATTCGTACGGAATCCAGCGAAAACTCGCCGGATCCTCCCCTCACATGCCTTGATCGTGCGGGTGAATCCGCCCTCATGGACCTGCGGGTTGACGGAACCCGAGAACGGAAAGCCGACCAATGTCCATGAACTTCAACGCCATGATCATGACGCTCACGCGAATGACAGTGCACGAACTGCAGGACCGGTACATCGAAGTCTTCGGCGAGCGCACGCGGTCGAACCACAAGCAGTACCTGATCAAACGCATCGCATGGCGGCTGCAAGCGCAACACGAAGGCGACCTGTCTCTTCGAGCTCGCCGGCGCGCGCGCGAGCTGGCCAACGATGCCGATCTGCGTGTCCGAGCGCCGACCGAGAGCCAAGCGACCGTCCCGGTCGAGGGGGACCTCGTCGTGCGGGCCAAGTTCGATGTGCCCATCGACGAGCGGCTGCCGATGCCCGGGACGGTCCTTTCTCGCGAGTACAAGGGGCGCGTCGTGTTGGTCCGCGTTCTGCGACGCGGATTCGAGTACGAGGGCGAGGTGTATCGATCGCTCTCAGCAGTGACGAAGGCCGTCACCGGAAGCCACTGGAACGGCTACCACTTCTTCGGCTTGAAGCCGCCGCCGAAGAACGGAGGCGAATCATGAACCGACGGAACGGCGCAGTCACGACGCCGGAGGTGCGATGCGCCATCTACACGCGCAAGAGTACGAACGAGGGCCTTGACCAAGCATTCAACTCGCTCGACGCCCAGCGTGAAAGCGCCGAGGCGTACATCGCCAGTCAGAAGGCTGAGGGATGGGTGTGTCTGCCCGAGCGCTACGACGACGGCGGCTACACCGGCGGCAACATGGAGCGCCCGGCCATGACTCGGCTGATGACAGACATCGAAAGCGGCAAGGTGGACTGCATTGTGGTCTACAAGGTGGATCGTCTGAGCCGCTCGCTGATGGACTTCGCGCGGATGATGGAGACGTTCGAGAAGCACAGTGTCTCGTTCGTCTCCGTCACACAGCAGTTCAACACGACCCATTCGATGGGCCGGCTGACGCTGAACATCCTGCTGTCGTTCGCCCAGTTTGAACGCGAGCTCATTTCGGAACGGACCCGGGACAAGATCGCGGCCGCCCGACGCAAGGGCAAGTGGGCGGGAGGTCGCCCGATCCTCGGGTACGACGTTGATCGCAGCGGCCCGCGGCTCGTCGTGAACGAAGAGGAGGCGAAGCGCGTTCGAGCGATCTTCGACCTGTACCTCGATAAGCAGTCGTTGCTGAAGACCGTCACCCAGCTCGATCGACGCGGCTGGCACACCAAGCGATGGACGAGCCAGAAGGGACTCGTGCACGGCGGAGTTCCATTCAACAAGGCACGTGTTCGCGACCTCCTTGCCAACGTTGCCTACCTCGGCAAGGTCCGTCACCACGAGAACGTCTATGAAGGGGAACACGATTCGATCGTCGAGGTGGAGGTGTTCGATCGCGTCCAGCAGATGCTGCGAGTGAACGGGCGCACGGGCGGCGCGCACGTCCGTAACAAGCATGGGGCCTTGCTCAAAGGTCTGCTGTATTGCGGGCCATGTGGGCTTGCGATGGGCCACACCTACACGAAGAAGAACAAGTCGCTGCTCTATCGCTACTACGTATGTGGGCGAGCGCAGAAGCGCGGCTGGCATTCGTGCCCGTCACGCTCCTTGCCGGCACCCGAGATTGAGCGATTCGTCGTCGAACGCATCCGAAGCATCGGGCAGGACTCATCGTTGCTGGCAGAAACACTCGAGCAGGCTCGGGAGCAGGAAGAGGTGCAGATCCGTGAGCTGGAGCAGGAATGCCGTGCAGCAGAGCGGGAACTGAACCGACTCAATCGCGAGATCCGCTCGGCGGCCCTTGATGCTGATACCGATCCGCATGCCGCCGCCCGACTCGCCGATCTGCAAGACCGGCTGCGTGACGAGGAGATGCGACACGCGGAGAACCACCGACAGATTGAGGCTGCGAAGAACCGGCTCATCACCCGCGAGGATCTGGAGGCCGCGATGACTGCGTTCGACCCGGCGTGGGATGCGTTGAGCCCGCGCGAGCAGGCTCGGATCGTGCATCTGTTGATTCGACGGGTCGAGTACGACGGCGAGAAGGGTACGGTGTCAATCACCTTCCGGCCAGACGGTATCAAGACACTGACGAACGGAGGAGTCCCGGCATGAGCGACGGATTGACGGTTGAGTTCTCCGTCCATCGGCATCGTGGCTCGCGATGCGAACTGCGTGAGGGCAAGGCACCCCAGGAGCCATCAACGCCTGAGCCGCCACTGGGCAATATCCCGCGTGTCTCTCGGCTGATGGCACTGGCAATTCGGTTCGAGGAGCTGATTCGCCTTGGCGAAGTGGTCGACTACGCGGACGTCGCCCGGCTGGGACACGTGACCCGCGCCCGCGTTACGCAGATCATGAACCTGCTCATGCTCGCACCTGACATCCAAGAGGCAATCCTGTTCCTCCCACGCACGGTGTCCGGGCGTGATCCGATCACCGAGCGGGACATCCGTCCGATCGTGGCCGAGCTTGACTGGAACAAGCAACGGCGGATGTGGGCCCAATTCAAACCATTGCCAGCCGAAAGCTCGGGCGGCCAAGGTCCAACCCGACGAAACGAATAGGTATCAGCCCATCTTCTGCAAGCGAGAGCAGCGTGCTCACATCGGGCTCGCCCGTGTCAAGGCGAGTCGTGCGTCACGGCTGCATATCTCTGGCAGATGATGGGCTCAATACTCTACCTTCTGGAGGCGCCTCGTTGCCAAGTCTTTGTAGAAGCTGTCAACCTCGCCAGCCTTTTCAACGATCTGCCGAAGCCATTGTCGCGTCTCGTCCCATTGCTTGTTATTCCAGTAACCTTGGGCAATCTGGTATCGGAATGCCTGCAGACTCGGTGCCTCGGGAAAGGCATCTGCGTAGGCCTGGAACGTGCTTTCAAGAATGGGCATATACCGCGCGAAGTCCCCCTGGATTCCGTGCTTCGTGCCATATCTGCCCGGGTTTTCCCATCCGATAAGCGTTCTCATCTTCTCCTCGGATGCGACTCTCGCTGCGGTCGTGCCTGGGAACTCCTGGATCACCTTGTCGTACCATTTCATGGCTACATCGACGTTCGGAATCCAACTCGTATCGATAGTAAACGCGCGCGATTTGCCGCGCGACCAGAAGTCACCTTGGCGCAGATAGGAAAGCGCGACGGCATTGTCAATGGACTCACGGAGCGACTCGCCAACGATGCTCGCAAGCTCATCAATCCGGCCTTTGACGAGCTTCGCCGGTTCCGACTGTGGATGTTCGTCAATCAGAATCCGCCACGTCCGAAGGGCCAACGCGACTTGGTCATTCTCAAAAGCGATGGTGCCGAGCAGGTAATGAGCGCTCGCTCTATCCGCATCGCTTGTTCCCTGCTCGAAGATGAGACCGATCAATTCTCGCTTCGAGTCATCCACGAGCCCATGCTCGTAGAGCATCTCAGCCTTCTGCAAGGACGCAGCCAGGGCAACAGGATTGCAAAGAACTGCGACGAGAACCGGAAGCCATGTCAAAGCACGCATGGGTGATCTCTCCTGCCAGCTTGAAACTCAATCGGGAATCGAAAGCGATAACTCCATCGCCTTCTCGTAGCTGATCACTTCCTTCGGCGATGTGTCTTTCCAGGCGGTTTCATTGTGAGAAAGATCGCTGATTGCTGATGGCGAGAGGCGCCCCAGTTGCTGTCGGACGAACTCTAGAACGAGGCGTTCGTCATCATCGAAGTCCACCTCTACGCATGACGCTCGCGGGCCGAGCAGGAACTCTTCACCGGTGCGTCCGTTCTCATACGTCTGCTCGCAGACCTGGACAAGATCATCTGCCTCGAGTCGTGCACGCAGTGATTCGTAGGCAACGGGGACAGGGCCGTAGGGCATCTGCTTGTAGAGCGCGCCGGTCAGGGATCGCGATGTTGACCGGAAGCACAGGAAGTCAGCGTAGAAGAGCAACTTGTAGAGCTTTGTCTGCGTCACGACAGGGATCTTCTCGCAGAGCCAGACGACAACGGCTGCGAAGCGATCGAAGTCGAAGCGGCGGAACCCACTTCGCGCAGTCATCTCCAACGGCATCGACTCGAAGAAGCCATCCCAGATTGCAGAGAGCCGTGCGACGGGTGAGCCTTCAAGGGCCAACTCAATGGTCCGTCGCTGCCGCTCCGTCAGGACGTGACCGCGCCGTGCGAGCAAACCAGCCATGTGCTCGGGGCTCTCGCCCATGCGGATCAACTCGTCTTCCTTCTCCTGCTGGATCGACCCGCCTTCGTATCTATTGATTGTCGCCTGGCTCATGCCAAGCAGCGCAGCGAAGCCCGCTTGGCTGAGACTCCACTTCGACCGAATCTCCTGGATCTCAGTCGGTTTCAGAAGATGGTGTTTCTCCCGGTAGGCATCGTACGCCTTCTCAATCGGATCGCCGAACTCGTCATCGACGATGGTCTCGCCGCAGACGGAGCACACCCATAGCGGAACCGTCAGAACGATCTTCTCGCCTCGAATCTCGCGCTCTTCGTCGCGTTGATCACGACGAAAAGTCCGGTCTTCTTCGCACTTCGGACAGAACAGCGTGCTCTCCATTACGCGCCTCCTCGCAGTGGGTACGTCATGTTGAACTCGGCCGCGTGGAACGACCAGATGATCGCCCATGGGATCTCATTGCGACGTCGTGGATTGAGTCGGAGCTTGACGTACACCTCAGTGCCCTCGTGGTTGTACCCGAAGACCCAGACGTCCTTTGATGGGTCGGTGTCGTCGGGTTCCGGGCCCTTGCAGTAGTTGTTGGGCGTGAGTTCGCAGATTGCCTCCATCGCCTGCCGCTGGGTGAAGTTGAGGTCGATGAGATCTTGTTCGGTTCGCGTTCGGTCGCGGAAGTGACAGAGCCCGAAGTCGATCGCGAGCTTGAACGACCTGAGGAACTCGTGGACATCCTGTCGTATCGGCATGCTTGGAGAGTCTCATCAATCAAATCCTATCGCATGATAGCATCGATGCAAGAAGAATGCTACACTTGCGGCACCGATCGGGTCCTGCTACCCCTCTCAGCGAGGAATCGCGGCCGATCAACCGATTATTCGGACGCGTGATGCCCGCGCCCGCCAGTGAGTGCATGAAGCCTCGAGGAGGATCTGCCCCATGGCGACATTTGACCCCTCATCCGCTGCCCCCCTGGGTGAAGCCCATCCACGCCTGCAAGGAAGGGGACGAGCGAGATGAGTATCAAGACGCTCGTAGCCCCTGGGTTCACGGACGCCGAGCTGGCTCAGCTCGTCACGGATCTCCTGGCGCTGAAGAAGCCGCAGATCCAGGACTTCCTCGCACAGATCGAGTTGCCGAAGTCTGGGACGAAGGCGGAGATCCGAGATCGCATTGACGAGGCGCTTCGCGATGGAGCCATACCTCCCGACCGATTTGTGCGGTTCCTCGATGAGGTAACGCCTTGGGGAAAGCAGCATGTGTTTCTCTATAAAGGGCCCGGGGCGTCGATTGCGAACTGGAAGAAGGCGGACTGGGTCGAAGGTCTCCTGAAGCAACACCGACTCGGCAAGTACCTGAACGCGACACTGCCGCTGGCGCTGCCGGAGAAGATGAAGGTGTCGTCCATCCTGCATGGTGAGCGCAAGCTCAGGATTACCGCGATCAAGAAGCGCGAATGGTACGAGCGGGACCCGCAGTACGATGAGTCCAAGGTGACCGGCGTGGGCGAAGCTATTGATCTTCGTGCCTTCATCCACCGTGTCGTGCGGGGTCTCGTCGCATTTGAGTGGGACTTGACGGCCAACACGGCATTCCTGCAGATCTCGCAGCTGCCAGCTGGCTTTCGATACGAGGAGGTTGCGAAGGAGTTCTTCGATCTGATCGGCGGCTGGCTCGACATTAGTCGGTTCACCATCGTGGATCTGCGGCGGCCGATTCAGAAGCTGCATGAACTCGAAGAGAACGGAGCGGGTGAGACACGCTCCCACGGCATCAACTATCGCACTTTGGAGGGACGAAGGCTCGAAGGAAAGAGCGCTTCGCCCACAGACCCACTTCTCGGCGACGTCGTCATCGATGCCGCCCTGTCTGCTATCCGCAGATCCGGCGTTGGACACCTCGGCAACTTCTACTGGCTCCCCAACGGAGCCACGAATCCCTGCGTCAACCCTTTGGAAGCGGAAGTGCACGTGATCATTGTCGGACAGCACAACCGAGTCAGCTTCCCAACGCCCAACAGAGAGCAGACGATACGGCATGTTCTTTCACGAATTAGAAGCCATAGCGCGTGAGCATCCGGACCTGATCAGGATCGCGGAGCAACTCGATCAGCGGCTTTCGGGCATTTGCTCGCCTGCGCCCCTTCGGCCCAATGACCTTTCCTGTGTCATCGGCGCCGATGAGAATCAGGTTGTCTCTGTATTCGAGCTACTCGCACAGAAGGGTGTTGTGCGCGCCGAGGACATGGTTGAATGTGAGCGCTGTCAGAATCTCATGTCCGCAGACGCATTGCGAAAGGCAATCCAAGACGAGGACGAGTTCGAGTGCTCCGGTTGCGACCGTGTCTTTCCCCCGCGGTCCCGACCTATCCTCGTCTACCGCATGACGACCCAGGCGCTGAGCCGGACCAGGGCGAATGCGAAGCCGCTTGCACAGCAGCTCAGTGAGTTGCTCGGTCTTCCGGATCGTGAGGAGCCACTCAGCGATCGCGCACGATTCGTACTTGTCGCGATGATCGAACTTGGTGCCGTTGACTCGGATGCACGCCACTCGACGGAGGCCATCGCCATCAAGGCGCTGGGACGCAGCGCCGACGCAAACGCGCTGAAGAGCGTCATGGCCGATCTCAACACACGCAAACTGATCGACAGCAAGACCGGTCGCGGAGGCGGTTGCTGGCTCACCGACAGCGGTCGGCAGCGAGCTGAGAAACTCCGCATCGCGGACCGAAACTCCGCAACCGTTTAGGGACCGTTTGCGCACCGATAAACCCGCCTGGAACAACAACACTCTCCTCGTGTGGATCGCCATGTCGGTGATCCAAATGACAAACACAAGGAGCTTTGTATGGTTGTTCTCACATCAACGCATGGTGACAGGCGCAAGAGGCCCCCGGCGCTCTCGAAGCGGCAATTGTCATCAAGCCGCGCACGCCTGCTGGAAATGATGCAGGAACTGAATTTCGGTCGGATCGAGAACCTACGCATCCGTGCAGGCGATCCGGTGTTCAATCCCCCTCCGCGGCGTGTCTACGAGATCAAGTTCGGCGGAGACAACGGACCTCGCCCCGAGGCCGAGATCGGTGACTTCGCCCTCAAACGCCAGGTCCAGGACTTGCTCGTCCAGCTCGATCGGATCGGCGACGGCCTGATCGAGGTTCTGGTCGTCAAGCACGGCCTGCCGTTCTCAATGCAGGTAGCGGAGGACAGCGAAGTCGACGCCGCCTGATCGAACTACCAAACCAACGACCCAACGAACAACCGCATGACAAGCGGCCGCGAAGCGGAGCTGTCGTGGGTGCCGAGAACTCCGGCATTGCACGACGGCTCCGCTTCGCTGCGCCCATGTTTGGCGGCACCCACGCGCTCCTCGCCGGCTGCGAGGAGTTCAACAGGTGAACAGCAATGATACACCAGAGATCAGTCAGTACACCCGCACATTGATCGCCGTGAAGGGCCATCAGCTCATTGGGCACTATGGCTTTACCCGTTGCGATCGCGACGACCTCATGCAGGAGTTCACGATCGCGGTGCTCGAAGCGACCGGCGCGTGGGACGAAACTCGTGGGAGCCGAAACACCTTCGACAACCGCATCGTGAACAGGAAGATCGCGACGCTCATCCGGCACCGAAAACGCGAGTGCCGCGACTACCGGCGCAACGGCGCATCACTTGAAGAGGTATCCCGCGACGAGGACGGCACGCCCATCTCACTTGGGGAGATGCTCACCGACGATGCCGATCGCCGTTGGAACGATGCGGCATCGGTCTCTGATCGCATCGATCTGTCGGTGGATTTGCGGCGGGCGGTCAGCGTGCTCAAGCCGGAGTTGCAGCGACTCTGCGCCCTGCTTGCAAGGGGATCAGCGGCGGATGCCGCCCGCGCCCTCGACGTCTCAAGGCCCACCGTGTTTAAATGGATTCGAATGATCCGCGATCGGTTCACAGAGCTGGGGCTGGACGAGTATGTGGAGTATCGCGCTGACGGTTCGACTGGCGACGGCGTATGTAATCAGTAGGGCCATTCACCCCCGAAGCCACGCGACAGCAAGGAGCGACTCCGATGCGATCGGACATCTATCGATACATCTTCAACGAGACGGTGCCCGTCGAGGAAGCCGAGGCGACGCTGCACTTGGCGATCCTCGCGGCCGAGAGCCTCTTCGGCGAATCGCGTGTCCGCATGGATGCGAGCTACACGATCGACGAGAGCTCACGGGTGTGCGTCATCGACGGCTCGAGCGAGGTCGGGCGCAGCATCTGCCGTATCTTCACCGGCTACCTGATCCGCGAGTTCGGCGCTGATGGATTCACCGTCCGCCGCGTCGCTGCCGCGCCGGCTCCCCGTTCGCGCACAGCTCACGCCTCTGTGGGAGCGGCTGCGTGAGCACGCTCGATGTGTCATCACCTGCCGCCGTGGATCGCGTAGCGCTACTCGATTGGCTGCGGCCCAACTGTGAGCCAGATCGCGTGGCGCTGCTCTACCCGAAGAGCAGCGGGACTCTCTCGCCGGGCTGGGTGATGGGCAAGGAAGACGCCCAGCGTGCCATCGCAGCGTATCGAGACGGCATGCTCCCAAGAGAGACGTTCCAGTCGGAAACGAAGAAGGGCAAGCCGTACCGCATCAGCAGGGCTGTACGTCTTGGGCTTGTTCCTCATCGTAACGGGCGTGTCCTCGTGTTCTGCATCGATCTCGACGACCACACAGGAGATGGCGGCACGGTCGATCTCTCCGCTGCCATCAGTCGATTCCTCGGCGCTGAGCCGATCATCTTCAGCTCCAAGGGTGGCAAGGGGCTCCACTGCTTCTTTCGGCTCACCGAACCGATGGATGCGCAGGCATTCGTTGCATGGGCTCGATCATGGGGTTTCAATCGCCAGGGCGAACCCGAGATCTTCCCCAAGACGACCAAGAACACCCAGACGTGGCTCCCCAACGAGCCAAACGACCATGGTGGTGACGCCTTTGTGAGTGGCACGTTCGATTCGTGCATCGTCCGCGCTCTGCCCAAGGTTCCCGACGTCAAGCTCACCACGGCCACGCTGCACTTCCTTCGCGGTTTCGTGCGAGAACCTGGTCGCAACGATGCGCTCAATAAGGCAGCTTTCGAGATTGCCACAAAGTGTGTCGAACGCGCCGAGGCTTCGCGCCTGTGCATGCTCGGAGCTCGGCTGTGCGGTCTCGAGGCAGAAGAGCCGGAACAGACCCGGACAACGTTCGACAGCGGATACGAAGCTGGAGTAGGCGCAGCCTCCCCGGTTGGGCCGACGGTCAACGGTCACACGCCCGAGGCGGTCCCGAAGTTCCGCCGCCTGGATGGCATCGGCAACGGTGAGCGATTCATCGATCACCATGGGTGCGATGTGCGGTTCAGCTACGAGCTCGACAGGTGGCTCGTCTGGACCGGCCGCCGCTGGTCGCTCGATGCGCAGGCGGCGGTGGAGGCGCTGAGCAAGAAGACCGCGCGCCTCATCCTCAAGGAGATGGAGCGCGCCATCGACGAGGCCCGAGACGCTGGGAAGACCGACGACGAGCTTGAGGCCATCGAGAAGGTATACCGCAAGCAGTATCTCTCGGCCGCACGTGTGCACGGCGTGCGCGACACGCTGAAGATGGCGGAGTCAGAGCCGGACGTGAAGGTCTCGATCGCGCAGATCGACGCCAACCCGATGCTGCTCAACGTTCGCAATGGGACGATCGATCTGACGACCGGACAACTGCATGCCCACCGCCGCAGTGATGGCCTCACGAAGATCGCGCCGGCGTCGCTTGATCTGGACGCTGACTGCATCCTCTGGCAGGAGTTCCTTGACCGTATCTTCGACGGCGACGAGCAACTCATGGCGTACATCCAGCGTGCGGTCGGCTACTCGCTGACCGGCGACGTCAGCGAGCAGTGCCTCTTCTTCCTCCATGGCACCGGGCAAAACGGCAAGTCGGTCTTCATCCAGACTCTGCTGTCCGTCCTCGGCGAGTACGCCCAGAAGGCGCCGACCGAGATGATCATGAAGCAGGACCGGTCGTCGCCCGGAGGTGCGACGCCCGACATGGCCCGGCTCCGCAGCGTTCGCCTTGCCGTGACCGCCGAGCTGGATGACAACCAGCGGATGGGCGAGGCCCGGGTGAAGGATCTCACCGGTGCGGACCGCATCGTCGCCCGGCACCTGTACCGGGAGCCGATCGAGTTCGACCCAACGCACAAGCTGTGGATCTACGGCAACCACAAGCCGGCGATCAGGGGCACGGATGACGGGATCTGGCGTCGCATTCATCTGATTCCGTTCAATGTGAAGATCCCTGATGAGGAGAAGGACCCACACCTCACTGAGAAGCTGCGGCGTGAGCGCGACGGCATCCTCGCCTGGGCGGTGCGCGGCTGCCTTGAGTGGCAGTGCGACGGTCTGGGACTGCCAGGCGCCGTGGCCAGTGCGACGGAGGCATACCGAAGCGAAAGCGATCGCCTCGGTGCCTTCCTCGATGAGTGCTGCATCGTCGAGATGCGGGCGAGGATCGGCAAGAGCGATCTGTACGCCGCCTACGAGGCGTGGTGTCGCGACTCCGGTGAGTATGCGATGAGCAAGCGGAAGCTTGGTCAGCGGCTCATCGAGCGAGGCGTCGGCGAGGAGCGGACCAAGCACCAGCGTGGCTGGGTCGGTCTCGGACTGCTGCAAGGAGGTCATCCCGATGCAGGCGGGTGACATAACTGCGGTCCGGGTGACGCTTGGTGACACAACGAAAGCGCGTTGTGTCACCCCTCAAGCGATTGCATTCAAGTGGGTTGCGCGCCGGGTGACACAGATGACACAAATCCACCGGAGAGTCCTACACGCGTGCGCACCCGCGCACACGCGCATGCAAAACTCTCGGGAGAAGCGTCACCTTGTGTCATGTGTCACCCGACGACCCGCGCGTGGGCAACTGGGCAAGGTGCAGGTTCCGGTCGAAAATAGGTACTTCCTGGCAGTGAATCGCTCTCTACGCCTGCGGGAACAGCACCCACTCCAGACGGACTTTCCTTCGCTGTCCGGTCCGGTCCGGTCGAGATCGCGCCTGGGCTACGACGCTGGCCCGTGTGGCGACCGGCAAACGGTCGGCTATCCACACGCCACCTTCCGACCCCGTCACCACACGGGCGAACGTGGGCCGAGTCCGGGGGGACGTGGCGACCGGGCCGCTTTGATCACCACCATCTGTCACGGAGGACGAACGCATGAAGATCGAGAGTAGACCCCTCACCGACATCGAGCCCTACGAACGCAACCCGCGCCAGAACGATGACGCCGTGGAGGCCGTCGCCGCATCGATCCGCGAGTTCGGCTTCCGCCAGCCGATCGTGGTCGATGCCGACGGCGTGATCGTCTGTGGCCACACGAGGTTCAAGGCCGCGCAGCATCTTGGGCTCTCGAAGGTGCCGGTGCATGTCGCCACGGACCTGACGCCGGAGCAGATCCGCGCCTTCCGCATCACCGACAACAAGACCGGCGAGCTGGCGACATGGGACATGGAACTGCTGCCGATCGAGCTTGCTGAGCTACGTGGGCTCGACATCGACCTTGGTCTGCTCGGCTTCGACGAGGATGAACTCGCCCATCTGCTGTCCGGCGATGCCGGCGTCACGGAAGGCCTGACCGATCCGGACGATGTTCCTGAGCCGCCGGATGATCCGGTCACGCAGCCCGGTGATTTGTGGGTGTTGGGCGACCACCGTCTGCTGTGTGGCGATTCCGGCAGCGCCGAAGATGTGGATCGTCTGCTCGCAGGTGTCGTCATCGATCTGGCGAACTGCGATCCGCCATATAATGTCCGCTGCGAGCCGCGCAGCAACAACGCGATCGCCGCCGGCAACTCGTCATTCGCTGCGCCCGAGAAGAAGCATCACCAGAAGTTCGACCTCGCGCGACACCCGGAGAAGGCCAAGGCGACGCATCGGAAGATGCGGGCCAAGGATCGGCCACTCATCAACGACTTCGTCACCGACGAGACATTCGACGAGATGTTGCTGGCATGGTTCGGCACCATCGCCCGCGTGCTCAAGCCGGGGGGGTCGTTCTACATCTGGGGCGGTTACGCGAACCTCGGCAACTACCCAGCGCCGCTGGCATCGAGCGGGCTGTACTTCAGCCAGGGCATCGTCTGGGACAAGCAGCATCCAGTGCTGACGCGCAAGGACTTCATGGGCGCGTTCGAGATCTGCTTCTACGGCTGGCGTGAGGGGGCTGGACACAAGTTCCACGGCCCCAACAACGCCACCGATCTTTGGCACATCAAGAAGGTCAACCCGCAGTCGATGGTGCATCTCACCGAGAAGCCCGTTGAGCTGGCGGTGCGTGCGATCCAGTACTCGTCACGGCCAGGTGAGAACGTGCTCGATCTGTTCGGCGGATCAGGCTCGACGCTGATCGCCTGCGAGCAGACGGATCGGCATGCATTCCTGATGGAAATCGACCCGGCGTATTGCGATGTGATCGTCCAGCGCTACGAGCAGTTCACTGGTCGGAAGGCTGAGCGGATTCCGCAGGTGGCAAACGCTGACGCCGAAGAGAAAGCCTCGACAGCAGTCGAGGCGATGCAGGGGGAATCGGAATGACGCGGCTACTCGGCGCACTTCTCAGCGAGCGCCCAGAACTCGATCATGCCATCCTCATAGAAGGCGCGATCGGCTGGGTAGTTACGTCTGTAGCGCGTTTCGATGCAGCCGCGTTCCTTCAGGAAGGCGAGTGCAACGGCGACCTGCGTGGATGGAAGCTTCGTGTGCGCCGCGAGTTCCTCGAGCGTGAATCCACCGCAGGCGAGGTCTTCTCCTGCCCACAGCACCTCGCGGAACGAGTCACGCGTGCAGCGATGCTCGTAGGGCTTGCCCCGGGCAGGGACGACGTTGCGGACGAGGTGGTCGGCGGCGACGGTGAATGTATCGATGCGGTCGTTGGGCGTCGCCATCGGTCACGCTCCCTTCCGTGCCTGGAACTGGCCGCGATCGACCTTCTCGAAGCGGGCGTCGTCGCCCTTCTTGGCGATCTCGCGGATGATGGCGGCGTAGAGCGTGGCGTGCGGCGTCTTGCCGGTGGTCTTCCAGAGGCCGGCCTTAAGCGCATGCTCGACGATCTGCTTGCAACCCATCGGCTTCTTCGCCTTGGCGAGGATCTCAGCTGCGATGTCGAGAACGCCTCGTCGCTTGGGCGTCTTCGCGTCGTCGCCACGTTTGGCGCGTGTCGCGGCCTGGGGCTTGGTCGTACCAGACGCCGCCTTGCTCTTCTTCTTGCCGCGTCGCGGCGACGTAGGACCCCCCGTGGCCGTCGTCTGTTCGTCCAGTCGCTGATCGATCTCTTTGATCGCCTCTCGTCTCTTCTTCTCTGCCTGCTTGTCGCTGAGCGGTTTGCTTACGTCTCGCTTCTTGACCTCGCTGCGCAAGCGCTGCGCGCTCTTGATGCGGACCTTCTTCTTCGTGGCCAGGTTCGTTGCGTTCCACCCGCCGCCCCCAGAAATCGGGATCTTTGCATCGATGCGGATGACGGTGATCTTGTCGCTCACCTTGGCGCGGTAGGTGTTTCCGATTCTGATGTCTGCCTTCTTCATTGCATGCTCCTTTCAGGAAGCGTGGTCTGTGATGGCGGCCTCAACCTCGTCGGTCGGGCAGTCGGCGAACTCGGCAACGATGCTTACCAGCCGCAGCCGAAGCTTCTGGCTGGCAATCAGACGCGGCTGGGCTTGGCCGTCAAACCCGCATCTTTCCGCGTGGTCCGCTTCCTCGAGTTCGCTGCGGAGCAGATCGAGCAGTTTGTGGTTCTCGCGGCGGAGTTTCCTGGCGTCGTTGGCGTTCATGGGATGTCCTTTCTCGTGGTGCTTGATGGTGTTCGTCATCGCGTTGCGTCCTTTCGGGAAGCGGGGTTGGTGATGGTCCGGTCAATCGGCGAATGTCTGCAGTGTGCGGAAGTACTCGTCGATGTCGCCGTTCGTGCCGCGGTAGCCGTCGAGCGTCTCTTGCAGGCATTCGGCCATCGACCATTGGTCGTCGCGGTCATCGGCGCTGACCCGGTGCGTGCGGTCAAGGCCCGGGCAGAGAATGTCAACCCGGATGAACCGGCAAGGCCTCGGCTCGTAGAGCCTGCTGATCGTGGCGTAGTGGCCTTCGCGTCCTTGGATCTCGATTCGTGTGGTTCGCATGGCGTTGTCCTTTCACACACACAAGGGCATGGATTGGCCGGGACATCCAGCGATCATTCGCATGTTTTCCAAACTTCCTGGCGAAGTGGGCACAATGTGGGCACCCCCACGATCATCCCCCGGAACATCCCCCGAAAGGCGGCGGCGTGATGACGGATGAAGCCGTCAAACAGGGGCAACTGAACCCAAGCGAGCTCACGGTCGCTGACTTGGCCCACCTGCTCACTGCCGCCTCGGGGGTACGCATCGAAGCGTCACACATCGAGGCCGACATCGAAGCCGGTGCGCCGACGAACGCCGGTTCCGGGGGCGGCACACTCAATCTGGTCCATTACGCCGCGTGGCTCGTGAAGCAGTTGGCAACACAGGGAAGTGAGCGTTATGGCGGCGCATAACCCCCACAACCCACGTAATCTCCGGCCGAGCGAGTTGTGTCAGTTCCTCAACTCGACACCGTTGGGCGAAGTGATCAGCGAGCGGCAGCTCCGCCGACATCGCACGCGTGCCGGCTTGCGTGTTGCGTCTGGTAGCGACTCAAGTCGTGTCGATCTGCTGCGCTATGTCGCGTGGCTCACGCAAGAACGCCATCGACCAAAGCCGGAACCGGATGCGTTGGCAGGATACGACGCGCATCGAGAGCGGTCGCGCGCACGCGGCATGGCGCTGTCGCTGTCCGGACGTGACATCGGTGCAATCCCCGAAGTTGTTGATCCCGAGCGTAAGGTACATGCGTGCGCCAGCTTCCGGCGGTTCTGCGAGACCTACTTCCCGCAGACGTTCACGATGGCATGGTCGGATGATCACCTCAAGGTCATCTCCAAGATCGAGCAGGCGGTTCTCGAAGGTGGACTCTTTGCCATGGCGATGCCTCGGGGCAGCGGTAAGACCACGCTCTGCGAGATGGCGTGTCTGTGGGCGATCCTGAACGGCGCGCGCGAGTTCGTCGCCTTGATTGGTGCGGATGAAGAGCACGCGGCGAACATGCTCGACTCGATCAAGGCTGAACTGGAGAACAACGAGTCGCTCCTGGCCGATTTCCCCGAGGCGATGTACCCGATTCGCCGACTCGAAGGAATCCACCAGCGCACCGGTGGGCAGCTCTGCCTCGGGCAACAGACGAACATCGAATGGACGGCAAAGGAGATCGCGCTGCCGACGATCCCCGGAAGCAAAGCGTCCGGCGCGATCATTCGCGTGGCGGGAATCACCGGGCGCATTCGCGGTATGAAGCACAAACGCGCGGATGGTCAGTCGGTGCGTCCATCACTTGTGCTCATCGATGATCCCCAGACGGATGAGTCGGCCCGAAGCCCGAGCCAATGCGCGACCCGAGAACTGATCCTCGCCGGCGCGATCCTCGGTCTGGCCGGTCCCGGCAAGAAGATCGCCGGTCTCATGACGATCACCGTCGTGCGACCGGACGACATGGCCGACCGCCTGCTCGATCGCGAGAAGCACCCGCAGTGGCAAGGTGAGCGGACAAAGATGGTCTACGCCTTCCCGACGAACGAGGCGCTGTGGGCGCGTTATGCCGAACTGCGCGCCGAAGGATTGCGCAACGATGAGGGCACTGCGCGAGCGACGGCGTTCTACCGCGAGCACCGCGAAGCGATGGATGCGGGCGCGATCGCTGCATGGCCGGAACGTTTCAACCACGACGAGCTATCAGCCATTCAGCACGCGATGAACCTGAAGCTGCAGGGTGAAGCTGCGTTCTGGGCGGAGTACCAGAACGAGCCGTTGCCGGAGGTTGAGGTCGACGACGAACTGCTCACGGCCGATCAGATTGTGCTGAAAACGAACGGGCACAACAGAGGCGTCGTGCCGGCGGACTGTTCGCACATGACCATGTTCATCGACGTTCATGCGAACGTGCTGTACCACACCGTCATCGCATGGGCGGATGTGTTCACCGGATACGTTGTGAGCTACGGCACCGAGCCGGACCAAAAGCGCCCATACTTCACACTCCGCGATGCGAAGCAGACGCTGGCGAGGGCGTTGCCGCGCGCGGGCATGGAGGCGCGGATCTACGCGGGCATGGAACGGCTCACCGAAGCGACGCTCGCCCGCGAATGGCGGCGCGACGACGGCGCGATGATGCGGATCAACAGTTGTCTGATCGACGCGAACTGGGGTGAATCGACGGATGTCGTATATCGCTTCTGTCGTCAGTCCCAGTTCGCCGGCATCCTGATGCCGTCGCATGGTCGGTACATCGGTGCATCCAGCAAGCCGATGAGCGAGCAGAAGGCCAAGCGAGGCGATCGCACCGGCCTCAACTGGCGCGTGCCCGCCGTGCGTGGGAAGCGGGCGGTTCGGCACGTGACGTTCGACACGAACTTCTGGAAGTCGTTCGTGCAGCAGCGACTCGTGACGCCGATGGGTGACCCCGGCTGCCTGTCGCTCTGGGGACGGAAACCAGCCACGCACCGGATGATCGCCGAGCACCTGACAGCGGAGTACCGCGTTCGGACGGTCGGTCGCGGGCGCACTGTTGACGAGTGGAAGTTGCGCGCCGATGCGAACGACAACCACCTGCTGGACTGCACGGTGGGTGCTGCGGTCGCAGCATCGATGCTCGGCGTTGCACTGACCGGGATCGGTGCGGGTACATCCGCGAGAGCTCGCAAGCGGCTCAAGTTGTCGGACATGCAGAGGGCACGGTGATGAGCAGTCAGAAGCAGACGGCGAACGACGAGGGGCTCAGTTGCCACACGTGCGGATACCGTCACCTGCCGGTGCTCTACGCACGCCGGGGGCTGCGAATGATCCGGCGCGTACGCGAGTGCCGGCACTGCGGTCGGCGCATCACGACGCGAGAGCGGGTGTAGGCGATGTGTGCGTCGAACTGAGCGGCCAGGTGCTCGGCGAAAGTTGATGAGGACCGTCATGCCGAGGCACATTTGTCGTCGCCAGCGGCGCGACGATTCAGACGCGTTGCAACCGACAACCGAAAACGCCGGACAACAGCTATGTCCCACCTACACCAACGTGCCATATCTCGACTCTACCCGATTGCCTAACCATTATGTTTGGCCAAGCGATAAGGCCTGCAGTGATGCGCCCTCACGGCTACGACACTGCTATTCAGGCTATGCTACGTACGGCACACGGTCGCAGATTAATCCTTCATAGCCTTCATCGAACACAAAGGCATCGTCGCCTCGCCAGTCGAGTTGCTCTTCGCCAAGGTACTTCGCGCGCAACCGATCTACTGCTGCGGCATAGAGACGCACCACGTGATCCGACTCCACCATCAGGTCGCCCAACTTGATATCGCCAAACTGCGGTGCGATGAACGTACCGTCTGAGGACGTCCCAATTCGCACTCGCTCAGCTTTGGCTGTCGGGAGCCAGCTATCGGGGTCGAATTCACCTGGCGGCTCGTTATCTGTCCAGTCTACGTTGCCCAACACAATTCTGCCGCCATCCAGAGAGCCGATTGCTAGCCGCCGCATAGACCCTGCAATTGCTATGCGCGCGTCGGTTCGCATCGAACCTCTTACAACGAGTTGCATGATCGACCGGGGAACATCGTGACCGTTCGTGGGTAGGAGTCCAGTGATGCTCACACTGCCATTCAGATCACCCGTGACAATGCAGGATCTCGCATATTTGAACATTAGCAGACCGTCTAGATCAGCATTCACGCGTATGCGGCGCGCTGCACCACCTATGAAGCTGAGTATCGCGCCTTCACTTGAGCGTGATCTGTTCTTTATAGCCAATCGACGCAGGATGTTGCTTTGATCGGCGACAACGACGACAGCATCCACCAGATCGTCAACAACGAACTTGTTAATGGTGTCTACATGCACACCGCCGGATAAATGCAGCGAGTTGGCACGGAGCGTGCCCACGCTGCCAAGCTGTATCGACCCGGATCCAAGAGCATCATTGAGGCGCAGCGACGCTACGTCCGCATCGCCGAGAATCGACGCGCCGTTGCTGAGGCTGCCCAGCCGGACAACCATTGCCGACTGGATCTGGACATCGCCTCCAGCAATGTCGACGTTACGCAATACCACCTTCTTTGCTGAGATCCCGGCGACACCATTGTTCGTTATCTGTGCCAGACCTGCGATGGAGACTGCACCATCTCCATCCTTCGATTTCTTGATACGCACCTTGAGTCGCGTATTCTGATCAGAGTTCTCAACGTAGATCGCCGGCACACCATCCGCAGTGATGGTATACCAGATGACGGCAGATGACCCTCTGCCGGTGGCTTTCGCCGTTATCGTATCTCCATCTGCCGTTTGAATATCGAGCGTCGCGTCGCCGCCGAATCCTACGAGCAGTTCGCTAGTTACATAGGCGCTGGATCCACCGTGGGTATCTACTACCTTCGCGCTGAGCGTGTGTACGCCGGATGGCATGTCAGCCGGGATTGTGCCAGACCAAGTCCAAGTGGTGTTGCTCTTCTCAATGGAGTCTGCTGGCAGCTCTACTCCACCTAGCGAAATCTGAACGGCGTCGACATAGTCACCATAGGCCTCATCGTCGTCGGCTACGCCGTAGAGCGTGACCGAGAGTCCGCTATCGGGGGGTAGAGCAGTGGCTAGGGTCTGGAGACTGTCAAGTGTGGGCAGGGTGTTGATCAGAACCTCGACCTCGAAACTGCCGAGGGCGCTTGCGGCGTCGTCATCGTCGACGGCTTGCGCCGAGAACGTCAGATACCCAGTTCCCCAAGCGGAATCGATTGATCGCGACAGTTGCCACTCACCGCCACCCAGAGGCTCGCCTGAGCCGATCAAATCGTGCGTTTCATCACTCCGCTTACGGTAGAAGTTCACCTCAGCAACAACACCGACGGGAACGTCATCGACTCCGCTGGCGGTGAGCACAAGCTGGTCCGTCGGCTGGTACACGGCTTGCGAGGCCTCGATGTTTCCAAGAGTAGGGGGCTCGTTTATGCGAATCGGTTGTGACGAGACTGGCTCACCCGATAGCTCGAGGGCATCCTTCGCTACTGCCCAGGATGTGTAGGTGTTCGTCGACCACGCGGACGGAACGTCACCGGTCCAGATCCACGTGCCGTCGTTTGACGTCACGCCGTCCGGATCCAGCATCTCATCGTTCATCAGGCTTCCGTCCGCGTCAAGATCGAGGTAGAAGGTCACGTCATTGACACCATCGCCGTCTAGATCGAGGACACTCGATGCGGTCAAGACGAGCTGCTGCCCCGGCTCCAGATAGGTGGCTGACGCAGTAAGGCTGTCAATCACAGGTGCGGCGTTGACGCGAACGGTGACCTCAACATCCCCTAGACCGCTCGTCGCACTATCGTCATCGACCGCCTGAGCGGCGAATGTCAGATAGCCAGTTCCCCAGGCGGAATCGATCGATCGCGACAGTTGCCACTCACCGCCACCCAGAGGCTCGCCTGAGCCGATCCAATCGTACGTTTCATCGCTCCGCTTGCGGTAGAAGTTCACCTCAGTGACAACACCAGGTGCTTCATCGCTTACCCCGATCGCCCGCAGCACAAGCTCCTCGTCCGGATTGACGACATCTGCCGCAGCTTCAAGACTTGCGATCGTCGGCACCTGGTTAATCCAGATGGGACCTGTCCATTCTATCTCTGACTCTGCGCCCAACGAGTCAACGGCATAGGCACCGAAACGAATCGAGGTGTGTAGCCAATCGCCGGGGACTTCTCCCTCCCAGGTCCATTCACCATCTCCTCCCGGGATCGCAACCCAGTCCAGTTCCGCATCCACTTGCTGGTCGCCGTCCGTGTCGACCACAAGCACCACATCCACAACGGCATCATCAATGTCGATGACTCCGGATGCACGAACTGTCGGGTTCGAACCCACCAGGAGACTATCTGTCTGGCCATCAGCCAGCTCATCGACGGTGACTTCGCCCACCAGTGGAGCGCTGTTGACGACATCGACAGTCGTGCTGACGACAGTGCTGGCGTCACCCACATTGTCCACCGCGAAGGCAAAGAGCGTGATGGTCGCAATCGGTAGCTCAGCAGTCTCATCACCACTGATGGTAGCTGACCAGGATCCATTATCGCCTTGATGCGACTCTCCTATCTTGGCACTCTGATCATTCGGCGTGAACTCGCCGTCGTCGTCACTGTCCCAGTAGAACAATACTCGCTCAACGATCCCATCAAGATCTGACACACCCGTCGCAGTGAGGATGAACTCATCGCCCCGGCCAATTGTCGCCTGATCACTATTCACCGCCGCAACGCTCGGGGGTTGGTTGGGCGTATCGACAACCTCCACGTACGCTTGGACTGGGTCGCCCCAAGCGTCATCGTCATCTCTCGCCCGCGCAAGGAACGAATAGACACCAGGCGTCAACTCGGTGGAATCAAGACCGGATATGCTCCACTGCGATTGGGACTCCTGCGAGCCGAAGCCAATGCTCTCCCCAGTATCAGCTTGCCCGTTCTCATTTGCATCAAGGTAGAACTCGACCGCTCCAACACATCCATCCGTGTCACCAACGCCGAACACCGTCATCGTCATGTACTGCCCGCGACGCACGGGGTTCGGGCTCGCCTCAAGCGAGTCAATGAGAGGCTGCTCGTTGACCCCTTGGGCAATGTCAACACGCGTACTCGCAACCGCCAGGGCGTCGTGCTCATCAACAGCGACGGCAAAGAACCAGTTGCGGCCGATTGGGAACTCTTCCGCCGGGAGGTCCGCGAGTACCCACGTCTCTGCGTCCATCCGCTGCAGACCGTCAAGCACCTGGTCACCATCCGGATTCCAGTATTCGTTGCCATCAGCGTCCCAGTAGAACTGAACATCGAGGTTGTCCCCATCCGGATCGGAAACCCCGCTGGCGATGAGGTTGAACGTCTCATCCTCTGACACGTCGGCCGGCGAGGCGTCAAACGATCCTATGTCTGGGCTCTCATTCCCGCCGTCGTCCGGGTAGGGATCGAAATTCGCCAGCTCGAACGTGTACTCGCCGCTTTCGCCATCCACCGATGGCGCAAAGCGAATCAGATAGTCGCCGGTTGAGTCCGGTGTCCAAGTCAATCGCTGCTGCCCGGATGATGTCAGCTCGGAGGGGGCAAGCAACTCTCCATCGAGCGAATGGAGTTCGATAGATGGAGCAGCACTCAGTCCGGTCAGGGCACGAGTGTAGTAGAAATACTCCTGGCCGCTGTCGGCGGTCACGCGTATCCAATCCTCATCATTCGGGGAATCGAACTCGGCGAGCTCAACGAAGTTGATCACATCCCGGAAGTCCGAGGCGCTATACGGATAATCCCCGTGGTCATCCGTATCACCCGGCACGTCACCCCGTGTCATGTCGTCCGTGGCCCAGACTTTGTCATACCGTTTGACAAGCAGCGGCGGTGTGATCTTCGACTCTGAATAGCATGCAAAAGCTCCCCCGGCGAGGTTTACCGCGTGGACACCAACGGTGAGGCCGGCCTGAATGGACAATGACGCTCCCTCTACCAGCTGCTCTATTGCGACCACCCTGAGATCATCACCAGCCTTACCAGCGTCGGTGATGAGACGTGCGGGGATCGGCTCCCCGCGGATATTCTGAATCGCCAGGGACCCCAGGGGCCCGAAGAACGGAAGCGAACCATCGATCAAGTACTCCCACCACCCGTCCCCATAGGGCGTCAGGGAGGCCAGTACAGCGTCGCCTACTTCGCCTGGCGCATAGCCCACCTCGGTCGCGAACTCAGCGGTCTCCATCTCCCGCTCTATCGCGAAACCAACTTCGGTGCCCAGATCTTCCTCGAAGTGCGCCTGCAACTCTGCTGACACAACCCCGCCGAACGGTATGTCAATTCCCATCTCGACATCAAAACCGGAGAGAATCGACCCACTCAGGCCGAATCCGGCCGTGACGTACGAGAGATCCTTGTCAAGGTAGAGGTATTGCTCCGCGTGCGCCTTGGCCTTGACACCTGCGCCAAGGCTGGCGATGTCTCCTAGGAAGCTGCCACCCACGATATTGACATTCAGCGTGATGCCCTGCGCTATTTTCCAGTCACCTTCATAGACATCGTAGGTGAGCGTGTAGCCGGAACGGAGGCTGCCAAGAGGGATGTCAAGGACTATGCCTGTCTCGAACCCCGCATACACGCCGAAGCTGAGATGCCGATGTGTCTCGTCAGATAGGATCTGAAGCGGGTTGAAGTCGTAGTCGCTGATTGCCTGGAGTACATCCGTGAAGGGCAATGGCGTGATGAAATCGATGAAACGCTTGGCAATCTGTCCCGCCTCAGTGGTGAAATCGAATAGAGTCTGCACCGGTGGCGCATCGTCGTCTTCCGGGTTTTCAACGAGAACCCCACCCAAGCCTGCGTAGTCGTGAGGTGTTACACTGAAGAGTCGATTGCCGGAAGTGGCGTCATAGAGATCGATGCGAATCTCGATCTCACCGTCCGCGTCATCGCCCGGCAAGTGCTCAATGTCACCAACTGCCATAGACAGAGTTGTATTCAGAGTCTCGCCAGCGTCAATATCAATCGTGTCGCTGGGCGCGGTCAGGGTGTCATCGAATATGTAACCATCATGCTCATAGATGATCCAGTAATAAGAACCGGCACGGCTCGAGGTAACAAAGAACAGTATCTGGAACCATTGGCAGAAGCCGTCTTGATCGTTGTCCACTCGATTCGTGTCAGGAACCACCGCAGACGTGATCGTCGGAGCAAACGGCTCACTGATCGTGAAGAAAGCCGATCGGCCCCAATTGTTGTCGTCATCGGATTCGTCCACATCTTCGTTCGAGTCGGCCAGAACCCAGATGCAATACTCTCCGGGAGGAATGGTGTCGTCGATCTGGTAGTACGGCCAGTCGATAATGTCTGTGACGAGTTCTTGCGGATCGGCGCCACCGAATATAGTGCCCTGCTCGATGCTGTCATAGGTCTGGTCCGATGAGGTGCCGAGGTAGTAGTGCAGATCGAATGAACCCGCGCTCGCATCGCCGTCATTAAGGATGTGAGCGGTCGCCCAGATGTCGTCGCCCGTCTCGTAGTAGCTCTCCGTCCCCGTCACGTCATCGACCACGAGATCGGGGTCGGTGTGATTGATCGTGAAGTAGGCGGAGCGTCCCCAGTTGTTGTCGTCATCGGATTCGTCGACGTCATTGTTGGAGTCGGCCAGAACCCAGATACAGTAGGTCCCGTCCGGAACGTCGTCGGGGATGTCATACCCGTCGAGGTAGGTGCCGATCATATCGGTCTTGGTCTGCCCGGGGGTAAGTGACCCGACACTGCCTTGCTCGATAGCCTTGTACGTCTTGTCCGTCGAGGTGCCAAGGTAGTAGTATAGATCGGAAGCGCCCGCGCTCGCATCGCCGTCATTAAGGATGTGAGCGGTCGCCCAGATGTCGTCGCCCGTCTCGTAGTAGCTCTCCGTCCCCGTCACGTCATCGACCACGAGATCGGGTTTGCCAACTGTGATGAGCCATCCGTGCCAGTTCCTCCAGGTCCAGTTCCCTGTGAATAGATTTGCCTCAACGTAGACAGTTCCTGAGGTAAACGGCCACTCAAATCTCGGATCCCAATATCCATTACTCAACTTCGACTCGTCTGTCTCTTTGTAATCGCCATCGACGTACCACTCAGTGAAAGTGTGCGTATCAACGCCATCGATCAGGAAGTCGTACGTTCCTGGCGAGACAGTTTCTTCGTAGTAGTGGTTGCCACCGTCGTCGGGAGACTCGAAGTCGGCAAGCAGCCTCCGATCCTCGAGCGGCTCAAACGCGAGGTTCGGCAGTCTGCCGCGAGTCGAGACCAAGGATGTAAACGCACTGCGGAAGCCGCGCGATGGAGTCTGTGTACGTGACATATCGTGTTCTCCGCCTTGGCAGCACTAATCCCTGGGGATCTGCACGAGGACCCCTCCATTTACGCAGGATATTGTCCCATGGAACGCAACAGATATGATGGAGAATCCAACACAAGGACCAAAACCCCCGGTATGGGGTGGTCAACTTGACCTGCCCCGTGGGGCAAGGACGTCCGATAAGCGGTCATGTTTTTTGCTGGTCATCACCTCCCCTCCGCCTGCTTCGCTTCAGGCTCGCCTTGAACCGGTAGCTGCCACCGAGGATCTCCACGATCTGCACATGGCGAGTCAGACGATCCAGCAACGCACCGGCCGCGCGCATCATCTGGCCCAGGTGGGTCCAATTCGCGCGCCGGTCCTCGTCCCGGGGTGGATCCCATTTGCACGCCGATTACCATCGGAGAGCCAAAGGCGCATACCCGATAGGGGCAAATAGATTGCAGGATTCAGTCGCAGCAATTGACAGCAACTGACAGTACAGTTCCAATGAGCGCATGGCCAAGCCCAAATCATCACGGGGCTGTGCTGGATCGCGCTCGTCTGCCGACACCGTCCCGACGGGCGCTGTCTTCACGATCGACGACCTAGTGGTCTACCTGAAGCTGCCGAAGTCCACCGTCTACAAACTGGCGCAGGAGGGTAAGATCCCAGGCCGGAAAGTCGGCAAGCACTGGCGGTTTCACCGGGACACGATCGATCACTGGCTGAAGCAGCGGACAGAGTGAGAACGGAGCAAAGCACGCATGGCCAACGACACGACCACCAACTCCGACCTCGCCTATGCCGACACACTGTGGAAGGCGGCGGACGCCCTCCGTGGCCAGGTCGATGCCGCCGAGTACAAGCACGTCGTCCTCGGCCTGCTCTTCCTCAAGTACATTTCCGACTCGTTTGAAGCCCGCCGGGAGGAACTCAAGGCCGAACTCAAGGCCGACAACATCACCGGCAAGCAGTTCGAGTCACTACTCGAAAACCGAGACGAATACACCGTTGAGCGCGTCTTCTGGGTGCCGAAGGAGGCCCGCTGGGATCGCCTGCAAAGCAAGGCCACCGAGCCTGACATCGCGACACTCATCGACGACGCCATCCTCGCAGTCGAACGCGACAACCCGAATCTCAAGTCCAAACTCCCGCGTGACTACGCGCGTCGAGGCATCGAGCCAATCAAGCTCAAGGGACTCATCGACCTGATTGCCGACATCGGCTTCAAGGGCGACAGAGCCAAAGCCCGCGACTCGCTCGGCCGCGTCTATGAGTACTTCCTCGGCAAGTTCGCCCAGGCCGAGGGCAAGCTCGGCGGCGAGTTCTACACGCCTCGCTCCATCGTCCGCCTGCTGGTCGAGATGCTCGAACCCTACGAGGGCCGGGTCTACGACCCGTGTTGCGGCTCCGGCGGAATGTTCATCCAGTCCGAACGCTTCGTCGATGCCCACGGCGGCCAGACCACCGACATCTCCATCTTCGGCCAAGAGTCCAACCCCACGACATGGCGGCTGGCGCACATGAACCTCGCCATCCGCTCCATCGAGGCCAACCTCGGTTCCCACCCCGCCGACACTTTCCTCCGCAACCTCCATCCCGATCTCAAGGCCGACTACGTCCTCGCCAACCCGCCGTTCAACGTCTCCGATTGGTCCGGCAAGCTGCTGCAGGATGATGTCCGCTGGACTTACGGCACACCGCCCGTCGGCAACGCCAACTACGCATGGATTCAGCACTTCATTCATCACCTCGCGCCACCCAACGGGCACGGTGGCGGTGTCGCCGGCTTCGTTATGGCCAACGGTTCGCTCTCCTCCGGCTCCGGCGGCGAAGGCGACATCCGCCAGCGCATCGTCGAGGCCGACCTTGTTGATGCCATCGTCGCGCTGCCGGCGCAGCTCTTCTACACCACAGGCATCCCCGTCTGCCTCTGGTTCCTCACACGCGACAAGACCGGCAAGAGCCTCAAGAATGGCTGCCCCAACCGACCAGACGGCCGCAAGGGTGAAACCCTCTTCATCGATGCCCGAAAGTTCGGCACATTGCAATCACGCACGCTCCGTGTTCTCACCGGCGGCGACGATGGCGAGACACTTCTCGCCGATGGCATGGGCGATCCGAAGCACGACTCCGACATCGGCCGCATCGTCTACGCCTTCCGTCAGTGGCGCGGCGAGCCCAAGCCCGAGTGGTGGGACACTTCCGGGGACGGCGAGTGGACCTACCGCGATATCCCCGGCTTCTGCAAGGCCGCTTCGCTTAAGGAGATCAAGAAGCACGGTTTCGTCCTCACGCCCGGTCGCTACGTCGGTGCCGAAGAGCAAGAGGACGACGGCGAGCCGTTCACCGAAAAGTACCCACGCTTACTGGCTGAGTTGGAAGAGTGCTTTGCAGAGGGCGAGAGACTAACGGCAGTGGTGCGCCATCGCCTTCAAGGGGTCTCGAATGGCTCGTGATTCTCGAACCAAATCCGAGTTGCTGTTTGAGGAGTTGTGCGATGGGCAAGGCCTCAACTACGCGAGGCTTCCCGAACTTCACGATCGGCAGCAGCCAGACTATGAGCTCACGACCAGGGGGCATCGCGTCGTTGTCGAGGTGAAACAGATTGAGCCGAACGATGACGACAAACGCTTCGCCGACGCCCTGCGCAGCAAGGGTATGGCAACGCAGACACGCAACCCAGATACCGTAGCAAGACGGGTGCGCAAGCATATCAGTCAGAGTCGTTCGCAATTCAAGTCTTACCTTGAAAGCCGACCACAGATTCCCGCTGTGCTTGTAGTGTTTGACAATGCCGAGAACAGATACACCGATCCTTACACAATCCAGACTGCGCTGCATGGATGGGAGCAGGTTGTTCTGGAAGTCGGGGGAGCCGGCCACGATCCGGTCGTGATCGATCGCGGCTTTGCTCAACGGAACAACAAGGCGCTGCGCGAAGACATCAATCGTCACCTGAGCGCGCTAGCAACACTTCACGAGTGTTGGCAACTTGATGATCCGCACGACCGATTCCTGGCTCTACAGATTTATCACAACCCGTTCGCTGAGGTTCCCCTCAACCCAGCCTGGTGGCAAGGCGAGTATGTGTGCCATTTCAGGATTGAGGAGAAGACGCCTGGCCGATACCAGAACTGGCGTCGAGTTGCTCCCGCTCAAACGGGGCAGGTGCCATGAGTCTTGCGATGTTCCAGACCGCCCCCGAGTTGTGGGCTCGCACGACACTTGGCGAAATCGTCAAGCGTGGCGGAGGCAGCATACAGACGGGGCCGTTCGGTAGTCAGCTTCACGCGTCCGACTATGTGCCGGTCGGAGTGCCCTCGATCATGCCGGTGAATATAGGCGATAACCGACTCATTCGGGACGGTATCGCGTGCATTACCGAAGCCGATGCTCGGCGCCTCTCGAAGCACATCGTCCGCAAGGGTGACATCATTTACAGCCGCCGTGGCGACGTGGAACGTCGATCGCTGGTGCGGGATCCGGAAGACGGCTGGTTCTGTGGTACGGGGTGCCTCAAGGTGCGGCTGGGTGATGGCGTCATCGAGCCGGAGTTCGCGTCGTACTACCTCGGCCACCCGGAAGTGCGCGCCTGGATCGTGCGTCATTCGGTTGGGATCACGATGCCAAATCTGAATACCTCCATAATGCAGGCGATCCCGTTCCTGCTGCCACCCCTCCCTGAGCAGCGAGCCATCGCCGGCGTGCTTGGCTCTCTCGACGACAAGATCGAGCAGAACCGGCGGACAGCGTCAGCGTTGGAGAGGCTGGCGAGGGCGATCTTCCGGGCGTGGTTCGTGGATTTCGGGCCCGTCAAGGCCAAAGCTGCCGGTGCGACCGTCTTTCCCTCCATGCCCCAACCCGTCTTCGACGCCCTGCCCACTACATTCACCGACTCCGAGATCGGCCCCGTGCCGGAGGGGTGGGAGCTGGGGACATTCGGTTCGATTGGCGAAGTTACGATTGGTGGGCATTGGGGAGAGGACTCGGGATCCGAAGGGCTCGTTGAAGTTCCATGCTTGCGCGGGGTCGATCTTGGGCATCTACGAGACAGGGGCCGTGGCGAGCCGCCCAGGAGGTGGTTCAAACCCACCGCGCTTGATCGTCGGCGAATGGACGAGCGTGATGTGCTGATCGGCGGGTCGGGGGCTGGTCCGACCGGACGGCCCCTTTGGATGTGCCCAGCCTTGTTGGAGCATTGGAATGCCATTACGTATTCGAACTTCTGTAAGCGCATTCGATGTGCGTCAGTTGCGCACGCGGTCTATCTGGACGCATGGTTGCACGAGATGCGATTGTCCAAGGAGATATGGGATCATGTGAATGGAACATCTGTTCCAAATCTGAATGCAGATTCTCTAATGAATAGCAAGGTCATCGCGATTCCTCCCGAAGATCTTGTGCTGCGATTCCATCAGTTGATTGGCCCGATGTGGAACTTTCGATTCTCAGGTGAGTCCCGGAAGCTCGCGGAGATGCGCGACTACCTGCTGCCCAAGTTGCTTTCAGGCAAGGTGCGAGTGAACGACGCGGCGCGCGTGGTCGAGGAGGTGGCGTAGCGGTGTTTGATATCGTGTCTGTCGATTCTCGGAACGCTGAGGCGCTCGAGCCATTGGGCACAAAGCGCAAGTTCTGGTATCTCGACAGCAATCGGCAAATGCTCTTCAAAGCCGAGGAGCGAGGCACGGGCGAGGATTGGGCCGAGAAGATCGCATGCGAGCTGTGCGATTTGATCGGTCTACCGCATGTCCACTATGAGCTCGCCTACGACGAGACCGGCGAGAAGCCCGGCGTGGTCTGTGAATCGTGCGCCCCACCGCCGACCTCATTGATTCTCGGCAACCAGTTGATGCTGGATCGTGACCCGGATTATCCGGTGGAGCAAGCCAACCGCTACAGGGTGCGTGAGCACACCGTCGAGGCGGTCATGGAGATCATGTGCGAACTTGGCCCGCCGCCGGTATTGTGGATGAAAGGAACTCCCGATGGAGTGTCTTCGGCCCTTGATGTCTTCACTGGATACGTCATGCTGGATGCCTGGATCGCCAATCAGGATCGGCACCATGAGAACTGGGGTGCGCTGCGTGATGGCGACAGGTTGGCGCTTGCGCCAACCTTCGATCACGGCGCGTCGATGGCGAGGAATCTCAGTGATGAGGAACGCCACGAGCGATTGACGACCAAGGACAGGAACCGGCACGTCGGGCCGTTCGCTCGTCGGGCGCGATCAGCGCTCTATGGTACTGTCGCAGCGACTAAGCCGCTGACAACCGTGGACGCTTGGCGAGTTGTTGCGAAACTCACCCCCGAGGCGGCGCATGCCTGGCTGGACCGTCTAGCGGCAATAGACGGCGCAACGATCGAGGCCTTGCTTGTTCAGGTGCCTCCAAGCCGCATGTCGCAAGTGTGCCGCGACTTCACGCGGAGCTTGCTGGAGGAGAATCAGAGGCGTCTGTTGACGGAAGAGGACTAATGACCAACGCACTATTCATCGCGGGGAGGTCGAGCGATCCGACCAAAGGACGCTGGGGGCCGGTCGGCCGATTGGAGCACGGCTCGGGGGGCTATCGGTTCGTCTACACACGCGGCGCGAGGACGTTGCGTGGATTCAAGCCGTTCCCTGGGATGTTGGAACTGGAGGCCGTGTACGAATCCGAAACATTGTTCCCGTTGTTCGCCAATCGTCTGCTTGCACGGACCCGTCCGGAGTACGAGGCGTTCCTGACGTGGGGCGGCTTCGATCCGGACAAACCCCCGGACCCCATTGCGATGCTAGGCGTGACCGAAGGGATGCGGCAGACCGATTCGCTGGAGGTGTTTCCGTGTCCATCGCTGGACAGGGACGGCTGCTACCTCACGAAGTTCTTTCTGCACGGTGTTCGCTGGATGGAGCCGGCAGGCTTGAAACGTATCGACCACCTGGAGGCCAATGAACGGCTGATGTTGTCACCCGAGCCGCACAACCCATATGACCCGCATGCAGTAGCTGTGGTCGCAGCCGCAACGAGCGATGGAGTGAAGATCGGTTACGTCCCGCGGTATCTAGCTCATGATGTTGGACACTTGTACGCAACATGTGATCCCAAAGCTATCCAATTGACGGTTGAGCGACTCAACCGCAGTGCGCCGGCACAACAGCGGTTGTTGTGCCGCATGAATGCGTGCTGGCCGGAGAGATTCCACCCGTGCGCTGGTGATGACTTTCAACCGATTGTGACTCACCTTGGGTCGATGACCCGATAGGGGCGACCCGTGAAGGAAAGCGATGTCGAACTTGGCGCGATGCGGTGGCTGCAATCGCTCGGATACGCCCTGTCGAACGGGCCCGAATTCGCGCCGGACCAACCCGCGAGTGAACGATCCAGCTACACTGAGGTGCTGCTCGATGGTCGGTCGCGGCGATCACTGATTCAACTGAATCCGGACCTGCCCAAGTCAGAGATTGAGCAGGTCATCCGGACATTGTCACGTCCGCCGCACCCGACGCTTGCACAGAACAACCGCTGGTTTCATGCGCTGCTCACTGACGGGGTCGAGGTTGAATACAAGGATGCGAACACCCGCGAATCGCGAGGCGGCCGTGCCCGGCTTATTGACTTTGAGCATCCCGCCAAGAACGATTTGCTCGTGGTGCGCCAACTAATCGTGGTTGGACCGTCGGGCAAGTGGATCCGCCCCGACTTGACGGTATTCCTCAACGGGATGCCGATCGCCATCATCGAACTGAAGGATCCGACGGATACCGAGGCGGACCTTGACGTGGCGATCCGCCAGTTCGCACGGTACATGAGTCCCGATCGTGGCGCTCCGGACTTCTTCGTACCAAACCTGCTGCTCGTCGCATCGGACGGGCTACTCACGCGGGTCGGCTCGATCACCAGCGGTCGCAGTCGATTCATGCCGTGGCGACCTGCGGAAGGCGGCACGCCGACGTTGGAAGCGTTGATCCGTGGGTTGTTCGAGCCATCGGTCCTGCTCGACTACCTGCGGACCTGTGTGGCGTTCGAGGAGGATGAGCGAGGCGAGATTGCCAAGAAGATCGCGGGGTATCACCAGTTCCGCGCGGTCCGAAACACGCGAGCGAGCGTGCTGAAACATCTGAGGACACCTGCTGGCGACGGCGACGGCCCCCACGATGGGCGCGGCGGCGTGGTGTGGCACACACAGGGTTCGGGGAAGTCGTTGACCATGCTGATGCTGGCCGGCGCATTGATCCGCGAGCCTGCGATGGAGAATCCGACGATCGTCATGGTGACGGACCGGAACGATCTGGACGACCAGCTCTTCGGTACGTTCGCAGCCGGTCGAGCGCTGTTGCGGCAGGACCCGGTCCAGGCGGAGAGCCGGGATGATCTCAAGGCGCTGCTCGATCGGGCGGCGGGCGGCGTGGTGTTTACGACGATCCACAAGTTCACCGAGGCGCATGGCGCGATTTCTGAACGTGCCAATGTCGTGGTGATGGCGGACGAGGCACACCGGAGCCAGTATGGGTTCGTGGAAGGTGGCGCACGCTGGATGCGGGAGGCGCTGCCGAACGCGACCTTCGTCGGCTTCACGGGCACGCCGCTGGAGCGTGACGACAAGAACACGATCCATGTCTTCGGCGAGTACTCGGATGTGTACGACATCCGCCAGTCAGTCGAGGACGGCGCGACGAAGCCGCTGTACTACGAATCGCGGATCGTCAAGCTCACGGTGGATGATGCGGGCGCGAAGGCTGCCGAGGCGGAATTGGAGAAGGCGGTGGCGGCGGACGCTTCGGGCGAAGAGATCGAGGATCGGATTCGTGTCCCGCTTGAGGCGCTCGTCGGCGCACCGGAGCGGATCGATCGCCTTGCCACGTTCATTGTCGAGCACTGGGAGAAGCGTCGGGCCGCGATGGAAGGCAAGGCGATGGTGGTGACGATGAGCCGCGATATCGCAGCGCGGCTGTACGAGGCGATCAAGGCACTGCGACCGGACTGGCACGACCCGGACGATGAGCGAGGCCAGATGAAGGTGGTGGTGACAGGCGGTCCGGACGACGAAGAGCCGCTGCGGAGTCACGTGCGCACAAAGCAGGCACGAAAGCGTCTGGCCGAGCGGTTCAAGAATCCCGATGATGACTTCCGGCTTGTGATTGTGTGCGATATGTGGTTGACGGGATTCGACTGCCCACCGGCGCACACGATGTACATCGACAAGCCGCTCGCAGGTCACAACCTGATGCAGGCGATCGCAAGAGTGAACCGTGTCTACGGCGAGAAGCCCGGCGGCCTAATCGTGGACATGCTCGGCTTGGTGGATCAGTTGGCCGACGCGCTTGCGACGTACACCCAGGCGGGCGGGACCGGCGAGGCGGTGAAGAAGGTTCAGGACGAGGCCGTGCCGGCGATGCTTGCGGCATTCGAGAAGCTGCGGTCGTTCTTCCATGGCTGCGACTACGAGGCGGCGCTCGACGCCAGTCCGCAAGAGGTGCTGCCGGTCTATCTCGTGGCGATCGACCATGTGTTTTCGCAGGACGACGGCTGGAAGCGGCTGCGGACGCTCGTGAAGGAGTTCGCGGCTGCGTTTGCGCTCTCTGTGCCGCGGCCGGAGACGGAGGATGTCGTCGATCATTTGGCGTTCTTCCAGCGCGTCGCAGCGGCGATCCGCAAGCGGCTGGCGGATGAGTCCAGTGGCGGTGCGAGGGCGAGACAGCGAGATGTGGACGCGGCAGTGCGGCAGGTCATTGGTGGTGCGGTCGATGCCGATGAGGTCATTGATCTCTTTGCGGCGGCGGGCCTGGACGAGGCACGGCTGGACATTCTCTCGGACGAGTTCCTCTCGCGCGTGGCCGCTCTGGAGCAGAGGAATCTAGCCTTGGAGACACTGCGGAAGCTGCTCACCGATCAGATTCGCGTCACCGAGCGTACGAACATCGTCCAGAGCAAGAAGTTCCGCGAGGCGCTCGAAGATGCGATGTTGCGGTACACGAACAAGGCGATCACGACCGCCGAGATGATCACGCACCTGCTCGACTTGGCGAAGCACCTGCGCGAGGCGCAGCGTCACGGTCAAGAACTGGGGCTGACTGTGGAGGAGACAGCGTTCTACGACGCACTCGCCGAGAACGGCTCGGCGAAGGAGATCATGAAGATGGACACGCTCCGCCTTATGGCCCGCGAGCTCGCTGAGGTGGTGAAGAGGATGCCGAAGCTCGACTGGACACAGCGTGAATCCGTTCGAGCAGGTCTCCGCCGAAACGTGCGCCGCCTGCTGGCGAAGTACGGTTATCCGCCCGACCTGTCGGAAGACGCAACACAACTCGTATTAAAGCAGGCGGAGCGATCGACTGAGGCCGGGGTCGAGTGAGGTCCGGGGCAGGCCAGGATGATCGGAGTGACGGTATAGGAGCAGGCGATGCCGATCGAAGTAGGACTGTGGAAACTCGGCGACCGACTTGAGAAGGTCGAGTTCACGCCGATGGACAGCGAGAGGCGGCTGGAAGACGTCCTGGCCGATGACGTGTCCGTCATAGATCCGAACCTGCTCCTGATCGGGCGTCAGGTGCCGACGTCCCATGGCAAGTTCATCGACCTGTTTGCGATCGACGGTGATGGGAAGCTGGTCGTCATTGAGCTGAAGCGCAACCGCACTCCGCGCGAGGTGGTCGCACAACTACTCGATTATGGCTCGTGGGTCCGCGGGCTCGAAGATGATGACATCGCCGGAATCTTCGAGGGTTACCTCAGGAAGTACGTCCCGGAGCACGTGAGCACGTCCCTGGATGAGGCGTTCTGCGAGCACTTCAACGCGAGCGCGATGCCGGAGGCGCTGAATGAGTCACATGAGCTCGTCGTCGTGGCCGGCGAACTCGACGACAGTACGGAGCGCATCATCAACTACCTCGCCGAGGAGTACGGTGTCGCCATCAACGCTGTGTTCTTCCGGTTCTTCCGCGACGGTGATCATGAGTACCTGAGTCGCGCATGGCTGATTGACCCCGGTGAAGTCGATTCAAAGGTCGAGCGGAAGCGTGAGAAGCTCCCTTGGAATGGGGAGTTCTATGCGTCATTCGGTGGCGATGACAATCGAGATTGGGAAGAGGCGAGGACGCACGGATTCCTGTCAGCGGGAGGAGGGGCGTGGTACTCGCGCTCGCTCAGCCTGCTTGAACCAGGCGGCCGCGTGTGGGTGAACATTCCTGGTGGCGTCGGCTACGTTGGCGTAGGGGTGGTGAAGGACGAGGCAGTTCCGATCGACGAGTTCCGTGTGGAGGATGGCAATGGGAAGATGGTGCCGATTACGTCGCTCCCCTTAAAGGCGGCAAGGCATAGGACCCAGGCCGAAGATGTCGACAAGGCAGAGCATTTCGTGCGTGTCGAGTGGGTTCACACTGTGCCCCTCGCGGAAGCGATTCGTGAGAAGGGGTTCTTCGGGAACCAGAATTCGGCCGCAAGGCCGCGTGCGAAGAAGTGGCATCACACGGTGGAGCGATTGAAGCAGCGTTTTGACATCGCTCCGTGAGAGAATGGTTTGGGCACCTGGCGATGGTGTCGAGGACGCCTGATGGAAAGTGACTCGCGACTTACTGATCGGCTAGACGAAGCGTTCAACGACGCGTTGGTTGAGAACACAGCGCAGTCGGTCTTCAATCGACTGCAGGAGCTCGAGGACGAACGCGACACAGTCGTCGAACGGTGGATATGGGAGCTGATTCAGAATGCGCGCGATGCGGCGGGAGAGTCCGGACTGAATATCAGGGTTGAGCGAACTGCGGACCGAGTGGTATTCCGGCACAATGGGTCACCGTTTCGTGACAAGGAAATCGCACATCTCATTTACCATGGATCGACAAAGCGCCTGGACTCGGGGATCGGTCGATTCGGTACAGGGTTTGTAACCACCCATCTGATCGCACGACAGATTCGAGTACGTGGCCTCCTGCGGGATGGACGCGGGTTTGACTTTACGCTTGATCGGCGGGCCCTGAACTCGGAGGAGCTTCGCATCGCGATGCAAGCCTCTCGTGATGAGTTCACGAAGTCGCTTATTCCGGAAGGAGGATCGGTCGTGGCTCCATACACGACCGAGTTTGAGTATCCGATCACCGCAGGCGTCGTGGACGTTGTCGATAGAGGCCTGAGCTCTCTTCTTGAGTGTATTCCACTGCTGCTGGCGTTCAATCCAAGCTTGGAGTCAATCACATTTGAGCGTGACGGTACGGATCGGACTTGGACGAAGACACCAACTACCTCACCGATAGCACACTTGACTGCGTACCGAGTGTCGTCCGCAGCCGAAGTGGCGCGCACAGTCGTGGTCACTGGTGACGAGGATGTCCAGGTGGCGCTGCTGCTACGCGAGGAAGACGGGGTACAGGTCATTGAGCGGATGACTGGTGTCCCAAAGCTCTTCTTGGCATTCCCGCTCAACGGTACGGCGGACCTGTGTGTACCTCTGGTCGCGAACAGCGAAGCGTTCATCCCGAGGAAGGAAAGAGATGGCATCGTATTGGGCGCCTCGAAGAGTTCGGCCAACGAGACGAATCAGCGACTGTTCCAAAACGCGTGTGGGCAGATAGCGGATCTCGTTCGAGACGCTGCAGCGGCGGAACTACCAGGGGCACCATCACTGGCGTTCATCGGAGCCTACCGTGATCGGCAATGGATAGACGAAGAGTGGTTTCGCAAGACGATAACTCAGGGAATCGTTAGCCCACTACGCAAGTCACCAATAGTGTTGACCGTCTGTGGAGCGACTCGCGAACCGACCAAGAGCTGGATTCCGATTGGCAAGGGGTCTGCATCTGCCTTGGAAGTGTGGGAGACGGCCCAGTTCTTGGGAGAGGGGCAGACGCATCTGCCCATCCGTGCCGATGTTGTTCAATGGACGGCGAACTTGGAGTCGTGGGCATCCATACAGAGCGCATCGGTTGATGAGTTCTGCGAGGCACTGACGATTCGGCAGCTTGTTGACAGGGTTGCCGGCTTGGGGACGATCGCAGCGCTCAAAGCGGAACTCGAAGAGAGGCAGGAACCTGTAGCGTGGCTGAACCGACTGTATGGGCTCCTGGTGAAGGCGGGCATGGTCGGCGTGCTGCACGAGTGCTCGCTTGTGCCTAATCAGGCCGGGGAGCTTTCATGCTGTGATGAGTTGCGGCTGGATACTGGGGTCGATGAGGCACTGAAGGACATCGCGGGGATGTTCGGCATCGATATTCGAAGGGTGCTGGCGGCACCCGGCGTGGAGGTGGACGAAGTACTGGAAATGCTGGATGTCTGCGATGAGGACGAGGTCCTACGGCAGGCACTGAATGCACTTGGGGAGCACGTCGAAGACGACGAGCTCAAGGCATCACTTGTCGAGGCCAACCTCGCGCTGATGCAGTGGTTACTGGCACGTGACAAAGTCTCAGAACTGGATGGGTTCCCTGCGATCACGTCAAAGGCGGTCAACGGGACCGTGACAGTGGCCACTCTGAAGAGGACGACGGCCGCGCACCAGCGTCCCTTGGCTCCAGTTTCGTGCTGGCCAGAACCTGCCCGGCAGTACGTGGATCTGTTTCCCGAAGAGTACGTCCTCGCGGAGGAGTGTCGTGATGACGCAAGTGCTGGGGCATGGGAGGCACTGAGCGACGCGGGGATGGTTCATCTATCGCCATTATTCGAATGCGATGGCTATGTTGAGGAGTTTCTCCCTGATGAGCCACTGTCGGACGACGACAAGAACATACGGTCAGAATCGCAGGTTGAGCGATCCGAGATCGCGTTTCTGATCGGTGGCGAGAGATCTGTACTCGATCGGGTGCGAAGCAGTCGCCCCCGTGCCGTTCGACTGCTCAAGTTCGTTCTTGAGTATGTTCTCGCCGAAGATGGACGCGCGTTCGATGAGCAAGTGGCAGCGTGTGACAATGGATCGGAGCACAAGTACTACCGAGCAAACTGGATCGGTCCGATCAAGAAGAGGCCGTGGATTCCGGTTGACAAGGGGCGATCGCCTCCAGGTGCCGATGTTTTGGGTCGATTGCTTAGGCCGGAACAAGCCGTGCTCGAGCAGCTATCAAGCGAGTCAGCCAGGCAATTCCTTGCATCTATCGGTGTGAGTCCAGCCGATCTGACGCTCCGCGCGATCAGTGATAGCGAGGATGAACGGATGACGGTCATTCAGTCTGCCGCAACTATGGTGGAGGCGATGGGTCACGATGCGGCGAAGTTTGAGGCATTTGCTCGCGATGTTCATGCCGACCCTGGCATTTTCGAAGTGGTTGAACAGCGAAGGCAACGACGGGAATGCGTAGAACGGAACCGGAAACTTGGGAAACTGGTCGAGGATCGAATCCGGGATGCCCTGAAGGACTCCGGGCTTCGCGTTGAGCGAACGGGCATCGGTCACGATTTCACCGTGAGGCCGCAGTCGGGTGAGGAAGACGACGCAATTGGGCTCAAGATCTCTGGAGCGAACGATGTGTATCTGGAGGTCAAGGGCGTGACGGACGAAGTAGCACGCATGAGCGTCCGACAAGTTGAAGCTGCTGTGGCCAACGCCGACCGGTATATGCTATGCGTCGTTGAAGTCGTCTCGGATGAGCCAACGGAAGCAGAGGTCGCAGCGAACGCGAGGTTCCTCGCAGATATTGGTGGGCGGCTGACCACTCTGTGGAGTGAATACGAGTTCATGCGAGATACAATCGATGAAGCGCGTTCGACCAGTGGCCCCATATGCATGGAGATCTCAGGCCATGACACAAAGGTCCGCATCGAGAGGACCATTTGGAGCGCTGGCGTGGATCTTGAAGCTGCGGTTCGACTTGTTGTCGAACGTGCGGGTGGGATTTGAGCAAGGGGTGCGAGGCGGACTCGCTGGTTCGGATCCAGCCGACTCGGGCACCGAATCTCACCCGCCGTCAACCTGAGAGACTGGGCGAGTCGGGTACGTTCGCCGTTGGCAAGGGCAGCATAAGCCCATGACATAAGGCGGATTACGGAGAGCATGATCGCGGTTTACAGTCTGAGCACTTCCTCTCCACCCGTTCACCACCCACCGAGTTTGGATCGGCTACACTTCGGGGAGTTTGCCCTTCTTCGTCTACGTGCTCCGAAGCGACTCCACTGGCCGACGGTATGTCGGGCAGACGAGCGACCTGCAGCGCCGCGTCGCTGAGCACAACGACCACGATCACAACCCCAGCAAGTTCACATCCCGGAACCCAGGACCGTGGCTCCTGGTCTACTCCGAACAACGCGCCACGCGCTCCGAAGCGATGCAGCGCGAGAAATGGCTCAAGACCAGCGTCGGCCGAGCGAGGTAGTGGAATTCGCTCAAGGTAGCCTCAACGTGCATGATGCGCTCACCTGCACGGTCGCCTGCGCAAGGACAGGCAGCACGCGCACACTCGCACGACGCGCGTCCGGTTGATGTACCTATCCCCCTTGTCCGGCCGGTTCGGCTTCGTCCGGCTCGTCGGTTGGCAGCTTGGCTCGCCACTGATCGGCCTTGGCGTCGTGGCCCTTGTCCGGTTCGGCTTCGTGCCAGGCGGTGTAGAGGTTGATGAGCAACACGATCTGCCCGATCGTTCGCCTGTGTTGCGACCCGAGGCTTGCGGTGAGCGATGCGTGCGCTTCCAGAAGAGCCGTCTCCGCCTCGTCATACCGCTGGAGCTTGGTCAGTACCTCGCCGTAGCTGCCGACGAATGCGCCCGTGACCCAGTGCCTCTCTCCCAATGCTCGCCTCGCACTTGCCACGGCTCGTTCGAACAGCGCGGCCGCCTCATCAAGGCGGTCCTGTTCCTGATACAGCCCCGCCAGGTTGGCCATCGAGAACAGTCTGTCCGGATGCTCCTCGCCGAGGATTCGCTTCTGGATCTCCAGCGTCTCGAGATACAGCGGCTCCGCCTGGTCGTAGCGCCCCTGGTTCTTGTACAGGTTCGCGAGGCTGTTCATGAAGGTCAGCGTCTCCGGGTGCTCCTCGCCGAGGACTCGCCTCCGGATCGCCAGCGTCTTCACGTACAGCGGCTCCGCCTCGTCATATCGGCCTTGGTCCTTGTACAGAATCGCGAGGTTGCCCACGGACATGAGCGTGCTCGGATGCTCCTCGCCGAGGATGCGCGTCTTGATCGCCAGCGTCTCCACGTACAACTGCTCCGCCTCGTCGTACCTGCCCTGATTCCTGTATAGGGCCGCGATGTTGTTCGCGCACCTGAGCGTGTCCGGATGCTCCTCGCCGAGAATGCGCTTCTGGATCTCCAGCGTCCCGAGATACAGCCGCTCCGCCTGGTCGTATCGGCCCTGACTCACGCACAGGACCGCGAGGCTGCCCCTGGAGGCCAGCGTGCGAGGATGCTCCTCGCCGAGGACTCGCCTCCTGATCGCCAACGTCGCGACGTGCAGCGGTTCCGCCTCGTCATATCGACCCTGGTTCTTGTACAGGATCGCAAGGTTGTTCATCGAGGCGAGTGTGTCCGGATGCTCCTCGCCGAGGACTCGCCTCTTGGTCTCCAGCGTCGTGATGAGCAGCGGTTCCGCCTCGTCGTACCTGCCCTGGCTCTCGTACAGGATCGCGAGGTTGTTCATGGCGCTGAGCGTGCCCTGATGCTCCTCGCCGAGAACACGCTTGCTGATCTCCAGCGTCTTGGCGTACAGCGGCTCTGCCTCATCGTGCCGGCCCTGGTTCTTGTACAGGATCGCGAGGTTGTTCATGACACTGAGCGTGTCTCGATGTTCGTCGCCGAGAACGCGCGTGCTGATCTCCAGCGTCTTGGTGCACAGCGGCTCCGCTTCGTCGTAGCGGCCCTGCCCGTCGTACAGGAGCACGAGGTTGTTCATGGAGCGCAGCGTGCTTGGATGCTCCTCACCCAGTTCTCGACGCCTCAGCAGACGCGCCCGCTCCAGGTGCGGCTCGGCGGCGGCGTACTCGCCGAGCAGATGGTACGTCCAGCCAAGCGTCGCGCGGACCGACGCCTCGATCAGCGGCTTGTCGGTGAAACGACCCTCGGGTTGGGATGCTTCTTCGATCTTCTCCGACGCGGCGTCGAGCACATCCCGCATCAGAACATCCTTGCCCTTGCCCGACTCGGCCGACGGCGCGACGGACGCCAGCAGATCCACGGTCAGGAAGTTGTTGATCTCCCTTGCATTGTCCGCTTCTTCCTCGGCACGAATCTTCGCATCCTCCGCCTCCTGCTCGCGCCTCTCAGCAAGAGCGAGGTTGTCTCGCGCTTCTCGCTCCGCATCTTCCGCGACCGCGCGAGCGCCCCTCGCCTCATCTAGCGCGACTTCCATCCCATCCTTCGCCCGGCTCGCCTGTACAGCGAAGATCACACTCACAACAGTGGCGATGGCGAGGATCGCGAAGATCGCCGACATCGCTGCGAAAGCTACCCGGTTCCGCTGGGCGAAGAGGCGGATCTGACACGCGAGGCTCGGCGGTCGCGCCTCGATCGGCTCATTGCTCAGGTACTTGTGGATGTCATCGCCCAGCGCTTCAGCCGACCTGTACCGCCGCTCGCGCTCCTTCTCCAGCGCCTTGAGCGCGATCGTCTCCACATCACCACGTAGTGTCCGGTCGAGCGTGCTCGGCTTCGCCGGCGGCTCCTCCCTGACGATCCTCGCCGCCTCATACACCGCCACCTTGGTCACGTCGTATGGCAGTTGAGCGCAGAGAAGCTCGTAGAGCACCACGCCCAAGGCGTACACATCACTGCGCGTGTCCAGATCATCCGGGTCCGCCTCGCACTGTTCAGGCGACATGTACTGGAGCGTCCCGATCAACTGCCCCACATCCGTCTGCAGTGTCGTCACCGCCATGTCGCTGTCTGTTGACCGCGCTACGCCGAAGTCGATCACCTTCGGCTCTCCGGACGAATCGACGAGGATGTTCCCCGGCTTCAGATCCCGATGGATGATCCCCTTCTGATGACCGTGGTGGACCGCATCACAGACCTTCGCGAGCAATCCCAGACGGTCCTTCGTGCTCAGCTTCTTGTCACGGGCATACTCCGTAATCGGCTTGGCGTTGGGGATGTACTCCATCGCGAAGTACGGCACCCCCGGAATATCACCCCCGGAACCGTCATCGTGAGTGCCTGCCTCGTAGACCTGTGCGATGTTGGGATGGTGAAGGCGGCCGAGGATCTGTGACTCGAACTCGAAACGGCGCAAGGCGGAGCGGGATGTGATTCCCGTCCTCATCAGCTTGAGCGCGACCTTCCTCCGTGGGTGCTCCTGCACCGCGAGGTAGACCTGTGCCATGCCACCGGAGCCGATGAAGCTCTTGATCGTGTAGTGACCGATCTTCTTGGGCATCGACGACGGAGGCGCTGTGGGACGGAGATCATCAGGCGCCTGCGGCTCCATGTCGTTTGTAGGCGCGTCATGGTCGATGTCGTTGGGTTTGTCCGCAGCCATGAGAGATCCTCGCAGGCTTGACTGGTCGCAGGAGCATGAGCCCAGACTCACGCTCCTCCGAATGAGCACCATAGCACAGCACACGCAACGCGATCAACGGTCCGTGCCGGGACACGCGGGCTGACAGGGCGTGCGGGAGGAACTCAGCGGCATGTCAGATGACGGGCGATCTCGAGCACTCAGACTGGACCCCATTGCGGGGCCGCCCCGATTGACCTCGCTTCGACACCACGGCGTGGGACCAGCGCCCTCAGCCTCCCCGTTGACCGCCTCGACGGATCAGGCGACGGATCGGAACGTGCGTCGAGACGTGCGCTCTCGTACGCCATCCGTGCCCGCACGCGTCGCTGGGAACGGGGTCGCAGTACGTGTCAATGCTGATACTGCTTGGCAGAAGTCAGCAATCCTCTGTCATCCGTCGTCATCGTCCGCACCCGATTCACTGTCGGCCTCCGGCGATGCTCCTGGCGCCTCCTCGTCCGGCTGTGGCAGCTTGGCGCGCCACTGATCGGCCTTGGCGCCGTAGCCCTTGTCCGGCTCGGCTTTGTGCCAGGCGGTGTAGAGATCGATGAGGAGGTTTATGGCGTCGATAGTTTCCGAGTGCTCTGTACCGTAGCGATTCACATTACCCTCGTAGCACTCCACGGCCAACGCCTCAGCTTCTTCGTACCTGCCCACTATCGTGAGTAATTCGCCGATGTTGTAGATCGAGAACAGGGTGTCCGGATGCTCCTCGCCGAGGACTCGCTTCCTGATCTCCAGCGTTTTGATGTACAGCGGCTCCGCCTCGTCGTAGC
>JAGLTS010000075.1 GCA_023135165.1 Phycisphaerales bacterium | reverse complement strand
GTGATGCCCATCGGCACCTCGATCAGGCCGGTGCGTTGGATCTTGCCCGCCAGCGCGAATGTCTTGGTGCCCTTGCTTTCGGGTGTTCCGAGCTTCGAGAACTCCGCCGGGCCTTTCTCCATGATCGCCGACACGCAGGCGAGCGTTTCGACGTTGTTGATGTTCGTTGGCTTTCCAAACAGTCCGGAGACGGCGGGGAACGGCGGGCGTGAGCGGGGCATGCCGCGCTCGCCCTCGATACTGGCGATCAGAGCGGTCTCTTCGCCGCAGACGAAAGCGCCGGCGCCCTTCTTGATGATGATGTCAAAGCCGAAGCCCGTGCCGAGGATGTTGCTGCCGAGCAGGCCCGCTTCCTTCATCTGCGCCAGCGCAATGTTGAGTCGTTCGATCGCCAGCGGGTATTCAGCACGGATGTAGATGTATCCGGTTCTCGCGCCGATGGCGTTGCCGCAGATCATCAACCCTTCGAGCATGGCGTGCGGGTCGCCTTCGAGCACCGAACGGTCCATGAACGCGCCCGGATCGCCCTCATCGGCGTTGCAGATGACGTATTTCTCATCGCTCGGCGATTTCTTGGCGAATGACCACTTGAGCCAAGTCGGGAAGCCCGCGCCGCCCCTGCCTCGCAGGCCGGACTCCTTGATCTCGTCGATCACCTCGTCGCCGGTCATGCGCAAGGCTCGCACCAGGCCTGTGTATCCGCCGCGTGCGATGTAATGGTTGATGTCGGTCGGGTCGATGACGCCACAGTTGCGCATGACGATCCGCACCTGCCCTTTGATCATCGGCGAGTCCTCGAAACGAGGGACACCTTCGACCGGCTCGCCTTCCATGACCGCCAGCGCGTTTCTCTTCACCGGCTCACCGCCGACCAGATGCGATTCGATGAGCTTGGCGACGCTGCGAGGCTTGACGCTGTGGTAGAGGACGCTCCTGCCGTTCTTGGAAGTGATTTCGACAAGCGGCTCGGCATAGCACAGGCCGTTGCAGCCGACCTCTCGTAGCTCAACCTCATCCAGAAGCGATCGTTCACGAAGCTGCTCGCGGAACGCCTCCATCACCTCCAGCGCGCCGGCAGCCCGACCGCACGTCGCAGCCCCGATCAGCACCCGAGGGCGATCGCGCCGAGTGAAGTCCGCCCACTGCGATTGCGCCCGTTCCTGGGTTTGCTCGAATGACATCAGGATATTCTCTCGATGATTTCCGTGGTCTTCTTCGCATCCATTCGGCCGTGCACGCGGTCATCGACGATCACGACCGGCGCCAGGGCGCACGAGCCGTAGCACGCGACGCGTTCCAGACTGTACTCGCGGTCGTCGGTCGTCTCGCCGGGTGCGATGTGCAGTGTTCGCGCCATCTCCTCAATGATCAGGCCGCTGCCCCGCACGTGGCACGCCGTCCCCTGGCAGACCTTGATGTGATGCCTGCCCGGCGGGATGAAGCGGAACTGCGTATAGAACGTCGCCACGCCGAAGACGTCGTTGGCTGACAGACCGAGGTAGTCCGCGACCTGATGGATCGCATCTTCGGAGAGGTATTTGAGTTCGTCCTGAACGTCCTGAAGTATTGGAATCAGGTACTGCCGCTTGCGTTCGTACTTGGCGAGTACGGCATCGAGTTCGGGAGCCGCGGTCACTGTGGTCATTGAGCTACCTCGTTTCGGTCACGGTCAGCGAGGGCGGAAACCGTATCGCTCCGCCGGGTCGCGCGGGGCGTGAGACGGCGACAGAAGGGATCCACGCGGTCTTTTGCCCGGATGACGCGCGGGTAGCGGGCAAGTTGGTAAGTCAAGCGTGCTGAGGGGAATGCTCCCTGCGCTGCTCATTCTAGACACCTCTCGGGCCGGGACAAGATGGCCCCGCCATATCCCCCGAACCGGGCGGGCTGTTCAGGCGACGCGGCCCGCTACCCAGTGTGGGGCCAACTATGCTGACAAGTTCAGTCCGCGTCAACACCGGGCACGAGATGCCCTAAAATCATCCCAACACAGATGGCTCTGACGCAGGGCGCGGACTGGGCAGCGGCAATCGGCTGGGCTGCTCCGCGAGGATGGGTGCAGCACCGACTCCCGCGATCGGTACCGTGCATACCGGAACGACGGAGATTGATCGCCATGCCCCTTGAGTGTCCCGTGTGCCGACGGCCCATTTCACGACTCCGCGCGTTCTCACGAACCATGTGGTCCAGGTGGCGCTGCCCGGCGTGCGACTCGCTCCTGGGCATCAGCGCCAAGCACCGGCTCCTGGCGGTCCTCCCGGCCATCCTCTTTGTCATGTTCGTCGTGCTCAACATGCCCAGTTGGGGAATCGGCGTCACCGCGCCGCTGGTGATCGCGGCGGGGATGGTCACGTTCATGATCTTCGAGCGAATCGTCGTCCACGAACGGTGCGGTTTCCTTTGCAAAGGATGCGGCTACGACCTGCGCGGACAAGTCGCACCGACCTGCCCGGAGTGCGGTCGTCAGCTCGACGAAGAAGAAATCGCGCGCCTCAAGCTCGCCAGCCCGGAAGCCGTCGCTGAACGCGTACGTTGCTCCGGGCGTTTCAGGCGCTGGTCAGGCGTCGCCGTCATCACACTGGTGGCTGTCCTGGTCGGTGTCCAGATCTTTGGGATCTACAAACTGCGCGCACGTCGCCCAACACCGGCAGCACAGACACAACTCGTCGTCGCCAATATTCTCGCGCACACCCGCAATAACGCCGGCCGAGCGCCCGAGCACGCGCTTCAGCACGCTGACGGTGGCTCGCTGCACTTTCTCACCTGGGATTCATCCACGACGCCCGCCGCAGTCCCCGTGCCCGGCGGCGATCTCGCCACGTTCGACGACCTGGACGAATCGCAGCAGGCAGCAGCAGCCCAAGCCGCAGCACAAGCACTACCGCAAGGGACGATCGCACACCGCGTCGGCGACTACGTTTTCACGTACCACGGCATCGACTTCACCGCAGCCAATCCAGGCCTGTGGGTCGTGATCCAATCGCCGGACCCCGGTCGAAACGCGAGGCCTGCGATCGGCACTGCGGTCTACGTGGGGTGTGTCGATGGCGTCGTTCTCCCGATCCAGGGCAGCCGCTTCGAGACCGCTCTCGTCAAGCAGAACGCGCTGCGCGCCGCGGCAGGCCTGGCGCCCCTCCCCGATCCGCACAGCGTGACGCACCAGGCCCCAGCAGTCGCCGGACCATAGCCCCGCCGCCGCGCGCTGTTCACCCCCGCTCGGCCCCATCGCCGGGTGGAATCTCATCCACAAGCTCACGCACCGCCGTCTTCACATCCTCCGCCATGCCGCTCGGCCATGCACTCTCCGGACTCGCCGCGAACTGCTCCAGGAACGGCAGGCGAGCCAGATGCCGCCGCGCCACGCCCTTGAACCGCTCAATCAGCTCCGCTCGCAGCGCATCATCCCGCTCAACATGACCCGCCCAGTACATCAGGAGCCGCAACCACGCATCATCAATCCCCGTGATACACATCTCGTGCCGCGCCGCAACTGCCGTGATCTCCGCATCGATCTCCGCGAGCGTACGATGCTTGTTCACACCTGTGGCTGCATTCGCGAGCACAGCCGCCCATCGCGAGTCGATCTCGGCGTTCGGCGGCTCATGGCGGACCGCGATGACGCCGATCTCGCCCGCGATCTCACGACACGTATTTGGGTCGGGTTCGACAGCCGTCGCGTTTTGGAGCGCCTTGGCCCACTCCAGGTCGATCTCGGCGTTGGGCTGCTCATGGCGGTCCGCGATGACGCCGATCTCGCCCGTGATCTCCCGGCGCAGGTTCGGGTCGGGTTCGACAGCCGTCGCGTTGTAGAGCGCCTTGGCCCACCGCCGGTCGATCTCGGCGTTGGGCGGTTCATGGCGGTCCGCAATGACGCCGATCTCGCCCGCGATCTCCCGGCGCAGGTTCGGGTCG
>JAGLTS010000074.1 GCA_023135165.1 Phycisphaerales bacterium | reverse complement strand
TGCATCGCCAATCGTTCGAGCTGTTCCCTTCGCGCGCGAAGCGTCTCTTCAGCTTGATGGTGTGCGGTGATGTCCTCAGCAAACGCGAGCAGGCGAGGTCGGCCGTCGGAGTCGATCACGTCTGCGGACAGTCGTGCCGTTCCGATTCGTCCGGATTTGGTTCGGTAGCACGCCTCGACGCCACGGATGTGGCCGTGCTTGCGCAGCGTCGCCACGACGCGTGTGCGGTCTTTGGGGTCAGCCCATGTATTGAGATCCAGAGCGGACCTGCCGATGATCTCGTCTCGCTCGTAGCCGAACATGATCAGGTAACTGTCGTTGATCGCGATGATCTCGCCGGTTTCGAGGTCGCTGATTGAGATGGCGATCGGGCTTGCGTGGAATGCTTTTGAGAACCGCTGCTCGGACTCGCGCAGCTCGGCGGTGCGTTCGATGACGCGCTCCTCCAACTCGTCGTGCGCGAGTTGCAGCGCATGCTCGGCCTGCATGCGTTCGAGTTCCGCACCGGCCCGTGCGGCGAAGACCCGCAGGATCAGCTCGGGGTAGAGCGTCTCATCGGTCGGCCCGTCGTGGAAGACCGCGAGCACGCCCAGCGGCGAGTCTGCCCCATCGTGAAGCAGCGTGCCCAGGTAACTCTCGGCGTTCAGGCTGCGAAGCAGGGGGCAGTCGGGGTATCGCTCGCGCACACCGCTTGGGATGGAATGCAGCTCCGTGCCGGAGAGCGACAGGAACGCACAATCGGTGGCGCTGAGTTCGATGTTGTCTCGCAGGTCATCATCGACCCAGAATGCGATGGTGCGGAATAACGCCCGCGACTCATCGAGCGAGACAGCGATGAGCGCCGCCTTCATGCCCAGCGCTGAGGAGAGGTGTCGAGCGAGCGAGCGGGAGAAGTCCTCGCCTGTGACCGTCGCCGTCCCGGTTTCGATCGCGGAGAGGGCAGCTTGCGCGCGTGTGCGTTCAGCGATCTCGCGTCGCAGGTCGGCCTGTACGTGATCGGTGATGTTGTCAACCGGCGCGAGGCCCGTCTCGACTGCGATGCGCGCGAGCGCGACGCTGTTGCGGACGCCGAGCTTTCTGCCGAGCGAATAGCGATGTGCTTGGATCGTACGGACGCTGCGGTGCAAGTGCTCGGCGATCTCCGGGACCGCCAGCCCTTTGCCGATGAGCGCCAGGACCTCTGTTTCGCGTCTGGTCAGATCCGACACGTTCACAGCCCTTGTTCCTACGTTCGCCGGCTGAGCACGCCGGTCATGAGCAGCCATCCGACCACCTGTGGTCATGCACTCGCTCGGCGTACACACATCCGGGCGTTGGCCCACAACTCACGCCAACCCCGACGGTTCAATCATGGCAGCGGTGACGCCGAATCCGCGACCCACCTCACCCCCATATACGGAGGCTCCTCCTCCATTATGGCTGGACCGGCAGCATTTTCAACGAAATCTTGACAAAAAGTCAGCCCACGACACCCCCACAACACCCCCACAGCCTGCTCCGAGCTGGAATCGCTGCCAGGTGGGTGCTCGTCTCGCACCGCCCTCGCCCATCGGCTCGGTCTCCGACGATACCGGCGAGGCGAATGATACACGACCGCCCACCCCCCCATCGGAGGTGTTCGCTGGCATAGCGATGCGCGGTCGTGTGTGACTCAGAGGGCCGACGACGCGAGGAGATTCGGCAGAAAGAGAGGACTCGCTAGGATTCAAAGCTTGGCCATAAGCGTCTCTGAACCCAGCCCTCAAGTCAGTTCCTACCATACCCCTCATCAGATACGACGCAAGAGAGGATTCCTAAGCATTTTTTCTGAAATCACATCATCACAAAACCATTCGATCCCCCGATCGGGGTGATCTTGGGACCGACGTTCACATCCGCTTTAGCGCACGTTCGATGGCTACGGTGTTGTGGGTGCTGACGTGGGTCCGCCGGGGGCGGATTTCGTCCGCCCCCGGCGGACTCAAGGTTGGGTTTGGGGGCATGGGCCCGCCAGAGGCGGATTTCGCTTCGCTCAAGGTTGGTAGGATGTCCTTGCTGCCTCCGGAGACCGCCATGCCGACCGTCACCCAACGTGAGTTGCTTCAAGCACTTCCCGCGATCAGCGACCTGCTCATCACAGATCCGGTCCGCACCTGGCTCGATCAGCACCCACACTCGCTCGTCGCTGCATGCCTGCGCGATGCGGTGGAGGATGTTCGCAGGCAGATCCTCGATGATTCCGCTGGTCAGCACGGGCCTGAGCGGATCACGGCGGACCTCGTACTCGATCTGGCGCGCGAGCATCTGGACCAGCGGACTCGACCTCGCCTGCGACGGGCGATCAACGCGACGGGCGTCATCCTGCACACGAACCTCGGCCGCGCTGCCTGGCCTGAGTGCGTCGTCGATTCCATCACCGATGCGCTCAAGGGCTACGTCACGCTCGAGATCGACCTCGACACTGGCAGGCGAGGCGAACGGCACAACACCGTCGAACATCTGCTCACCGAACTGACCGGTGCGGAGGCGGCGACCGTCGTGAACAACAACGCTGCCGCGACGCTGCTTGCCCTCGCAGCGCTCGCTGCGGATCGAGAGGTCATCGTCTCACGCGGTGAGCTGATCGAGATCGGCGGCTCGTTCCGCCTGCCCGAAGTCATGGCACAGAGCGGCGCGAGGCTCGTCGAGGTCGGCACGACGAATCGCACGCATCCGCGCGACTACGAAAACGCGATCACCGACGACACCGCTGCGATCATGCGCGCGCACCCGAGCAACTACCGCATCGTCGGCTTCACCGCCAGCGTCCCGCTCGACGAGATGGCGAAGATCGCCCACGCGCGCGATCTTGTGATGATCGACGATCTCGGCGCGGGGGCGCTCGTCGATCTGGAGCAGTTCGGCCTGCCGCACGAGCCGACCGTCGGCGAGTCGATCGCAGCCGGTGCTGATGTGGTTCTTTTCAGCGCTGACAAGCTCATCGGCGCAAGCCAGGGCGGCATCATTGTGGGGCGCAAGGCCTTGGTTGATCGCATTCGTACGCACCCGCTTGCCCGTGCGGTTCGTGCGGACAAGTCATCGCTCATGGTGTTGGAGCGCACGCTGCACCTGTTCCGCGATCCGGATCTGCTTCGGCGGGATCATCCGTTGTACCGCATGCTCACGACCGAGCCGGCCGTGTTGCGCCATCGCGCCGATGCGTTGGCAGGCGCGATCAAGGGGCAGGCGCCGACGGTGGACGTTGCGATGATGGATGGCGTTGGATACTTAGGCAGCGGCTCACTTCCAGCACACGCCCTACCGACGGTGCTCGTGACGTTCACTTCGCCGGACATCACATCATCGGAACTGACACGTCGGCTGCGTCTGGGCGATCCGTGCGTTGTCGCGCGTATCGAGGATGACCGCATCGTCATGGATGTCCGCACGCTCAGTGACGCCGATGTGATCCTCATCGCCCAAGCCGTCGCCGCAGCCGTGCAGTGACCGGCCACGCTTGTGCAAGCTGGGTGGCAGGCGACGCGCCGCGCCGTCGAGGCCCGACACTCGTTGACACAGGCCACCCGGCGCGGCGACAATGCGGACTGGACGCTGCCGTGGCGGGGTTAACTCGCATGGGAGCACGCTGCTAACTGGAGGGCGGGATGGAGAGAGGCGGGCGAAGTCCGTCACTCGCACCAATGCACCAGGAGCTCATACGATGTTGGACTGGCTTGTCATCTGGGGCGTTTCTCAAGCGGCCGTGTTTGTCTTCCGTCCGGTCCTGGAGGAGCTCGCCAAAGACGTCACGAAAGACGCGGCCAAGAGCTACGTCGGGAAGTGCTTCAAGAGCGTCTTTTCGGGTCTCCATCGCGATCCATTGACCAGGGCGACCGGGCTGGCGCTCAAGGAACTGCTGGAGCAGATCGAGAGCGAACTGCTCGATGCCGATTTGGACTCGGATCAGCTACAGGATTGGATCGATGGCGTGCGCCGATTCACGAAACGTGGCGAGGTCCGTGCGACGATTGCCTCGCTCTTTCTTGACCCGGATTACAAGCTCGATCCGGCGACGTTCGCCGATGCGTGGCAGAAGATCGAGGGTGCCGGCAATCTGCCAAAGGAGTTCTCCTGGCAGCGAGTGAGCAAACGCTTTGCTCGCAAGGTCGCGGAGATCCGTCAGACGCCCGGCGCATTGAAGGACACGTTCGATTCGCTCGCCTCCAACCGTATGTCTGAGGACATCGGGGAATTGGTCGGCTTGCCGCCGGACGTCAATCTGGATGCCTATCGCGAGGCCCTGACCGAGCGCTTCCGCAATCTGAGCTTCGAGTCGCTCGACACGAGCGGTGCGAACTACAGCGGCGTGCGGCTGTGGAGCGTCTTTGTGCCGCAGTCCGTGCGCGAGTGCCACGAGTATCAGCCGCAGCTCCTGGAGTTGCCGAAGGAACACTTGCAGCGTCTGCTGGAGAAGGGCGAGCTGGACGCCGAAGAGCTGGCTGAGGCTGAGAAGCATCAGGAAGCACGACGCCGTGAGTATCTCAGCCAGCCGCTGCGGCCCGTGCTCGAAGTGGCGGACGATCCAGCCATTCAGCGAACCGTCATCCTGGGCGATCCGGGATCGGGGAAATCATCGCTACTGCGGTTCCTGGCCCTGCGGTGGGCGAATATCGAGGATCCGAACCTGCGGTACACGCAGCCACTGCCGTTGCTGATTGAGTTGAGGGATTACAACCGTTGGGAATGTCAGAAGGGCAAGAGCTTCCTGAAGTACCTGAACGATGCCCAGACGTGGCACCGTTTGAACCAGCGGACGATGGATCATCTTTTGAAGCAGCCGGACCGGGTCGTGCTTATGCTCGACGGGCTGGATGAGATTTTCGATCCGGCGCAGCGCAAGCTGGTGATCAACGACATTCACCGATTCAGCAACAAATATCCAAACACTCCCGTCGTCGTCACGTCCCGCGTTGTGGGGTACGAGCCGCAGCGTCTGCGTGATGCCGATTTCCGGCACTTCATGCTGCAGGATCTGGACAAGCAGCAGATCGGCAGTTTCCTCGACAAGTGGCACGATGTGACCTTCGACAATAAGGAAGACGCGGAACTGAAGCGAGAGCGGCTGCGGGGGGCGATCCACGATTCGAAGCCGATCGCCATGTTGGCGGGCAATCCGTTGCTGCTGACGATGATGGCCATCCTGAATCGCCACCAGGCGTTGCCCCGCAACCGCGTCGATCTGTATAAGCAGGCGTCGCACGTTTTGCTGCACCAGTGGGACACCGAGCGGGCACTGGAGGACTATCCGGAACTGCGTGGCGAGGTGGACTTGCGGGCAAAGACGGCGATCCTCCGCCGCATCGCGTATGCCATGCAGACCGGCCCGCGTGGTTTGGCCGGCAACATCATCGACGGTGAAGCTCTGACGAAGTTGATCGAGGAGTACCTGCACGACGAGCTGCACTTCGAGATGTCCCGTGCCGCTGCGGCCGCAGTGGTGCGCCAGATGCGTGAACGCAATTTTATCCTCTGCTTCCTGGGCGCGGACAGTTATGCCTTCGTGCATCGCACGTTTCTGGAGTATTACTGCGCGGCCGACTTCGTCCACCGTCTTGAACACGAACAATCGATGACGATTGACGATTTGGTCGGACTGTTCGACGACCATTGCCGCGACGGTGATTGGCGCGAGGTCCTGCGCCTGATCTGCGGGCAGATCGACGAACAGTTCGTCGGCCGCATCGTCGAGCATCTCGCCACTCGCACGGATTTGGGGCAGTGGAATAGTATGGTCCCGCTCCAGGAGTTGGCGCTCGCGATGTACTGTCTCTCCGAAGTTCGAAGTCGCGCAAGGCTAGAGAGAGCGGGAACTCGCCTACTTGACCTATTGCTCGACTTCATGCAATCTGCCACCAATAGCACAGAAAACCTGAGTTTCTTTGACGATGATTTGGTGCCGGCTTCTGCGGCGCTGGGGTATTCTTGGCCCGGTCTCGATTCTGCGCGTCTATTTCCGGAAGATCTCTTTGAGTGTTTCGGTCCTGTAGGAACTCAAGTTTGGCCCACGCTGGTTGCAGAACTTGTTTCAGACCGTTCCCTGTTCGTGCGATTCCTTACGCACCGTTATAGTGGACAAAATCTCAGGCCATACGGCATGGTTTTTAGATCGTTTGCGATCCGTGCCCTAGCCGAGAAGTGGCCGAACGAGAACACGCGAATGTTGCTCGAAGAACGCGCCGTCAAGGACGAGCACGAAGACCCTCGCCGCGCCGCGCTTGAGGCGCTGGCCGAGAAGTGGCCGAACGAGAACACGCGAATGTTGCTCGAAGAACGCGCCGTCAAGGACGAGCACGAAGACCCTCGCCGCGCCGCGCTTGAGGCGCTGGCCGAGAAGTGGCCCGACGAGAACACGCGAACGCTCCTCATCGAACGCGCCGTCAAGGATGGACACACAAACACCCGCAGTATTGCGCTTGAGGCGCTGGCCGAAAAGTGGCCAGACGAAGAAGCCACGCGCAAACTGCTCGCTGAACGCGTCGGCATTGATGGAGCTGCCGCTTCGCTGCACGGAGGGCAGCATTCCAGGTTCGGCCGGATTGTGTTCACGGAGGATCTGGACGGCGTCGGTCCCTACCTCGATCCTGCCAAGCCGATCTCCCGCGAGCACATCAAACGAGCGGCGAAAGAGGCCGACGTACCTGCTGACAAGATCGACGAGACGGTTCGCTCGCTGTCAGAGCACATGGGCTGGGACATCACGAAGGGAGCTGCGGGGTAGCCACCCGGGACATCGAGCGCGTCAGGCCTGCGATTGCTTCCTTGCGCGAGACGTTGCCGGGCTGGGAGGCGATCATGGTGGTATGAGAACCACACGCTTCGTCGCGCTTGTGCTTGTGATCGCCTGTTCGCTGACTGCGTGCGGCCGATCCGAGCGGAGCGCCGATCAACAAGGAGATACGGCCATGTCCATCACAGTCACGAGCACTGCCTTCGCTGACGGCGAACCCATCCCCGCGAAGTACACCGCTGACGGGGATGACATCTCCCCGCCGATTGAGTGGTCGGCGGGACCGGCTGAAACACAAAGCTACGCGCTCATCATGGATGACCCCGACGCACCGGCAGGGACATGGGTCCACTGGGTCGTGTGGGATATCACGGAGACCCACCTCGCTGAGCGCGCGACGGGCCTGCGGGTCGGGCGGAACTCATGGCGGCGCAGCGAGTACGGCGGACCGGCCCCACCGTCCGGCACGCATCGCTACTTTTTCAAGGTCTACGCGCTTGATGCGACGCTCACGCTCGACACCACCTGTGCGAAGCAGGACCTGCTCGACGCGATGAAAGGCCACATCCTCGCTGAAGGTCAACTCATGGGAACGTACGCGCGCTAACCGCAATGCGGAAGCTGCGTGCGGCGCCAGCACTCGGTCACACACCCGCATCACGGCGGAGCGCATCAGCCTTGTCGGTCTTTTCCCATGTGAACGTGCCCGGGCCGCCCTCGCCCGGCTCGCGACCGAAGTGGCCGTGGCTCGCCGTCGCCTGATAGATCGGGTTTTGCAGGTCGAGTGAGTCGATGATCCCGCGAGGCGTGAGCTTGAAGTGCTTGCGAACCAGCTCGGCGATCTTCGATTCGTCGATTCTCGCTGTGCCTTGGCAGTCGATGTTCACGGAGGTCGGCTCTTTCACGCCGATCGCGTAGCTGAGCTGCACTTCGCAGACATCGGCGAGATCCGCAGCGACGATGTTCTTGGCGATGTACCGCGCCATGTAGGCAGCGCTGCGGTCCACCTTGCTCGGGTCCTTGCCGGAGAACGCCCCGCCGCCGTGCCGACCGCGTCCGCCGTACGTATCGACGATGATCTTGCGACCCGTCAGCCCGCAGTCAGCCTGAGGCCCGCCGAGTTCGAACCGGCCCGTCGGATTGACGTGCACCTTGATCCCATCATGCCACCACGTGCCGAGGACGGGCTTGATGATGTGCTCGATGACCTCGGCTCGCAGATCCGTTGAGCGGTCGTTCCACTCCGGGCCGTGCTGTGTGGAGAGCACGATGGTGTCCACGTGCGAAGGCTGCGAGCCGTCGTAGGCGACCGTGACCTGGCTCTTGGCGTCCGGCCGAAGATGCTCAATCGTGCCCGCCTGACGAACCTTCGCCTGTCTGGCGACGAGCGCGTGGGACAGGCTGATGGTGAGCGGCATGAACGAGGGCGTCTCTTTGCAGGCGTAGCCGAACATCATCCCCTGGTCGCCGGCGCCCTGCTCGGTGTGCAGGCCGGCCCCTTCATTCACGCCCATCGCGATGTCGGGGCTTTGCTGATCCAGCGAGACGAGCACGGCACAACTGTCCGCATCAAACCCTTTCACGGCATCGTCGTAGCCGATCCCGCGAACCGTCTCGCGCACGAGCCGTGGAATGTCGACGTAGCCGGTGCATGTCACCTCGCCCGCCACGATGACCATGCCCGTCGTCACCATCGTCTCGCAGGCGACGCGCGACCGGGGGTCTTCGGCGAGCATCGCATCGAGGATCGCATCGGAGATCTGGTCAGCCATCTTGTCGGGATGGCCCATCGAGACGGATTCCGAGGTGAACAGGTAGGTCTTTTGTGTGCCTTGCGTCATCGTTCTCGCTTCTTGCGTCGCGGTCATTCCAGCAGTCATGGGCTTCTCATTCCATTCACGAGGTGCGTTGGCTCGTCCCGTTCATCCGGATCATCGGATGAACTGGCCCAGTGTAGGTTCTCCGTCCTGTCGGAACAATGAGGTACGCCGGGAATGGCGGGCGGTCGCAACGTCATCCTGTGGGCAGCGTGAGCAGGTCATCGCGGTCCCAACCAGCTTGACTCAGCCAAGTTTGTTCGTAGTATGTTTGGCATGAGCCTTGAGGACCACTCATACCGCGATGCGCTCCCGAAGGGCCTGGCTCACCGGCGCGCTGCCGGGCTGAATCCCGGCAATCGCTTCGAGGCTGTTCGGCTGCACATCCTCGGTGAAGAGCTTGACCGCCAATGGATTGAGCAACAGCGAGATGACGGAGTTCTCCAACGCGTTGAGCGACAGGTGTTCTTCGATCAAACGAAGCGCATCATCAACCGCGTTTCCAAGACGGCCGACGTGCCGTTCGATTGGACGCTCAATCCGTACCGTGGGTGTGAGCACGGGTGCATCTACTGCTACGCCCGGCCCTATCACGAGTACCTCGGTTTCAGTTGTGGGCTCGATTTCGAAACAAAGCTGATGGCAAAGCCCGACGCACCCAAGCTGCTGCGAAAGGAACTCGCTGCGCCGAGTTGGCGACCGGAGCCGATCGTGATGTCGGCGATCACGGACATCTATCAACCGATCGAACACAAGATGCGCATCGCCCGCCGGTGCCTGGAGGTGATGGTCGCGTGTGGGCAGCCCGTGGCAACCCTCACCAAGAGTTCGCTGGTGCTCCGTGATATTGACCTTTGGGCACGGCTCGCCGAGATGAACGCTGGACACGTCGCGATCACGCTGGTCACGCTGGACCCCGACCTCTCCCGGAAGCTGGAGCCGCGCGCTTCAGCGCCATCCGGTCGGCTGCTCACGATTCGCAAACTGACCGCTGCGGGTATTCCGGTTTCGGTCACCATCGCACCGATCATCCCCGGTCTGACGGATGTGGAACTCCCGCGGATTCTGGAGGCGGTGGCGGAGGCCGGCGCCAGGAGAGCAGCGTGGGTTCTTTTGCGCCTGCCGTATCAAGTCAAAGATCTGTTTCTCGATTGGCTGAAACGGTCCGTGCATCCGAGCCGCGCGAAGAAAGTCGAATCCCTTCTTCGTCAGGCATCCGGCGGGAAGCTGTACGATGCATCCCGGAGCCGCAGGCACGGTCGCGAGCCGATCGTGAGACAACTGGCGCAGACGTTCGATGTCTTCACCCGAAAATATGGCCTGAATCGCGATATCCGCCCGCTCTCGACGGCCCATTTTCGCCGACCCGATACGAGCGGGCAGATGCAGTTGTTTTAAGAGCGAAGCCCTCAGCGGCGCCATCACGTCGCAGGCGCAGAAAACAACCCCTGCGTTCGCAAGGGCTGGATCGTCGAATCGGGGTGACTAGCCTTCGTTTGAACCGGTGGCCACGATGGTCGAACGGTACGTTGACGCATTCGCGTCGTCCACGCCGCCGTATCTGCGTCACCTGGCCGAAATCGCCCGCAAATCAGCCTGATTGTGTGGGTGGTCTTGACTCGGTCACTTCTTGCTCATGGCCAGCATCATTCCAATGGCCGTACCCAAGGCCACTCCCACGCCCACTCCGATCGCAATGCCAATGCCACTGAACGCTGTGCCGAGGGCAGCGCCGAGCGCGACTCCAATGCCTGCTCCCAGCGACATCGCCCTCCCCATTGCAGGACCAATCGGACGCCCCTTCTTATTGGTTGATTCGTCATTCACCACGAATACCTCCATCTCGTCCGAACACCTTGCCGATCAGCGGCGGCCACTCTTCGCGAGTCATGCGTGGGTGGCGTGTTAAACACATTACGAACTTGATCACTTTCTTTACTCCTGGGCTTGCGGGATGAGATGTGTGGCTAACAGTTGATTCAACGGAATTCTGTTGAGCATTGCCCTGGACCGAGCCACCGTCAAGTCCAGTGGATACCCCGCTTCTTAGGCGGCGTAATCGCTGGCGTGGCAGTACCTGATTGCCGCGGCCGTGATCTGGCCCCAAATCACGGCCTTGCCAGCATAGGGGTCGTTTGATGATACCGGCTGCCCAAAGGCCTGCCGAGCGCCGCTGGGCAAGGCTTCGAAGAGCTCGTCGCGGAGTGCTGTGGGTGCGAAGTCCGTTGGATGAATTCGCGGTTCAAACACGGGAGGCGACTGGACGAGGTTTGAACGGCTCGTAAACAACGAAAGCCACCGCAGTTGCGGTGGCCTCTCGCCGTTGAAGTCGGGGTGAGAGGATTTGAACCGGCGGATGTGCGGGAGGATCAGGCGCCCCCGCACGACTTGCGGTCAGGAACCGGCCTTGCGACGAATCATCCGTTGGCGCCCCGCATGCGTCCGCAATGTCGCGGGGAGCGAGCGCAGCGCCGCGGCGAGGCACATCACCTTCGGAATGCGATCCAGTTCGTACCCGTGCGCCCGCAGCTCTCGGCCGGCGATCGTCTGAAAGAGCGAGATCTCCGATCGGCTCAGCCGCGTCGCGTACCTGCCGATCCGCGAAGTCGTCACCGGCTCCATCGTGCGTGCCTTGTGCGTTTCACGAGCGGCGAAACCCGAATCCGCCCGCTTGTGATGCTCCAGAAGCGCCTCGGTGAACGGCTCATCGAGGAACGCGCACAGACGCCGAAGCTCGATCTCCGGCTGCGTCACGAGATCCTCGTAGCGGACGGATGTGTAGCGGTCGGCGGGGAAGCGCTCGGCGAACGATGCGTGCATCCGCTGGTCGCGCCGCCAGCCGATTGCGGTTCGCAGTATGTTGGACGCCCACGCCCGCGACTGGCTCACCGCCACATCACGCCCATCACGAATGATCGTAATCGCCTTACCGTCGGGGTACATCGCCAGCAGCCTCGGAACGTACGGCAGGTGCGGCGGCGACTTCTCACCAATCCGTTGACACTCCTCACGGCGGGCCTGCATGTGCGCCATGAGCGTGTCGAACAGGGCTTCATGCGTCCGCTCACACGCGCGCAGCTCAGCTTCAAGCTCGGTGACATCGGCTGGCAACTCGTTCTGCGGGCAACTCTCAAGCACGTCGCGCACCGCAAGCTCGAAGCCGCGGTCGCTCGTGATCGGCCCGTAGGCTCGCTCGCGACCGGCGGTGATGGGCCAGAACTTCGTCTCGGGCGGGATATAGACGCCCGGAATGGACATGAGCATCGCCTGCAGCAGCGTTGTGCCCGATCGAGGCGATCCGACGATGAAAAATGGACGCTTTGTCTTCATCACGTTGATCCGGTGGAGTCTCACAAGGATATGACCAACGCCAACAGGCTGCACCACGCGCCCAGGCGAGCCGGGCTGCTGCGCAGCCCTGGGGCACGGGATCTCCCTGGACATAGCGGAAGTTTCAGAATCTTCTGAAGATGCCGTGGTGTTCGCCACGTCGCCGCCGTATCCTGCGGGTGGGAGATCATCCGTGCCGACCGAGACACAACCAGCCAGCGAAGACAGCCAAGGTGACGTGATCCGTGAATCACAGGATCGCTTCGTGAACGCATGGGGCAAGATGGCCAGCTCGTGGGGCATCCCGCGGACGATGGCGGAGATCCATGCGCTGCTCTACATCTGCGGCGACCCGGTCAACACCGATGAGGTCATGGAGCGGCTCCAGATCAGCCGAGGCAACACCTCGATGAGCCTGCGGGCGTTGATCGACTGGGGCCTGGTCAGTCGCGTTCACAAGCGCGGCGATCGTAAGGAGTACTTCGAGACCGAGCAGGATGTGTGGAAGCTGTTCCGCACGATTCTGCGCGAACGGAAGAAACGTGAGATCGACCCGATTCTGGTGTCGCTGCATGAGATCAGGGACTTGACGGGGCGGGCTGAAGTGAGCAGCGAGGCCGGCCGAGCCATTGCGGCGCACAACAGGCGACTGGATGACATGCTCGAGTTCATCGAGATGGTGGATGGTCTTGCGGAGCGGTTCATCAGCCCGCAGGGTCGCGGCCTGAAGCTGGCGGCGAAGATGCTGTCGAAGGTGAGCTGACGTGAGCGAGAACGGTCGGATTCAACTCGGCATCACAGACGGGCTGGCATGGGCGGAACAGTTCGTTGTGACATGGCGGGTGGATGCGATCTCGCTGCATGCGGGGGTCGTCGCATTGTGTTCGAGCTTGACCGAAGCGAACCCGCCGGCCTGCGGCGACGGATTGCTGACGGTGACGGTTCGGAGATCGGCCGGCGAACGTGGGCTGCCCCAGGCGTGGGCCGTCGCATCGGTATCGCTGCCGGGTGCGGGCGAGGCTCATCGGATTTACCAAGCCGGCTCTGATGAAGTCGTGTGGATCGAGGATGACCCGCGTGAGTTTGTGCACATCGAAGTGCGAGCATCCTCGTGGATGTGCTCGCTGACGGCGGATCGGCGTCGCCCCTCACGGGGCAGGGTGTGGTACGCGAGGACTGATCTATTCGAACGGCTGGGCGTCAAGGGCGGGCGGTACGAACCGCTTGTCGCGCGCTGGACATCCGCAACAACGGCGACGCGTGAAGCATCGCCGTCGCAGGCTGTCCGTGTATTTCGTTCGAGTAGCTGACCGTTACGATTTCTTGCCGATGAACCCGCCGATGATCCCCAAGAGGACCATTCCGGCGAGCAGGCCGCCGCCGTACATCACGAGGGTGTTGAAGTCTTTTGCGATGAACGGCACGATGGCCGGGCTTGCGGCTGTGAGTCCGGTGATCGTGATGATGATGCCGACGACAAGGGCGACCAGCGCGCCAAAGAGCAGCCCCATCGAGGCGCCGCTCCAGAAACCGTCGAGTGTTTCAACGGCAGCCGTCGCCATCATTCGACCGGCTGCGGAGGCATCTGCATCCGCGCCCGCCTCTTCACCGGTGGATTCGAACAATCCCGAGGCGCTGGCGGGCATCTCGGCCGCCTGGTCCTCGCCCGGGTAGATCTCATCGAGCAGTTCGGCGCCGAGGCTTGTGTCATCCGCCTCGCGCGTGAGGTCGAGCAGCCCCGACCCTGAGCCAACGGTCTCGAAGTTGAGTTCTTGCGCTTCCGCGGTTTCGCTGATCTGCGTCAGCGCAGCCGGGTCGGCGGTTTCGACGTCATCCGCATCAAAGACGCTGATGCCGCTGGCTCCGCTTCCAGCCAATCCGATCGACGAACCCTCGGCTTCGACCAGGCCGATGGAGGAATCCTCCGTCTCAACCAGGTCGATGCCTATGTCCTCACCGGGTGCGGCGAGGGGGATGATCTCCTCCTCTTCTTCTTCTCCACCCGCGAGCAGATCGATTTGCTCGACCTTGAAGAGAAGCTTCTCGCCATCGCGGAATTCCTGGATTTGACCGCTGCTCACCATGCTGCGGACCTCATCCTCGCTGACGGACAGCTTCTCTGCCGCTTCTTCCAGGCTGTAGAACATCTTGGCCATGCTTGCTTACTCCAGCCGCCCCAACGACATAACGCAGACTCGTCGCACCGGTGCGGGGGTGCACCGGGCGCATCTGAGTACGTTAGCTCGCAATCGTTTCCTGAGCAAGAGACAGCCGAACAAGTGCAGCGGTCTCCATACGTCCCCGGACCCGCGTGAGCCGTCAGGAGGGCCTCCCGCCCAGAGAGCCAAAAAAACAGTGTCGGATACCGTTTTCTAAGAAACGGTATCCGACACCGTTTCTCTGCGGCCCGCGATCGGTCAGGTCAACCGATGGCGCGCATGACGAAGGCAGCGGCGTACAGCCCACCGATCTGCTCGCGGTGCAGCGTGCGAGGCGGATAGGCGGGATTGAGCGGCTGGAGCCGAATCATGAGGTCCGCCTCACCATCGGCGTCCGGCTCGAAGTAGATGCGCTTGAACGTCGTCTCGTGATCGAGTTCGAGCCGAACAAAGCAATCGCACCCGGGCGGCGTGGGCTTCTCCGGGCTGAAGATGACGATATCGCCCTCACGGTAGGCCGGGAGCATCGAGTCGCCGATGACGCGGGCGGCGAAGGCTTGCGGGTCCGCGACGCCGGGGCAGGTGATGTACTCATCCGCAGCACGTGCGGGGTAGTCCAGGTCGGTGAACTCGACGGGGTAGCCCGCTGCAACATTGTTGATAAGCGGCACCTGCTCCAGAATCGGCTCGCTGAGTTCGACGTTGGAGTCGAACGCATCGACGAGAACAGCCAGCTCGCCTGATGAGTGCAGCGTGTCGAGGTCGGACCCGCGGTCGCGCAGCAGGTCGATGAGCCGGCGTGCGCGGGCGTGCTGGAGTTGTGCGGTCTGGACGTGCCGCCTGACTGAGGATGGGGTTCGCGACCATCGGCCGATGTCGACGAGGTGGCCTTGGTCGAGGTGCAAGGCGCGTTCGAGCCTGGCGAGCAACTCCTCGCTGGGTGGGTGTGCCCTGCGGTCGTTCTCGATTGTGGAGAGATAGCTCTTCGTGCACTCCGCAGCGTCGGCGACCTGCTGCAACGTAAGCCCAAGCTGATTGCGACGATGACGGATCAAAACACCAACAGTCTGCATGTCACACCTCCCGACCCCCAACCCCCACGGGTTTTACCGCCCCGGCAAACGCCCCTGCGACACGTCGGCCGCCGGGTCACTCATCCTTCTGAGAATATACCTAACAAATCCCTTGCATCAAGTCATTTCTTGAGTAAGATACACCGAATGTTTACCGAACAGTGAACTCGGCCGGGTTCGCCCGGCTCGTGGAGCACGTGATGACCAGTCTGTTGCGCACAAACGGCGACACAACGTGCCTGCTGGATCGCAGGCGAAGAGAGCACGCGGAGATCACGGACCGGATCCTTCATCGCTGCTCATTCCTGGAACGTGATGATCGGGCGCTTCTGGAGAGCATCTACAGCGACCACGTGCCGATCGTTCGATTGGCGGCGGTCAGGCAGCAATCGCCTCGGCAGCTTCGCAGGCATGTCAGGCGGCTGATCGAACGCCTGCTGGAACCGAGGACCGCGTTTGTGATCTCACGGCGAGACCGCTGGAACGGCGAACGGTGGGCGGTGGCGAGGTCGTGCCTGATCTGTGGGCGTGACCTGCGCGGTGTCGCCAAGGATCTGGGCTTGTCGCTTCATCGTGTGCGGAAGCATGTGGATGCGGTCCGGGCACTGTGCGAAGAGACCAGGGTATGACACGGGCCGGGATCGAACTGGAGTTGCGTTGCGATGTGAGCACGGCGGTGCGGCCGTCGCCGCGCGTGCTTCAAGTGGCTGCGATGTTCGGCCTGGGTGTGGATGAGGCCCGAGTCGAACACCTCGTGCCGGCGACCAAGATCACGTTGCGTCCCGGACAGGTTGTGTTCGTGCACGGGCCGAGCGGCTCGGGCAAGTCGACGATTCTTCGGCTGATTCGAGAAGCAGTGAGGCAGCGCGATGATGCGCGCTGCATCGAAGCTGC
>JAGLTS010000073.1 GCA_023135165.1 Phycisphaerales bacterium | reverse complement strand
AAGCTGAAGCGCGCCCCGAGCAGCAGCGACCCCTTGTCGATCTGCTGGGCGACACGTTGGAGGAAGCAACGTCCAGGCTCGCAGCGGCGGGGCTGGGCGATGCGTTCGTCATGTTGCGAAGCGCCGATCAACTCAGCGATGGTCAGCGAGCGAGGTGGAGGCTCGCCCAACTCATGGCTGCGGCGGATGCGCAGGTGGGCGACGTGCTGCCGGTCGTGCTCATGGATGAGTTCGCAGCAACGCTTGATCGTCTCACTGCGGCGATCATGGCGCGGAATGTCCGGCGATGGGTGACCCGGTCCGGCGTCTGCGCGGTCATCGCGACGACGCATGACGATCTGCTCGAACCGCTCGCGCCGGATGTGTTGATTCACAAGCCGTTGGGCGAAGCGATTGAGGTCGCGACGAAATGAGCGCCTCATCGGACTGGCACGATCTGCGACGGCGATTCCTTGGCGCACACTGGGACGTGGTGGCGCTGCGCAGCGAGCTGGTCGAGTGTGTCGGTAGTTTCCGAGACTACAAGCACCTTGCGAGGTTCCACTACAAATCCGGGATGCCGGCCAGCGTGATGCGTGTGCTGACGCTGCGGCATCGGTCGCGGTCGCTTGTCGGCCGATACCTGGGTCGGACGGGCGAAGATGCGCTCGTCGGCGTGCTGGTGGTGTCGCTGCCGTCGCCTGCCTGCATGATGCGCGATGTTGCAACGGGGAACCGGTATCGCGGGCTGGGCGTTCGGGTGAGCTTACGCCTGCTGAACCGGGAAGTGCGAACGATCAGCCGAGTCGTGATCGACCCGCAATGGCGAGGCTTGGGTCTGGCGGTTCGGCTTGTCGAGCGGGCGCTCGCGGAGGCGGAGCAGCCGTACACCGAGGCGTTGGCAGCGATGGGGCGCGTGCATCCGTTCTTCGAGCGGGCTGGGATGAGAAGGTACGACCGCCCGCAGCGCGTCGAGCATCAACGGCTGCTCGATGCGTTGGAGGCACTGGGCATCGAGCCTTGGGAGTTGGCGTCGCGGCGGCGCGTGGCCGCGCGCATTGCTGATGACAAACAGGCAGCGGACCTGCTGCTGCGCGAGCTTCGGCGGTGGTCCGGCTGCGCGCTCCGCAGGCGGGCAGGCCCCGCGGCGCATCGCAGCATGGGCAGCCTGCTCGCCGAGGCTCGGGATCACTTGCTCTGTCAGCCCGTCTACTACCTGCACCGCACACAGGAGGCTGAGACCAAGGAGGTACTCAGCCTTGAAAAGCCACATCGAGAGCATCGAACTTCCAGCGGCCGAGCTTCACCCGCACCCATCGAACGCGAACACGCTGCCCGATGACAAACGCGCCAAGCTCAAGGCGCACATCGAGCGCACCGGCCGATACCCAGCCGTGATCGTTCGGCCGCACGAAGGTTCGCACCAGATCCTCGACGGGCATCACCGCGCCCAAGTGCTTGTCGAGCTTGGGCACGAGACCGTGCGCTGTGAGGTGTGGGATGTCGATGAGCAGGAAGCGCTGATCCTGCTCGGCACGCTGAATCGGCTCAGCGGGGAAGACGATGTGCGCCGTCGCGCGAGGCTCATCCAGGAACTGGGCGATCACTTCACACCGCAGCGCCTGGCGGATCTGCTCCCGGAAAATAGCGAGGCGGTCGGCAAGCTGTTGGCGCTGACGGATCAGGCGCCGGCGCTTGTCGAGCCTCCGGCGGTCGGCGATCTGCCCTCAGCGGTGACGTTTTTTCTGCGCGAAGCGGATCGGCGGTCGGTGCTTGCGAAGCTGCGCAGCATCGACGCTGACCGATCGCGCGCTCTCCTGACCGTGCTGGGTATCACCGGAGGCATCGATGTCTAAGATCAGCCAAGCGCGCCAAGAGCAGTTGCTCGTGTGCATCCTCGGAGGGCGGATGGACCTCGAAGAGATCTGTGCGTCAAAGAGGCTGACATTGCAGCAACTCGCCGACTGGGGATCGCGGGACCGCACACAGCAGGCGCTCGATGCGTTGCGCCGCCTCGCGGATGTGCGGACGCAACTGCTCATCTGTCGGTACCGCGCGCATGCAGCGGCGAAGCTCATCGAGTTGACAGGCGATGAAGCGTCGCTTGAGACGGCGCGCAAGGCGTGCGTCGATCTGCTCAGAGTCAACGTCGCCGAGTCCGTTGCGACGGCACCGCCGGAGGAGCAGGAGCCGATCGACGCCGAGGCGCTTCGGGCGTTCCTGAGTGAACTGGGCAGGTCGACTGATGGGCAAAATGAACCGGCTACCTGATCGGAGTGGGTGACATCGTGCGTGAAGCCAACATCACAGTGAGCAGGGCGCGCCGCGCGCTTCGCGAAGTGCGCCCCAACACGCCCGCGGAGTTACACGGCTGGATTCGTGCGGTGCTTGGGTTCGTCATCCCGACCCGTCCGGTCATGGATGGGCACAGCGCGCCGTTCGATTACCTCGTTCATTCGTTTTTCGAGCATTCACCCGGGCCGCGCGATGCCGTGGTCTGGGCGAATCGCGGCGGCGGCAAGACGCAGCTCGGCGCCATCACGACACTGCTCGATCTGCTGTTCAAACCCGGAATCCAGATCCGCATCCTCGGCGGCTCGATGGATCAATCCGCCAGGATGTACGGATACCTGCGCGAGTTCCTGGAACGCGATGAGTTCCAAGGCCTGGTCACTGGGAAACTCAGGCAGCACGGCGTGAGGTTGAGCAACGGCTCAGCGGTGGAGCTGCTCTGCCAGTCGGAGAGGTCGGTGCGAGGCCATCGCGTGCAGAAGTTGCGTTGCGATGAGGTGGAGCTTTTCCAGTCGGAGGTCTGGCAGGCGGCGCAGCTCGTCACACGGTCGAGTTGGTGCGGCGATGTGTTCGTGCGCGGCGCGATTGAGTGCCTGTCCACGATGCATCGGCCGTTCGGACTGATGTCGGAACTGACGGGCGAAACGTCGGACGCGGCAGGCGAGCCGGTGCGTCGCGTGTTCAAGTGGGGTCTGATCGACGTACTCCAGCGCTGTCCGCCCGAGCGATCATGCGACGGATGCGCCTTGCACTCGAGTTGCCTCGGCCGAGCGAAGCGAACGATCGGCCACATCACGATTGAGGATGCGATCCAGCAGCGAGCGCGCACCGGCGATGGGACGTGGGATGCGGAGATGTTGTGCCGTCGGCCGAGTCGCTGCGATGCGGTGTACCCCGCGTTTGAGTGGTCCAGGCATGTGATCGAGTTCCACGGCGCGCGCGATGACGGCCTGTGGGTCGGCGGGATGGACTTCGGCTACCGTTCGCCGACGGTCGTCCTCTGGGGCTGCGTGGATGAGCACAATGTCCTGTGGATCACCGATGAGTACCTGGCGCGCGAACGCACGATCGAGCAGCATCTCGCGTTCATCCGTGATGCGGGTCGGCCGACGCTTGCGTGGATCGGGATCGACCCGGCGGGATTGCAGTACCACGAACACATGGGCACGAACACAGCGACGCTGCTGCGCCGGGCCGGCCTTGCGCCGAAGGTGCGACGGATGCGGGTTGCGGATGGGATCGAATCGGTGCGTGCGCGACTCAGCCCGGCCGACGGGCGCACTCGGCTGCTGATCGACCCGCGATGCGTCAACCTGATCGAAGCGTTGGAAAGGTACCACTACCCGCCCGATCAACCCGATGCGGAGAACCCGGTGAAGGACGGTCCGGACCACGCTGCCGATGCGCTGCGCTACCTGGTCACGAATCTGGATCGACCGGGACGATCGGTTGCGGCGCGGGGGTACTGACGCGCGCCGGCAGCACCTCGCGTCGATGATGCGGAGCGTGACGATCAGAGCGCCGAGTGCGTGGCCGTCTCAGCGATGACGTGGATGACGATGGCCAGGCCGATCATGCCCAAGACGATCTGCACGGCGAGCACAGCGGCTTCCGAGGGAAGTTTGCGCAGGTTCGGCATGCGGATCGCCTTGTAGATGACGGCGATGAACGCGGCGAGCGGCACGAGCATGACCCACCACCAGTCGTGCAGGCAGTTGATCGGATCGAGAAACGGTCGCCATGCCAGGAGGAATGTGCAGATCATCGTTCGCGAGCCTCCACGGAACCGACAACACCCGCCGCGTGCCTGCGCTCGCGTTTAGGATGCTGAACAACGTCGATGATGCACATGAGGTTGAGCATGCCCGCGAGTGTGACAAAGAGCGTTCCCAGCTCGTTGACACGCGCGAGCGATGGCTCGAAGGGCACATCCTCACCGGGGGGAGGCGGCGCGAGCTTGGTGGTTCTCCCGTTCCGGATGACGACCTTCTGCGATTGGTGATAGCGATCGACGAGGACCGGGATCGGACCCGCGAGCATCTGGCCTAGATACCACCACCGGTCATCCTTGCGATCCACAACGTCGATCCCGCCGATGAGCAGGCCGGTCAGCATCATCAGGTGGATGGCGACAAGCAGCAACACACCTCGGCGGATATCTCCGATGAACATGTGCCCCAGACCTGGGACCACCCACGCCAGCGCGGCTGCGAGGGGATCGATCTGCTGTTGCTCACGCGGTTCCTTGGGCATCATCGGCACCCGAACAAAAGACAAGTCGGCGAACGGACACGGCGCATCGCGCGCCTGAGGCCATCGTAGTCTATCGGCGACGCACAGGGCGTGTTGCGGTGCTTGTGCCGACGGATGCGTTATGAGACCGCATCGGCTGTGCGCCGCAGTTCCGCACGGCACAGCGAGCGGGGCGGGAGCGCTGGATCGGAAAACGACCTTATCGCTGCATCGGATCACGACGATGAAGTCATGGGAGCGTTTCAGCGACGATCGCGACGCGGCGAGGTTCGTGCATTGGCTGCGGCGCGGAGATCAGCCTCGTGGACTGGAGACCGGCTGTGAGCAAACAACCCTTCGTCGAGGATTCCAAGGAACCCGCGCCCGAGACGTCCGATGACCGTCGAGATGTCGTCGATCGCCGAATGGGCTTGGACCGGCGCGAGTGCGCAGCCGTCGCTCCGACGGGGCTTGAGCAGCGTCGAGGCCCCGGTCGTCGGCGGACGGACTTCTCGCGTGCTGCGGAAGAAGGGGAGATGACCCAAGAGCAGTTCCTCTTCATCATGGCGGTTGATGCGTTCAAGCGCGTCAACGGCAAGTCGTTCCCCTCATGGACCGACGTGCTGGAGGTGATCCGTCGTCTGGGGTACCGCAAGGTGCAGCCGATGCAACTCAAGCTGAGCAACTGCGAGGACTGGGTTGAGCCGGCCGACGCGCCGCTGAAGATCACCAAGCCCGGCGAGGCTGCCTGACGAGCCCACCGATCACGATGCGGCTGAATGTGCGGGCGGGGGTGTGCGGATCGCACGCGCAGCCGACCGTCAACGCGCAATTGCAAACGGGAACGGCAAGGCCGCTCCCGTTTGATACGTCTCAGGCACATGGCGGAATCCGGCGACAAGGCTCTGGATACCCGCGATGTTCATCTCGCCTGCCTGGCGATCACCGCTCCTACCGGCGGACCTTCTTGCGGGCCACCTTCTTGCGGGTCACCTTCTTGCGAGCGACCTTCTTGCG